>JAIBDT010000014.1 GCA_024686085.1 Loktanella sp.
GATCAATCTGCAGCACATCACACGCCCGCCGCTGGCTCACACCGTGCGCTTTGCACAAATGAACCACCGCTTCCCGCCTCACAGCAGGCGTCACCATTTTTTTGAATTGATGTCTCGCAACATAGCGTTGTCCAGCATCTGCTCGGCCAGCAGCTTCTTCAGCTTACCGTTCTCGTCTTCCAAAGCTCTCAGCCGCTTCGCGTCAGAAGGTTCCATCCCGCCATACTTCGATTTGTATTTGTAAAACGTCGCTGAACTGATCCCGTGCCACCGACATACATCAGCAGTCTTCTCGCCAGATTCCTGTTCCTTGATCATCGCAATAATCTGTTCGTCCGTAAATCGTGCCTTCATTTGAGTTGTCCTTATATTACTCTTGACGGTCATTCCTAAGGCCCAAAAAAGCTTGCCAAAGCGAAGGCAGCCAGAATCCAAGTCTCGCCTTCCGATCCAACGACTTCTCGCATGTTTTCACAGGTTGAAGCACCCATCTGCAAGCTTGATCCGAAGGGGCCTTACAAAATATAATGATATTGTTGTGTTCAACATGCGCGTGGTGCGTGTCCGATATTCTCATAGTTTTCTTTCGGTTTGCTCAACCTATAAGTTCCCGAAACTCCATTGGCGTGTAGTCAAGCGCTAGGAACTTAAGCAGAAGTAATTCCAACGGCAGTTGAGTTTCAATCCACTGCACTTTCTCAGAGTTTATGCTTAGGTTGAAGCCACCACAGTTGTTCATAGAAATGCAAATTTCCCGGCCATTTAAGAAGTCCCAAAGCCGCTCGGAAAACCGATTTTTTCCATTATCGGGGTGCGCTGAAATGCCAGCACACTGTTTAAGGACCGTCGGCAGAACGGCTGTAAGGACATCCCAAGCCTGCTGTTGCTCGTGTAACTTCAATGGTCGGAAATTTGACGTTGTCTGTGCGGCAGCGGACGTTAACGCCAGAACTGGTTCAAACTTTAAAAGGATGGCGCCAGCAGACTCTGAGCATCCGCCGACATTCACACTTGTCATTGTAACGCCCCCCAAAAGCTATCCATGACGGTCAAACCTAGAAAGTCATATGAAGCACTTAAAGTCCAAAACGAGTCTGCTTGGGGAGTATGTATATTTGGCATCATCATCCATCTTATATGTTTAATCTATTTTTTAGATAATCTGAAAATGAGATTACTGGAAGTGTCCGAGGCAACTTACGGACACTCAATTGACCAAAACACTTCGCACAGACGGGCATTTGGCGCTCATTGAAGCGCTAATTTTAGCCCGTAAGTCACAGAATCTCTCTCAAGCAGCCTTGGCTGAACGGTTGAGGTGCCATCAGTCCTTCGTTGCGCGGATTGAGTCAGGTCAGCGACGTATTGATGTGCCAGAATTGGTAATCATTGCACGGGCTCTTGATGTTCCGGCGGAACACTTCTTTGAAGCGGTCATCAAGGCTGTTCCGCGAGGCGAAAAAATATAGAACATTATTTTAAAGTATAAAATTCTACAATCGCAATACAATCTGATCGCCTCTAGAGACATAGCAATAAGATCTCTGCGGGCAAAAAACTAACAAATTACACACTGAGAATCGAAACGGCCTCACTCCGAAAATATCGTTGTGAAGCCGCTCAATGTACAACCTATGTGTAGATAATGGATCCAAGTTAGAACGAAATGGGCAACCTATGGGTCATTTCACATCATGACTGACAGCATTATTGGATGGTTAAGAACATTTAGAATAACCGCAGGAGCCACAAGTCATACACCCTTCGACCATGCGCAAGGAATAGTCACCACAAGACGAGCAGGCCTTGCCCTTTGGTTTACCACCAATAGCAACGACATCTGCTTGCGGATCGGACTTCAGTCCCATGCCCTCGCCTGCCAAAAACCCGGTCGCAACCATATGTTTTTCAATCACGCCACCAATCGCCGCCAATATGGACGGCACATACTTGCCCTGCATCCAAGCGCCACCGCGTGGGTCAAACACCGCTTTCAGTTCTTCAACGACAAACGACACATCACCACCACGGCGGAACACTGCGCTAATCATCCGTGTCAGCGCAACCGTCCACGCAAAGTGTTCCATATTCTTGGAGTTAATAAACACCTCAAACGGACGACGATGACCCGCGATGACCACATCATTCACAGTGATGTAAATCGCGTGCTCTGAGTCCGGCCACTTTAACTTATAGGTCGCGCCGTCCAACTCGGTTGGGCGATCCAGTGGCTCGGACATGTAAACAACTTCGGCACCGTCACTATCGACGTGCAATTGTGCGGGCTCTTCCGCGGGCGTCTTATCCTCGGACACCGATAAAACAGACCCCGTCACATCGTTTGGGCGGTAAGTCGTGCACCCCTTACAGCCTTGATCCCAAGCGGCCATGTAAACCTCTTTAAAATCGTCAAAGCTGATGTCTTCTGGGCAGTTGATCGTCTTGGAAATCGAACTGTCGATCCATTTCTGGGCTGCGGCCTGCATCCGCACATGATCTAGCGGGGCCAGCGTCTGCGCGTTGACAAAGTAGTCAGGCAAAGGCGTATCGCCCTTCAGGTCACGCCACATCTGCACGGCATAATCGACGACTTCTTCTTCTGTCCGCGATCCGTCCTTTTGTAAAACCTTGCGCGTGTAAGCATAAGCAAACACCGGCTCGATCCCCGACGACACGTTGCCCGCATAAAGCGAGATCGTGCCGGTTGGCGCAATCGAGGTCAGCAAAGCGTTGCGGATACCATGCTTGCGGATCGCGTCACAGACGTCCGCGTCCATGTTTTGCATCGTTCCAGACGCCAGATATTTCTCGGCATCAAATAACGGGAACGCTCCCTTTTCTTTTGCGAGTTCCACTGAGGCCAAATAGGCGGCGCGTGCAATCGCATGCATCCATTTGTCGGTCTGTTCGGCCGCTTCCTCTGATCCATACCGCAGGCCAACCATCAGCAACGCATCAGCCAGCCCAGTGACACCAAGGCCAATACGACGCTTTGCTTGCGCTTCAGCGCGCTGCGCTTCTAGCGGGAACAGGGACGTATCAACAACGTTATCCATCATGCGCACGGCAGTCGCGACCAATTCGGCCATCGCTGGAATATCCAGCCGCGCACCCGCTTCAAATGGCTCGGTAACAAGGCGTGCCATATTGATAGAGCCGAGCAAACACGCGCCATAGGGCGGCAGCGGCTGCTCGCCACAAGGGTTCGTCGCAGCGATGGTCTCGCAATAGTTCAGGTTGTTCGACTGGTTGATACGGTCAATGAAAATCACACCCGGCTCGGCGTAATTATACGTGCCAGTCATAATCGCATCCCACAACTCGCGTGCTTGTACGGTGCGGTAAACTTCACCTTTGAACACCAAATCCCACGCTTTATCTGCCTTCACCGCTTCCATAAATGGATCAGTAATCAGCACAGACATGTTGAACATGCGCAGACGGGCGGGGTCCGATTTTGCAGTAATGAAATCTTCAACATCAGGGTGATCGCAGCGCATCGTCGCCATCATCGCACCACGGCGCGAGCCAGCCGACATGATCGTGCGGCACATTGCATCCCACACATCCATGAACGAAAGCGGGCCAGAGGCATCTGCTGCAACGCCCAAAACCGACGCGCCTTTCGGACGAATGGTCGAGAAGTCATACCCGATGCCGCCACCCTGCTGCATCGTCAGGGCTGCCTCTTTGAGCATATCGAAGATGCCGCCCATGCTGTCTGGAACAGTGCCCATCACAAAGCAATTGAACAGCGTCACCTGACGGGCCGTGCCCGCGCCTGCGGTGATACGGCCAGCGGGCAGATATTTGAAATCCTCCAAGGCGCTATAGAACTTAGGCGCCCATGATTTTGGGTCGGTCTCGGCTTCGGCCAAAGCGCCTGCAATCCGTTCCCAAGTCTGCTCCACCGTATCGTCAATTGGGGTGCCATCCGCATGCTTAAAGCGATACTTCATATCCCAAATTTGTTCGGCGATAGGGGCGGCAAAACGGGTCATTGGCAGGCCTTCTTTGTTCTAATGAGATACAGACGCGGCATCATAGCGGGGCCGCAGAGATTCGGAAACGCAGGAAGTCACAAAACCTGCGACTCTCTTCAAACACCGATGTAACCACTATATGTGGTGGCGTAAATCAATTTTTAACATATATATTGAATTTACCGAAGGGCGTTGATATGCCCGCCACATGGCCTACCTTGCGAGGGTTAGAAGAGGATCACATGGCAACAGTTCACGTTCTTAAACTATCTGTCGGAACAGAAGACATGACAGGTCTTGCAGCTTGGCAGGCGTTAAAACAGGTGCAAACACCTGACGGCTACCCGCAGCACGTAACCCGCATGTGGCCAAAACGCGAGGCCGAAATATTGAACGGCGGGTCGATTTTTTGGGTCATTAAAGGTGTGATCCAGTGCAGGCAACGGATCGTGCGCTTGGACGAGCGGATCGGTGCAGACGGTATTCGGCGTTGCGCGATTGTCAGCGACCCGCAACTGATCCGCGTTGCCGCGACCCCAAAACGCGCCTTCCAAGGCTGGCGCTATTTAGCCGTCGATGACGCGCCTCAAGACCTATCCGACAGCGCGCAAGCAGAAGATTACTTGCCACCGGAATTGTCAAAAGCCCTGTCCGCAATCGGGGTGCGTTAAACACCCAACCGCGATTGTAGCGCTTTAAATGTAGCGCGCTGGGAATCATTCCAGTCTGCTTTACGACCGCAAAACAAAGTCGCTTGCGACGGGTGTATTAAACCATCACTGATAATTTTCAGACCGTTCGCACGCAGAGTCTCACCTGTCGATGTGATGTCCGCAATCGCTTCGGCGGTCTCGTTTTTGACGACCCCCTCCGTGGCACCCTGGCTATCCACGAGCTGATAATCCGCGACACCGTTTTCACGCAGAAACTCGCGCACGAGTCGGTGGTATTTCGTTGCGATCCGCATCCGAAACCCGTGTTTTGCACGAAATGCGGCGGCTGCCGCATCAAGGTCGTCCAACGTATCCACGTCGACCCAGCTTTGCGGCACGGCGATGATCAAATCTGCCCCCCCAAAACCCATCAAAGCGACCTCGGTCACGCGCACATCCCAGTTCGCCAGCTTTTCGCGCACCAGATCAGATCCTGTCACACCCAAATGAATGCGGCCAGCGGCCAATTCACGCGGAATTTCACCCGCAGAAAGCAAGACCAGTTCAATACCCTCAATACCGTCAACGGCACCGGAATACTCGCGCTCTGATCCGGCCTTTCGTAGCGTTACACCGCGATCCCCGAACCAAGAAAACGTCTTCTCCATCAACCGCCCCTTAGACGGCACACCAAGTTTCAGCATCATGCAGCCCCTTTCAGCGCGAGACATAGGTCAGGGCGTACAACACCGCCAACCGCAGGCACGGCACTCCCCTGCCCCAAGACAGCCGTCAACGCGTCATACCGGCCGCCCGTCGCAACAGGCGGCAGGTCAGGACGATCAATCGCGGCAAAGCCAAAAACAAAGCCGTCGTAATATTCCAACGACGTGCGACCATAGCTTGCTTCAAAATCCAACGTGTCGACATCAATACCGCGCTTGGTCAACGCATCCAGACGCGCATCCAAAGTCGACACCGCAGGGCCAATCGCAGGCATATCGACTGCGATGTCGCGCAAGGCGCTTAACGCATATGGCGACTTTTCACGCACGTTCAGTAATCCGTCGATCAACGCCAGTTCCTCGGATGAAATCGGCGCGGCTGCGGCATCAGCGCGCAAAACGTCCAATCGGGCCTCGACCTCTTCGCGGCTCCGCAGGCCAACCGCTGGACCCGCATCGACGAAGGGGTCTTGTGAGGCCAGCAATGCGACGCGACTTGGCGGCGGCGGCGTGCGGCCACCAAAGCGGTCAAGCAATGCGCGAAAACGGCGTGGACGCCAGATATGCCGGGTCAGCGCGGCCTTGCATGCATCGGTCGTGCGCAACCCTTGGACCGCGGCAGTCAAGACACCCAAGTCGCCCGTTGAGGCCCGTAACGGCAACCCTTTCAAAGCGCCCGAGATTGCGGCAAAGACATCTGCATCTGCCGCACACGGCTTTTTCCCGTCAAATATCTCGAACCCGACCTGCAAAAATTCATTTGCGCGGGTTTCGTCATATTCTTGTTTACGAAAAACGGGCCCCGCATAGGTATAGCGCGCAGGGTCAGCGCGGCTCACCATATGCATCTGGACAATCGGTAGCGTAAAATCAGGGCGCAGCATCATTTCGCCGCGTAACGGATCAGTCGTGACATAGGCACGGCCACGCACGTCCTCTCCGTAAAGGTCAAGCAGCGTGTCGGCCGGCAACAAGATATCTGTCTCGACAGGCATCGCACCTGCCGCCACAAACGCGTCCGTCAGACGTAGTGCTTCGTCTTTGATTGCGGTAGTCATTCGTCCTGCCCGTTCAATATTTCGCGTACTTTCGCGACTAGCTCGGCACGCGGCACCTCATATTGGCTCGGGCGACCTTTCCACTCTTCCAACGTTGCATTCTCGGCAATCTTCGCGCCCAGAATCAGGTCCTTGATCTGAACAACATCCGCAGCCATCTCGTCACCACCAACAATCACAGCGATCGGGCTGTTGCGTTTGTCGGCGTATTTAAGTTGGTTGCCAAAGTTCTTAGGGTTACCCAAATAGACTTCTGCACGGATGCCGTTGTTGCGCAGCTCGGCCACAAGCCCTTGATAATAAGCCATTTGATCGCGATCCATCACGGTCACAACCACAGGGCCAGCCGCAGTCGTATCCAAACGACCCTTCGCATCCAAGGCCGCGAGCAAGCGGTCAACGCCGATAGACACACCTGTCGCTGGCACCTCTTGGCCTGTGAACCGCTTGACCAAATCATCATAGCGACCACCGCCAGCAACGGAGCCAAAGTTGCGCGGGCGCCCCTTGTCGTCGAGCACTTCAAACGTCAACTCAGCCTCGAAAACGGGGCCAGTGTAGTAACCGAGGCCACGAACGACGGATGGATCGATAACGATACGGTCAGCGCCATAGCCCAACTCATCAAAAATATCTGCCATCTCTCTTAACTCTGCAACGCCTTGTTGGCCAATATCGGAATCTCCGACAGCCACTTGCAGATTTTCTAAGGTGGCCGCGGTGTTCTCACCTTTCGATGTCAAAAATGTGATCACAGGTTCGACTTGGGTATCACTCAAGCCGACGCCGTCGATGAATGCGCCTGAAGAATCCAACCTTCCTTGACCAAGAAGTTCGCGAACGCCACTTTCGCCAACCTTATCGAACTTATCGATTGTGCGTAGGACATTTAACTTCTTTGTTTCGATATTCTCGGGATTTTCAGAATACATTTTCTGCACTACACGGTGATGTGGCAATTTTGAATTACTCGGGTTATCAATCTCGTTTTTGCGAGAAAACACCCACTCCAAAACACCGTTCAAAACCTTGCGGTTATTGACGCGCACAACGTAGTCGCCTCGTGGGATGCCGACGACCTCAAGCGTATCCGACAGCATCGCGCAAATCTCGGCGTCGGCAGCGACAGAAGACGCCCCAACCGTATCTGCATCACACTGATAAAACTGGCGAAAACGACCCGGACCCGGCTTTTCATTGCGCCAAACAGGACCCATCGCGTAGCGGCGGTAAGGGTTTGGCAAATCGTTGCGGTGTTGGGCATAAGCACGGGCAAGCGGGGCGGTCAGGTCATAGCGCAGGGCCAGCCAATCCTTATCTTCTTCCAACCATGCAAAAACACCCTCGTTCGGACGGTCCACATCGGGCAAAAACTTGCCCAAGGCCTCAACCGTTTCGACAGCCGAGGTTTCCAAAGCATCAAAACCATAGCGATGATAAACACCCGCGATCTTGCGCAACATTTCGGTGCGGGCTTCGACCTGCGCTCCGAAATAGTCCTGAAAACCCTTTGGCGTTTGCGCCTTTGGGCGGGGTTGTTTCTTTTCCTTGGCCATGATCGCCTCGCGTAAATTAGGTCAACTCTCGCCCGCGTTTACAACGCCAAGCCCAGCGGGGCAATGCGATGTTATGTGGCTTCCATGCGCAGATAATGGCGTGCTATGACAGCGTCATGACAGACATCACACATCTTGAAGAACAAATCGCTCATTTGACCCGCACCGTCGAAGACTTGTCCGACATCGTCGCGCGGCAAGAAAGCGAGCTTGCCATAGCAACGCGCAGGTTGGCCATGCTGATGGAGCGCGAAGCCGGACGCGAAATGGATGCAGGCGGATCAGTGCCACTTGCGGATCAACGCCCGCCCCATTGGTAAGCTACCGCGAGGCAGAACCAATCGCGATCACTTGACCATCATGCAGTAAAATATTCGACCATGACGGGCTGGACCCGAACCGCTCGTAGGCGGTTATAAACGTCGTGGTTTTTGCGAACCTGTCCAGCTTAGCCCCACAAGGCTGTCCACGGCTAGCGCGACAAAAAGAGGCCTTTACCGTTTCGTAAGCGTTGTCCGTTTCACTATAAGCCAGCTTTGCATTTGACGGTAAATAGCGAACGACCTCATGGGTGCCGATATCCCCCATCAAAGATGTTGCAGCCGTGAACTGACGGGCACATTTATCTTTGAAACCCGTAATATAATGGGTTCTTTGGGCGGTGGCATTCGGGATCGTATCATACAAAGTATACCCTGCATTTGCGTCGACCTTTGTGCCCAATTCGCGACCAGAAACATCACAGTTTCGGGCGATTTGACCAAAGGGTAACTGCGTGCCGACAGGGACATCCTGTGCATCAGGTCCAGTTCGGGCAGCCGTCACTTTCGGCGCGAAAACGTTGCTCAGAAATCCCGCTCGCGCAGGTGCGAGGACGTCAGGCGTTATTTCTGGTGTTGCAGCACCAGCCGAAACAACCGGCGTTGCCCGCCGTGTTCCGCCAAACAGGCGACCAAACATCCCTTGCGGGGCGGGCGCCGCAACCTCGACTGAGGGCACATCTGACGCAACATCCACCAAATCAATTGGCGTGGTGATATCTTCGGCACCTTCCGCAACCACGGCGACGGGCGCAGGTGGTGTTCTGGCGCCAAACATCCGCCCAAGAATGCCTTTGCTGGTCTCTGGGCTGGCCTCGCCACCAACGGCCTCGGCAATCGCCAAAGAAACCGCGTCCTCGGCCAGAGATACGTCCGCAAGCGTCGGCATTTCAGGCACAGGTTTCGCCGCACAGCCAGCCAACAAAGCGACACAGATCAAAGGCAAACTACGGTTCATCGCATAATGGTCCTACATTCTAAGTTCACAGGGTCTAACGCCACTTGGTGTCTACGTCTACTTACCTAAAAGTCAGGGGTGCGACTTTGCGCCGATCAAACCTCTTCAACTTCCATCACGCCACTAAGCGAACGCAATGCGCCCTTAATTTGTGGATTTACTGGATAATCTTGCCCCAAATCGATTTCAACCTCACCGGGCAAGGCGGGGTCCATCAAGCAAAAATAAACGGGCCCACGACCGCCGCGCACCTTGTCACGCTGGGCGTTCTCTAAAATCGAGGCAACCGACCCAATCGCATCAGGACTATCTAAGAAAACACGCAAACCCGAACTGCCCGCATCAGCAACCGCCGTATCAATCGGTGATACCGAGCGGCCCAATAACTTTAGCACATCCGCTTCCATCGTGGCTTCGCACGCAATCACGACCTGACTGCCAGTGTCCAGATGATCACGGGCGGTTTCCAAGGTATCCGAAAACAGAGTGACCTCATATTGACCCGTCGGATCAGACAGTTGCGCGAATGCAAAGCGATTGCCGCGTGCCGACTTTCGCTCTTGGCGGCCCGAAACTGTGCCCGCCATTTTCACAATGCAAGCACCGCGTTCAGCCTTTGTAATCACCTCGTCCAACGTCAAAATGCCTTTGCGTTTCAGCGCCGCCATATAGTCGTCCAACGGGTGGCCGGACAGATAAAACCCAATTGCCTTGAACTCTTCGGCCAAGCGCTCAGCAGGCAACCAGTCATCGCCACCAGCAAGGCGTGGCTCGGGCAAGTCATCGCCCGCTTCGCCAAACAATGAGACCTGATTGGACGACTTTTGATCATGAATCGCAGCCGAATAATTGACCAGCGCATCAAGGCTCATCAAAACACGTCTACGGTTGGGATCGAGCACATCAAATGCACCAGCACGGGCGAGCATCTCCAAAGGCCGCTTACCAACACGTTTGAGATCAACGCGCCGCGCAAAGTCAAAAAGCGTGACGAATTGCTCTTCAGCGCGACCGTCCACAATAAGCTTCATCGCTTCTGCACCGACGTTTTTCAGCGCGCCCAGCGCATACACCAACTTTTGATCCTTCACATCAAACGTGGCCTGAGATCGGTTCACACAGGGCGGCGTATATGCGATCCCCAGTCCCTTTTTCACCTCTTGGAAATAGGTCGCCAACTTATCAGTCAGGTGAATATCGCAGTCCATCACCCCCGCCATAAACTCGACAGGGTGGTTCGCTTTTAGCCAAGCGGTTTGATAGCTAACAACGGCATAAGCGGCCGCGTGGGATTTGTTAAAGCCGTAGTTCGCAAATTTTTCGAGAAGGTCAAAAACCTCAGAGGCCTTCTTTTTATCAACGCCATTCTCCATGGCGCCTTTCTCAAACTTGGGCCGTTCCTTCGCCATTTCTTCGGCGATTTTTTTACCCATCGCACGGCGTAGCAAATCAGCGCCGCCAAGCGAGTAACCTGCCATAACTTGCGCAATCTGCATAACCTGTTCTTGGTAAACGATAATTCCTTGGGTTTCGGCCAGTAAATGATCAATCGAAGGGTGGACGGATTCAATCTCTTTGACGCCGTTCTTAACCTCGCAATAGGTCGGGATGTTTTCCATCGGACCAGGACGGTAAAGCGCCACGAGGGCCACAATATCCTCGATACAGGTCGGCTTCATGCGCTTAAGCGCGTCCATCATGCCGCTGGATTCCACCTGAAACACTGCCACGGTTTTGGCGCTGGCATACAGCTTGTAAGACGCCTCATCATCCAGTGGGATTGTGCCAATATCGTTCAACAACGCCGCTGGTGGCTCGAATAGTGTGTTGCCTTGCGCATTGACGTGCAAAGGCCGCCCAGATTTAACGATCAAATCCACAGCATTCTGAATAACAGTCAGGGTTTTCAGCCCCAAAAAGTCGAATTTGACCAGCCCCGCTTGCTCCACCCATTTCATGTTGAATTGAGTCGCAGGCATGTCGGACCGCGGATCTTGGTAAAGCGGCACTAATTCGTCCAACGGACGGTCACCAATGACGACACCCGCCGCGTGGGTCGATGCGTTGCGCAACAGCCCCTCAACCTGCTGGGCATAAGTCAGCAGACGATCGACCACCTCATCGTTCTTGGCCTCTTCACGCAAACGGGGCTCGTCGGCCAATGCCTTTTCAATCGACACCGGTTTGACACCCTCGACAGGGATCATCTTGGAAAGGCGGTCCACCTGTCCGTAAGACATCTGCAAAACGCGGCCCACATCGCGCACGGCTGCTTTAGACAAAAGCGCGCCAAAGGTTATGATCTGACCCACCTTGTCGCGTCCGTATTTATCTTGCACGTAGCGGATCACCTCTTCACGGCGATCCATGCAAAAATCGATATCAAAGTCGGGCATCGACACACGTTCAGGGTTCAAGAACCGCTCGAACAGCAGCGAATAGCGCAGCGGATCAAGGTCAGTAATCAACAGCGCATAAGCCACTAGACTGCCCGCACCGGATCCACGGCCCGGACCCACGGGGATTTTGTTGTCTTTGGCATACTTGATAAAATCGGCAACGATCAAAAAGTAGCCAGGGAACCCCATGCCTTCGATGATATCCAGCTCGAAATCCAACCGGGCTTGGTAGTCTTCCAGCGACACCGCATGCGGGATCACGGCCAAGCGGGCTCGCAATCCCTCATTGGCTTGACGGCGCAACTCCTGCACCTCGTCGTCGGCAAACTTTGGCAGGATCGGATCACGCTTGTACACCTTGAACCCACACCGCTTTGCAATCACGACGGTATTCTCGATCGCCTCGGGGAGATCGGCAAACAGCGTGGTCATCTCGCGCGGTGACTTGAAATAATGCTGCGGAGTCAAGCGGCGACGCGGCTCCTGCTGATCGACATAGGCACCATCCGCAATACACATCAACGCATCATGGGCCTCGAACAAAGCAGCCTTTGGGAAATAGACATCGTTGGTGGCAACCAAAGGTAGCCCCTTGGCATAGGCCATTTCAACAAAACCTTGTTCGGACAATCGCTCTGCCTCGGGCAAGCCGTCCGCATCAGGATGCCGCTGCAGTTCGACATAAAGGCGGTCAGGATAAGTCGCCGCCAAACGGTCCATCAAAGCCTCGGCCTTTGGGCGCTGGCCTTGACGCAACAGGCGGCCGATCGGGCCATCAGGGCCACCACTGAGGCAAATCAGCCCTTCATTGTAGGTCTGCAAATCGTCCAGCGTGACCTGCGGCAATAACCCGTCTTGGTGCAGATAGGTGCACGAGTTCAGCTTCATCAGGTTCATATACCCGACTTCGGACTGGGCCAGCAGCACAACAGCGGCAGGGTCTTCGGGGCGTTTCCCGGGTTCTGGCGTTGTATAGCCGACATCCAACTGGCAACCGATTATCGGCTGCACGCCCGCCTTTGCGGCCCCTTCGGAAAACTCCAAAGCGCAGAACATGTTATTGGTATCTGTGACGGCCACGGCAGGCATATACATATGGGCCGCCATTTCAGGCAGCTTTTTGGCATGAACGGCCCCCTGCAACAGGGAATATTCGGTGTGCACGCGCAGATGGATGAATCGGGGATCATTTGACATTCGCCTAGGCTACTCGGTGCGGGCAACAGGGCCAAGCGGCACTTTGCGATTGCAGGCAAAACATTACCTAGCCACATTGCTAACAAATGGGGGCCGATTCCAACATGCGCGAAATAACACCACAATTGAACGCCTGCTTTGCAGCGCTCTCGGACCCGACGCGGCGGGCGGTGATCGAACACCTCGTGCGTAGCCCCGCCACGGTCAGCGCACTTGCCGCACCACACGACATGGCGCTGCCAACCTTCATGCGACATCTGTCTGTGCTTGAAAGCTGCGGATTGGTCCGGTCCGAAAAAACGGGACGTGTGCGCACCTGTCATATCGAAGCATCGCCATTGCTAGAGGTTCAAGGCTGGCTAGAATGGCAGCGGATGCTCTGGGAACAACAACTTGATCAGATCGACCAACTGGCACTTTCTCTGGACACCGAGCCCAAAAAATAGCGCATTGTTTCGATGCCCCCCAAGAAAACATGCCCGAAAATTGCGAAAAAACTTGATAAATTTGTGCAACACGGTTTTCATCGCGCCAAACGGGGGCACGCGTCTACGCCGCATCGACGCATCGCCACGCACCCGCTGACCCTAGTACCGCGGCGGGTTTACATGATGAAAGTTACGTTTCTTCTCAATGGGGAAACCGTGGAGGTGGATACACCTGCCACGCAAACGCTGCTGGATTGGCTGCGCAACACGCGCGGTTTGACGGGCACAAAAGAGGGCTGCAACGAAGGTGACTGCGGCGCTTGTTCGGTCGTCGTGACGGACGAGACCAGCAAGCGCGCTTTAAACGCCTGCATCCTGTTCCTGCCACAACTTCACGGTAAATCCGTGCGTACGATCGAGGGGATCAGTGGTCCTAATAGTGAATTGCATCCCGTGCAAACAGCGATGGTGGACCACCACGGATCACAATGCGGGTTCTGCACTCCGGGTTTTATCGCTTCTATGGCAGCAGGGCACGCAAACGGGCACAAAGATCACGACGATATGCTTGCAGGCAACCTTTGTCGCTGCACGGGGTATGCGCCCATTATCCGCGCCGCCCAAGCCGCCGAAACCGAGGCCGTTCCTGTCTGGATGAAAGAAGAAAAAGCGCCCGCTGGACCTGCCCCTTTCGCACCAGAAACGCTTGATGCGCTTTGCGCATGGTATGCGGCCAACCCCGACGCCACGGTGATTGCAGGGGCAACTGATGTTGGTCTTTGGGTCACCAAACAGTTGCGCACATTGGACCAAGTGGTGTTCCTCAACCGCTGCATGGATTTGCAAAAGATCACTGAAACAGCCGATACAATTACCTTCGGCGCGGCTGTTACAATGGTGGATGTGCATCAGACGCTGAAAATCTATCACCCGTCCTACGCCGAAATGGTCCGCCGCTATGGATCTGAGCAAGTGCGCGGGGCCGCAACCATTGGCGGCAACATCGGCAACGGCTCGCCCATCGGTGACAACCCTCCTGCGCTGATCGCATTGGGGGCAACGCTACACCTACGCCATGGCGCAGCCACACGTTCGATCCCCCTTCAAGACTTTTTCATCGCCTACGGCAAACAAGACCGCGCCAAGGGCGAGCTCATCACAGGCATCACGATACCCAAATCTGCACCAAACCTGCGGGTCTACAAACTTTCCAAAAGGTTCGATCAGGACATTTCTGCGGTCTGCGGGGGGTTCAATGTGACCGTCTTGGATGGAAAAGTGCAATCCGCCGTGATCGCCTTCGGCGGCATGGCTGGCACACCAGCACGGGCCACAACGGTAGAAAACGCGTTGATCGGTCAGCCATGGACGCAGCAAACAGTCCAAGCAGCCCTGCCCGCCTTCGCCACTGATTACACCCCAATGTCCGACATGCGCGCCTCTGCCGCCTACCGCTGCGAGGCTGCGCAGAACATGCTCTTGCGCTACTTTGCCGAACTCTCGGGCCAAGCCACATCCGTTCTGGAGGTCCAGCCATGAGCGCACATAAATCTCTGCCCCATGACGCAGCACCGCTACACGTCACAGGCCAAGCCCGCTATATCGACGACATCCCGACGCCCGCCAATACGCTGCATTTGGCGTTTGGCACCAGCGAGATTGCGTCTGGCAAAATCACTGCGATCAACCTCGACAAAGTGCGTGCGGCGACGGGCGTCATCGCCGTTTTTACTGCCGACGACCTACCTTTCGCCAACGATGTCTCGCCCAGCGCACATGACGAGCCCCTCTTGGCGACTGGCGAGGTGCATTACCTCGGGCAACCGATTTTTATGATCGCGGCAACCTCGCACCTCGCCGCTCGCAAAGCCGCGATGCTGGGCGAGATCAAAATTGACGCAAGAACACCGATCCTCACGATTGAGGATGCGCTTGCCGCAGACTCCCGCTTTGAAGACGGGCCGCGCATCTGGACCAAGGGCGATGTAGACGCGGCGCTTGGCAATGCTAAGCATCGCCTGCAAGGCGAGATCGACATGGGCGGGCAGGAACACTTCTATCTCGAAGGCCAAGCTGCCCTCGTATTCCCGCAGGAAGGCGGCGACATGGTCGTGCATTCCTCGACGCAGCACCCCACGGAGATACAGCATAAAGTCGCCGAAGCCGTAGGCCTGCCAATGCATGCGGTGCGGTGCGAAGTGCGTCGGATGGGGGGCGGGTTTGGCGGCAAAGAAAGCCAAGGCAACGCGCTTGCCGTTGGATGCGCAATCGCGGCACGCGCCACGGGCCGCCCCTGCAAAATGCGCTACGACCGCGACGACGATATGATGATCACGGGCAAGCGGCACGACTTCCGCATCAGCTATGACATTGGTTTTAATGACAAAGGTGTCTTGGCAGCCGTTGATTTTACCCAAATGACCCGCTGCGGTTGGGCGCTTGATCTGTCGATCCCTGTCGCGGACCGCGCCATGCTACATGCCGACAACGCCTACCTGTTGGACGCTGTACGCATCACATCGCACCGCCTCAAGACCAACACCCAAAGCGCCACGGCCTACCGCGGCTTCGGCGGTCCGCAAGGCGTGCTGGGGATTGAACGCGTGATGGACCACATAGCGGCCCATCTCGGCCTCGACCCAATCCAAGTGCGCCAAGCCAACTACTACGCACACATGAGCAAAGCGACCAAGACCAACACGACGCCTTACGGCATGAAGGTCAACGACTTCATCTTGCAAGAAATGACTGAAGCTCTACTCAAAACCGCTGACTACGCCGCACGGCGCCGCGCCGTTGACGCATGGAACGCCGACAACCCTATTCTGAAAAAGGGTCTCGGCTTCTCGCCCGTCAAATTCGGTATCTCCTTCACGCTCACGCACCTGAACCAAGCGGGTGCGCTTGTGCATGTCTATCAAGACGGCTCAATTCACTTGAACCACGGCGGCACCGAGATGGGCCAGGGCTTGTTCCAGAAAGTCGCTCAGGTTGCTGCTTCGCGGTTCGGCGTATCCATGGACGCAATCAAGATCACGGCAACTGACACCGCAAAAGTCCCCAATACATCCGCCACCGCCGCGTCCTCAGGGACCGACCTCAACGGCATGGCCGTGCAAAACGCCTGCGACATGATCATTGCGCGTATCGCCGAAATCGTGGCCCAAACCCACGGTGGCACGGCCCGCGACGTGACCTTTGCGGACGGTAACGTCACAACAGGCAAGACCACGCTCACCTTCGCCCAAGCCGCCATGCTGGCCTACACCAACCGCGTCAGCTTGTCGGCCACGGGCTTCTACAAAACCCCTGACCTTGCGTGGGACCGGATCAAGGGGCAAGGCCAACCGTTCTTTTACTTCGCTCAAGGGGCGGCACTGACCGAAGTCGTCATCGACACGCTGACAGGTGAAAACCGCATCCTGCGCTGTGACATTCTGCATGATGCAGGGTCCTCGCTGAACCCCGATCTCGACATTGGCCAGATCGAGGGTGGCTACGTGCAAGGTGCGGGCTGGCTGACCACAGAAGAACTGGTCTGGGACGACAAGGGCAACCTCAAAACCCACGCGCCCTCGACCTACAAAATCCCCGCCTGCTCTGACCGACCACGCGTCTTCAACGTCGCTCTCTGGGACGCGCCCAACCCTGCGAATACAGTTTACCGCTCAAAGGCAGTCGGTGAGCCGCCATTCATGCACGGAATTTCGGCATTGCTTGCGATATCGGACGCCGTCGCATCATGTGGCGATATCTATCCGTCACTCGATGCACCGGCGACACCCGAACGTATCCTCGCCGCGGTCAACACGGTGCGCGGATGACATATATCACCGTCACAATCAGCCGAACCGCGGGGTCTGCGCCACGCAACACAGGCACGCAAATGCGCGTCTTTGCGGACAAAATCGAAGGCACTATCGGCGGCGGCGCTCTGGAATGGGAGGCCATGGCACACGCCCGAAATATGCTAGCCGCAGGCCACACCTCTGATAAACAAACCATTCCTCTAGGGCCAAACCTTGGGCAATGCTGCGGCGGATCAGTAATGCTGTCCTATCAGGCAAATGCGGTCGCTCAAACTGCGCCTCACCGCAATATTTGGATTTACGGAGCGGGGCATGTGGGCCAAGCGCTTGTCCACGCTCTGAGCCCGCTGCCCGACGTTGCCATTACGTGGATCGATGGGCGTGATGACATCTTTCCGGCGACTTTGCCAATAAATGTGACGACCCTGCCTGCGAAAGCCCCTGAAAACGCAGCGCAATTAGCGCCGAATGGCGCTGAACACCTTATCGTCACCCATTCTCACGCAACTGACCTCGCGATCTGTCATGCGCTGCTTTCGCATACCTGTAACAGTATTGGCTTGATCGGATCGACGACAAAATGGGCACGTTTTAAATCACGACTGGCAGCTCTCGGGCACACGCAATCGGACATCGCACAAATCGCCTGCCCGATTGGTGACCCGTCTCTGGGCAAACACCCGGCACAGATTGCAATTGGTGTCGCAACTGCAATACTTGCCCCCTCATACGTTCGGCAAAAGGATCAAACCGCATGAGCCTGATTTCCATCCAAGGATTGACCAAAGCCTACCCGGGCGTCGTCGCAAACAAGAACGTGTCATTCGACATCGGTCGAGGCGAAATTCACGCATTATTGGGCGAAAACGGGGCTGGAAAATCAACTTTGGTTAAGGCGATTTACGGACTTGTGAAACCTGACAGCGGCACCATGACGCTAGAAGGCGAACCCTTTACGCCCGCCGAACCACGGGCAGCGCGTGCGGCAGGGGTCGCGATGGTGTTTCAACATTTCTCGCTTTTTGACGCGATGAACGTCGCAGAAAACATCTCTCTGGGGATGGAAAATCCGCCACCACAAAACGAAATCGCCGAACAGGTGCGCAAGGTTAGCCATCAATACGGATTGCCACTCGATCCAGATATGATCGTAGGCGACCTGTCGGCAGGTGAACGGCAAAGGGTCGAAATCATTCGCTGCCTGCTGCAATCACCGAAACTATTGATCATGGACGAACCGACCTCTGTGCTGACCCCACAAGAGGTCGAAATCTTATTCCAGACCCTGCGTAAACTGGCGGCAGAGGGTACCTCGATCCTCTATATATCTCACAAGCTGGAAGAAATCCGCGCCCTGTGCGATCACGCAACAGTGCTACGATTGGGGCAAGTCGTCGGCGAATGTGATCCCAAGACAACCTCAGCACGCGAGATGGCCGAGATGATGGTCGGCATGGTGCTTCATGTTCCCGCTCGGCGCGAAAAACCGCTGGGTGACGTGGCACTTACGCTTACAAACCTGACTGCCCCTGCCCCACACCAATTCGGCACGGCCTTGCGTGGTGTTACTCTTGAGGTGCGCAAAGGCGAAATTTTCGGGATTGGCGGCGTTGCGGGCAACGGGCAAGACGAAATGGTTGCTGCACTTTCAGGCGAGATGCGCACACAAACGGACATGGTAAAAATTGCAGGACAACCTGCTGGGCATCTCGCGCCAAACGCGCGGCGGGCCATCGGTCTTTGCGCTGCCCCCGAAGAACGCAACGGACACGCGGCCATACCAGACATGAGCCTGATCGAGAACACCGCTCTCACTGCAACGACGCGTAAAAACCTTGCGAACAATGGATTCGTGCAGTGGGACAAGGCGCGTGACTTTGCCAAAGAAATTATTCGGACTTTTGACGTGCGCACCCCCAGCGAGCGCAGCACCGCGGGATCACTCTCGGGAGGCAACTTGCAGAAATTCGTGATTGGGCGCGAGATCATGCAAGACCCCGATGTTTTAGTCGTCAATCAACCGACGTGGGGCGTTGATGCCTCGGCCGCAGCGGCGATCAGACAAGCACTGCTCGATCTTGCAGCCCAAGGGGCCGCCGTTGTGGTGATTAGCCAGGACCTTGACGAATTGATGGAGGTATCAGACCGCTTTGCAGCGCTCAACGACGGCAAGCTTTCAGCCCCGCGGGACGCAGCGACACTCACAATTGAGGAAATAGGACTGATGCTTGGCGGGGCGCATGACTTGGAGGTCGCACAATGATCCAACTTGAAAAGCGACCAGAACCGTCACGCGCTTGGGCCTTTGCAACGCCACTATTAGCCGTGTTGCTAACGATGCTTTTTGGCGGCATGCTATTTGCGCTTTTGGGCAAAAACCCTGTCGAGACGATCCGCACGATTTTCCTCGATCCGCTGTTCTCTGAATTTGCGTGGTATTACCGTCCGCAATTGCTGGTCAAAGGGGCACCACTTGTCTTGATTGCCATCGGGCTGTCGTTCGGCTTTCGGGCGGGCATCTGGAATATCGGGGCCGAGGGGCAATATATCGTCGGGGCCATTTGTGGCGCGGGTGTCGGGCTGGCATTTTACCCAATGGACCTGCGGTTGATTTTTCCACTAATGGTCATCGCGGGGGCCATCGGCGGCACGCTTTGGGCGATGATTCCGGGACTTTTGCGGGTGAAATTCGGCACCAATGAAATCCTCGTGTCGTTGATGCTGGTTTACGTGGCTGAACAACTGCTGGCGTCGATGGCGCTGGGCACAATGCGTAACCCTGATGGCATGGGCTTTCCAGGTAGCCGCAATTTGGCTCAATACCCATCTGCAGCAAACCTTGAACTGATCGCAGGATCGGGAATGCACTGGGGCGTTGTCGCCGCTTTTATCGCGGTGATCTTCGCCTATATCACGCTATCGCGGCACATCTTCGGGTTTCAAGTCCGCCTTTCAGGCCAAGGACCACGCGCCGCAGTTTTCGCGGGGGTCAACCCGAACCGGATGATCCTCATCTGCCTTGGCATCTCGGGGGCGTTGGCAGGCATGGCCGGGCTGTTCGAAGTCGCAGGGCCTGCGGGTCAAATTAGCATCGACTTTAATGTAGGCTACGGCTTTACCGCGATTATCGTGGCCTTCCTCGGGCGGCTTCACCCCATCGGCATATTGCTTGCAGGTGGGTTGATGGCTCTGACTTACATCGGCGGCGAAATCGCGCAATCCAACCTCGGGCTTCCCGGTGCGGCGATCCAACTGCTGCAAGGGATGCTTTTGTTCTTCCTTCTGGCAGTGGACCTGCTGACAAACTACCGGATCAAATTCAAAACTGGGGAAGCAGTCTAATGGACCTGTCATCAATCAACCCAATCCTGCTGCTCGCCTCCCTCATGGTGGCCGCAACCCCGATCCTGCTTGCAGCGATCGGCGAACTGGTCGTGGAACGTGCGGGCGTGCTGAACCTCGGCGTTGAAGGAATGATGATCACGGGGGCAGTCTGCGGGTTTATGGTCGCGGTCAGCACAGGATCGCCTTGGCTTGGGTTCATCGGGGCCGCAGTTGGCGGGGCAATTCTTGCGCTGCTTTTCGGCATCCTGACCCAAGTGTTGTTATCAAACCAAGTAGCGACAGGTCTTGCACTTACGCTCTTTGGCCTCGGTCTTTCGGCTCTGATGGGGCAAAACTATATCGGGATGAAAGCACCCAGCTTCCCCGACTGGCACATCCCGCTTTTCGGCGACATCCCTATAATCGGGCCTATCGTCTTTCAGCACGACCCGATGGTCTATGTCGGGTTGATCCTCGTGGCGGCTGCATGGTGGTTTCTGCACAAAACGCGGGCGGGGCTTGTGCTGCGGGCGGTGGGTGAAAACCACGACGCGGCCCACGCTTTGGGATACAAAGTGGTGCGGGTACGCATCCTCGCGATCATGTTCGGCGGGGCCTGCGCAGGACTTGGCGGGGCATACTTGTCGCTTGTGCGGGTGCCACAATGGACCGAAGGGATGACCGCAGGCGCAGGCTGGATCGCACTGGCGATTGTGGTATTTGCAGGCTGGAAACCGTGGCGGCTTGTGCTGGGTGCCTACCTTTTCGGCGGCGTGACTGTCCTTCAGCTCAATCTACAGGCGGCTGGGCTCGCAATTCCAGTCGAATATCTTTCTATGTCGCCATATCTGGCAACCATCGTCGTTCTTGTTATTATGTCAGCAGGACGGGCGCCCGGGTCACTGGGCCGAATCTTCCATGCCTCACGCTGAGGTCAAAACTAAGTCCATTTAGGGGATGCTAATGACTATCAAATCAATTCTTGCTGGGGCCACGCTCGCTCTCGGCGTTGCGTCGGGCGCTATGGCCGACTCGCACCAAACCAAAGTCGGCTTTGTATTTGTCGGACCCGTCGGCGACGGCGGCTGGACATACGAGCACAACCAAGGACGCCTTGCTGTCGAGGCTGAATTCGGCGACGCGGTTGAAACTGTGTTTGTTGAAAGCGTGCCAGAAGGCCCGGACGCAGAACGTGTCATGACACAAATGGCCCTTGGCGGTGCAGACCTGATCTTCACAACATCTTTCGGTTACATGGATCCGACAATGAATGTCGCAGCCAAGTTCCCAGACGTGAAATTCGAACACGCAACAGGCTTCAAGCGCGCCGATAACGTCTCTACTTACTCCGCACGCTTCTACGAAGGGCGCGCTGTTCAGGGTCTGATTGCTGGCTCTATGACAAAGTCGAACATCGTCGGTTACATCGGCTCCTTCCCGATCCCAGAAGTTATCCGCGGCATCAACTCTGCCTACATCCAAGCCAAAGCGGTTAATCCTGACGTCGAGTTTAAGATCGTTTGGGCCTACACATGGTTTGATCCTGCGAAAGAAGCGGAAGCTGCCACCGTTTTGATCGAACAAGGTGCTGACGTGATCTTGCAACACACGGATTCCACCGCACCACAGGCAGCCGCACAAGCGGCTGGCAACGTTGTGACTTTCGGCCAAGCATCTGACATGGCTGAATTCGGTCCATTCCCACGTGTGTCCTCAATCATCGACAACTGGTCCCCCTACTACATCGCACGGACCAAAGCCGTCATGGACGGGACATGGACGTCCACAGACACATGGGACGGTATCGGCGCTGGCATGGTTGGCATCGGTGACATCACTGATGCAGTGCCTTCCGACGTAAAAGCAGCAGCGGAAGCCCTGCGCGATAGCTTGGCCGACGGCTCCTACCACGCCTTCACGGGCCCAGTGAACAAGCAAGACGGTTCCGCTTGGCTCGCTGACGGCGAAACAGCCGACGACGGCACGCTGGCTGGCATGAACTTCTACGTTGAAGGCATCACAGGCGACATCCCGCAATAAGCGGCGATTAGAAACAAAAAGGAAAGGCCCGCCCTCACCGGCGGGCCTTTTTTGCGTCAAAGGTAAGGAATCCCCGACTTACCATTTCGAAAAACGCGGCATAACGTGGATGTATTATTGAAGTTACATTTTCAGCGACACTGATCAGCCCATTATTTTTCGGGGTGATATCTTAAAACGCCAGATCAAATACATGTCATATTTTGACATCTCAGTATTGTGCGTTTGAAACTTCGGTAATTTTTTTGGATGTCGTTCCATCCCTAAGAACGACGCAATTTTTTAAAAGGATTGGTACATTGAAAACCAAATTAGCATATAAAGTCATTCATGGTGTTCTCGAACAGTTTGAAGAAAAATCCCCAAAACAGTTTTTTATGGATGGGCTTCAAACACTGCAAGATCACAAACTGATTACAGCAGAGGATGCCAAGATCATCCAGCTCATGCCACGCGCAAAATCCAACGCGCAATGGAATGAGCTTCTGGTAAAGTTGGAAAAATCTACAAAATCACGCTTTGTGCGAGCAGAACTCGTCCCAGGGATGCGCCTGATCACCGATCGCGATAGCGACACAACGCAGCCAGAGCCAGAACAAGAATCTTACGCCTCTACAGGCGCGGGGACCGTCTCAGTCATTGTCATCGGCGCGACAGCTCTCGGGGCCGCAATTGGCACTGCGGTTGGGGGCCCCGGCCCAGGGACGCTCGTTGGTGCATCAGTCGGCATGCTTGCAGGTGGTGCATTGGCCGCAGCTGCCGTCGAGGCCGATGGAGACGGCGCGGGACTGAGCGGCGAAGGTGAGGGCGATAGTGAAGGCGATGGCGAAGGCGGCGAAGGCGGCGGCGGAGAGGGCGACGGCGCCTAAAACATCTTCCACATAGAAAGTGATCGGCCCGCCTTCACCGGTGGGCCTTTTCCATTTCCAACAAGCGATCTCATATAAATCGACCATGGGCTGTCAGGCGCAGTTTCTTGTCGCGCATCCTGCCCATGCCCTCAACCTCGAGCAGCGACGGATCACAGCGGTCCAATCCGTGCAGTGTGACAAGGTCAGGCGCCTCTAGGGCCATTTTCTGCCAGACCTCCGGTTCACGTATTCCGAACACGAACTCTGAAAACCGGCAGTTAAAAACACGGCCCTGAGGCACCTCCAGACGGGCCAATTCGCTGCAAGGCACCAACGCCGAATGCGCTCGTTAACAGGCCCATCCGTCCAAATCTCAACACGGTTTACCGTTCCGATCATCTCCTCAAACTCATGAAATTGTGGCCAAACAGGCTGTCACTTGTCGTCAAAATACGGCCATTCTAGGAGGCCAAATTAAAAAAAGGATGCGACTGGAGTGAAACGGCTTTCAAAAAAACTGTGCACGCATAAAACACCCCATTGCATAGCCCAAAACCCCGTGCGAACGTCGCCTCATGACAGACTTTATCATCATTGGTGGCGGCGTCGCAGGCACGTCTGCAGGGGCTTACCTTTCCAAGCTTGGGACGGTGCGATTACTCGAGGCAGAAGCATCTCTTGCGTACCACGCATCTGGGCGGTCAGCAGCCCTGTTCGAGGAAAGCTACGGCAAACCCTCAACTGTAGCGCTGAACGCAGCCAGCCGCAGCTACCACGTTGATAACAATCTGCTTTCTCCGCGTGGCTTGATGCTGGTTGGCAGCAAAGCAGCAGGCGTGGAATTCGAAGCAGAGCGCATTCAAATGGGTCTTGAATTGATGTCTGGGGATGAAGCCAAAGAAATGGTTCCCATACTCAACACAAACGTCATTGACCGCGCAGGGTACCACGCAGACGCTTGGGACTTGGACACTGATCTCCTGATTCAGAGCTTCGTGAAAACCATCCGCGCAAACGGTGGAAAGGTCACAACCAAGGCGGCTGTGACAGACATTCAAAAACAGGGCTCAGGCTGGCAGGTCACGACAAAAGACGGCGTTTATACGGCCGCCATCCTCGTGAACGCGGCAGGGCCATGGGTGGACCAAATCGCACAAATGGCAGACATCGCCCCCATCGGCTTTACGCCATACCGCCGCTCAATGGGCCGCATCCCGGCACCAGGTGGGCATGACGTTTCAAGCTGGCCCATGATCTTTGGGGCCAACGAGGCATGGTATGCAAAACCCGACGCTGGCGCGCTCATTGTATCACCCGCCGAAGAAGACCTGATGGAGCCTCACGACGTCTTTGCCGATGACATGGTGCTGGCCGAAGGCATGGCCCGCTATGAAGAAAACGTGATCGAACCCGTAACCCGCCTGTTGGCGTCATGGGCTGGGCTGCGCACCTTCTCGCCCGACCGGACCTTGGTGCTGGGACCAGAGCCGTCGGAACCAAGCTTCATCTGGTGCGCAGGGCAAGGTGGCTACGGCATGCAATCCAGCCCCGCCGCGGGTCAGCTTTTGGCAGACCTCGTCAACAACAAAACGCCCGCGATTGACGCGGGCGCTGTTGCTGCTCTTAATCCAGCTCGGTTTAGGTCCTAACCGTCGACGCGGATCGCCGCGTTCTTGGAGTCATACGGGCTATCTTCGACGATTTCGGCAGGCCACATTTGATCCAGCATTTTGACCTGAACCTTTGCGCCAACTTCGGCCATCGAAGGCTTTACATAGCCCATGCCAATCGACTTCTCGAATGCCACCGAATAGCCGCCCGATGTCAGACGACCAATGCGGTTGCCATCCATATCATATAGCGCCTCACGACCCCATGGATCGGCATCGTTTGGCCCGTCAATCAGCACGGTGACACACTTGGAACGCACACCCTTTGCGACCATTTCGTCCTTGCCGTGGAACTCTTTATTGAGGTCGATAAAGCGTGGCAAATCGGCCTCGACCGGTGTCGCATCGCGGCCCAGTTCGTTGCCAAACGCGCGGTAGGATTTCTCCTGACGCAGCCAGTTTTGCGCACGCGCACCGACCAATTTCATGCCGTGCTTTTCACCCGCCTTTTCGAGCAAATCGAACAGATAGTTCTGCATCTCAATCGGGTGATGCAATTCCCAACCCAACTCACCAGTATAGGCCACACGGATCGCGTTTACAGGGCACATGCCAAGCTCGATCTTCTTAGCAGACAGCCAAGGGAACCGCTTGTTGGACAGCGCCGTTTCTGGCTCTGCGTCTTTGATGACCTCAGCCAAAACCGCACGGGCCTTTGGGCCTGCAATCGCAAACACACCCCATTGGGTCGTGACGTTCTGCACTTCGATGCGGCCGAACTCGGCCTCTTTGTCCTCAACTGCTTTGCGCAAGAAGTCGGCGTCATAAGCCGTCCAAGCCCCTGCTGATACAAGATAATATTCATCCTCAGACATGCGCACGATGGTATATTCCGTGCGGGTCGTGCCGTGTGACGTCAGCGCATAAGTCAGGTTGATACGACCGACCTTTGGCAGTTTGTTCGTTGTGAACCAGTCGAGGAACGCCGTCGCGCCTGGTCCTTTGACCACATGTTTGGTAAACGCAGTCGCATCAATCAGGCCCACGCCTTCACGCACAGCTTTTGCTTCTTCAACGGCATATTGCCACCAGCCACCACGGCGGAAAGACCGCGCATCGTGGTCGTTAAAGCCCATCGGGGCAAAGTAGTTCGGACGCTCCCAACCATTCACAAAACCAAACTGTGCGCCGCGTGCAGCCTGACGGTCATAGGCAGGCGAGCACCGCAGCGGACGACACGCAGGACGCTCTTCATCTGGGTGGTGCAACACATAAACGTGGTCGTAGCATTCTTCGTTCTTACGCGCCGCATATTCGGTCGTCATCCAGTCGCCGTAGCGTTTTGGATCAAGCGATGCCATGTCAATCTCGGCTTCACCATCGACCATCATTTGGGCGAGGTAATAGCCGGTCCCACCCGCCGCCGTGATCCCGAACGAGAACCCTTCAGCCAACCACATATTGCGCAAACCAGGTGCAGGACCAACCAGCGGGTTGCCGTCTGGTGTATAGCAAATCGGGCCGTTGAAGTCGTCCTTCAAGCCGCTTTCCTCGCAAGACGGAATCCGGTGGATCATCGCCATGTACTGCTCTTCGATCCGCTCTAGGTCGAGCGGGAACAAATCCGCGCGGAAACTGTCAGGCACGCCGTATTCAAACACTGCAGGCGCGTTCTTTTCGTAGACACCCAAAATCCAACCGCCACGTTCTTCACGGACGTAAGATTGCGCATCGGCATCACGCACAACGGGATGCTCGACATTGCCCGCCGCACGGAATTCAACCAGCGCAGGGTCTTTGTCCATCACGATAAACTGGTGCTCTACAGGGATCGCAGGGATCTTGATGCCGAGCTTGCGGGCGGTCGTTTGCGCGTGGTTGCCCGATGCCGTCACAACATGTTCGGCGGTGATCACAATAGTCTCTTCGGACGGCACAAGGTTGCCGCCCTTCTCAACCATTTTCACACATGTCACGTCCCAATGCGTGCCATTCCAATGAAACGCATCGGCCTGCCACTTACGCTCGATCATAGCACCATGTTGACGTGCACCCTTGGCCATCGCTTGGGTCACGTCAGCGGGGTTAATATACCCATCTGTCTGGTGATAAAGTGCGCCTTTCAGGTCGTCCGTACGGATCAACGGCCATTTTGCCTTGATTTGATCAGGTGTCATCCACTCGTAAGGAACATCGCATGTCTCGGCGGTGGACGCGTAAAGCATATACTCGTCCATACGCTCGTCGGTCTGCGCCATGCGCAGGTTACCAACAACCGCAAAGCCAGCGTTCAGGCCTGTTTCGGCCTCCAGCGATTTATAGAAATCAACCGAATACTTGTGGATGTGCGTTGTGGCAAAAGACATGTTGAACAACGGCAGCAAGCCCGCAGCATGCCAAGTTGATCCAGACGTCAACTCATCACGCTCCAAAAGCATGACATCTTCCCAGCCCGCTTTCGCAAGGTGGTAGGCAATCGACGTTCCGACGGCACCACCGCCGACAACTAAAGCTTTGACGTTGGTTTTCATGGGGCGATTCCTCTGCAAATACGCGTTGTGCGTAAATTGCGCGAAAACCACATCCAACACCAGAACCAGCCGACCTGTCAGCGCACGATTGCGACAGTCGCAAAAGAAACGGCCCCGCAAACGCAGGGCCGCTTCAATGTCTGTTACTCAGTTCCGCCCACGACACAGCGGCGTACACCCAGTTCTATCGTGCAATTCCCGAAGGTATTCTCACCTTGGCCGATCTTCGTGCCGCGACGGATCACCAGTTCGGACGCTGAGACGGTGGATTCAGGCAAAGCAACTGAGGTTGCCGCTGCCGCGTCGTAGGTTTCAGGCATCAAGCGGATCAGGCGGATCACCTCGTCTGCCAAAACATCCCCATCTTTGATATAGCGATCCATATCTTTGCGTTCTTTTGCGGTGCGGTGCACGCCCCACATAGCGCTTAGAATACGTTCTTCTGTGTCGGTCCAAACGGTTTGCCCTTCCAATAGGCCTTTCGCAGTATACGATACCTCTTCGAGCGGGCTAAGTTCAGGTATTGGGCCAAGCAAGTCACGAATTTCCTGCGGGTAAGACAAGGCCGTACCGTGATGGTCAAACACATCTTCCCATGATTTAAAGTTTCCGCTGACCATGCTGTCCAACAATCGTTTTGACTTCACCGAATAATCCAGACGGGTATTCACTAGTAGATAGGCTTTGCGGGCAATCGTCGGCGCAGGCGCCTCGCGTGGCAGATCATCGGTGTAGGTCTGAAAGGTTGTGCTAATCAGCAAATGCGGATCAGGCTCTGGCAGACGGGCAATCAAGTCTGCCATCGGAATGGCCTTCATGACTTCGGCAACCGCAGCGTCGCTAGCATTTGTCAAAATCTTGATTATAAAAACGCGACCAACATCGGCAGTGAACACACGGTAATCCACGGGGACCTTGATGCCCGATGACCCGCTACGCGAATATGGATCAGCTTGCCTAAACGGAACACCATGGTGCAGCGCGAAAATATCAGTCTTGCCACCCCCGATTATATCCGAGGTAAAGCTAATATTGCTTGAAATAGCCGCCATCATACCGCCGCGCACGGTGTTACGGTTGTATTGGTCAGGTACGTACATCAAGAAAGCGATACGCTGACTGCCACGCATGTAATGACGCACAATCGCATTGCCGACACCATTTGCAGCATCATCAAAATCTTCCAGCAAGGTGTTCGTGCCAGTCTTCACAATCGGATTGCGTGAAAATTTGGTCTGCGTAATTTCTTCACCATCAGCCGTGCGGTAGTCAGCAGCAAACCATCCTTCGGGATCAGATGGCGCAAGATCTTTCAAACTGACTTTGGGGCGCACCGTGGCTGATCCTGTCAAATCTTCCCACATCATCTTAAGCGCGAACGCCATGCCAGTGGTGGCCTGACTGCCACCGGGCGTCGCCTCGACGGATATTTCTTTGTCGTCGGAATTGTCGCCATCAGCTTTCGCGACATCCTCTGTCTGCATTTGCTGGAATAACATCAGGCACATCGCTGCAATTAGCAGGATGCCGCCAAAGAAAATCGGAAAAATGAATCGGTTCATGGCTGCTCTCTCGATTAAATACCCCCTTAAGTTGCGAAACAATCGCGACACCAGTGCGTTACTGTTGCGACGATTTTGTGGCACTTGTGGCATCCCGCCCCGCCGCTTATTGATTTGGCAACGCATTCGATAAGGTAGACCGATGAAGATTTGCACAACAATAAAAGACATTCGTGCGGCGGTCGCAGAAATGTCAAAACAAGGCACCGTGGGTCTGGTAACTACGATGGGCGCATTACATGCAGGCCATATGGCGTTAGTCAAAGCAGCATCTAACGCCCATTCCAATGTTGTCGCGACGATCTTTGTGAACCCAACGCAGTTTGGTAACCCTGCCGATCTGGAAACCTATCCGCGTACCGAAACCCAAGACCTTGCGATGCTCAAAGCCGCAGGCGTCGCCGCCGTATTTATGCCCCAAGTTGCGGAAATGTACCCAGACGGCGACGAAACAATCGTTGAAACGACAGGGCTTGCCCATGTGTTTCACGGGCTTGTGCGGCCTGGACATTACCGCGGGGTCGCGACAGTTGTGACCAAACTGTTCAATATTGTCGGCGCAAATGCGGCCTATTTTGGGGAAAAGGATTATCAGCAACTTGCTGTGATCCGGCGTATGGTCCGTGACTTGCACGCCCCGATTGAAATCCACGGCGTGCCTACGGTGCGCGAAGCCGACGGGTTGGCTATGTCATCGCGCAACGTGCGACTGACACCAGACCACCGCGCAGCAGCGCCGATCCTTGTGACAGCACTTGCCGCAGCAGAGGCCCTGCTCCGCTCTGGCGAAACTATCGAGACCGCCGCCGATGCGATCCGCGCCACCATCGCCACGGAACCCCTTGCAGACCTCGTCGCGGTCGATATCGTAGACCCAACCACTTTCGCCCCTGCGACAGGCACGCCAAACGGTTCCATCGGGATCATGCTGTCAGCGCAATTCGGCGATGTTTTGTTGATCGACCAAAAGGAAATCACACTATGAGTGTTCAATCTGAGAAAATCCGCCGCAATACTGTGCCGCAAATCGCGAACCGAAAAGGCGGTGATCCAATTGTATCACTGACCTCCTATCATGCGCATACTGCTGCAATCGTTGATAAATATGCGGACTTTATCCTTGTCGGCGACAGCCTTGGGATGGTGATGCACGGGATGGACAGCACTGTAGGCGTGCCGCTCGACCTGATGATCATGCATGGCAAGGCCGTTGTGCGCGGCACACAAAAAGCGCTGATCGTTGTGGACATGCCCTTTGGAACCTATGAAGAATCTCCGAACATGGCATTCCGCAACGCAGCCAAGATCATGAAGGAAACGGGTTGCGGGGCCGTCAAACTTGAAGGCGGCGCGCGCATGGCCGACACGATCAAGTTCCTTGTTGAACGGGGCATCCCCGTCATGGCGCATATCGGCCTGACACCACAGTCAAGCCACGTGATGGGCGGGTTCAAAACCCAAGGGCGCGACGAGGACACATGGGGCGCACATATCGCAGACGCCCATGCTGTGACCAACGCTGGCGCCTTCGCTGTGGTGCTCGAAGGCATGGTCGAACCACTTGCGTCCAAGATCACCAACGAGATTGCTATTCCAACCATTGGCATCGGTGCATCCGCAGATTGCGACGGGCAAATTCTGGTGCTGGAGGATATGCTTGGCATGAACCCATGGACGCCAAAATTTGTGAAAGTTTACGGGCAACTCGGACCGATGATCGAAGACTCAGTCAAGCGATACGCAGAGGAAGTCAAAGACCGGTCATTCCCGTCAGAAGACGAAGTTTACCGCTAATTTCTACAGATAGTCGAAGTAACGCCAGAGGCATCTAAATATGCCTCTGGCGTTAACCTTTTGACGGGGAAGCATTTTTTACTCCTCCCCCTCGCAATGTGACACAACATGTGCTATATTGAAGGTACCACTCGTTAGAAGTGGACTTTTGAGGAGAACGACAAATGACCCGAACTACCGTGCTTGCGCTTGTCGCAATGTCGGTTTTGGGCGCCTGCATGGACGCCCAAGGCTCCCACATAGCTGGCCGTGCCGACAATGATATGCTCCGCTTTTCTGCATCAAACTACGTGCTGATCCTCGAGGACGCGCGCTAGGTTTCTTGTGATTTAAATGCTTAGATCGGGCCTTTGGGCCCGACCATTTGACTTACAACATCGCTGGAATAACCAGATCCGGCGGACGGTGCCCATCGGCAAATGTTTTGATGTTGATGATCACTTTCTCACCCATCTCTACGCGGCCCTCAATCGTTGCCGACCCCATATGCGGCAGCAGCACGACATTGGGCAGCTCTTTGAGGCGCGGGTTGATGGCTTGCGCGTTCTCGAAAACATCCAAACCGGCACCCGCCAATTCACCTGCGCGCAACATGCGGGTCAGTGCGTTTTCATCAACGACTTCACCACGCGATACGTTGACCAACACAGCATCAGGCTTCATCAACTTTAATCGGCGTGCATTCATCAAATGAAACGTCGACGGGGTGTGCGGGCAGGAAACCGACACAATATCCATGCGTGCGATCATCTGGTCGAGGCTCTCCCAATAGGTCGCATCCAAAGCCTCTTCGACCTCGGGGCGCAGGCGCTTGCGGTTGTGATAGTGGACTTGCATACCAAATGCTGCCGCGCGGCGGGCAACGGCCTGACCGATACGCCCCATACCCAAAATGCCCAAACGGCGACCACCAATGCGACCGCCCAACATGCCTGTGGGGCTCCAACCTTGCCAGTCATTGCCCTGCATGACGCGCAGGCCTTCGGGAATGCGGCGGGTCACGGCCAGCATCAACGCCATCGCCATGTCAGCGGTATCATCCGTGGTAACACCTGGGGTGTTCGACACCTGAATGCCGCGCTGGCGGGCAGTCGCGACATCAATATTATCTACGCCCGCACCATAATGGGCAATCAGGCGCAAATTCTCGCCCGCACCCGACAAAAGCCCAGCATCAATCTTGTCCGTAATTGTCGGCACCAGCACATCAGCCGTACGCATGGCCTCTGCCAGTTCGTCGCGGGTCATCGGCGTGTCATCTTCGCGCAATACGCAATTAAACAATTCGCACAATCGCGTCTCAACGACATCGGGCAACCGTCGCGTCACAACAACACTCAAGCGTTTACCTGTCATGAAACTCACTCCCCTGCTTTTCAAATTGACGTGTCAGTGTCAGGTTGCAAGAAACGGACGCGAGGCACAAGAACCGATGCGCCGTTTGAGTAGTGATAAAGGCGAACAGGCAATGTTTTCATTGGTAAAATGGGTATGCGCGATTGTGCTTTGCGCAAGCATGGCATCTAGCCAAGAAAATGACGCGCCCGCAGCTGCCCTAGGGCCAGAAACCAATTTGCCGATGCCACGCTTTGTATCGTTGAAAGCAAGCGAAGCCAACGTGCGGCGCGGCCCGTCCCTGACACACCGGATCGATTGGGTTTTCAAGCGGCGCAACATGCCGCTGCAGGTCGTTGCTGAATACGGGCATTGGCGGCGGGTAATTGACCGCGAAGGCCAAGGCGGCTGGGTGCACTATACGATGATATCTGGCACGCGGACCGTCATCGTTGATCAAGACATGCTGCCATTGCGGGCACGCGCGGACGCACAAGCGACCGAGAACGCCGAACTTCAAGCGGGCGTCATCGCCAAACTCGACGAATGCGGCCCTGCATGGTGCAAACTCTCGGTCGACGGCTATCGCGGCTGGGCACCAAAAGACGCGCTTTGGGGTGTGGACGCGGCCGAGTTGCTGGACTAAGGCTTTGCCTCGCGCACGCAAGGCGGTACACCAAAACCATGACACTACAAAATGATACCCGCTTAAACCTATCGGCTGGCCTACTTTCGGTGACAGTCGCGCTGATCCTTGTGATCGCCAAGCTTTGGGCGCTGGGGGAAACGGGGTCTCTTGCGATCGCGGCGACCCTCGCCGACAGCGCGATGGACCTGATGATGTCGCTGGGCGGGTTGGTCGCAATTGCCTATGCCGCCAAACCGGCAGACGACGACCACAATTTTGGACACACCAGCGCAGAAGATATCGCAGCGCTTGGGCAATCCGTGTTCATCCTGATCTCAGCGGTCGTCATTGCGGGGGCCGCGATTTTCCGACTGCTCGATCCGTCAGTCAGCCTGCCGGACAACGAACAAAGCGGCATCGCGGTCATCCTGATGTCGATTGGTCTCACCCTTGGGCTGGTCCTATGGCAACGGCGGGTCGCCGCAAAAACCGGCAACCGCGTCGTGGCTGCAGACAGCCTGCACTACCTTGGCGACCTAGTGCCAAACGTGGGGGCTATTCTTGCGCTTTGGGCCTCGGCTCAATTCGGGATGGGACAAGTCGACAGCGTCGTGGCCTTGGGCGCTGCTGCCATTCTCGCCATCGGGGCGCTGCGGATCGGCAAGGGGGCGTTTGATGCATTGATGGACAGACAAGCCGACCCAGAGATGATCACAGGTATTGCCGCCATCGCCGCCGATTTTGACGGGGTGCACGGGTTTCACGACCTCAAAACCCGCGTCGCAGGCAGCGCAGTCTTCGTGAACATCCACATCGAACTCGACGGCAATCAAACCCTTGATGAGGCCCATGCGATCGGGGCTGCCCTGCGGCGCGCGATTATCGCAGACTACCCGCGTGCTGATGTGTTGATCCACAAAGATCCCGTCGGGGTCGAAAAGCACCCCGACGATACGCGCCAGCAGGTTTTACCCAGCTAATCCGCGGCCCTTCAATAGCGCCTCAACACCGGGCATCCGGCCTCGGAATGCGGTGTATAGCTCGGCTGCATCCACCGATCCGCCCGACGACAAAATCGTTTCCTCCAAACGCTTGGCAAGCGCCGGATCAAATGGATCATCAATTTCCTCAAATGCAGCAAATGCATCGGCGTCCATTACCTCGGACCACATGTAACTGTAGTAGCCACACGAATATCCGTCGCCCGCAAAAACATGAGCAAACTGCGGAGTGGCATGGCGCATCCGAATGGCGTGCGGCATGCCGATATCTTCCAGAACCTCGGCCTGCTTTTGCATCGGGTCAGAGGGCGGCGGTCCGTCATGGAATGCCAGATCGACCAGCGCAGAGGCGACATATTCAACCGTTGAAAAACCCATATCATAGGTCGCAGCGCCCAGCATACGCTTGAGCAAATCCTCCGGCATCGGCTCGTCCGTTTTCGCATGGGTCGCAAATTTTGCCAAAACTTCAGGCACTTCCAACCAGTGCTCATACAGCTGACTTGGTAACTCCACAAAATCACGGGCGACAGATGTGCCGCTGATACTTTCATAGGTCACATCCGACAGCATCTGGTGCAAAGCATGACCAAACTCGTGAAACAACGTGCGGGCATCGTCGTAGGACAACAGCGCAGGCTGGCCGTCCTCAGGCTTGGCAAAGTTGCACACGTTGATCACATGGGGGCGAATATCGCCCGCTAATTTCTGCTGGGACCGCATTGCGGAACACCACGCACCCGACCGTTTTGAGCCACGCGCAAAATAGTCACCAATGAAAACCGCTACATGCGTACTGTCTCGCGTGACCTCCCACACGCGGACATCGTCATGGTATTTCGGGGCATCAATCAGCGCGAACTCCAACCCGAATAAACGGTGCGCGCAATCAAACGCAGCCTCGATCATGCGATCCAGTTGCAAGTAAGGCTTCAACGCCGCCTCGTCCAAATCGTGCAATTCCTTCCGACGCTTTTCGGAATAAAACCGCCAGTCCCAAGGCTGCAGTGGACCGTCCCACCCATCGGCGTGCAACATCCGTTCCAGCTGCTTGGCGTCGGCCTCTGCGGCAGCTTTAGCAGGCCTCCAAACCTCCATCAAAAGATCACGCACAGCGTCGGGCCTACCCGCCATTTCGGTCTCAAGCTTATAATCGGCAAAGGTGTCATATCCCAACAACTGCGCGCGCTCATAGCGGAGCTTCAATGTCTCGGCCGCAATGCCGCGGTTGTCAGTCTTGCCGACATTGGCACCCCGCGCGGTCCACGCCTCATAGGCCTTTTCGCGCAAATCGCGGCGCTCGGAAAACTGCAAAAACGGTACAATCAAAGATCGGGATAAAGTCACAACTGGCCCGTCCGCACCTTTTTCCTTGCCCGCAGCTTTGGCCGTCGCCACGACAAAATCGGGCAAACCCGACAGTCCGTCCTTGTCCAAAGACATGAACCACTCGCGCTCGTCCGCCAGCAGGTTCTGCGTAAAGTCGGTGCCAAGAACCGACAGCCGCGACTTCACGTCCCGCAATCTGTCAGCGGCATCACCCGCAAGCTGCGCACCAGACCGCACAAAGCCACGGCGGGTCAGCATCAAAACGCGGGCCTGCTCGTCCGTCAAGTCCAACGTATCACGCGTTTGAAACAAATCATCAACACGCGCGAACAACGCCGCATTCGCCGTGACCCAAGACCCATACGCACTTAACTTCGGGGCAAATTCACGCTGCAACGCCTCGCGCGCAGGGTTACTATCGGCACCCGCCACCGCGTAAAACGTCCCCAAAACACGGCCCAGCAAGTCTTCGGCCATTTCCAAGGCTTCAATCGTATTGGCAAATGTCGGGGCCTCAGCATTATCGGTGATCGCGGTGATATTGGCTTTCGCGGCCTCTAACGCAGCGTCCACGGCAGGCCCGAAATCATCATCTGAAATAGTCTCGAACGGCGGTAATTGAAACGGGGTGTCCCAGTCGGACAATAGCGGATTGGTCATGGGAATATCTCCTTTGACCATAACCTACGGCGCGCGATTAAATTCCGCCAGTGCCGACCTAACGCTGACGCATTCTACGCTCAAAATTGCGCAAGACCAGCGACAAGGAGATCGTCATCGTCAGATAGACCAGCGCCACGACGTTATAGGTCTCAAAATAACGAAAGTTACCCGCAGCAGTGACTTTGCCAAGCTGCGTGATGTCCGTCACACCCAGCACCGACACAAGGCTGGAATCTTTGACCATCGCCACAAAATCATTGCCCAAGGGCGGCAAAATTGTGCGTAAGGCCTGCGGGAAAACAATATGTCGAAACCGCTGCCAACCTGACAGGCCCAGCGCCTCAGCCGCCTCGATCTGCCCCTTATCAACCGACTGTAGCCCGGCGCGGAACACCTCGGCCAAGAACGACGAATATGCAATCGTCAGCGCGATCACAGCCCGCCACAGCAGCGAAAAGTCACGTGTGCGGATTGGATCAAGCCCCAACCAGCCCATGCACCAGTTCCACGCCAGCACCATGGCGGGGGCCAGTACAAAGGCGACATAAAGCAGTAGAACAATGATCGGAATGCCGCGCACGATCTCTACATAAAACCGCGCAATCTGGCGCAGAACCAACCAACGCGACATGCCCGCCAACGCCAATAGCAGCCCAAGGATACAGGCCAACGTATAGGCAATCACCGTGACATAGATCGTGGTCCAGATGCCCTTTTGCAGTATTTGCAGCACACCGGCATAGGTCTCGTCGGTCAAGACCTGCGCAAACATCCATAGCCCGATTGTCACGACGGCCAAAAGCCACCATGGAAAATCGCGATCATCTGGGGATGTGGGAATCATAACGCGGAAATGGCCCTACGCAGCAACGCAGGGCCGTCCATTGTTCGTTTATTGGCCAACCTTAAAGTCAAGGAACCACTTGGTGTTCAGCGCTTCAATCGTGCCATCTGCTTGCATGTCCGCGATCGCTGCGTTGATCGGTGCAACCAGATCAGACCCTTTGGGGAAGATGAAACCAAAATCTTCGGTGCCTAACTTCTCGCCCACGATCTTCAACGCGCCCTCAGATGCCGCAACATAGCCGTTGCCTGCGGTGCCATCAGTTAGTACCAAATCCACGTCACCCGTGCGCAAGGCTTGCACCGTCGCACCAAAGGTTTCCATCAATTGGATGCGCGGGTTGGCCTCGTCACCGTCCAACACATCATAGACGCCGACATAAAATGGGGTCGTGCCCGGTTGCGCAGCCATCATCAGGTCTGGATCGGCCGCAAACGTCGCAGCATCGGCAAAGCGATCTTCGTCACCGCGTACCAGCATCACCATCTCGGACGTCATGTACGTGTCAGAAAAGTCTACGATTTCAGCGCGGTCTTCACGGATGGTAATCCCCGTCATTCCCATATCAAACTGGGCCTCGGACACCGCAGGGATCATTGCATCCCAGCTAATGTTTTCGTAGGTCACCGTGGCATTCAAGCGCGTGGCAATCTCCGCCATTGCATCATATTCCCAACCAACAGCGTTGCCGTTCCCATCCACAAACTGTAGCGGCGGATAGGCGTTTTCGGTCACGACTACGATCTCTTTGCCTTCAAGGTTAGGCAAGTGTCCGTCGGCTTGTGCGATTGTTCCCAAAAGGGCAGCAGCAGTCAAAGTCGCAAAAAATTTCATCGGTTCAGGTCCCTATTTCATTAGTTTGAAAGAAGTATGGTGCAGACGTCAATGGAGTCCAGTACAGACCGCACAATCTTCGCGGCGCTTGGCGTTTATCACGCGCGTTTGGGCATAAAGCGCATCGTAAATCATCAATCGCCCACGCAACCCATCGCCCGCGCCTGTGATCTCTTTGACGGCCTCCAGCGCCATCATTGCGCCCACAACACCCGGCAAGGGGCCGATGACACCCGCCTCGGCGCAGCTTGGCACAAGCGAAGGATCAGGCGCATCAGGAAACACACACGCATAACACGGCGCGCCCTTGGCAGGGTCATATAGGCTCATCTGGCCTTCCCATTGGGTCAAAGCCCCCGCAATCAACGGCACGCCCAGCGTCGCACAGGCCGCGTTCACCGCATAGCGAGTTGTAAAATTATCGGTGCCATCCAGCACCAGATCATAGTCCGCAATCAGATCATGCGCGATATCGGCGGTAAACCTGCGGTGATAGGGGCGCACTGTGACATGCGGGTTCAGCGCGGTCATCGCGTCCGCCGCAGACTGCACCTTGGGCCTACCGATCTGGTCAGTGGTATGGATCACTTGGCGTTGCAGATTGGCGTTTTCCACCAAATCGTCGTCAATCACACCAATCGTGCCCACACCCGCTGCGGCCAAGTATTGCAACGCAGGCGCGCCCAGACCGCCCGCACCGACAACCAGAACCTTAGCGTTCTTCAAAGCCTTCTGACCCTGCCCGCCCACTTCGCGCAACATGATGTGACGGGCATAGCGGTCCAGCTCCGCTTCCGAAAAACTGCCTGTCTGAACGGGGGCATCCACAGGCCCGTCAGCACGTGCTTTCACCTTACGCAACAAATACCGGTAGCCGTAACCGACCCCGACAAACCCTAAAATCAATCCCCAAAGACGCACATCGCCACCCGTCGCCTCGCGCAGCGGATGCCCGTCAGCTAGGGCCAATTGCAAGACAATGACCGCCGCTAAAAGCACAGCGATCATGATCCAGCGCGCACGCTTTGGGGTGCCCATCGCCGCGCCCGTGCCCCAAAGCACCGCCATCATGACAAGGACAGTAATCATACGCCCGTTGACCCAAATCCATCCGCGCCGCGCGGAGTGTCATCCAAAGCATCCGCCACCGTGAACTGTGCCTGCACCACAGGGGCCACAACCATCTGCGCGATCCGCATCCCGTGGGTCACGGTGAAATCATGCTCGCCCAAATTGATCAGAATGACGCCGACAGGACCGCGATAATCGCTATCAATTGTACCCGGTGCATTGACCATGCTGATACCGTGCTTCAGTGCAAGACCAGAGCGCGGCCTGATCTGCACCTCATAGCCATCGGCAATTGCCATGCGCAGCCCCGTCGGGATCAACGCACGCGCACCAGCGGTTAAAGTGAGCTCACCACGATCATCAAAATTAGCACGAATATCGGCGCCCGCTGCACCAGCGGTCTCGTATGCTGGCAGCGTAATGTCAAAATCGGCACCCTCGGCCCAAGCAAGCTGCACGATCATGCAATGGCCTCGGCAATCTTGGCGGCCAAACGCTTGGCGACATCGTCCTTGCCCATACGCGGCCAGTCTTCTGACCCGTCTGCTGTGATCAAAGTCACGTCGTTTTCAGCGCCGCCCATGATACCCGTCGCAGGGGACACATCATTGGCGACAATCCAATCGCAGCCCTTGCGCAAGCGCTTGGCTGTCGCATTCGCAATTACATCATCGGTCTCGGCGGCAAAGCCCACAACCAACGACGGACGGTTCTTCGTCAACTTCGACACAGTCGCCAAGATGTCGGGATTCTCGGCAAATTCTAAGGTCGGTAGACCATTCCCGTCTTTCTTGATCTTCGACGGACCGGCATTTGACACCCGCCAGTCAGCCACCGCAGCCGCGAAAACAGCCGCCTCAGCGTGGGGTACGTCCGTCACAGCGGCCAGCATCTCAGCGGCAGTCTGCACCTTCACCACACGCACACCTTGCGGTGGCGGCACATCGGCGGGACCCGTCACAAACGTCACATCAGCACCAAGTGCGGCCAGTGCACGCGCAATCGCTGTGCCCTGCGCGCCAGAAGACCGGTTCGCAATATAGCGCACAGGGTCAATCGGTTCGTGGGTTGGACCAGACGTCACAAGCACATGCTTGCCCTTCAAAGGGCCATCTGAAAGCGCAGTCTCAATCGCCGCGACAATCTCCAACGGCTCTGCCATACGGCCATAGCCGTATTCACCGCACGCCATATCGCCTTCATTCGGACCAACGGTCAGAACGCCATCGCCTTTCAACGTCGCCAGATTACGCTGGGTCGCAGGATGATCCCACATCCGCACATTCATTGAAGGGGCGACGAGAACGCGGGTATCTGTGGCAAGCAAAAGGGTAGATGCCAAATCATTGGCAAAACCGCCCGCCATCTTCGCCATCAAGTCCGCAGTCCCGGGGGCGACCACGATCAAGTCGGCCGCGCGGGACAATTCTATATGACCCATCTCGGCCTCAGCCGTCAGATCGAACAAATCTTGATAAATTTTTTCACCCGCCAAAGCAGAGACACTCAGCGGTGTTACAAACTGTGACCCAGCCTTGGTCAAAACTGGGGTAACTTTTGCGCTGCGTTCTCGCAGACGGCGTATTAGGTCCAATGATTTAAACGCGGCGATCCCGCCGCCAATAATCAATAGAATGTGCTTGTCAGCCAGCATCTGTATGCCTCCGGTGTTACGCGCCAACATTAGGGCAAATAACACCGGAATGACAATGAGCCGCGATCAGTCTAAAAACGCCATCAGTTCGGGCCCTTGGGCCTCAAGAGATTTGCGCATTTTCGTAAACGCAGCGGCCTCTAGCTGGCGAACGCGTTCCTTGCTCAGCCCCAACTCGCCGCCCAAGCTTTCAAGTGTGCGCGGCTCATCGCGCATTTTGCGTTCACGCACAATGAACTGCTCGCGATCATTAAGCGACGTCAACGCGCTCAACAGCCATTGGCGCAGGGTGTCGGTGTCATGATCATTGCTGATCTGCTCTTCGGCCTGAGGACCATCATCCTCTAGAATGTCGATCCACTCACGTCCTTCACCCTCAGCAGATTGTGTCACGTTCAACGAAAAGTCCGATCCAGACAAACGCCCATCCATCATGACAACATCGTGCAACGGTACACCGACTTCAGCGGCGATCATTTCATGCATCTCATGAGTTTCGACTGTGCGGCCTTCGGCTGCGGCTTCGCGCTCAATCCGTGCCTGTACGCGGCGCAGGTTAAAGAACAAAGACTTTTGAGATGACGTGGACCCCGTGCGAACCATCGAGAAATTGCGCATCACATGATCTTGGATCGACGCCTTGATCCACCATACAGCATAGGTCGAAAAGCGCAGCCCACGATCAGGATCGAACTTGTCTGCAGCTTTCATCAGACCCACTGACGCCTCTTGGATCAAATCGTTCATTGGCGTGCCATAACGGCGAAACTTGCCCGCCATTGAAATCGCCAAGCGCATATAAGCGGTAATCAACCGGTGCAACGCCTGCTCGTCGCGGTGATCGCGCCATGCATAGGCCAGCGCCAATTCCGTCTCGGCGTCCAGCATTTCTGCGCGCATCGCCTTGCGTGTGTGTGTTTGGTCAAAGTTTCCTGCAACAGCCATGTCATAACCCCCTAGGTGCGTAACGCCGCATTCATGTTTTGGTTACAGCTGTTACGGCCGCCTAACTCGGTTGGATCAAAAACAGTTCCTATTTTTGAATCCCAAACTGGCCGCGACGCATCACACTTCGTGATGTAAAAAGCGACCAGAAGTCATTGGTGCGATCCAGTTCACCACGCTAGATTGGTCAAATTACAGCATCAGGGTAACAGAACAAAATGACTTATAAACTTTATCTCGGAAACCGCCTTTATTTTAGTTGGTCGATTGCGGCCTACCTGATGTTCAACCGTTTCGGGATGGAAGACCACGTCAAAACAACGCTTTTCCGCCCCGAAAGCGAAGCAGCTTTGCGGCCAATGATGGTCAATCTGGCCCCTGCGCGGACCTTGCCCACCGCAATTACGCCAGAGGGCGCAACGCTGAACGATAGCATGGCCATCGCAGAAGAACTCGCCAGCCGCCATCCCGACATCGCGTTTTGGCCAGTTGATCCGCTGGCACGCGGGACAGCACGCGCTTTGGCGAACGAGATGCATTCATCCTTTGGCGCGCTACGGTCGCGCTGGCCGGTCAACTTGCGCACCGCTTACGCACCTGTGACCCCGCCTGATGACATAGTCCCCGAGCTGGACAGGCTCGAAGAAATATGGACCTATGCTCGCAAAACGACAGGCAGCAACGGCCCTTGGCTCTGCGGCGACTACTCTCTTGTTGACGCAATTTTTGCGCCGATGGCCACGCGCCTTGCGACCTACGGGTTCGACACACGCCCCACGACAAAAGCCTATGTAGCGGCACATCTTGCCGATCCATCCTTACGGCGCTGGCGGGCCATGGGGCTGGCAAACGTGGCGAAACTGCCCGCATTTGAAAGCGACTTTGCCGAAGTTGCATGGCGCGGTCCCATGCCAATGGCGGCGAAAGCGGTCGAAACAGGCACCCCCGAAAACGATGTCTGCCCCTACTCTGGCGCAGAAATTACACATCTGTTGGAAACCAACGGGCGAATATTCGGGTTCTGCAACGCTTTCTGCCGCGACAAAACCGTCAACGATCCCGCAGCTTGGCCGCAATTCATGGCGCTGCTTTAGGGTTCTGTTAACCATTCTTAAACCGCCAGCCGCTACCCGTTAATTAGGATAAACAATCGGGGGCGGCATGACTGCGCTGGCATATACGGTAGCCTTTGAAGGGATCGAGGCGCGGATGGTCGAGGTGCAATGCGCCGTGAGCCCTGGAATCCCCGCGTTCACAATCGTGGGCTTGGCAGACAAAGCGGTGTCTGAGGCGCGCGAAAGGGTCCGTTCGGCGCTGTCCGCGCTACAAATCGCCCTGCCCTCCAAGCGGATCACAATCAACCTTTCGCCAGCAGACATGCCCAAAATCGGGTCGCACTTTGATCTGCCGATCGCGCTCGCGCTCCTGGCAGCGCTCGAAATCATCCCCGCCGACGATACGGCCCGCACAGTGGCATTGGGCGAATTATCCCTGAACGGTGACCTTGTGCCGGTATTAGGCGCATTGCCGGCCGCAATGGCCGCCGCAAGCGAAGACCGGCAACTATTATGCCCCCATGCCTGCGGGGCAGAGGCAGCTTGGGTCGGTGACGCCAAAGTCATAGCCCCCCGCAGCTTGGCCGCTGTGGTCCGGCACTTTAACGGGCAAAGCATTCTCGCGCCCTCCGAGCCGGGTGAAGTCTTGGGCCACGCAGGATCGCGTGACCTGTCAGAGGTGAAAGGCCAAGAACGGGCCAAAAGGGCATTAGAAATCGCCGCCGCAGGCCGACATCATCTTTTGCTCGTGGGGTCTCCGGGATCCGGCAAATCCATGCTTGCCGCACGCATTCCGGGTATCTTGCCACCACTTACACCTGCAGAAGCCTTGGAAACCTCGATGATCCATTCGATCTCAGGGTTGCTTGTCGAAGGCGGGATCAGCCGTGAACGACCTTTTCGCGAACCGCATCACACGGCCTCGATGGCGGCAATCGTCGGCGGCGGACGCGGCGCAAAACCCGGCGAAATCAGCCTCGCGCACAACGGTGTGCTGTTCATGGACGAATTTCCCGAATTTCCCCGCACTGTGTTGGAAACCTTGCGGCAACCCATTGAAACTGGTGAGGTCATCGTCGCCCGCGCCAATGCGCACGTCAAATACCCTTGTCGGTTTATGCTGGTCGCAGCGGCCAACCCCTGCAAATGTGGCTACCTGACCGATCCCGCGCGGGCCTGTTCGCGTGCGCCGATCTGTGGAGAAGACTATATGGGGCGCATTTCGGGGCCATTGATGGACCGGTTTGATCTACGGGTCGAGGTGCCACCTGTTGCCTTCACCGATCTGGACCTGCCCGAATCCGGCGAGAAATCAATCGATGTGGCCGCACGCGTAGCAAAAGCTCGCGCCGCGCAAACCACCCGCTACGCAGGATCAAACCACATGCGCGTGAATGCCGACATAGAAGGTGCGATGCTAGAACAAGTCGCCACACCAGACGCCGAAGGGCGCGCACTGCTTACACGCGTGGCCGAACGGTTTGGGCTATCTGCGCGCGGCTATCACCGCGTCCTGCGCGTGGCCCGCACGATCGCCGACTTGGAAGGATCAGACAACGTGCGCCAACCACATGTCGCGGAGGCGGTCAGTTACCGTCTGGCGATGTCGAAAGAAGTCTAGGATTGATAAAATTAGCAACATCTTGCAGCGCAACACGCGCTTCCGGCAACCATCCATCCAGAATTTGAAAGACGTGAAAGTCAGTATCAATCTCTTGCAGATCAACCTGACCACCCGCAGCGCTTAACTTTTCAGCCATGCGACGGGCATCAGCAGCCAATGCTTCGCCAAGCCCGACTTGGATCAAAACAGGCGGCGGCGCATGAAAATCGGCAAACAATGGCGACGCACGCGGATCATCTGGCGCCGCGCCGCCCATGAACATCTCGACAGCCTCTTGCATACGCGCAACAGGCAAAATGGCTTCTGACTTGCAATGCAACGTGTCGCCCGACAACGTCAAATCGGTCCAAGGCGAGAATGCAAAAGCGGCAGCTGGCCTCTCACCGCGCTGGGTTAAATCAGCCAACAGCGCCAGCATCAGCCCGCCCCCCGCACTGTCGCCGCCCAAGACAATATCAGACGGTTCATAGCCCAGCGCAATCAGATGGGTCCACGCGTTGCGGGCATCGTCGAATGCGGCTGGAAATGGGGCTTCTTGTAGCAACCGGTAATCGGGGGCGCAGACCATCAGACCTGTCAGCTTCGCGATACGGGCCAGCATCCCGCGATGCGTGCGCCCGCTACCTGACAGATAGGCACCGCCGTGAAAGTATAAAACCACTTTCTTTTTCTGGCGTTCGTGGACCCTGATCCAGTGAAACAACCGCCCGTCAACAACTTGGGTTTGATAACAGACGAAAGGTGGCTCCCTAAAAACCAGCCGCGCGATCTTTGTAAAGCTGGCGTCCGCCGTCTCGGGAGTGCCCGAGCGCGCCAACAAAGGGCGCACAAAATGACGCGCACCCCATGTCATCACGCGCAAGCGGATACTTTGCACCATCAGGCGCGCCGCGCTTCGATCGCTTCCCAAATCTTGGCTGCAACGTTTGTGCCATCAAAACGCTCTAGTTCTTGGATGCCCGTGGGGGACGTGACATTAATCTCGGTCAGCCAATCACCGATGACATCGATGCCTACAAAAACCTGACCCTTCTCGCGCAATAGCGGGCCAATGGCCGCACAGATTTCGCGGTCCCGGTCGGTCAGGTCAACCTTTTCAGGGCGGCCTCCGACATGCATATTTGATCGGGTCTCACCCGCAGCGGGGATACGGTTGATCGCGCCCACAGGGTCACCATCCACCAAGATGATGCGCTTGTCGCCTTTGGACACATCAGGCAGGAACTTTTGCATAATCAGCGGCTCGCGGTTTATCCCGGCAAACAATTCATGCAGCGACGCAAGGTTGCTATCGTCCTTGCTCAGCTTAAACACGCCCGCGCCGCCATTGCCGTAAAGCGGTTTCAAAATCACATCGCCGTGGCGCGCGCGAAAATCTTTTAACGTTTCCAGATCACGGGCAATCATCGTGGGCGGGGTCAGGTCTGGGAAGTTCAATACCAACAGCTTTTCCGGATAATTCCGCACCCAAAACGGATCGTTCACAACCAAAGTGGCGGGGTGGATCATATCAAGAATATGGGTGGTAGTAATGTAACCCATATCAAATGGCGGATCTTGACGCAGCCAGACCACGTCAAAACCGGCCAGATCAACCTCGACCTCATCGCCCAAGCTAAAGTGATCGCCCTTGACCCGTTGGACTGTTAGCGGCCAACCGCGTGCCGTGACACGACCTTCCTGATAGGCCAATTTATCAGGCGTGTAATAAAACAGGCTATGCCCACGAGCTTGGGCCTCTTCGGCGATGCGGAACGTACTATCCGCGTCAATATTGATCGGACCGATTGGGTCCATTTGAATGGCAACTTTCAACGACATGGCTGACCTCAAGTTAAATGCTTAACTAATACATGGCGCACTGCGGGGCGGTCTTCAACCGACCTTAGTATTCTGCAAAGGCATTTTCGATGATTTCAACACGGCCCTGCCCGTCTACCATCGCCAGATCAAAGCGCACATCGGTCAACTGACCTTTCGGTTCAGTCTCGATAAATTCAGAACCCGCACCAATCAGGCGGTCCATTTGTTTGCGCCCAAGTCGGGTTGCAGCGCGGGCAAATGAGGCGCTTTTCTTGACCTCGACGAACACGACCTGAGCGCCATTACGCATGATCAAGTCAATTTCACCGCTTTTGCCACGCCAGCGGTGCGCCGCAAAAGTGTGGTTGCGGTCTGTATAATGTCGGGCAACGATATCTTCCGCGACGCGCCCTGCATGATACCCTGTTTGTCCGGTCAATCCTCATCCCCTAGGC
>JAIBDT010000057.1 GCA_024686085.1 Loktanella sp.
GCTGAGTTCAGTAGCGTGTCAAAGTTGCGCAAAACCCGCGATGTGTTCCGCGAGGCCTTGCGGCTTTATCCCCCTGTGCCGATGATGGTGCGCGAGACCACATGCCCCGAGAATTTCCGTGATCGCGATGTCCCGAAGGGCGCGCAGGTAGTTCTGTCGCCGTGGCATTTGCACCGTCACGAGCGGCTGTGGGATAACCCCGACGGCTTTGACCCCACGCGTTGGGCGACGGAGAATGGCAAATCATGTGCGCGGGATGCGTATATGCCGTTTTCAGCAGGGCCAAGGGTGTGCACGGGCGCGGGCTTTGCGATGATCGAAGGGGTGCTGCTGATTGCGATGCTGGTGCGGGCATTTCAGTTTGAGGTCGTTGCGGATCAGGTGCCAGAACCCGTCGCGCATTTGACCGTCAGGTCCAAGCACGGCATCTGGTTGCGATTCGTCCCGCGAGACAACTGATTGTTTCGTCTGTTGCGACGAAGCTGTTTTGGTGAGCTGACTAAGGGGCTGCCTAGAAACAGTGCAATTGCGCTGCCACATGTTTGCCACATTTTGTGAATCATGAATTATTATTTTTATACAGATGGTTACCTAATTGTTTGAAAGATTTCCAGCTGAAATGAGGCATCTTTCTGCTGCAATGTGTCGGATTTGTGTTAGTTAAAACATGGGTGGGGGCCGCATTAAGTGGATACGGCCATGCAATTTGTAATGTTAAATAACGCGAAGAAATCAGTCTCGACAATGTGGCAGTCGATCGTCGGTTCGCAAGAGCCAGACCGTGGATATGACCCCTATGAGCGCGAGCCAGTCAAGCGCAGCGAAATCTCGGCGATGTTCGATTTGAACTTCCACACGGAGAATCCGCATGGGTTCTCACGTAATGAACAGCGCGATCATGACAATCTGTCAACGCTGCGCGATATTCTCTACCCCGCCAATCAAGCCTGATCTTGATAGTGCTTTAAGACGTAAAGCCTGATTGAAGAGGCGAGGCCGATATCGCCGCGTGCGTCGTCGATTTGTGCAGCAAGCCCGTTGACCGTTTGGTCTTGGGCCGCTGCGATATCCCGAAATGACGCCCAAAACGGGTCTTCAAGCGAAACACTTGTGCGATGGCCGTGCAAAGTGAGTGACCGCTTGATTGGCCGATCGGTCATTCGTCTTCAAATTTCAACTGTGACAGGCGCGTATTCGCTTTTTCCGCATTTACCGCATCCAGAACCCGCGCCGCCTTTGTGCGGCCAAAGCGAACGGCGTTTTCGTCCGCTTTTACTTTCTCTTCGGCCCGCAGTTTTGATTTGCGCGCCTTGTTGAGATTTACGACGCTCATTTAGGCCCGATCATGTCTTCTGGACGCACAACTTTGTCGAATGTCGCCGCGTCCACGAACCCAAGTGCGATGGCTTCCTCTTTCAAGGTCGTTCCGTTTTTATGCGCAGTTTTGGCAACGGTCGTCGCGTTGTCATAACCGATAGTTGGTGCAAGTGCTGTGACCAGCATCAGGCTTTCGCGCATCAGTTTCTCGATACGAGTCCTGTCAGCGCGGATGCCAACAACGCAATTATCAGTGAAGGCCACGGCGCTGTCGCCCAAAAGCTGAATAGATTGCAGTACGTTATAGGCCATCATTGGTTTCATGACGTTCAGTTCAAAGTGCCCTTGCGAACCCGCAAATCCGACGGCCGCATCGTTGCCCATGACGTGAGCGCAGACTTGGGTAATCGCCTCTACCTGCGTCGGGTTCACTTTGCCAGGCATGATGGACGAGCCTGGCTCGTTTTCTGGCAGCATCAATTCGCCCAAGCCGCAACGTGGCCCTGAGCCAAGGAAGCGGATGTCGCAGGCGATTTTATAGATGCTGACCGCTACGGTTTTCAGAGCGCCCGACATTTCGACCAATGCATCGTGGGCGGCCAAGGCTTCGAACTTGTTCGGGGCTGTGACAAAAGGCAGCCCTGTGATCTCTGCCATATGCGCCGCAACAGTTTCGCCCCAGCCTTTTGGTGTGTTCAGGCCCGTGCCGACGGCTGTGCCGCCTTGCGCTAATTCGTAGATTGCGGGCAAGGCCGCTTTGACGCGGCGGATCCCCATGGCGACCTGATGCACGTACCCGGAGAATTCCTGACCCAGTGTCAAAGGCGTCGCATCCATCGTGTGGGTGCGGCCGATTTTGATGATGTCGTTGAATTCTTCCTGCTTTTCCAACAGGGCGGCGTGCAGTTTTTCCAATCCCGGGATCAGAACGTCACGTGCGGTTGTCGCCACAGCGATGTGCATCGCGGTTGGGAAGGTGTCATTGGACGATTGGCCCATATTGCAGTGATCGTTGGGGTGAACAGGGGTTTTGGACCCGATTTCGCCGCCCATCATTTCAATCGCGCGGTTCGAGATCACCTCGTTGGCGTTCATGTTGGACTGTGTGCCAGACCCTGTTTGCCAGACAACCAGCGGGAAATGATCGTCGAGTTTGCCAGCGACCACCTCGCCTGCGGCGGCGATGATCGCCTCCGCTTTGTCTGCGTCCAGTTTGCCGCGCTCTTTATTGGCAATGGCGCAAGCTTGCTTGATCACACCCAAGGCGCGCACGATGGCTATGGGCTGCTTTTCCCAACCAATGGGGAAGTTCATCAGGCTGCGCTGTGTTTGCGCCCCCCAGTAACGGTCGGCTTGTACTTCGAGCGGGCCGAAGCTGTCGGATTCTGTACGCGTGTTCGTCATGGATATCACCTATTGTATGCGGTTGTATGCCGTTTAACCCCAGACAGCGCCTCAGGCAATATAAAGGCGGTTTATTTGCGGAATTTGTCCAAGCTGACGACTTCGGCCTCTTGCCTGACTTCTGGCTCGGCCTCCGTTTCAACCATCTCGTCCATGGGTGCCTCTGGCGCGTCGGCCTCGGTGTCCTGCGTTTCAAACCGCAGCCCAAATTCAACGGATGGATCAACAAAGGTCTGAATGGAATCGTAAGGCACATAGAGTGTTTCGGGATTATCGCCAAAGTTCAGCGTGATAGTGAACCCTTCGTCAGTGACCAGAAGGTTATCAAACCAATGCTGGATCACGACGGTCATTTCGCCCGGATATCTATCAGACAGCCAGTCCGCGATTTCGACATCGGGGTGCATGGTGTCGAATGTAATGAAAAAATGGTGCTCTCCGGGCAAGCCATCGGTGGCGATGCCCGTTAAGACTTCTTGGATCAACCCGCGCATAGCGCGGTGCATCAGATTTCCGTAGTCAATTGTTCCGGTCACAGATCATCACCTTCTGTAGTCATTAACGTCAGCATATAAGATTCGAAGCGGGTTTAAAGGGCCTGTCCGGCTGTTAGTGCCAAAAGACTGCAACTGCCGCAAATGATCAAGACGCGCACAATCCCCCAATGAAGCCTCAGCAGCATGATTGCCGCCAATGTCGCGATGAAAACGGGTAAGAGTTGAAGCGAGGTAAACACAGGTAGAATTGTCCGGATCGGGCCTGTGTTAATGTTTACGACATCTCCAAAAAACACATGGGCTGCGAACCAGATTGATAGATTGCCGATCACGCCAACAACTGCGGCTGTGATGCCTGACAGGGCGCCTGAAATCTTTAGGCGCCCTTCAAGCCAGTCAATCAGGGGCGCGCCCGCGAATATCCAGATAAAGCAGGGCACGAATGTCACCCAAAGCGTCAATAGACCTGCTGCCATGGCCAAGCCGATGCCGCCTTGCGCGTATCCTGCGACCATGGCGATAAATTGCGTGGCGAGTATCAGCGGGCCTGGTGTAGTTTCTGCAAGCCCAAGCCCGTCCATCATCTGGTCGGTCGTGACCCAGCCAAAGTTGGTGACAACCTCTTGGGTCATATAGGCCAGAACCGCGTAGGCCCCGCCAAATGTGACCACCGCCAGTTTCGAGAAGAACAACCCGACAGGCAGCAAGAACGCGGGCGATAGCAGCCAAACTCCAATAATGGGAACAGCCCAAAGGACTAGGCCTGCAAGCACGATCAACCCGCTGCTGCGCCATGGCAGACGTTGAGGGGCAGGTGGTGCTGTGGTCTGGACCGCGAATGATCCGATCAGCCCAGCGACCAAGATTACAAAAGGAAAGGGCACCGCAAAGAAAAACAATGCGATAAAGGCCAAAACGGCGATGATAAAGTGACGCTGTCCTTTCAGTGCACGCCGCGAAACCTTGATGAGCGCCTCGATCACAACGATGACGACGGTGGCTTTTACCCCCAGAAAAAGCGCCTGCATCCAGTCGAGCGACCCGTAAGCACCATATGTCAGCGCCAGGATCATGATCACCACTGCGCCGGGCAACACAAACAGCCCGCCACCGATCAAGCCGCCGATGATGCCGCGCTGTTTCCAACCTGCATAGGTCGCAAGCTGCATGGCCTCTGGGCCGGGCAAGAGCATACAGAACGATAAAGCGCGCAAAAATTGCGCCTCGGTCAACCAGTCGCGGGTTTCGACAAGTTCGCGGTGCATCAGGGCAATTTGTGCGGCAGGTCCGCCAAATGATAAAAGTCCAATTTTACCAAAGACTTGTGTAATTATTTTAAGGCTTTGCATTCAGTAATCTAATTCCTGTTGCGGCCGCAATTATATTATCTCGGTTGTGAGTTGCTCAACGAACTGCCCGTGATGGGATGCGCCTGCATCTTTCGCAGTCAGCAAAGGCACCGCTGAACGTCGCCAATACACATCGCGATCAACTTTGGATTTTGGTAGGTCAGCGTGCCGCAGCCGTCAAGCGGTTAGCCGATGACTTGGCTGAGTTCGCGGATGATCTTGCGGCGGATCGCGTCAGGATATTCTCGGTGGGTGCGGGCGGTGATAACGAACCCGTTGCGGGTGATGATCGCGCCTTTGTAGAAGTTCGTGATGGCCAACCCCATGCTTTCAATCGCGATGCCATTGATCGTGACGCCCGCACGTTCTGCCGCATTGCGCGCGTTGCGGGTCTCGGAGCCGGAATTGGGTGTGCCATCGCCAGAGACGTCGATCACTTTGTTTTTGCAATCAGGCACTTGGTTAAACAGTCCCAATGAGAACAAAATCGCCTCGGCAGGGGCAGTGTCGGACAACACAAAAGCGCGTGGCATCAATTGAGCCTGATCGGCCAGTCGGGCGGCGTCTAAGCTGGTGCGCACGCGGGTCCAAGGGACGGTGACCTGTTGGCGGTCTTTGCCTGACCACTGCACGACGGCGATGGCTGCTTCTTGGCGTACCATAGCATCGACGATCTCGGGATTGCGCAATGCTGCGACCAAACCGTCGGTTTGCAATTTGTATTCGCTGGGATCAATTGAGTTGGACACATCAATCGTCAGGATCAGCGCCGTGTCACAACCCACTGAAATCGTGGGTATTAGTGTTGTTGAAAGTAAGAGCGCGATTGCTTTAAGCATACTCTATCGTGCGCTCAAAGGCCCGTTCGATCAAGTCAATAATGGAAGGGATTAAGTGCAGGTTTCTGTTGCCAGGTACCTGCGAACCCCGCCTTAGGTCGCTAAACCCAAGGAGTTAAGTTTCGGCGGTAGGCACTGCTTACGCAGCGACTGCCATTGCCGGAGCACGGTTGTCATTTGCAACTATACAATTTGAACCGATAACGGTGGTATATCGCCGGAACAAAGCTAACCCCTTTAGACGTTCGTCGATCCTATTTCGACCCCACAGCTGCCAAATGAGCAGGGTGTTGGTGGAGTCGCCGGGTACCGCCCCCGGGTCCGATCCGCTTATTGCGAGCGCGTTTATGTTCATAGTCCCGAAGGACAATTCATAAATAGGGCGCGCAGGCCGCGCTTGCAAGGGGTCTGTTTGATGCGCGCGCGGTGCCGCTTACAGATTGATCGCCAAAACGGTCAGGGCCACGATCAATTCAACGATCAAAAAGCCGGTTTTCTTGCGGGTGTTCCCATCCAGAACAATCGACGTGATCCGCCCGATGGACGCCCCAAGCCAGCACATCCCCAACATTGCAAAAGCCGCAGGTGTCCCTAAGTATAGCGCCCCTATGCCCATGCCCACGAAAAGCGCGCCGCCAGAGGCCCGAATTTCAGACACGCCCATCGTGTCGGTGTGACCCTCAAGATTTAGAACTTGGAGCGTATATTTTGGCATCAGCCAGCCAATGACGCCAAAACCAATGGAGATGAGCGCTGCGAGAGGATTGAGGAAGTCCATGGTTTCTCTTTCTGTATCTGTTTAGTTCCAATACGTTGTCACGCCTTATATGGATCAATAAAACCAGACGCGGCACTGTTTGGGTGACCTTGAGGCTTCTATCTGCGCTGCTTACTCAATTCATTTGGCCCAAATCGCAAAACGATGATCATAACTGCGCCGATGAGCAGCACAAAAAAGGCAGCGCCGCCGGTGTCGCTCTGCAATGCCGGGAAAACGAAATTCGACCAATTCCAAGTTGTGTGCATCAACATTGCGGCAAAAAGGCTGCGTCCTGTATTGCTGTAGACCCAAGTGAACAAGACTGACAGCAGCATGGTGGATCCGATCAGCCCCCATAAGGGTTGATTATAATAGATTTCCTCGCGCTGCATGTAGAACAATGGCAAATGCCAAAGCCCCCACATCAAGCCTGTTGCCAGACTTGCCCCAAGTGCGCCAAGCTTGGTTTGCAGCATTGGCGTGGATGTACCCCGCCAGCCGGCCTCTTCTTGCAGCGGCCCGCCCAGAAAAAAGATCCAGACGAAAGCAATCGGAAGAGTGAGTGGGTTTTGCAGCGCCTCCGAGACGGGCAGTTCCGCGCCCAAAAATTGCGCGATCATTTGCGCACCGCCGACAATGGCCGGAATAAGGAGCAGGGCCGCCAGATACCACCTAAGCGAGAATTTTACGCGGATCATGCTGTTTAGCAAGTCACGCATCACGCCTTTGCAGAAAGCGATGTAAACGGCTGCGATCAGCGGGCCCCATGCGGCAGGCTTTCCATCCGCTATCAGCCAAGCAACGCCGTAAGGGATCTCGATAACCCCGTTTTCTGATAGGGCCACAGGTACCCAAAACACCCAAGTCCACCCGAAAGCAATCGCGAAGAAGAGCCAAGGAAACTGAAAAGTTGAACGCAGGACCATCGATAATTCCTCTCATGTGACAAATATTGTCAAAATGCGCATCCAAAAACCAGCGTTTGTAATATGAACGTATATTGCGGATCTCGCAGTGTTATGAGTTGAGCGTGCATTTTAGGGATAAATTGCGTGCCGGATCGCTCATAGGGCCGCCAAAAAACTGGTCAAATAGCAGACATTAACGTGTCATCAGCCATAATTTGGGGCTTTGCTGGTTGGTAGCCGCGATGCAATTATTTCGGAATTATTCCCTTAAAAGACAAGGGTATTGCGACCCTGCGACCGTAGCTTTTGCGCAGCTGAGTGCCGCAGAGGCGAAGGTAGTAGCCGCTGCTTTACGCGCCCATCACGCGCAAAGGAATCTTTCGTTTTGTGCGAAATAAAAAGGGCAGCGCCAGAGGTGCTGCCCTATTTCATGATCTTGATTGCGCGGCTTAAAAACCTGCTTTTATCATCTCAAATGTCTCGACCTGGCGTTCACGCATTTCGTTGCTCATTGGCAATTGGGCAAGGACGGGCGCGTCGATCGGCTCTAGGCCACCAAGTTTCAGGTCTTCAAGGCTGACTTGATCGTTCAGTGCCACTTTGTTGGACGATCCGTAGCCGTTTTCGATCAATGGCATCACATTGTCTGGCGCCAAGAAAGCGTTCAGATAGTCATAGGCTTTGTCTTCAACGCCTGGACCGTCTTTGAGGTTCACGTAACCACACAGCCATAGGGATGACCCTTCGGTTGCTTCACGCTGGAATGCAATTGGACGGCCTTCTTCGACCATTGTCGGGTAGGTTTCGTTCCATGCCCAGCTGATCAGGATTTCGCCAGATGACATGATTTGAGCAAGTTCTGCAGGGTCTGTCCAATAGGTGCGCAGGTTAGGGTGGACTTCGCGCAGCCAAGCCGATGCGGCCTCGAACTGTGCATCAGTCGCGTTCTGCCAGTTGGCCACACCTGTTGCGAGATAGGCCAGCGCATAAGCGTCGTCCACGTTATCTGGCAATGTCATACGGCCTGCGTATTTCGGGTCTTTGAACACGTTCAAAGTTGCGATGTCTTCGGCAGGTACTTCTTCTGGGTTGTAAGCCACAGCTGTCGAGCCAAAATCAGTTGGCACAAAGAATGCTTGACCCGTGCTCGCGACGTCAGTGCCAGTCAGGTTGGAATCCAGGTCCGCATAATATGTCAGCTTGGATGTGTCCCAAGGTTCGATGATCCCGGATTCTTCCCATTTGGTCACAGAGCCTGCGCAGATATGTGCGACATCAGCTTGAAAGCCTGCGCGAATTTTTTGGAATGCTTCGTCTTCGTCACCAAAGAACGCAAATGTCGGGCTTTGTCCGTGCGCTGCAGTATAGGCTGTGTGGTATTCTGGAACCTCAAAGCCTGCATAATCAAAGACTAGCAAATCTGCGTCTTGGGCTGCAAGCCCAGTGCCAAGTGCCGTAACCGATACGGCGCCCAAAAGGGTAGTGAATTTCATGCTAAGTTCTCCCTGTTAGCGTGCTGACAAAGAGGTTAGGGCGGCTTTGATGTCCCCGCAAGTCTCAATCTGATTGGCGGGCTGCTTGACGCGCATCCATGACACTGCGGGCTAATTCGTTGGTATATTGCGCTAATGCGCTTAGCAATTCATCAACCATTTGCCCGTCATGGGCCTCAAGTGCGTCGGCTATTTGGCTGTGCAGGTCCACAATCCGTTCGCGGGACCGCGCTGTGAAGGTAATCATATTCATGAGTGGTTGCATCGCCTCGACAGCGCCTGCCAGTTGATACGAAATCACCGGATTGCCCGCCGCATCAACCAGCGCACGGTGATAGGCGACGTCGGAGGCGCAAAAGGCCTCGTCGGTCAATCCGGGCTGTGATTGACGGTGTGCTTCGGCGCGCATGGTCGCCAGATGGTCAGCGGTGCGCCGTTCAGCGGCAAGAGGCGCACAAGCCCGTTCCAAGGCGTAGCGGGCCTCGCAGGCCACAGAAAAGCTGACCTCGTTCATTGACAACAAAAGGGTCGAGGTTGTTATTTGTTGCCCGTAGGCATCCTCAAACCGCAAGCGGTTTACAAAGGCACCGCCTGTGGCCCCGCGCTGTGTCCGGATCAAGGATTGTGCGCCAAGCCGCTTGAGCGCTTCGCGCACCGTGGGGCGGGACACGTTGAATTGCTCGGACAATTCCGCCTCCGATGGCAGGCGTTCGTCAACGATCAAAGCGCCTGACATAATGGCATCACGGATCGCTTTTGCGATCTGTGCGGAAAGGTCTGACGGGCTTTTTGGATCAATTTTCATTTGTCAGACAATTAAATGTATGACATTTGTTGTGCAAGGCATTTTTGCGATTGAGTCGGGGAGGACGCGTATATGGTGGCTGCACGGATCAGGTCGATGACGGGTGTGCACTGGCTTACCTTGTTCGGTGTCATCGTTGCTGCGTGGGTCGTTTTGTTCGCCATGTCTATTCCTGCTGAGCTGCGCGATGGCGCGCGGATCTTTGGGTCGGACTTTATCACATCGCTTTGCACAATCACACCCGACGCGGCGGGCTTTTACCGTATTGTCCTGATGTGGGTATTGATGACGGCTGCCATGATGGCGCCCACGGCATTCCCCGCTTTCGCAACATATGATGACCTCAGCCATACAGCCCCGAACACCAGTTTTTCCAGCTTGGTTGCGGGATATCTTGCGGTTTGGCTTGGATTTTCGCTGCTTGCCGCGACGCTGCAAATGGGTTTGTTCCGCGCAGAGTTGGTTTCAGCCTTTGGCGATAGCAGATCGAATGCCTTGTCAGGCGCATTGCTGATGGGGGCAGGTGCCTACCAATTCTCAGCAATCAAAGAAGCCTGCCTGTCAAAATGCAGAATGCCCATGACGTTCTTTATGCAGCACTGGGATGAGGGGCCATTGCGCAACGGATTGCGTCTTGGGGCCGTTTGTTTGGGCTGTTGCTGGGCATTGATGCTTTTGGCTTTTGTGGGCGGCGTTATGAACGTTGTTTTCATGGGCCTTGCAACGATCATCATGGTTTTCGAAAAACTGCCCGATCTGGGCCGTTATATCACGCGACCTTTGGGGGGCATCTTGATTGCCGCTGGGGTCATTACTCTTGTCACCGCATTCTAAAGGAGGAGCAAAATGGCTCTAGATGGCGTAGTTGGAACGATCCCTTGGACGATCAAGGGCGAGTTGATTCTGAACTGTAATTGTACTGTGTTTTGCCCCTGCGTTGTCAGCCTTGGGAAGCATCCGCCCACAGAAGGTCACTGCCAAGCTTGGTCAGGTGTGCGTATTGATAGCGGGTCTTATGGCAACGAGGATTTGTCAGGCCTGAACGTAGGTTTGATGCTTGAAATTCCCGGCAACATGGGGCGCGGAAACTGGAAAGTGGCAGCCTATATCGACGAACGTGCGACGGATGCGCAGTATGACGCGTTGCTGAACATTTTCAGCGGCAAGGCGCGCGGCAACACAGGTTTGTTCTCGATGCTTGTCGGTGAATTCCTTGGCGCCGAACGTGCGCCAGTGGTATTTGAAACCGAAGGAAACGAGCGCCGTTTGATGGTTGGGAAAGTCATTCAAGGTGCGGTTGTGCCAGTGGAGGGCAAGGGCGGCGAGGATATCGTTGTGACCAATACCGAATACTGGATGGGCCCAGATATTACTGTGGCGACAGCGACTAAGGGCCGCGTGCGTGCACATGGTCGTGTCTGGGACTTTGATGGTCGCAGTGCCGAAATTTGTCAAATCGACTGGGCAGGACCAAAAGGCACATGATCACGCCCGAATACTGTCGCAAGATGGCTGCGTATAATAAGTGGCAAAACAACGGGTTAATATCCATTGTTCAAGCGATGGATGAAGAAGAACTGCGCGCCGACCGTGGCGCGTTTTTTGGCTCGATCTGGGGCACGTTGAACCATCTGCTTTGGGGGGACGCGCTGTGGATCAGCCGCTTTGATGGCGGCAAATTCTATGAAGTTACGATTCCCGACAGCACCGCATTGGTGCCAACGGCGGCCGTTTGGGCAACCGAGCGGTTTCGGATCGACGGGCGGATCACGCTTTGGGCCGAGAAGATTAGGGCGACTGATCTTGTCGGTGATTTGTCGTGGTATTCCGCCAGTATGAGCCGCGACTTCACCAAGCCTAAGGCGCTTTGCGTCATGCAGCTATTTAACCACCAAACCCATCATCGCGGGCAAATACATGCGATGCTTACCAGCTTGGGGATTACACCTCAGGATACCGATTTACCCTTTATGCCAGAGGCTTAACAGATGGCTCTCATCTCTCCTTCACGGCGTTTGCGCCGCACGCCTTTCTCTGACGGTGTCGAAGCTTCGGGCGTCAAAGCCTATACAGTTTACAACCGTATGTTGCTGCCAACAGTATTTCGATCGGTGGTCGAAGATTACCACCACCTGAAAAACGCTGTGCAGGTATGGGATGTATCTTGCGAGCGCCAGATCGAGCTGCGTGGTCCTGATGCCAGCCGTTTGATGCAGATGCTGACACCGCGTGATTTGCGTGGGATGCAGTTGGGGCAGTGCTATTACGTGCCGATTGTGGACGAGACTGGCGGCATGTTGAATGACCCTGTTGCGCTGAAACTGGCCGAGGACCGCTGGTGGATTTCAATTGCTGACAGTGATCTTTTGTTGTGGGTCAAAGGCTTGGCCTACGGATATCGTTTGGACGTGTTAGTTGACGAGCCTGATATCTCTCCATTGGCAGTGCAGGGACCAAAAGCCGACGACCTGATGGCGCGTGTCTTTGGTGACGCGGTGCGCAACATAAAGTTCTTCCGGTTTGGCTGGTTCGATTTCCAAGGTGTGAGCATGGCCGTGGCACGGTCAGGGTATTCCAAGCAGGGCGGATTCGAGATCTACGTTGATGGCACGGCAAATGGCATGCCATTGTGGAATACGCTGATGGAAGCAGGTAAGGATTTGGATGTCTTTGCAGGCTGTCCGAACCTGATAGAACGGATCGAGGGCGGTTTGCTGTCATATGGCAATGATATGACTAGTCACAACACACCGCATGAGGCGGGTTTGGGCAGGTTCTGTTCCACACAAACGGCGATTGGCTGTGTGGGCCGTGATGCGTTGTTGCGCGTTGCTAAGGAAGGTCCAACACAACAAGTTCGTGCGATCTCGATGGAGGGTAGCATTCCGCCGTGTGACCGTCCGTGGCCGATTATGGCAGGTGCAAAACGGGTCGGCCAAGTGACGTCGGCTGCGGCGTCGCCTGACTACGGTACGGGCGTCGCGATTGGCATGGTGAAGATGACCCATTGGGATGAGGGCACAACTTTATCGGTTGATACCCCCGACGGTCCACGGGCTGCGACGGTCAACGAAAATTTCTGGATTTAGGTCCGCGACCCTGCATCGGGTTCTCTGATGCGGGCAAAATACACTAAGGAGATATGTTCATGTTTAAGGCGCTGGTTGTTGAAAAGAACGAAGACGGCAAAACGAATGCTGCGGTGCAAGAGATGTCGCTGGATCAACTGCCCGCTGGGGACGTCACGGTTGCGGTTGAGTATTCAACAGTGAACTACAAAGACGGGCTTTGCATTGGTCCGGGCGGTGGTTTGGTGCGCAACTATCCACATATTCCGGGAATTGATTTTGCAGGCACTGTCGAGGCTTCCGATGATCCACGCTACAAAGCGGGTGACAAGGTTGTGCTGACAGGCTGGCGCGTGGGCGAGGCTTATTGGGGCGGTTATTCCCAAAAGGCTCGCGTCAAAGCCGATTGGCTGGTGCCGCTACCTGCTGGTCTGGATACCCGCCAAGCGATGGCTGTCGGCACAGCAGGTTTCACCGCGATGCTGGCCGTGATGGCGCTAGAGGATCACGGCATCAAAGATGGTCCCGTTCTGGTCACGGGCGCGGCAGGCGGCGTGGGATCGGTTGCGACGGCGATCCTTTCAAATCTTGGCCATCAGGTGGCTGCCGTGACAGGCCGTCCAGAAACAGCCGAATATTTGACGAGCCTTGGTGCGACCCAGATCGTGGCGCGCGACGAGATCAATGAAACCACCAAGCGTCCGCTGGAAGCAGAGACATGGGGTGGTTGCGTCGATGCGGTTGGCGGTGAAATGCTAGCCCGCCTTTTGGGGCAGATGAAGTATGGCGCAAGTGTCTCTGCGGTTGGTCTGGCTGGCGGTGCAGGACTGCCCGCGACGGTCATTCCTTTCCTTTTGCGCGGTGTAAATCTGCTCGGTATCGACAGCGTGATGCAGCCCTACGACAATCGGGTGCGCGCTTGGCAGCGGATTGCGAAGGATCTGCCGATGGACAAGCTTGAGGCGATGATCGTGCCCGCCACTTTGTCGGATTTGCCGACCCTGGGTCCCGACATTCTCAAGGGTCAAGTCAAAGGGCGCATTGTGGTTGATTTGAACGCTTAGAAACAAGATTTTGTTGTGAGTTAATGAGGCGCGGGTATATCTTGCGCCTTATTTTATTGCAAAATGTTCAGAGCTTGGTTGTTTTTGCGTAAAAAATAGTCGCCATTGGCTATGTTTGTGCGGCAAATTGTCCTAGTGTTTGCTCACAAATACTAAAAAGGGACTATAAAATGGCGATCAAGCCAGCACTAACTGACCTAGACATTACGACAGAGATTAGCGGGTATTATGAAGGGTTTTCAAAGTTTGTATCGATTGGATCAAAGTTATCGATTGGCGCCCTGATCCTGTGGGCGATTGCATTTCCTGAAGGTGCAGGAGCAGTGTTGTCATCCATTCGCGGCGTGATCGATGCAAATACCGGTCCTTGGTATATGTACGTTGTATCGTTCTATATCATCGTGTGCCTTGTACTTGCGTTGATCCCGTCAACAGGCAGCATTCGTTTGGGCGGCACAGATAGTCGACCAGAGTTTTCCAGCTTTTCTTGGTTCTCGATGATGTTTGGTGCCGGTATCGGTATCGGCATGTTGACCTTTGCGACGGCTGAGCCGCTGTATCACTTTGGCACAAACCCCGATGTGATTGTGGGTGATGCAACTGGATCAAGTGCGGACAATGTCCGTTCCGCGATGAAGTGGTCATTCCTACACTGGGGTTTCTCTGCTTGGGGAAGCTATGCGATTGTAGGTCTTTCATTAGCTTTCTTTAGCTACAGCCGTGGTTTACCACTTACCATCCGCTCTGGTTTGACACCATTGTTTGGTCGCGCACTGGAAGGCCCATTGGGCCACATCATTGATATCGTATCGGTGATTGCGACAATCTTGGGTGTTTCAGTTACGCTTGGTTTTGGTGTGTCACAGTTCGCTGCTGGCTTGTTTAATATCACCGGCATGGGCTGGTTGATGAACCTTGAAGGTGCGCCAACAGCTTCAGCGATGATCGTCTGTCTTGTGATTGTGATGATCCTGTCTACATTGTCCGCGCTGTCAGGCGTTGGCAAAGGGATCAAGTGGTTGTCAAACATCAACATGGGTCTGTCGTTCTTCATCCTAGCGTTCTTCTTGGTGTTTGGCTCGACCATGTTTGCATTCAAGGCGTTATTCTTGGGCATGTGGGACTACATCATTGCATTGCCTGCAATGTCGCTGACAGTATTTTCAAGTGACGGCGTTGAAGGCAGTGTCGCTACACAGCTTGCCGGTTGGCAGGGTGGTTGGACCACATTCTACTGGGCTTGGTGGATTGCTTTTGCACCGTTTGTTGGCCTGTTCCTTGCGCGTATTTCCAAGGGCCGTACGGTCCGCGAATATGTGTTGGGTGCGATGATCGTGCCATCCATCATGTGTTTCGTTTGGTTTGCGTTTGCTGGTGGCACCGCGATTGACCTGACACTGAACGGTGGCGCTGGTGATTTGATTACGGGTGCTGGTCAAGAAAGCCAGTTGTTCGCGATGATCAACTTTATGTTGTCGCCTGCACTGGCCACTGCGATGTCTTGTATCATTGTTGTGTTGCTGCTGACGTATCTCGTTACTTCTGCTGACTCGGCTGTGTTGATCATCAACACAATCGCTGCAGCTGGTGACGAGAGCCCAAAGGGCCGTATCCACATCATCGTTTGGGGAATAATCCTGACGCTGGTAATCGGTGGCCTGCTGCTTGCTGGTGGCTTGGGTGCGATCAATACAGCGATGATCATCGGTGCGCTTCCATTCTCTGCCGTCATGGCATTGATGGGGATCGCTTTGATTAAGGCACTTTGGAATGATGCACGTCGCGCCAAACACAACTAAGGCGTAATTCCAAAAACAAAGGCTCCGGTGCTTGCGCATCGGGGCCTTTTTCGTTTCAGTGAAATTATGGATATGGATATAAAATGGGTGCGGGCCCAATTCCCCGCTTTTGATCAGACTTCTTTGAAGGACCAAGCATTCTTTGAAAACGCGGGCGGGTTGTATACCTGCAAACCCGTGATCGACCGATTGCTCCGCTATTATACTGAACGCAAAGTGCAGCCTTATGCGCCCTATGCCGCCTCCAAGATCGCGGGCGAGGAAATGGACGAGGCGCGGACGCGCCTTGCCGCGATGTTGGGGGTTGCCACCCATGAGCTATCCTTTGGTCCCTCAACAACCCAGAACACCTATGTCTTGGCCCAAGCGGTTCGTCAGTGGCTAAAGCCCGGCGAAGCGATTGTTGTTACCAACCAAGACCACGAGGCGAATTCTGGTCCGTGGCGCAGATTGGCCAGCGAGGGGATCGAGGTGCGCGAGTGGCAAATTGATCCTGAAACGGGTTTGTTGAACCCTGACGACCTAGAGGTCTTGCTTGACGACAAAGTGCGCCTTGTCTGCTTCCCGCATTGTTCCAACGTGGTTGGCGCGATCAATGATGTTGTGGATATCACAGCGCGCGCTCATGCCGCTGGTGCGCGGGTTTGTGTCGATGGGGTCAGCTATGCGCCGCACGGGTTCCCCGATGTGGGGGCCTTGGGCTGTGATGTGTATCTGTTCAGTGCCTACAAAACCTACGGTCCGCATCAAGGGGTCATGGTGATCCGTGAAGAGTTTGGCTTTGATCTGCCTAACCAAGGGCATCATTTCAATGGCGATACGCTATACAAGCGGTTTACGCCCGCAGGACCTGACCACGCGCAAGTGGCCGCATCCGCTGGTATGGCCGATTATATGGATGCATTTTCGGCCCATCACGGAGGTGGGTCTGGCGTGAAGGCAGCCCGTTTGGCGCATGATATGATGCGCAGCCATGAAGTGGCACTGTTGCAACCTTTGCTCGACTATGTATCGGCCAAAAACTCTGTGCGCCTGATTGGCCCTGCCGATGCGCAAAACCGTGCACCAACGGTTGCGATGGCCTTGCAAACGTGCGCAGAGGAGATCGCTACCCAACTTGCGCCGTTGGGGATCATGGCGGGCGGGGGCGACTTTTACGCAGGCCGGGCCTTGCAGGCCATGGGTGTCGACATGGACAAAGGCGTCTTGCGCGTCAGCTTTGTGCATTACACGCAGAAGGCCGAGGTTGATAAACTTATTTCCGCGCTAGATCAGGTTCTATAGACCGTAAGTGACGGTTTCTATCCACCCTCGGTCAGGAGCGTAAATCGTTGGAAAACCCGCCTGTAATTCTTTGGTATCGCCGCGATCTTCGGATCGGGGACCATCCTGCACTGACTGCCGCAATTGCTGCGGGCAGGCCGGTGATCCCTGTCTTTATCAATGACGAAGTGGCCCAATCCCTTGGGGCAGCCCCGATGTTTCGATTGTCTTTGTCTTTGGACAAATTAGGCGCGGACTTGCGGGCTGTTGGCAGTCAGTTGGTCTTGCGGAAGGGTGAAGCGTTACAGGTCTTGCGTGATCTGATTGCCGAGACCGGTGCGACCGCCGTGCATTGGTCACGGCTTTACGATCCTGCAAGCAAGGCCCGCGACACAAGCGTCAAGGCAGCCTTGAAAGAAGATGGCATCGACGTGCAATCCCATGCGGGTCACGTCTTGTTCGAGCCTTGGACCGTGGCGACGAAGACTGGTGGCTTTTACCGCGTATTCACGCCCCTATGGAAAAACGTGCGCTCAGAGACTTTGCCGTCATGCCTGCCAGCGCCTGCGACAATCCACCCCCCAAAGTCTTGGCCCGCATCCGACGCATTGGCATCTTGGAACATGGAAAGGCCAATGAACCGCGGGGCAAATGTTTTGCGACCACATTGCTGTGTTGGTGAAGCTGCGGCGCGAGAGCGGTTAGAGACGTTTATCGACGAACGGGTGCAGGATTACCGCGCCAATCGCGATTTGCCCAGCGTGGATGGCACATCGCGGCTGTCTGAAAACCTGACCTATGGCGAGATTTCTCCGTTGCGCTGCTGGCACGCAGGGTGGCACGCTCTGCATGATGGCAAGGCCGAGGCAGAGGTGTTTTTGAAAGAACTTGTTTGGCGCGAATTTGCCTATCATCTGGTGCATCATACCTCTGAAATTACGTCGAGAAATTGGAAACCGGATTGGGATCATTTCCCGTGGAACACGGATGAAACACCAGACGTGACGGCTTGGAAACAAGGACGCACCGGCATCCCGTTTGTCGATGCCGCCATGCGTGAAATGTATGTGACGGGCACGATGCATAATCGGGGTCGCATGATTGTGGCGTCCTATTTGACCAAGCATTTGATGACCCATTGGAAGATTGGCATGGACTGGTTTGCGGACTGTCTGATTGACTGGGACCCTGCAAGCAATGCAATGGGCTGGCAGTGGTCGGCGGGCTCTGGGCCGGATGCCACACCCTATTTTCGGGTTTTCAATCCCGTGACGCAGCTTGAGAAATTTGATAAGTCGCACACATACGCAAACCGCTGGATCGCCGAAGGGCAGGTATCGCCACCACACAGGGCGCTATCGTATTTTGACGCTGTGCCGCGTCAGTGGGGGATTTCGCCACGCGATGCCTATCCCGCGCCAGTTGTTGACGTGGCCGATGGGCGAAAGCGTGCGCTTGAGGCCTACAGCAATCGCGACTTTTGAAACTTTTATGCCGCCTTGCGCGTGACTTTGTTTCAGACTGCGTTAACTATTGAAAACAGCAGCTAAGACCAAGAAGACAGGATTAGGGATGACCCTCACAAGCACCGCAGGCCAAACGAATTTGCCAAGGTATTTCTCGGCGATGTTCGACATGATGCAGAACATGAAGCGTGGCCGCATTGATGTTATTTTGCCTGACGGTCGGGTATTCCGCGCCGAAGGGGCAAGCGTCGGGTATGAGGCTACGTTAGAGGTCCATAACCCCGACCTGTTTGCGCGTACTGTGCGCGAGGGCGATATGGGCTTTTGCGAAGCCTATATGGACGGCTGGTGGTCAACGCCTGATTTGATGGCGCTGATGGACCTGATCCACGACGACGCCGAGGAAATCTACGACGGCTTCCCGGGGCAATTCTTGGTGCGTTTTTACGAGCGGATGCGATTTTGGATGCAGCGCAATTCCAAGACGCAAGCGCGCAAAAATATCTCGTATCACTACGACTTGGGCAACGAATTTTACGGCCTTTGGCTGGATGAGACGATGACCTATTCTTCTGCAAAATACGAAGGGTCACAGATGGACTTGGCCGCGGCGCAAACGGCCAAATACAAGTCGATGGTTGACCAGATGGGGGTGCAGTCGGGCGATCATGTGCTTGAGATCGGGTGTGGTTGGGGCGGCTTTGCGGAATATGCGGCAAAAGAGCGGGGGCTGCGGGTCACGGGCCTGACAATTTCGCAAGAACAACATGACTATGCTGTGGCGCGTATGGCGCGGCTAGGTCTGTCCGATATGGTCGATATCAAGTTGCAAGACTACCGTGACGAGACAGGCCAGTACGACGGCATTGCCAGCATCGAGATGTTTGAGGCAGTAGGCGAGCAATACTGGCCGATCTACTTTAAAACCGTGCGCGAGCGCCTGAAGCCCGGCAAGAACGCGACCCTTCAAATCATCACCGTCGCCCACAGGCGTTGGGAAATCTACAAGCGAGGTGTTGATTTTATCCAGAAATACATCTTCCCCGGTGGCATGTTGCCAAGCCCGAAAATCCTGCGCGAGCAGGTCGAGAAGGCGGGGCTGACGGTCGCAGGCTCAATCGAGTTTGGCGAAAGCTATTCACGGACCCTGCGCAAATGGCATGATGATTTCAACGGTAAATGGTCCGACATTCAGGCGCTTGGCTTTGATGATCGGTTCCGCCGGATGTGGAACTTTTATCTGACCTCTTGTGCTGCCACGTTTCATAGCGGAAACTGCGACGTGACACAGATCACAATCACGCGCGCGCCTTAAGACGCAAAGTGGTCTGACCCAATTTGAGGAGCAGATCATGCCAACCGCCGCACTTGCTTTTGCAGTTCTCGGCTACTTTACCTACACGCTGATGTTGCCCTCTTTTGGCGATGATGTGGTGCCTTCCTACTTGCTGCCGCTTTGCTTGGCTGCTGGTCTTTGGTGTGGCTGGGTGCTTTGCGGGGCCAAGTCCTTCAGTGTGCGGTCGGGTCTCGGAACGGGTCTGACAGCCCTAATTGCGATGATCGTTATAATTCTGTTCATCATGTCGTTTGTTGAGATGATCCAACTGTCGATGCGTCGCCGCTATGACGGGCCGATGGAAGCGATTATTGATATATTTGCGATCATGTTTGAGAATTTCCAGATGTTTGCAACACCCGAGCTGGGCCTGACACTGTTTGGCGGCGGCTTACTTGCGGGATTTGTTACAGGTGTAATGGGTAAGCGGTTCCCACGCTGATGGATATTTTTGTCTACGGCACGCTGATGTCTGCCGCGTTGCGACAAGCCGTTGCGGGCGGTGATGCTTTGCGTGTTCAAGCAGCCACGCTGGATGGGTATGAAGTTTTGCCCGTTGCGGGCAACGTCGTGCCGCTTATTCGTGCGTCGCAGGGAAAACAAACCACGGGTATGATCCTGATGGACGTGCAGGGTGAGCAACTTGCGCGTCTGGACGCCTATGAAGGGGCCTTTGATTACGCCCTGATCCGCGTGACCGTCCAGACCGAAGACGGGCCGCATGATGTGTCGATGTATTTGCCACCCGATGATATTGCGGTCGGGCAGGGCGCTTGGTCACTTGCTGTATGGACCCAGACCCATGAAGCGCCCGCCGTTTTGGCCGCGACAGAATTGTTCGGCTACACGCCCGCTTTAACGCCACTGCAAATCCGCACAATGTGGCACATGATAGAAA
>JAIBDT010000099.1 GCA_024686085.1 Loktanella sp.
CAACCCATTCCTGACTTTGAGGGGGTGGTGGATCTTGAGCGGCGTGACGCAATGCGTGTGTTGCGCAAGCAAGCGTGTCCTGTGACTGCCTTCGTTCAAAAAGGCGGAATGATATCGAAGTCGGGTGGTGGCGAGGATTGGGTGGTCTATCGGGATACCTTACTTGTGCGGGCCGACGAGCGGGCGCATTTTGAAGCAACATCCATGTCCGCTGGTGCGCCGCATGCCAATGATTATGATAGGTTTTTGTCGTTTGAGCTTTTTGGAGAGCACTATTTGTTCACGGACATGCAAGCGCGTGCGTTGAACTATTTGTTCATCTGCGCCGTTACAGGTGATCCTGAACAACGCGGTGCGCAAATCCTGGTTGCGGCGGGATCAGCATCCTTGAAACTCAGTTATCTGTTTTCCAGTCGCAAGGGGTGGCGGGACATTGTTCATCCTGTCTCGGGGCGCAGGGGGTATTACATGCTGGAGCCCGCCCTGGTGGTGACGATGCGCGTCGGCGCCTGACATCTAACCTCCATGCTGAACAGGCCCGCTGCGAGCGGGCTTTTTTGTGTCTGATGCGATCGAGATTCGGTTTTGGTGACGGGCGCTCAGTCCCATTCGGTCGGTGATAGGTCGGAGATTGGTCGGTGTAGGGTTGGCGTTGGGTTGGAGCTCCGACCGAAACTTTTTGGAGCATTGATTTTCCTACAAAAATTAATTTTGACCACCGACCATTCATGCCACGACCTCCAACCCAAGGGTTTGGCAAGGTGTTCTCATCAACGTGATGAGGACCGCTATGAACCAAGAATATTCTCTATTGAGCACGAAGCTCCTGTCTCGGCGCTGGAACATTGCGCCGCGCACTTTGGAGCGTTGGCGCGCGGAGGGCCGTGGGCCGCAGTTCGTCCGGATCGGTCGGCACGTGCGCTATCGCCTGACAGATATCATCGACTTTGAAGTCAAGAATACACAAGCCAGCAGCGCTAATCGTCATCTGAGTGTCGTTCGGTGCGCCGCATGATTTCTCGTTTTTTCGTGAATGCGCCCAAGGTTTCGGAATTCAAGCTGATGGCCTGGGTGGATACCGCGGCGCCTGGTGCAAGGCTGATTTATCATGACGGCTTTCTGGCGGTTGATACGACATCGAGCGTTTCCACTCTGAGGAAACCCGCTCTCGAAGACCTCCGCGCGACTGCCAATGCAGCATTTCGGCTTTGTGAGCTTGGCCGCATCCACCTTGTCCAAGAACGCCTTGGCCCGGACCGATTTGCCTATGTCGCCATCGTCCGGCCGCACAACTGCGCTGTCCCCTCTGCCGCTGTGAAGCAACTGGCCGCAGCCGCCTGATTTTTTAACCCCAAAGGAGTCCCTATGACCTATCCTGTAAACATCCCAAGCATGAACGACATGCTTAATATGCCCGCGGGCGAACTGTCTCAGATGCCGGTAGACCTGCTGGTCGCGCTGCAAAGTGAACTTGATCACGCCAGCAAGCAGCTGAAAGCAGCCAACACGCGGTTCGGCACCGCTCTCGAAGTGCGTTATGCCACCCGAGCTGAGGAGGCCCGCAGGGGCTGCGGCAAGGATACCGGCACTGTGCGGCTGGTCGATGGCGATTACACAGTGGTGGCCGATCTGCCCAAGCGCGTAGACTGGAACCAAGAGAAGCTGGCACAGATTGCCCAGAACATTGCCGACAGCGGCGAGGATCCGGCCGAGTTTATCGACACGAAGTTCAGCGTTTCTGAGCGCAAGTTTGGTGCGTTGCCGGAGGCCTGGCGCAAAGGGTTCGAGCCCGCACGGACCGTGAAGATGGGTGCGCTAAGGGTTGAGATTGTCCCGCAGGAGAGCGGTCAATGACGGGTTCTGCTGTTGTTATGACCGAGTTGAAGGACCTGCGTGGCCTCGTTGATCGTGCCGCACAGAGCCTAGCGGATGCACGTACTTCGGCCGAAATTCTTGATGCACGCGAGATGGCAGGCATTGCTTACGACGTTGCAAAACGTGTGGCCCGTCTGCGACGAGCCAAGGATGCACATGATGCCCTTATCAGTGCCGCGCATCGCGCGCAGGCACATGCGCTGGAAATCGAGTCCAAGGCCAAACACCGGCTTGCAGATGAATATGATGGCGCCCAGCAGCGTGGCGAAATTCAGCGACACGGAGGCGACCGGGTTAGCAAGGTTTCCGCAGAGAACCTTGCTCCAACGGTGTCAGATATGGGCTTAACGCGCAAAGAGGTTCACGATGCCAGGGTGATCCGCGATGCCGAAAATAAGCAGCCCGGCATTGTGCGCCGCGCGCTGGATGCACGCTTGGAGCATGGCGAGGAACCAACCCGCACGGCCCTGCGTAAGATGGTGACGGTTGCAGCCATGCGTGGCTTGCGCCCGCAGCGCAGTCCCAGTCGCCGCAATCCTCTCTATGTTCCACCCACATCTGAACAGGCCGCCTGGCAGCACGTGACTGGTACATTTCGGTCCTTTGCAGAATGGGCTTCCGAGGCAAATCTCGCGCTTGCGCGTGCTGGCATGCTTGAGGCCCAGAATGTCCCGTTTCACGACCTCGATGTCAGAGCCATCGCTCAAGGTTCAGCAGTCTTCATAACAATCAAGGAGTGGTTTGATGCTTGATAGCCAATCAGCGGCATTTGCCGAACGCGTCTGGGAGTACGCTTCCCGTCTGGGAAATAACGCCCCTAAGGTCGCCGATGAAATGATGGAGACCGCTTTCCCGCTGACCTGCTCCCAGGCTCGACAGGAAGGGGCACTGCGCATGTTGCGCACCGGCATCATTACCGAGGTCAAGCGCATCCTGCGTCACCGCGACGATGGACTGACCCAGGCGGATTTCGCGGAGGTCTGCGAAGCCTTCGCACCAATTGTCAAAAAGTTGCGTTCCAAATCGTACTTTGTTGAAAGTGCGGAGGAGTATGTCGGCATTCCTGCTCTGATTGCTGAGCCGGACCTGCTTGACGATGCGCGGCGGTTCATGCGGCGTAAAGGCATCGAATGCCTCGGTGAAGCAAACCGTCTGGATGCGCTGTTTATAGCAGTCACAGCGCGATCTGGTGATGCTGTGCCGATGATTTCCCATCCTACCATGACGCAGTCAGAAGGAGTTCACTGATGGCCATTTCTCTCGCATCTCTGCGCAAAAAATCGGTACTCCAGCCGCCGCGCATTCTGATCCACGGCGTTGCTGGTGTCGGTAAATCAACCTTCGCGGCTGACGCTGACAGGCCTGTGTTCGTTATGACTGAGGATGGCCTCGGCAAATTGCAGGTTCCGCATTTTCCTCTTGCGACCAGTTATGCCGAAGTGGCGGAAGCGCTCGACGCGCTCCTAAATGAGGATCACGACTATGGCACGGTCATCGTTGACAGTGTCGATTGGTTGGAGCCGCTGATCTGGGCGGAAGCCTGCAAGCGCAACGGCTGGCAGTCGATCGAAACCCCAGGCTTTGGCAAGGGCTACGCCGAGGCGCTGATTATCTGGCGTGAATATCTCGATAAGCTAAACGCACTGCGGGATCGCAAAGGCATGGTCGCCATCCAGATTGCACATACCGATATCAAGCGCTTCGACAGCCCCGAACACGAACCCTACGATCGGTATGTGATCAAATTGCAGACCCGCGCCTCGGCGCTGCTGCAAGAGCATTCCGATGTGGTGCTCTTTGCGAACTACAGGATCTCGGTCGCCAAATCCGATGTCGGGTTCAACAAAAAGGTTACCCGTGCGCTTGGGTCCGGTGCGCGCGTCATGCACGCCGAAGAGCGTCCCGCCTTCCTCGCCAAGAACCGTTACGGCCTGCCGGACACTCTGCCGCTCGCGTGGTCAGAGTTCCTCGCAGCCATGCCTCAACCTGAATAATAAAACCTAAAAGGATATCATCATGGCACGTTTTGACACGTCCTTCGACGCCACTAGCGTTGAGCCCACCACCGCCCACGAGTTGTTGCCTGCTGGCAAATACAGCGCTCAGATTGTTGAGAGCGAGATGCGCGTTACCAAGAATGGCATGGGCCAGTTCCTCTGGCTGATGCTGGATATTTTAGACGGCCAGCATAAGGGCCGGAAGATCTTTGATCAGCTGAACCTGGTGAACCCGAACCCCACCACGGTCGAGATTGCACAGCGGACGCTGTCGGCAATCTGCCATGCGACGGGCCGGATGCATGTCAGCGACAGTGAGGAGCTGCACCTTATCCCTATGAGGATCCAGGTGAAAATCAAGCCACCAAAGAACGGGTACGGCGAGAGCAACGCCATCGCCTATCTGCCACCCGAAGGCGGGGCGGGGCCGATCGCTGCCGCAAAGCCAGCTGCAGCCCCCGAGGCAATGCCAGCAACGCAGGTCGCTTCCGCACCGCCCAAGATGGCCTCCGCCCCTTGGAACAAGAAGGGCTGATCATCTGCGCTGCTCCGCTCAAGATCCCCGGAGCAGCGCCCAAACCCATCTAAGGATATTCCAATGACTGACCTGCAAAACACAGTCCAAGTGGCTGTGATCAGCCCCGGCTTGCCTGAAGACCAGCGCCGGTTGATTGAACTCGACGACGACATCTCCAAGATCCGCACGCAGATTGCGACTGCCGATCTGGCACGGCAGCGGGGGCAAAAACCCATCGATCCCGACTGGTTCCACCGGGCAAGAACCGCGCTGCGCCACCTGTGCCGCGAACGGTCCGAACTGCTCGCCAAAGGTACTGGCCGCCGTCGCCGCGAAAAGCTGAAGGACGCTTTGATCGGCGTGCTGCGTGAGCGCCATGACCCCGAGACCTGGAACGGCATTCTTTCCGAGGCCCAAGCCCGCAGTGAACGGGAGGGCTTGTGATGGCTGATCTTCCCGCACCACCCACGCCAACGCTGACGGCGATCTACGCCGATTACGAGGCCCGCCAGGGTGATGGTTTCCGTGACCATCTCGGCGCATCGATCATCGGTAAATCCTGTGCCCGTGCGCTCTGGTATGATTTCCGCTGGGTCACACCGTCACGCTTTTCCGGCCGTCTGCTGCGTTTGTTTGAGACCGGGCAGCTGGAAGAGGACCGCATGGTCCGCAACCTGCGCGCCACCGGGGCGACTGTTTTGGAATTGGATCCGGAAACAGGGCGTCAAATCCGAGTGGAGGCCCATGGCGATCATTTTGGCGGCTCGCTGGATGGCGTCGTCCTTGGACTGCTTGAGGCCCCGAAAACCTGGCATGTGCTGGAGTTCAAGACGCACGGCACAAAGAGCTTTGCCGATCTGACCGCGAAAGGTGTCCTGGTGTCAAAGCCCCAGCATGGCGCGCAGATGCAGATCTACATGCACCTGACCGGTATCACCCGCGCGCTCTACATGGCAGTCTGCAAGAACACCGACGCGCTGCATATCGAGCGGGTTGAGGCTGACCCTGCCATGGCCGAGCGCTTGCTGGACAAAGCCGGTAGGGTCATCTTCGCCCAGCATCCACCGGCGCGGATCAGCGAAGACTCGGCCTGGTTCGAATGCCGGTTCTGTGATCACCACGCTGCTTGTCATGAGGGTGGCGGGGCCGCTGTGACCTGCCGGTCCTGTCTGCATTCCACCGCAGTCAATGGAGGGTGGCAATGTGCCCGTCACGACCGAATGCTCACGCCTGACGAGCAGCGTGCCGCCTGCGGCAAACATCTCTTCATCCCCGATCTCGTTCCAGGTGAAGTCATCGATGCGGGGGACGACATCGTCACCTACCGCATGGCCGATGGCTCCACTTGGTCAAATGACGCCCGTACCACGGAGGCCACACCA
>JAIBDT010000034.1 GCA_024686085.1 Loktanella sp.
CTCGACGCGCAAAATCAATAATGTTAGTTCTTTCCATGGTGGTGTATCTCCTTTGGCTGGGCTGCTGTCTCGCAACAACAATTCAACCAGATACGCCGCCAACCTTCAAACCGCCCAAACACCAGATCCAGTCATAACTCCATTTTCTGGCCTCCATTTAACACAACTTAACACAACGAAATTTCGGGCACTCTGAAAGATTCACCGAAGCATCACCTGTACACTCGTTATTTTTGAGTTGCCGCGCACTAACCGAGGTTAAGAAGTATGAACTGGTTCTGATAAATCCCCCAAATGTGCTGACTTTTTTACCTTCGATTAACCTAGGTTAGTTCGAGGGTCGAATGATCATATTGCAATTTATGAATATACTGACGAATCCGATAATCAGATTCAGCGTCAGATAACTTTTATTGGGAGAGAACTGATGGCGACACCTATTGACCCAGGCAACGTAGTGGATTTTGATCAACCATTAAACGATTACCCCGACTTTACATCAACACACGTCTTTAGCACTGCAGACGTTACCGGAACATTTTCTGGACAGACTCAGGGCGAAGATGGCGGTTTTATAGATTTTAGCGGCGAGAGCGGAACAAAAGAGACCAAAGAGGGTGTGATTTTGTATCCGATCGACAGTGAATTCGGATTTAACGTCACCGACTTTGAAGGCGCTGAACCAAAAACCATTGATGGCAGCTATACAGAAGGCTGGGCTGGCGACTTAATCGTAGGCGGCGAGCAGATTGGTCTCGTCATATCAGATTCACCAACGGATACGTTTCAAACACCCGCCGTTTTGGGAACATGGCTGGCTGGCCTCGGTGGCAATACAGTGAAAGCGTCAACCGAGCACTATTCAGTCATGCAAGAAGTCCTGTCGGATCAAGCATTCCCAGATGACCCAGATGCGTCCTATGCGCTTGATAACGATCTAATTCTTCTTAGCCAAAACGAGGCATGGGACGGGCAACGCGTTCAAGATTTGCTGGCCGGCACGGTCATGTTTGAAGGCGAAGCCGTCATCATCGAAGATCGCAACTTGGACGGCGAGATTGACATTAAAGATCTTCTCAACGCTAACGAAAGCACCATCGATTACGACATCGCTTATAGCTCTGACTACTCTGTGACGATGAAAGATGACGGCAAGCTGCTATACCGTTGGGGTAACACAATTAAGCGGCCCAATGACGTCCGTCTTGAAGCGACGCTTGAAACACCAGACGAGTGGGATGAAATTGATCCGCTCACATCGCTAAAGTCACTCTACACGATCACAGAAGCCGAACTTGTTGTGCATCACACGATCACAAACAATCCCAACGATCAGGTGCGCCCAGAGGATTTTGAAAATGAATCCGCGATTGGCACACTGCCAACTTACGAAATCGTCGAAGACTACGAAGGTGATTTGGGACGCACGGTTTGGTTGACCACAGACGACTATTACGCAGGTGATGGCACGCTGTATCCAGCAGGCACAATTCTACGCGACAGTGATCTTGTGACTGCAAATGAAGGCTCTCTTCTGGCCGAAATTGGCGCGGATTCCACTGACCTGCAGCTTGGTTTCACAAATGCTTGGTATACAACGATGGACCGCGAACCATTCGAGCCTGTCTTGAATGAAGATGGCACTGAATATGTGACAGGCCCACGCTGGCGTTTGCTGCCAGATAAGTACGGTCAGGATTTGCCAAGCGTTACGATCCCGCTTGACCCAAGCGATGAGCCACCTGTTCAAAATGGTGAAGAAAATACGAAGTCGGCGCTGAAACGCAAACTGTTTTGAACCTGCTGGACTGGGCAACAGACATCTCGCCATTAAGCATTAGCGCTGGTTGGCAAGATAATGCGGGCTCTGTCTCGGTAAACGGTGTGAATTTGACTGATGATTTCGACGTCGCCCTTTATATCAAAGGCGATATCAAACCAGCAACTGTGTTTAGCGCAGAACTTCTGGTCAGCTACGATGAAATCGAAATCCATGATGCAGGAACTGAACTGGTTGGCACAGAAGGTGACGATCATCTTGTCGGCGTCGGCAACAACACCTTTACGGGTGGCCTAGGATCTGACCTGTTTGTTGTCTCATACGGAACCTCAGTTACGGATGTTCTGACTGCAAACACCATCACCGACTTCGAAGTAGGTCATGACAAAATCGGTTTCATTGGATTTGATGGTCTGGAAGATTTTAATGCCGAAACTGTCGAGGGTAGGGCCATGATTACACAGGGTGTTTCTGGTGATGATCTCACGGTTTCTGTTGACGGAGAACTGGTCGTAAACTTGACAGGGCTTGCAGCCGAATTGGGTGTTGGTGACACAGTTGACCCAGGTGAAGGTCTAGATATGCTGGACGATTTCTTTGTCTCGAACCCCGGCGACGGCGAAGTAGCAGCCCCAGAGGTCCTTCTCGGTTCAGTGCAAAGCGTCGATAATCTCACGCATGAAGCACAGACCGTTTCGTTCGAGGGTGGAGCAACATTCGATAACGTTGTTGTCTTTGCGACACCGGCAACGCGCAACGGAAGCCATGCGGTTACCGTTGAGTTCTCCAAGGTAACTTCAACGGGTGTTACTCTCTACTTAGAAGAACCCGACAGTTACGATGGCAAACATGTTGAAGAGCAAGTATCGCTTGTTGCTTTCGAAGAAGGCACCTTTGAGCTTGCCGATGGAAGCTTATTGCAAGTTGGCACCGCCGCCACAGTGAAGGGCCCGACCGAGACGTTCCAAGATGTAACGTTTGATGTTGAATTTGATGAGTTGCCAGTCATTTTGCTGCAAGTTCAGACAAATAACGGCACAGATTGGGAGATCGTTCGCGCACAAAACGTCACAACAACCGGCTTTGAATTTGCGCTACAAGAAGCCGAAGATGCAGACGGCAGACATACGTCGGAAATCGTCGGTTGGGCTGCTTTGGATGCATCAAGCGCCGATGGTATCGTTGACTGGAATGGTGTGATGGGCGAAGCCTTCAACACTGGCCCTATAGTCGACCATACGCCAGATGAATTTGTGTTTAATTCCGATATTGGAACAACGCCGCTTATTGCAGCCTCCATGACGACCTTTAATGGAAGTGACACTGCAAACATCCGGTTAACCAGCTTGGCAGACGATGGCAGCGCGGCTACGGCCAGCTTCGTAGTCAGTGAAGAATTCACTCTGGACGACGAAATGCTCCACGTACAGGAAGAAGTAACTGGCATTGCGTTCGCAGACAGTGGTTTGTTGATGGGTTTTGAATTCGCAGAAGACCCATTGATGCTTGCATAAAACCAAATGAATTGGTTGTGCCGATAGCTTTGGATAGCTATCGGCACAATTGTGATCTGGTGTCCTTTGGTCGCGCTTGCCTCACGGTCGGGGCAGCCCGGCGGCAGCTTGCGAAAAGCCTCAAAGAGAAGGGGCAACGTGCCGCAAATGGAATCGGGAAATGGGACGCGGACGCAGGAATGGAGCGGTATGAGGCAGAGCGGCTGAGCGAAGTGAAGCCCATGAGCCAAGACTGAATAACACGCGCTGCCTAGAGAAAGCACGGCTGGCGCATCGCAGGCCAGTCAGATCACATCTGATCCACTACATATCAGAGGGTTACACCAAAGCCGACTTCGGCTGCAATACAGACAATCGACACTTTGGGCTCCGAGCAGACATTCGACAATTTAACCTTTGTGCCCACTAAACATCTAGCCACCCTCCTCCCAAACCATTACCCCTACCCCCATGATATACAAAACCGCATCTGACTGGCGCTCTGCCCCGCATAAACGAGTTCTTTTGTTCGCTATGTCGGGCTTGGGGAAGACGTATTTGTCCAATCTGGTCCGCGCACAGGGCGATTGGTTTCATTACTCGATCGATTACCGCATTGGCACACGCTATATGGGCGAGTTGATTGCTGATAATGCCAAGCGTGAGGCGATGAAGGTGCCGTTTTTGCGCGATTTGTTGCGCTCTGACAGTATTTATATCGGGTCGAACATCTCTTTTGATGATTTGCGGCCGATGTCGTCTTATCTGGGCAAACCGGGCAACCCTGATCTGGGCGGGCTGGACTGGGATGAATATACCCGCCGTCAGGATCAGTTTCAAAAGGCCGAGGTTGCCGCCTTGTATGACACGGGGCATTTTATCGAGCGGTCTTATGACCTGTATCAGTATCCGCATTTTATCTGCGACACGGGTGGGTCGATTTGCGAATGGGTTGATGTGAATGATCCCGATGATCCGATCATGGCAGAGTTGGCGTCAAAGACGTTGATGGTCTGGATCGAAGGGTCGGATGATCACACGGCTGAACTGGTCCGCAGGTTCGACAAAGAACCCAAGCCGATGTCGTATGATCCGGTTTTCTTGCTGAATACTTGGAATGCCTATCTGGCCGAATTTGATATCCAGCCTGATCAGGTGAACCCTGACGACTTTATCCGCTGGGCTTTTGCCAAGGCCTTGGCGCACCGTCAGCCGCGCTATAAGGCGATGGCGGACCGTTGGGGGCTGACCATTCCGATGGACGCTGTCGCTCGCGTGAAAAGCGCTGACGATTTTGTGACCATGGTGGCCGACGCCCTTGCGATGCGGGCCTGATAGGCTTAGCTGACTAATTCCCCACGACAACAGGATTATTGCAATGCCGATCAAGATTCCAGCCACCCTTCCCGCCTATGACGTGCTGACGCGCGAAGGCGTGATGGTGATGGACCCTGATCAGGCGGGCCATCAGGATATCCGCCCGTTGCGCATTGGTTTGTTGAACCTGATGCCCAAGAAAATCCAGACCGAGAACCAATTTGCCCGCTTGATCGGCGCGACCCCGTTGCAGATCGAGCTGACGCTGATCCGTATGTCCGAGCATCAGACCAAGAATACCGCCGCCGAACATATGGAAGAATTCTATAAGACCTTTGCGGATGTGAAGGACGAAAAGTTTGACGGGCTAATCATCACTGGCGCCCCGATCGAGCATCTGGACTTTACCGATGTCACCTATTGGGACGAGCTGACCCAGATATTTGAGTGGACCCAGACCCATGTGCATTCCACATTTGGTATCTGTTGGGGTGGCATGGCGATGATCAACTACTTTCACGGCGTCCCAAAGCACCTGACCGACCATAAGGTGTTCGGCTGTTTCCGCCACCGTGTGACAGAGCCTGCGTCCCCCTATTTGCGCGGTTTTTCGGACGATTGTGTGATCCCCGTCAGTCGTTGGACGGAAATGCGCCAAGCGGATATTGCGAAATCACCTGCGCTTAAGACCTTGATTACAAGTGACGATTCTGGCCCCTGTCTGGTCGAGGATCAGGCGCACCGTGCTTTGTATATCTTTAACCACTTTGAATATGATAGCGGCACGCTTAAGCAGGAATATGACCGCGATGTCGCGGAAGGCACCCCGATAAACGTGCCGCAAAATTATTATCCCAACGATGACCCTACGCAACCGCCGTCCAATAGGTGGAGAAGTCACGCGCATCTTCTATATGGTAATTGGATCAATGAAATTTACCAGACAACGAAGTATGACATAAATGAAATCGGCACTTAAACTTCTCAAGTTATCAACGGCCGCGCTTGGCCTGAGCGCAATCCTCACGGGATGCAGCTCGGTGGCCCGCACCGCAGCCGTTGAAAAGGCCTATCCGCCGATTGGTGCATTTGTCGAAGTGACGGGTGGCAAGGTGCATTATCTGCGCGCAGGCTCTGGCCCCGAGTTGATCTTGCTGCATGGTGCTGGTGGCAACTTGCGCGACTTTACCTTCGATTTGTTCGATATTCTGGCCAAGCGCTATACGGTCACCGCCTTTGACCGCCCCGGCATGGGCTATACTGACCGCGTGCCGAATGTGCCAAAAGGTCTAACCGAGACTGAGGGCGACAGCCCCCAAGACCAAGCCCGTATGCTGCGCGAGGCGGCTGCCAAGATTGGTATCACCAACCCGATTGTCGCCTGTCACAGCTTTGGCGGGATCGTGGCCTATGCTTGGGCGACTGCGGGACTGCGGGACTGACCGAAGATAGCCCACAGAATGCCAAAGCGATTGTATCATTTGCAGGTGTGACGATGCCGTGGCCCGGTGATTTGGGTGCGTATTATACTGTCAATGGTAGCTCACTGGGTGGTCTTGTGACTGTGCCGCTGATTTCTGCGCTGGCGACCGACAGTCAGGTTAATAGCGCAGTGACAGACACCTTCGCCCCAGACCCCGCCCCTGAAGGGTATGCCGATCATATCGGTGCGCGATTGACCCTGCGCCCTGACAGTTTCCGCGCCAATGTACGTCAGGTGAATACGCTTTATCCCAAAGTTGTCGAGATGACGGAACTTTACCCACAACTGACGCTCCCGATTGAAATTTTGCATGGTACGGCTGATACAGTTGTGCCGATAGACATTCACGCCCGCGAAGTGATCAAGATCGTCCCGTCGGCCAAACTGACCGCTCTTGATGGCGTTGGGCATATGCCGCATCATGTTGACCCAGATGCCGCAATCGCAGCTATTGATCGTGCGGCCGACCGCGCTGGATTGCGCTGACGCGCAGCCTTGCGCATAGTGGCGGTGAGACAATGAGGAATAGACAGATGGACTTGCCTTTCGACGGTGGTATCAGCAAATTTTACAATGATGCAGCCCCCGCAGAGGTGCGTGCTGAGATTAAGGATGCCAAAAAGAACGACATCCTGAATGATGCCTATCCCTACCCAAAACGGATGAAACGCGATGCCTATGAGGCCGAGATTGAAGCGTTACAGGTTGAACTCGTCCGCCTGCAGGCATGGGCGCGTGAAACGGGTGAGCGGATTGTTGTGGTCTTTGAAGGCCGTGATGCGGCTGGCAAGGGCGGCACGATTTCGCGGTTTCGCGAGAACCTGAACCCACGTGGTGCACGCGTGGTGGCTTTGTCCAAACCGACCGAGGCTGAAGCAAGCCAGTGGTATTTCCAGCGCTACATCGACCATATGCCTAGCGCAGGCGAGATCGTTTTGTTTGATCGTAGCTGGTATAACCGTGGCGTGGTCGAGCATGTCTTTGGCTTTTGCACCCCCGCGCAGCGCGAAAAGTGGTTCTCGCAGGTTAATGCTTTTGAAAAGCTATTGGTTGATGACGGGATCAAACTGTTCAAGATCTGGTTGAACGTCGGCCAAGCCACGCAATTAAAAAGGTTTTTGGACCGCGAGCGTGATCCGCTAAAGCAGTGGAAATTGTCTTGGATTGATGTTGAGGGCCTGTCGAAGTGGGATGCTTACACCGTGGCGATTGGCGAGACTTTGGAGCGCACGCACAGTGATGTCGCCCCTTGGACGATTGTGAAATCCGACGATAAACGCCGCGCGCGGCTGAATACAATCCGCTCTGTTTTGTCCGCGCTGGACTACACAGGTCGTAACAACAACGGACTAGGCGCGGTGGACCCATTGGTCGCTGGTGGCCCTGATCTGTGGAATGGTTAAACGCGGGTATCATCACGGCAATCTGCGCGAAGCCTTGGTTGCGGGCTGTTTGTCCTTGATCGAAAAGCGGGGCCCTACGGGGTTTACCCTGTCCGAGGCCGCACGCGAGGCAGGCGTGACCCCTGCCGCTGTTTACCGCCACTTTGAAGGCCGTGAAGATCTGATCGCCGAGGCTGCGTTTCAAGGCTATGAGATTTTTGCCGACTTGATGGAAGAGGCCTATGCCGATGGCAAGCCCACTGATCTGGCCGCATTCGAGGCCACAGGTCGCGCTTATCTGTCTTTTGCCAATGCTTATCCGGGCCATTACGTCGCGATGTTTGAAAGCGGCGTCTCGATCCAGCGCAGCCCTGCGTTGCATGCCGTGGCCACCCGCGCGATGGGTGCGCTGGAACGTGCCGCCGTGGCCCTGAGCGAACATATTCCCGCCGAAAAGCGCCCGCCGCCGCAGATGTTTGCAGCCCATATCTGGGCGCTGTCACACGGTGTCGTCGAGTTGTTTTCACGCGGTAGCCCCGGCACAAAATCGCCATTTCCGCCAGAGGACTTGCTTGAAAGCGGGATTGGGATTTATTTACGTGGATTGGGCCTTGTTGCCCCAGACGAATAGGATTTTGAGATGGACGGAACTTTAGCTGCGGTATTTTTGGTTGCCAGCCTGACGGATATGGTCCTGACCGATTGCAAGGCGGGCGCATGTTTGGCCCCGTCAGAGGCCACATCGCGCCTGTCTTTCCAAGCCGCCGAAGTCCAGTTTGGCGACAAGAAAGTCGGCAATGAAGTTTACATCGGCTATGACCTTGGCACGGCTTATGGCCCGTTCCAGCCCACATTCGGGGCGTCTGTGTCTGATTTGGGCGATTATTGGGTCGGTGTTGGCGCCAAATGGACGTCGCAGGACATTATTGCGGGTCCACTTTTTGTAGAGGCGTCCTTGATGCCCGGTTATTTCAGCCTTGGCGACGGTCCAGACATTGGTGGCAGTTTACAGTTTAGGTCAGCCTTGGGTGTAGGGTATGAGTTTGCGAATGGTGCGACGCTACTGGCCGCCTATGACCACAGATCAAACGCGGATACTCAGGAATTGAACCCCGGCCTTGAGACGGTATCGATCCGCTACGCGATTCCGTTTTAGGGCAGTAGCACCAAAGATCTGGCATCCCATACAACCGTTGTCTGCGCGCCCACATCCAGCACCGGCCTGCCGATCAGGTTTTTCATCGCGATGTTGAGGGTGTTATCAACCCCTGCAATGCGCACGTCGTAATAGGTCATATCGCCGTAATAGACGACCTCGTCCACCACGCCCGCAATGGTCTCGCGCTCGGTTTTTTCGCCGTCAAAAAGGATGGCCAGCGTTTCGGGGCGGATACCGACCGCCGCCTTGCCCGTGTCAATGCCAGACGGCGCTTGTTCGGCGTTGACGGTGCATGTGCCCAGCCCCGCGACGTCGACAGTGATTTGGTCGCTGACGGATTTCACGTCGGCATCAAGAAAGTTCATTTTACCGATAAATTCCGCAACGCGGCGGCTGTTGGGCCTGCGGTAAAGCGTTTCAGGATCGTCCATTTGTCCGATTTCGCCATCAAACATCACGGCGATCCTGTCGGACATCACCAGTGCCTCCTCTTGGTCGTGGGTGACCAGAATAAAGGTGATACCCACGTGCCGTTGCAGCCGCATCAATTCAACCTGCATCTGCTCGCGCATTTTCTTGTCGAGTGCTGACAGAGGCTCGTCGAGCAGCAAAACTTTTGGTTTGAGGATCAATGCGCGCGCCAGTGCAACACGTTGCCGTTGACCGCCAGACAGCGCATGGGCTTGGCGGTCGCCGAACCCCTTAAGCCCAACCATTTCTAGGGCTTGGTCCACGGCCTCGGATTTTTGAAGCTTGTCCATCTGCTTGTTTTTGCGCAGCCCGAAGGCCACGTTTTCCGCAACCGTCAAATGCGGGAAGATCGCGTAGGATTGAAATACCATATTGGTGGGACGCATGTTTGCAGGCACCCCTGCCATGTTCTTGCCGCCGATCATAACGACGCCTTCCGACACCCCTTCAAACCCTGCGATGGTGCGCAAAAGCGTGGTTTTGCCACAGCCAGACGGCCCAAGCAGCGAGAAAAACTCGCCTGTTTTGATCGTCAGGTCGATGTTGCGCAATGCGTGATAGTCGCCGTAATATTTATTCACATTGGTCAGTGAAATAAGGTCGGTCACAAGAAGCCCCCTTTGTCTTTCACGCCTACGCGGGCCATACCGCGTCTGCGCAAAATCTCGGCGATTGTTAATAGAATGATCGAGAGTGCAACCAGAATGGTCCCCAGTGCCATGACGATTGGCAAGGACGATGGGAACCGTAGCAGCCCCCAGATATAGACAGGCATCGTCGGGTTTGCCCCTGTCAGGAAGAACGCGATGATGAATTCGTCCAGACTGATGGTGAAGGCAATCAGGAATGACGAAATGATCCCTGGCATGACCAGCGGGAAAGTCACAAGCCGAAATGCCGACCAGCGGCTTTCGCCAAGGTCCATTGCCGCCTCTTCCATGGAAGGGTCGAGGTTCTGGAAGGCCCCGTTGAGGATAGCGATGCAGAACGGTGTGCATATTAGAACATGTGCGGCGATCACGGTCCAGTTGGACAGCCCCAGATCAAGGATTTGCACCACCACGATTAATAGCGAGACGGCGACGATGATTTCTGGCAGCACGAGCGGCAACATCACCAACCCCAAGATGCCGCGCTTGAGCGGGAAGTTGTACATCGCCCCTGCCCGTGCTGCGCAAATTCCTAGGATCGTTGACAAAGACGCGGTGATGACCGCGATGAAAATCGAGTTTTGAACGGCCCCGTGCAGTGCTTTGGTGGTCATCAGCTCGCCAAACCATTCGGTGGTGAACCCAGAGAGCGGGAACGCGATGATTGTCGCGTCGTTGAACGCGAATATTGGCAGCAAAATGATCGGCGCATAGAGGAAGATTAGATAAGCAATGGCGTAGATGCGCAGGCTCATGACCGACCTCGCAGGTAACGACGGTTCAAGAACACAAATAGCAAGCTGATCGCGGTCACACAAAGCATCGCCACGATGGCCAATGCGGCCCCAAGTGGCGCGTTATTGAGCGCCAAGAACTGAGTCTGGATCATGTTGGCGATCAATTTGCCGCCAGCCCCGCCCATTAGTTCAGGTGTCACATAGTCGCCGATCGTCGGGATGAAAACGATCAAGACTGCGGCGACCAGACCCGGCATCGACAAAGGCAGTGTCACGCGGAAAAAGGTGGTGAATTTGCTTTCGCCAAGGTCTTGGCTGGCTTCAAGTAAGGATCGGTCGATTTTCTCGAGGGCCACAAAGATCGGCAAAATCGCAAAGGGTGCAAAGGCGTGCGCCAAGGTAATGATCACGGCGTTGACGTTATACAAGATGAAGGTCAGCGGCTCGTCGATCAGCCCGATGTTCAGCAACCCTGTGTTCACCACACCATTATAGCCCAAAATGACCTTCCACAGGAACACGCGGATCAGATAGCTGGTCCAGAACGGGATAGTGATCAGGAACAACCACAGCGATTTACGGTCAGGCCGCACGTGGAATGATACGAAATAGGCCACTGGAAAGGCCAACAGAACGGTCACAAATGTGACAGTCCCAGATACAAATAGCGAGCGCTGTAAAAGCGCAAAATAGATCGGCTTTTCAATGATTTCGCGGTAGTTGTTCAGTGTGAATGTGGTGTCCACATCCATGAAGTTTTGGGTCCAGAAACTGAACAACACGATTGCGCCCAACGGGAATGCCAAAAGCAATAGCGCATAGACCAAGGGCGGACTGACCATCAGTAATCCGCGGCGGCCTTCGGTTGCTGTTAGCTTACTCCACATGAATTGATTTTCACCGCGCTGGCGGAAAGTGCAAGCGACATTTCTATTTTGGCGACAGGTTCTTCATGCGTTCCGCGATTGGGTGCGCGCCGAGCGCCGTTGCTGCCCCCAACCTGTCCGCGTCGGACTTGTTCTGGCTTAACTTGGATTTCGCCAACACTTGCGTGATCGCGATTTCAAAGCCTACGATTCCATCCAATTTGTCGTTCAAGAAGTTCGCTGGCGCATCCGACATCCGCCATGCAGCGTCGCCATTGGTCCGCGTCTCCATCATTTTGGTCAAAAGACCGACTGCCGCCAATTTGGCTTTGCGGTCGTGGTGGAACGTGATTTTGCCATGCACATGGGCGACCTCATAATTCCATGTTGGCACAACCTCGTGGGTGTCCGCCTTGCTTGGATAGCTGTTCGGCGAGATATAGGCGTCGATTCCGTTGAAAACCGCCAGCACCTCCGCCCCATCCGCCAAAATGCGGTGCAGGTCGTTGGTATGGGCGATGTGCCCGATCAGCTTAGTTTTTGTCATCATCAGGGGAATATGATCGGCTCGCAATGCGCCGCCAACATGGCTGATCAAGGTGGCCAAAGGTGCGTAAGACACCAGATTTGCGATCTGATCAGCGTCGGTCGTTTCAAAATGAGGTGGTAAATACATTGCGCAACCCTTTGTCATTAAACGAAAAAGGGCGACCCGTTGGGGCCGCCCGTTTCCAAATTTCTGTAACCAAAGCTTAACGCTTAGAGAACTGGAAGCTCTTACGGGCTTTTGCTTTACCGTACTTCTTACGCTCAACAACGCGGCTATCGCGTGTGAGGAAGCCAGCAGCTTTCAAAGCAGCGCGCAGTGTTGGATCATAAAGCTGAAGCGCTTTAGACACACCGTGCTTTACCGCACCAGCTTGACCAGAAAGACCACCACCAGCAACAGTTGCCATGACGTCGAACTGATCAACAACACCAGCAACCTGGAACGGCTGACGCAGGATCATCTGCAGAACTGGACGCGCGAAATACACTGCCATTTCTTTGCCGTTTACGACGACTTTACCGGAACCTGGCTTGATCCAAACGCGGGCAACCGCATCTTTACGCTTACCAGTCGCATAAGCACGACCAAGTGCGTCACGCACAGGCTCGCGGTTGATTGCAACAGGCGCAGCAGCAGGCGCTTCAACGCCTTCAGCAACTTGGCCCAGCTCTTCGAGAGAGTTCACTTGATCAACCATTATGCAGTCCTCGTGTTCTTCGGGTTCATGGATGCAACATCCAGAACTTCCGGCTTCTGCGCTTCCATGCCATGCTCTGTGCCTGCGAATACGCGCAGGTGAGTCATTTGCTGGCGGGAAAGTTTGCCACCGGGCAGCATACGCTGAACAGCTTTCATAACGACGCGCTCTGGGTGCTTGCCTTCAAGGATCTCGGCTTTCGTCTTTTCCTTGATCCCACCAGGGTGGCCAGTGTGCCAGTAGTATTTCTCGTCACGCTTGTTGCCAGTCATCTGGATTTTTTCGCAGTTGATGACGATAATGTTGTCGCCCATATCAATGTGCGGCGTGAAAGAAGGCTTGTGCTTGCCGCGCAAGCGCATTGCGATAATCGAAGCCAAACGACCCAAAACAACGCCTTCAGCGTCGATAATGAACCATTTCTTGTCGATATCCGCAGGAGTAGCGGAGAAGGTTTTCATAAATCACCAGTTCTTAAGGGGCCAAAGTCGACCCGTGTATTCAGATAGGTGGCTTATAAAGCTGTGACAGCCTTGGTCAAGCGCCATTTATATCCAGTAAGTTAGCAAATTCAATGACTTACGATTTAGGTATTATTTTACCCCATCATTTTGGCGGGATTGAATAGGTCAACGACGCACGCGCGACCGGTTTATCATTCCAATCGCTATAAATCAGGCAATCACCCACTGCCAGAACCCGCCCGAGCTTGTGTAGAACAGCGTGGCAGATTAAATCGACCCCTGCGGCTGGCTTGCGCATGAAATCAATGCTGCAATTTGTGGTCACGGCAAGGGCTGCAGGACCAATCCGGCTGAGCACCGCCAAATACATCGCCACATCCGCCAACCCGAACATCGCAGGGCCGGAAACGGTGCCACCGGGCCGCAGGTGCTGGTCACGGGTCACCAAACGCACCGTAACGCCTGTTTGCGTGACGGCCTCGATGACAAAATCATCGCGGACTTGGGGGAACTCCGCCGCCAAGAAGACTTGCAACTGCGCGGCATTCATTCTGACGTCCATGTTTTGACCTTTCAATCGTCTTGCACTACGGCGCGGAATGACGCGACTGCGCCGCACGATCCTCGCCTATGGAACCTACTCGCTTTTCCGAGCTCAAATATGCTGGGGTCTGGGGCTAGCCCCAGCCCCCTCTCGCTATCACAATTTGTAGATATCACTGAACTTGGCTTCAAGGTAATCCAACAATGGCGCTTCACTCGGTGCCTTGCCGATGGCGCGAGTGATGACCTCTTTGGGTTCATATAGTCCGCCGTGGGTTTGCACATTTTCGCGCAGCCATGATGTGGCCGCCGAAGTATCGCCACGCGCCAAGTCGGATTGTAGATCAGGCACCGCCGCTGTCATCGCTTCGTTCAGGCACCCTGCGTAGACGTTCCCCAGCGTATAGGTGGGGAAATATCCCATCAGACCTTCGGACCAATGCACATCTTGCAAAATGCCGTTGGAGGGTTTGTCGACTGCATAGCCAAAGTCCGCTTGAAAACGGTCGTTCCATGCTGCCTCCAGATCGCCAACAGCGAGGTCGCCTGAAACCAAGGCGCGTTCCAGGTCAAAGCGCATCAGCACATGCAGGTTATATTGCATTTCGTCGGCTTCGGTCCGGATGAACCCGTCATTGACGCTGTTCACGCAGGCATAAAAGGCATCCTCGTTCGCGATCCCGAAATCGCCAAACGCGTCGCGCATTTGCCCATACAGCCAGCCTGTAAACGCGCGGCTGCGCCCGATCTGGTTTTCGTAAATCCGGCTTTGGCTTTCGTGCACGCCCATTGAGACGCCGTTGCCAAGCGGGGTCAAAAGATAGGCCTCGTCGATGTTTTGCTCGTAGGCCGCGTGCCCAACCTCGTGGATGGTCGAGTAAAAGCAGTTGAACGGATCGGCAGGGTTGGTGCGTGTGGTGATCCTCACGTCGATCCCCGACCCGCTTGAAAACGGGTGCACTGCTTTGTCGATGCGCCCTTTATCCAAATCATAGCCAAACGCCAGCGCCAGCTTGGTCGAAAGCGCAAGCTGGGGTGCTTCGTCAAACGTTCCACTTAGGCCTTGTGGCTTTGGCTTGTCCAACACGGCGGCGCGCAGGGCCACCAGACGTGGCCGCAGGGCAGAGAACATCGCAGCGATCTCGGTCCCTGTCGCGCCCGGTTCGTAGTCGTCCAGCAGTGCATCGTAACGATCGCCGCCTTGGGCAAGCGCGTCGGCTTCTTCTTGGCGCAGGGCCACCACTTTGGACAGGATCGGCAAGTAGGCTGCCACATCCTCGTCACCACGTGCTTTGGCCCAAATACGGTGAGCCAGCGATGTAGTTTTAGCGATCTCAGCAGCAAGTTCTGCAGGCACTTTGGCAGTGCGTTCATAGCTGCGGCGGATGTGGCGCAGGTTTGCCTTCGCGACGTCAGTGCTGGCCTTTGCGGTGTCCAGCCAGTCGCCGATCCGCGGGTCAATCCGCCGTGCATGCAGGACATTTGCCATGGCAGCGTGTTCTTCGGCCCGTTGTGGGGCCGCCCCTTCGGGCATCATAGTTTCCTGATCCCAGCCAAGTCTGCCTGCCACTTGGCCCAGGGCTTCGGTTTCGCGCTGGAATGCCATCAAATCGTCATATGCGGACATGATTTACCCTCGGATTGATTGTGGATGCGGGTGACCCGCCAAGAAACGTGCGCGCAGTATCACGACCCACAACACAACAGCGCCCAGTTGGTGAATGATCGCGATATGCGCAGGTGCGGAATAGATCACGGTGACGATTCCCAAGACGACCTGCAAGACCATCACGGCCAGCATCATATTGAATGCAAAGCGCGTGCGTCCGTTGCCGTTCTTGCGCGCGCGCGCCCAAACATAGATGCCGAAACCGAACAGGATATAGCCAGCCATCCGGTGCATGAATTGCACAAGACCTGGATCTTCAAAGAAGTTTCGCCATAGCGGCACCAGATCAAAAGGCTGCGGCGGGAAAAAGCCGCCAGCCATCAACGGCCAGTCAGGGAACCCGCGCCCTGCATCAATGCCCGCAACCAATGCGCCCAGCAAGATTTGCACAAAGGCCAATACAATCAGCCACGTGCCAAGCCGTGACAGGCGTGCATCTGCCATGCGGCGGGCTTGCATTAAGGCCGCCTCACTGCGCGCCAATTGCAGAATGTACCATGTGATGAACCCGAAGATGACAAAGGCCAGCCCAAGGTGCGTGGCCAATCGGTAAGAGGCCACGTCAAGCATGCCTTCCTTCAGGCCACTGGACACCATCCACCAGCCAATGGCCCCTTGCAATCCGCCTAAAGCGCCTAGGAACAATAGCTTACGCGTCCATCCTGTCGGGATTTTGCGTGTCACAAGGAAGCCGAGGAACCCAACCGCCCAAACCAGTCCAATGACCCGCCCAAGTTGTCTGTGCCCCCATTCCCACCAAAAGATGCTTTTAAATTCGGACAGCGCCATGCCCTTGTTCTGCAACTGGTATTCGGGGATTTCTTTGTATTTCGCAAAGGCCTCGTCCCACGCAGTTTCCGTTGTGGGTGGCATAGCGCCTGCAAACGGCGCCCATTCAGTGATCGACAGCCCGCTATCGGTCAGCCGCGTCAGACCACCCACAAGGATCATGATCCCCACCAGCGCAAATATCATCCCCAACCAGATACGGATCGCACCGCGTGCGCCTTTGGATTTGGCGTCTATGCCGCCAGGCTTTGCGACTTGTTTTTGCACGTCGCCAACATCTTCGAAAATACTGCGTGTTTTGTCTGCCATGGGTCATGATCTCCTTGCACTTGGCTGCAACCTAGAGCGCCCATCTAGGCAGGACAAGTGGCGGTTAGTCGCGCTCTTTCCAGCGGACCATTTGCCGCAAAATTCCGTGAAGCATTTGCACGTCTGCGCGAGTCAGGGGCATTCTGCTCCAGAGATTGCGCAGGTTTGCTTTCATATTGGGGCCTTTGTGGGCGGGATAGAAAAAACGTGCGTCTTCCAACCGTTCCTCGTAATGCGCCGCAAGGGCGGCCATCTCTGCCTGATTGGCCCAGTCACCGACGTGGCTGACGGTCACGTGTTCCACATCCGTGGTGGCCCGCTGGTATTCGTAGGCCGTCAGCAACACGCATTGCCCAAGGTTTAGCGACGCAAATTCAGGATTTACGGGAACCGAGATAATCGCGTTGGCCCGCACGATATCGTCGTTTTCCAGCCCTGCCCGTTCGGGTCCGAACAATACAGCCACTTTTTGACCTGCGGCGATCCGGTCGCGGGCCTCGATCATGGCGGCCTCTGGTGTCAGGACTGGTTTGGTCAGATCGCGGTCACGCGCCGTTGTCGCGTAGACATAGGTGCAATCTGCAATCGCGTCATCTGTGCTGTCAAAAAGCTGTGCCTCGTCCAACAGCCGCCCTGCACCACTGGCCATTGCGACGGCCTTTTGGTTCGGCCAGCCATCGCGTGGCGCGGTGATCCGCATCCGGTCCAACCCAAAGTTCCACATCGCGCGGGCAGCGGCCCCAATGTTTTCGCCCATTTGCGGGCGGATCAGGATGAAAGTGGGTTGCGGGCGATCGGTTGGCATCTGGCTTCCTCTTGGCATTTGTCGCCTGATACGCTGCACCCTGCTTTCGTGCAAGCTGTGCGAGCGTGCCAAAAAATGCAAAGCCGCTGATAAAATCGTCGCCTGCCAAGTAGCCAAGCCGAACAATCCACGATAGAACCCGCCAAACACTTCTTTTTAAGACGGAACCCAGTCATGTCCGATACCCCTGATCGCCCGCAGCTCTACCTGATCACACCGACTGATCTGGATTTGCTGAGCTATCCCGATAAATTGGCGGCCTGTCTTGATGCGACAGAGATCGCTTGCGTCCGTCTTTCTATGGCCAGCCGCGACGAGGCCAGCATTGCAAAGGCTGCCGATGCGCTGCGCGAAGTGACCCACGCCCGCGATGTGGCTTTGGTGATTGATACGCATATTCAACTGGTCGAGCGTTTGGGCCTTGACGGTGTGCATTTGCAGGACGGGGCCCGTTCTATCAAGAAGGTCCGCAAGGATTTGGGCGATGATGCGATTATCGGCACATTCTGTGGCAACTCGACCCATGACGGGATGACTGCGGGTGAGTTGGGTGCGGACTATGTCAGCTTTGGCCCTTGTGGTCAGACGCCATTGGGTGATGGCAGCACGGCACCCTTGGACTTGTTCGAATGGTGGTCACAAATGATCGAAGTCCCCGTCGTCGCCGAAGGTGCACTGGATGAGGATTTGGTGCGCGCATTGTCGCCTCACACCGACTTTTTTGGTCTGGGTGATGAACTGTGGAGGCATGACGATCCTGCCGCCGTGCTGAAGTCACTGATCGCGGTGATGAGCTAGGCCACTTCGCACAGTGTCCTCTAGCGATTTGGCCAAGACTTTGCGGTCCGCATAGTTGGTCAATTTGACAGGCGTGTGATAAATTACGGTCACCTTTCCTTGGCGCGGCGCGGCAAGTGTCGACAAAAGATGCGGCCCGAAATCCATATCGCCCCACCACCCGTAAAATCGCGGATCTGCCCCTGCTGGGGCCGCGTATTTCAAAGTGACGGCCTGCAACTGCATCGCGTCTTTGAGGGCAGGATCAAAGAAAGCCGCAAAAAGAGTTGGCTTGAACGGCAGAACCAATTGCCCGTCGGTGCTGGTGCCTTCGGGGAAAAACAGCAACTTATGCCCTGCCATTAGCCGTTCTTTGAAAACCGCGATCTGCGAGGTCGCCTGTTTGCGGTCCCGCACAATGAAAACTGTGCCTGTGGCCCGCGCCAACCAGCCTATTCCGGGCCATTTTGCCACTTCGGATTTTGACACGAAATAGACCCGCTTGGACGCATTGAGCGCGAAAATATCCAACCATGACGAATGGTTCGCCACAACCGCGCCGGCCCCTGACATCGGACTGCCTTGGCGTTCAAATCCCATTCCAAGGATGCGAAACGCATTGCGGCACACAAACTGCGTGATGTGGGGTGTCCACGGCCGGCGCACGCCAAATAACGGACGTTCAATCAGGCGCAGGGCGAGCATGATCAACAGGCCACCAAAGACCAAGCCCCCCAACGGCACCCCGCGCAAGACAACGCGCAAATATCCCGCCCTGTCGAGTTGTAAATGCGCGGGCTGGGCCGCGCTTTCGTCCCATGGGCTGTTCATTGCACCGCTTTCTTCGTCAGGCTCGCTTTAGCGCGCTCGGACATGGCTTTGCTGTCCAGTATCATACAAACGTCAATTGTGTTGAACGCTTGATCGACATAAGCACCCTGCCCTACGGTGCCGCCCATACGCAAATACGCCTTGATCAACGTGGGTACTGCGAGGATTGCGGCTTTGCGATCAATGGCGTTTTTTGGCAGCAAATTCATCGAGATCGCACCGCGCCCCTGCGCCTTGGCAGTTAGGTTGTGCGGCGCGCTATGATGGTGGTGCAGATACGACAGCGGTTGTTCCAATCCGGTCGCATTCGTCCCCGCAAAAGACGCGACCCCAAAAAGCGTATCAATGTCATTGGCTTGCACATAATCCGCAATCCCTGACCACAGGTGAAGCATGGCGGGGCCACCGCGATATGTTGGGTGCAGGCAGGACCGACCGAGTTCTAACAGTTTATGACCGCTGGCCTTTAACGGTGACATGTCAAACTCGGCCTCGGAATAAAAACTGCCGGCAACTTGCGCCATTGCTTGCGTCATCAAGCGGTAAACCCCGACCAACTGTCCCGTCTCGGCATCCTCGAGCAAGATATGATCCGCAAATGCATCAAAATGATCCGCCTCGCGTTTTGCATGATGATCAACCCCGTCTCCGGTACTGCCCAATTCAGCAACAAACACATCATAGCGTAATTGTTGCGCACGGGCGACGTCATCAGGCGAGGTCGCCAGTCTTACCGCAAACTTTGGATCATTTCTGAGCATTTCATGCGCCTTCGGCCGTGAAAATCTTTGTTCGTTTAATTTCTTGGTAACGAATTGGCAACGCTTTGGGTTCACAAGGCTTCAAACATGATTGACAGAACAGTCAACCTTGCTACCTTTGGTTGAGTCAGTCTTGATCTAACACAAGGACCAGCATGATTTGTGACCCATCAATGACGACTTTGCCCGCTTCGCGAAAATTGACCGTGATTTTGCCGGCGATATTCGACTGCACTTGCCCCAAGCCCCAATCTGGTTGGGTCGGATGGCTGACGATCATCCCAGGTTCCAAAATTGCATTCAGATTGTTCATGTCAGTCCCTTTCAAAACAGGAGGCGTGTGATGAGCACAGACCTTGCAACACTCATCGGATCTCGGATCTGTCACGACCTTATCAGCCCAATCGGCGCAATCGGCAATGGGGTTGAATTGCTGGCGATGACTGGTAGCGCTGGTGATGTCAGCCCTGAACTGGATCTCATCTCGCAAAGCGTCGAAAATGCAAATGCCCGCATCCGTTATTTTCGTATTTCGTTTGGGGCGACGTCATCCAGTCAAATCATGGGCCGCCAAGAAGTTTTATCAGTGCTCAGCGCCTCAGCGCCTCAGCGAAAGGAGGGCGTTTCAACTACTTTTGGCAAATCCAAGCCGATCAACCGCGCCCGGAAATCCAGATCGCGTTTCTTGTGATGCAGTGCTTTGAGACGGCGCTGCCCCTTGGCGGTGACATTCACATTCAGAAGAACGGCGATACATGGGAGTTGAAAGGAAACGGCCCCCGTATCGTCATGGAAAAAGAGCTATGGGACAGCTTGCATACTCCACACAGCAACTTCACGCATTCACCTGCGCAAGTTCAGTTTGCGTTGCTGCCTAGCGTTTTGGCTCGTGCCGACAGAGCCTTGTCGCTCACATTGCAGGATGAAACGATCTGCGCCAGCTTTTGACCTAGCTTCGAACGGTTCCATCACCCGTCACAAGATATTTGAAGCTGGTTAATTGCACAGCACCAACAGGGCCACGTGCATGTAATTTACCTGTTGCGATTCCGATCTCTGCCCCCATCCCGAATTCTCCGCCATCGGCAAATTGCGTGGAGGCATTGCGCATCAGGATCGCACTATCGAGTTGGTGAAAGAACTTGTCGGCGACCGCATCGTTCTCCGTCAGGATTGCATCCGTGTGGTTGCTGCCGAATTGACGGATATGCGCGATGGCGTCATCGACACCGTCCACAATTTTGGCCGCGATAATCATGTCAAGAAACTCGTGCCCGAAATCATCGGCTTTTGCGGCGATAGTGCCATCTGTTTTCGTCACGGTCTCATCGCCGCGCACCTCGACCCCTGCCTCCAGAAGGTCGCGGACCAGAACATCACCATGTTGGTCGTAGAATGCCTTATCGACCAGTAAAGTTTCGGCTGAACCACAAATCCCTGTGCGGCGGGTTTTGGCGTTTAACAGCACGCGGCGCGCCTTTTCCAGATCAGCGTCGCCATCGACATAGACGTGACAAATGCCCTCGAGATGCGCGAAAACAGGCACACGCGCCTCTTTTTGCACCAGCCCGACAAGGCCTTTGCCGCCGCGCGGAATGATCACGTCGATGTGGTCGACTGCTTGTAGCATCGCACTCACGGCGGCACGGTCACGTGTTGGCACCAGCTGAATAGCGGCTTCAGGCAGGCCTTGGGACCGCAACCCTTCGGTCAGGCAAGCATGGATCGCCGTGGACGAATGAAAGCTTTCCGAGCCGCCACGCAGGATCACCGAATTTCCTGATTTCAAGCACAACGCGCCTGCGTCGGCGGTCACATTGGGACGACTTTCGTAGATCACCCCGATCACGCCAATTGGCGTGCGCACACGCTGGATGTGCAGCCCTGTTGGTTGCGTCCAGCTTTCGGTAACTTCTCCAATCGGGTCCTTTTGCGCAGCCACGGCCCGCAGGCCATCAACCATACCCTGAATGCGATCCTCGTTCAGCATCAAGCGGTCCATCATCGCGGGCGACAGGCCCTTTTCGGCGCCGAAATCCATATCTTTGGCGTTTGCCGCAAGAATGTCCGCGCGGCGCGCCCAAACGGTGTCGGCTGCGTGATTGAGGGCTGCGGATTTTGCCTGTGCAGGTGCAACAGCCAAGTCACGCGCCGCCAGACGCGCCTGTTGACCGATTTTTTGCATAACCTTTGCAATATCCATAGCTGTTCTCCTAAAGGACCATATCGTCGCGGTGGATTAGGGCCGCACGCCCTTTATATCCTAGTAAATCTTCGATTTCATCAGACCTGCGGCCCATGATTTGGCCCGCCTCGGCGCTGGTATATCGCGCCAAGCCAATCGCAATTGCGGCGCCTCCCATGGACTTGATCGTCACAGGATCACCACGCCCGAACTGGCCTTCTATTTTGACGACACCTGCTGGCAACAAGCTTTTACCAGCGACCAGCGCTTTTTGGGCACCTGCGTCGATGACCAATGCGCCGCGCGGTTTCATCGTCGCGATCCATCGTTTGCGTGCAATTTGCGGATCAGTTTGTGGTGAAAACCACGTAGCACGCCCCCCTTCTTCAAGCTTTTTCAAAGGGTTGAGGTGTGATCCTAAAGTGATTGCCATAGCACAGCCTGCTTCTGTTGCGACTTTCGCAGCCATGACCTTAGTTTTCATACCGCCCTTGGACAAAGCAGAGGCGGCCTCGCCTGCCATACCTTCGATATCACTGGATATAATATCAACAGTTTCAATATGTTGCGCATCACTATTGAGGGTTGGATTGGCGGTATATAGCCCGTCAACATCCGACAAAAGCACCAATTGATCGGCCCCAACCGTGACCGCAACTTGCGCGGCAAGGCGGTCATTGTCGCCGAACCGGATTTCATCTGTCGCGATTGTGTCATTTTCGTTCACGATGGGTGTCACCCCAAACCCAAGCAGCGTTTCCATCGTCGCACGGCTATTAAGATACCGTTTCCTGTTTTCGGAATCTTCCAAAGTTACAAGGACTTGCGCGGTGATGATACCATGCGGCGCCAGCGCCAATTCATACGCACGGGCCAGTTGGATTTGACCAACTGCTGCCGCGGCTTGGGATTGTTCGAGTGGTAATGCCGCGACAGGCAGCCCCAACACCCCACGCCCAAGCGCGATTGATCCTGACGAGACCAAAATGACGTCTGTGCCGCGCGCGCGGATCATCGCGACATCTTCGGCCAGTGACATCAGCCAGTCTTTGCGCAGCGCCCCTGTTTTGGCGTCCACCAACAAGGCCGAGCCAATTTTGACAACCAGTCGCTTGGCGTCTGTTAAGGCTGCCACGGCGCATCCTCCGCCTCTTGGTCTTCGATCTTGCGGTGGCGTAGACGGTTGTCGTCAATTTCCGTACGCAAGGCACGCAGAACGTCTTGGGTGCCTTCACGGGTCACGCCAGACATCATCATCACAGGGCCACCAACAGCGGTCTCTAGCTCTTCTTTGATAAAAGCGCGTTCTTCTTCGTCCAGCGCGTCAATCTTGTTCAGCACGGTCAAACGCGGCTTTGCAGCCAATTCGCCGCCGTAAGCCTCGAGTTCGTGGATGATCGTTTTGTAGTCCTGCACAGGGTCCCCAGACGCGCCGTCAACAAGGTGCAAAAGGATCGCGCAGCGCTCGACATGCGCAAGGAAAGTATCACCTAGACCGCGCCCTTCGCTGGCGCCTTTGATCAGGCCTGGAATGTCAGCCACGACGAATTCAACATCATCCACGCCAACAACACCAAGGTTTGGCACGAGTGTCGTAAACGGATAATCCGCAACCTTTGGGCGCGCGTTGGATGTCGCGGCCAAGAAGGTGGATTTGCCCGCGTTGGGCATGCCCAACAAGCCAACATCAGCAATCAATTTCAGTTGCAGCCAAATTGTGCGCTCAATCGCGTCCTGTCCAGGGTTCGACCGACGCGGTGCTTGGTTGGTGGCCGATTTAAAGTGCAGGTTGCCCCAGCCGCCGTTGCCGCCCTTGGCGATCACGACGGTTTGTCCGACTTCCGTAAGATCAGCGATGACCGTTTCCATGTCTTCATCGATGATCTCGGTGCCCACAGGCACGCGTAGGACTTTATCTTCACCGTCTTTGCCTGTGCGCTGACTGCCCATGCCATGCTGGCCGTTTTGCGCGAAAAAGTGCTGCTGATAGCGAAAATCAATGAGCGTGTTCAAGCCTTCAACCGCCTCGACGATCACAGAGCCGCCGCCGCCGCCATCGCCGCCGTCAGGGCCGCCATATTCGATAAATTTCTCGCGGCGAAACGAAATACAGCCGCCGCCACCAGCGCCGGAGCGGATATATACTTTGGCAAGATCAAGAAACTTCATCGACGTCGGCCTTTCAGGGGCATGTTAAGCGCAGGGGGTAGTCTATTGTGCGGCTTTACTCAAGCCATCCCATTTGGTGCGGGACATGCGCATAAAATGGCATGCAACGGGGAAACCGCGCGCCTTTGCGTGCACGAATTGCGTTTGCCAGTGCCAAAACCCCAACTTTTCCAAAATCCGCTTGGAGGCTGGATTATCGTGCCATGCGCTGGCGTGAAATTCAGGGAAATCATAAGCGGTTTGAGCGTGGTTGAGCGCGTCTGTCGCGGCTTGGCTCATAATCCCGCGTCCCGCAAAAGTCGGGTGCAGCATATAGCCCAGCTCGCCGCCAGTGACGGCAACTGAACCACCAAGCGTGCCGTCCACGCAAATCCCCCAGACGAATCCGTTGCCGCCGTAAGGTTTGCACCGACTTTTGGTAAAGTCAGGGTTCGCAGGCCAAGGCCAACCGCCCAATTGCCGCACAACGGACCAATCGCAGGCAATGCGATGCAGCGCGTCAAAATCATGCGGCCCAAGGGCGCGGTAAGTCAGGTTAGCCATGACATGCCGCCCAAATCTCATGGGTCAACTCCATCCGCTGCACCGTCACGTTTTCTTGGGTCGCAGTCTGCAATTGTTTTTCGAACCCATTGTCCACAAAACCCTGCTTTTGCAGTACCTTACGGGACGCTTCATTACCAAGAAAATGCCCCGACATCAGCGCCTCTTGCGACTGGCCAAAATGCCACGCGACAACGGCCTCTGCCGCCTCTGACATGATCCGCTGGCCGTGGTAGTCCGCATCAAGCCAATAGCCCAAATCAGGTGCGAAACCGATTGTGCCGATAAAACCCTCACCCGCATCAATCGCCCAATTGGTCATCGTCGGAATCACCTCATTGATGAAATACACCGCATCGTCCAAGGCATAGGGAAACGGCGGCGCAGTCAGCCACTGCACCACGTCCCAATTGTTGATCCCACGCTGCATAGCGGCTGCATCATCAAGCGTAACGGGCCGCAGCGTCAGCCGCCGTGTCGTTAAGACAGGCGGTATCATAGCCCCGTGGATCTTGTGTAAGTCCATGTTGGCACAGTTGTATTGCGTGCCACACTGAATGCTTCGGCGTCGCCCAAATAATCAAAGCCGCAGTTGGTCAAGACACGCGCAGACCGCGGGTTGTCTTGAAAGCTTTCGGCGAAAAAGCGGATCGCTTTGGTAGGGTTGGCCGCGATCACGGTGCGCACCGCCTCTGTCGCAAAGCCCAAGTTCCAGAAAGCCGGTGCAATCCAAAAGAACACCTCTGTTTGATCACGGTCCATCCGGTTGAGACTGATCACACCGATCGCTTCCGCGTGCCCGTTCGCAGACCCGTCGATCACATAGGTATCTTCACCCCGATCAGGTGATAAAGCGCGATCAATCATCGCCTCAACGGCGCCGGGTGGCAAAGGGTGCGGAATTGCGCGGCTATCGCGGGCCACACGTTCGTCAGAGGCGTACATTGCAATCAAGCCTGCGTCAGACTTGTGTGGTGGACGCATCACAAACCGCGGACATTCCAGCGTTGGTTGATCCGTAATCACTTGTTGCATCAATTTTTTGCCTCCTCAAAACACGGGCTGCCATACCTCCCAATATGGGGAGCCCTCAAAACAATAAAAGGGACCGGCTGATGCCGATCCCTTTAAAATACAAGTCTTAAAGTTTCGACTTATTCAGCAGCCTCCGCCACTGGAAGAACCGAAATAAACGTGCGGCCTTTCAGGCCTTTGTGGAATTGAACGTTGCCTTCAACAGTTGCAAAGATTGTGTGATCCTTGCCCATGCCAACGCCCATACCTGGCCACATCTTTGTGCCGCGCTGGCGCATGATGATGTTGCCTGGGATGACAACTTCGCCACCGTATTTTTTAACGCCGAGTCTGCGACCAGCTGAGTCGCGACCGTTACGGGATGAACCGCCTGCTTTTTTATGTGCCATGGTGTCTCTCCTTAACCTGTGCTTACTTCGCCAGCTCTGCAGCTTGCGCGATTGCTTTTTCGCCGATTTTCACTTCGAAAGTCTCGAGATCAATAGCAGCAACCTGTGCGAATGTAGTGATGCCCGCGTCGTTGAGCTTCTGCGCGGCTGCTGGACCAACACCAGTCAGCTTTGTCAGATCGTCACCCTCTGCGGCGGCAGCAGCTTTTGGAGCAGCTTTCGCTTTTGCGGCTTTTGGTGTGGAAGCCCGTTCAACAGCGGCTGCCGCTTTCTTAGATGTTGGCGCGCCTTTGTAAGGTGCCTCGATCTTGAAGCCAGCGCCGTTAACAGCAGCTTTAACACCAGACTTATCAGCGCCTGTTTCAAGGATGTCGCCGATACGAACCAAAGTCAGTTGCTGACGGTGGCCCTTTTTACGAGCAGAAGAATGCTTACGACGACGCTTAACGAAGTTAATTGTCTTCTCGCCTTTGATCTGGTCGATCACTTCAGCTTGAACACCAGCGTCAGCCACGAAAGGCGCGCCAACAGTGTTACCAACCATCAGAATTTCGTTGAATTGAATCTTGTCGCCTGCAAGGGCGTCCAGCTTTTCAATGCGCAATACGTCGCCTGAGGCAACTTTGTACTGCTTGCCGCCGGTTTTCAGAACCGCAAACATATGTCTTTCCTTCATTGTCCCGCGTCACTGAGGCCCCTGTAAAAACAGGCGTTTGGTGCCTTTGGACTGCGCGCCCATTTGGGCGTAATTTCGCGTAACCCCGAACAAATACCTTGCTCGGATGGCGGCTTATCTGACCAATATGGCGGCAAGTCAAGCCCTAGTGAGGTTATAACGATGCGAAATACCCTGTTTTTCTTGGCGCTTCTGGCGGGTTGCTCTGGCGATGCAAATCACATGGGCAATCCGTTGCTGTTACCCCTATCAGGTCTCACGACCGCCGCAAGCAACGCTATTTATAGTCAACGTCGTGGTGCGGTCGAAGTTTTCGTCAAAACCAACCACCCTGCGCTGATTGATCAAATCAACGCTGGAACCGGACCAATTCTGGAACAAGCGATGGATACGGCCCAAATTCCAACACAAGACCGCCCTGCCCGCATCATTCAGCTGCAATCTGACCTTGGTTTATACGCCGCCACTCCCGGCGCGTTGGTCACGGCATTGATGGTATATGGTGGATAATCTTGGGCGCAATCGAACGATTGTTCATGAAATGGCCTAAATTGACCGGTGTTTTGCCGTAGTTTTGACCAGAGCCTCTGGCATTTCGAACTTGAGACAAAGTTCAGATGCCGTTCGAGGACCATTTTTTATGCCAGACTACACGTTGCAATATGTCTACGCTCTTTCCGACTTTGATACGTCTGGATCGCTAAGTGCCCCTCCGAACGAAAGTGGCGGAAAGGCTGCTGGCAAGCCCCCTTTTCATCTTGCATTAAACGCAAACACCACAGCCCAGCAAATCACCATCACGGATGACGATGCCAACTTTAACGAGATCGGTGACAACAGCCAGCGTTTGACGGCCCCGATCACACTTGATGGCGTCACATATGCTGCGGGCTCGCAAGTAATTATTAACTATGTTATCACCGATAACGATGGCTTTGAGGGCTATTCCATCTCAATCGGTATGAACAATAGCAACGGAAATCCGACCACGGCGTTCATTACCAATAGCCCGATGGTTGCCGGACGGACCTATTCATTCACCTCCGAGGCAAATGTCTCAAGAGGCACGGTTCCCTACAGCCAGTTTGCCTGTTTCACTGCGGGAACTATGATTAAAACCGACCGCGGCGAGCGCCCGATCGAGGACCTCTGCGCAGGCGATCGTGTCATGACACGCGACCACGGGTTTCAGACTGTACGGTGGGCTGGACAGCGCACGGTTGCAGGCATTGGTGACATGGCGCCGGTCACATTTGATGTGGGGACCCTTGGGTGCTCCAAGGTGCTGACAGTGTCCCCAAACCACCGTATGCTGATTACGGGTGCAATGGCCGAATTGGTCTGCGGCGATGACGAGTTGTTGCTGTCTGCCAAGATGTTGATCAACGACCGCAATGTGCGGCGGGTGCACTGTGGCTTTGTGACATACGCGCATATCATGTTTGATTATCACGAAATCATCTGGGCCAACGACTGCCCGACCGAAAGCTTCTACATCGGTGACAACGCAATCGATACGCTTAATTCCGCGCAAGCCGCCGAAATCCTCGCAATATTTCCAGAGCTACGGTGTCGTGAGAAAGGGCAAGGATTGGCCCGCGCCGTAGGCCGCAAGTATGAGGGAACGGTGATCGCGGCGACGCTATAGTTCGGCGCCCGCCATCATCCGTGCGGCCTCTAGACCCAATGTATAGCTGATATCATCAAACAGGTCGTCAAACGCATCAAACAGCGTTGTGTTCAACTGTTTGCCTGCCTCAGATTCCGAGAAGGCTATATAGGTTTCAATGTCTGAATCGCTGGCCGGATCATAGGCAAGCATGAGGAATGAATAGACCCATTCTGCGGTGTTTGCACGAATATCGGCCTCTTGGTCCCAGACGTCAGAGAGGATTTGCTCTTCGGTCAACGCATCATCAAACGCGCCTCCCGCCATCAATCCCATATAAAACTCATAGTTCGAATTCAGTGCCCCGACGACATTGGTTTCAATCAGGTCGTTTGTTTGCACAAAGCGGTCCAAGAGCTGAAAACGCTCTGTGTTGTCCTTTACCGCCATCGCCGCCATCTCATCGCTGGCCTCTTGAACGGCATCATCAAGCAACGCCCGCCGTGCGCTGACCTCCAGGCCCGCGAAGGTCCTGCCAGGGTCTGAGGTGAAAAAGTCGAGCATGCCTGCAACATCGTCGCCTTCCAAAGAGCTGACAAAATCAGCCCTCACGCGCGCCTGCATGATTTCTGGATTATAAATCGTCTCAACCGTCGCCGACCACGCCGCATTCACGCGGGTCGGAAACAAATCAGTTCCGATCTGCGCGCCATAGTCGATCCCCTCAGCCCGCATGATTTCGATAATCTCAGGCATCCCAAGAGCCTCGAACAAAGCATCCGCGTCGTTTGCGATGACAGGTGTCGCCGCCAAGAAACTAGCGGTTACAAAGGCCGCCCCTAGAGATTTATAAAACATATTAGTGTCCTGATTGATCGACGAGTTTGTCAGAACCTATTCACAGTCGACAGGCTTGCCAAGGCGACACACGGAAATGTCACAAAGTCCCTTGCACGCAGCACGGCACCGAATTAAACGCAGCCTACGCGGAGACGTGCCGGAGTGGTCGAACGGGGCGGTCTCGAAAACCGTTGAGCCTTTACGGGTTCCCAGGGTTCGAATCCCTGCGTCTCCGCCAATTATAACTATTTTGCCAAGACCAATTCGGCCTTTAATCCGCCGAGCCGTTCGCTCTCCCCTAGCCTAAGCAAACCGCCGTGGGTCCGTGCGATGTCGGCTACGATGGACAGGCCAAGCCCGACCCCTGTGCCTTTGTCTTGGTTGCGCGCGGGGTCGAGGCGCACAAAGGGGCTCATCGCGGCTTCCCGACTGTCAGAAGGGATGCCAGGACCATCATCTTCGACCGTCAGTTTGACCGTGCGGTCAGTGATCGAAAGGCTGATTTCGGCGCAAGTGCCATAGCGCAGCGCGTTGGTCAGCAAATTGTCCAAGGCCCGCCGCACGGCCATAGGGCGCAGCGACACCAGCCCATCAGGTCCGCTGACGTCATGGATGCGCACGGATTGATTGCTGCGTTTGGCGTCCGTCACAATCGTCTCGACGATTTCGCGCGGATTGCACAGCTCTAATCCGTCGCCGGCGTCATTGCGTGCGAAGTCCAAGAAGGCGTCCAGTAAGTCCTGCATATCATCAACATCACGGATCAGTGGCGCGGCGTCTTGGTCGTCCAGCATCGACAGCCCCAACCGCAGCCGCGTCAAGGGTGTGCGCAGATCATGGCTGACCCCTGACAACATCATCGTGCGGCTTTGGGTCTGCCGTTCAATCCGGTTGCGCATATCCAGAAAAGCCATGCCCGCCGCACGCACCTCGACGGCCCCTGTCGGGGTAAATGGTTTGATCCGGCCTTTGCCGTATTCGGCGGCCGCATCGGCCATGCGTTTGATCGGGCGCAGCTGGTTGCGCAGGAAAAAATAGGAAATGGTGGTCATGATTGCCCCCATGACAATCATAATTACAAGCAGTTGGTGAGGATTGGAGGCAGAGACCCGACTACGATCAAACGTCAGCTTCGCTGGCCCGAATTTGGTATCAACCCAAAGCTTCACAAATCGCCGATCAAACAGGGATACGAATAGGGTTTCGGGGATACGCAGCCGCAAAGTGTCGATAACTACGCTACCTGTCAGGTCTGTCCATTCGGTATCGTCTTTGCGCGGCAGATCATTGGATGGCAAATCAACAGCTACCTCCAGCGGGGTTGCAATCGCGCCGACCGCCTCTCGTGCTGTATCAACCGTCTGCGCACTGTTCACAGTATCCCGCAAAAAGCGCATTTCAATGCTCACCGCACTTGTCATTGCACGTGTCACCCCGTCAAAGTGGCGCTGAATGAACACGACCGACACCAAAAGTTGCAGGGTCAAAACAGGCAGGATCAGAATCAGCGCTGCACGGCCATAAAGACCGCGGGGCATATAGTTTTTGAGCCAGCGCCAGAACATTGGACAAAGCTACTGCGTGACGCAGCAATGGGAAAGACACGATCACGATGACACCGCATGATTTCACGCCGATTGCTGGCGAACCCTATGAGCTTGAGGACAGGCTGCGGCTGATCCTAGCGCCAAACCCGTCGCCGATGACCTATCTGGGCACCAACACCTATTTGTTAGGGCACCGCCAAATCGCAGTGATTGATCCCGGACCTGAGAGTGATGCGCATCTGGCGGCTATTCTAGCCGCCGTTGGTGACGCTAGCGTCAGCCACATTATCGTCACACACAGCCACGTGGATCATTCTCCCTTGGCAAAGCGCCTCAGCCAAGCGACAGGAGCCAAAATCCATGCTTTTGGGACGCACCTTGAGGGACGCAGTCCAATCATGGCGAAACTGGCGGCCTCGGGACTGGCAGGAGGTGGTGAGGGGATAGATGCGGCCTTTTCGTTAGACGTTCATCTAGCTGACGGCGATCGCGTTGAAACCGACGAATGGTGTCTGACCGCCGTTCATACCCCCGGTCATATCGGCAACCATCTGTCGCTTATCTGGAATAATGCGGTCTTCACCGGCGATCACGTCATGGGATGGGCCAGTTCGCTTGTGTCGCCCCCTGACGGTGATCTGACCGATTTCATGCGGTCATGTGAAAAACTAAAGGGAATCAATGCGCGAATTTACTACGCGGGGCATGGTGCACCTATTACACAACCGCGCGCGCGGCTGGATTGGCTGATTGCTCACCGTTTGGACCGAGAGGCGCAAATTCTGAAAGCTCTCGTGCTGCGCGCTAAGTCTCCGATGGATTTGACGCTGGAAATCTACACAGATATCCCGCAAACCTTAATGCCTGCGGCGCTGCGCAACGTGTTTGCACATCTGGTGGACCTGCATCAAAGAGGTCAAATTCAAGCAGATCCCGACCTGAGCATCGACGCAATTTTCAACCTTTTACAGGAAAAATAAAAAACTGCACAAAACCCCCTAGACGCCCCCGAACACCGTTGCTATATCGCCCCAAGTGTTCCGACGTAGCTCAGCGGTAGAGCAGTTGACTGTTAATCAATTGGTCGTAGGTTCGATCCCTACCGTCGGAGCCAATTCACCCCTTTATGGCGAAATTGGCAAACCCTTTCAGGGGGTTAGCGTTCTATTCGCATTGTGCGTAGCGCGCAAACAAAACACCTTTGTTAATGTCAGCTGCCGCGTGGAAGAACTGCTTGGTCGCCACGTTGTATTGCATGGTGCCAGATGTGCTGTTGTCGCGGATCAAAAATGTCAGAACGCTGCCTGTTTGATCGCTGTCGTAATTCCGCCGCTCAATCACATTCCACGCGCCACCCGCAGATCGCAACGCTAAGGCAGGCCGCAAGTTGTCGTCCAAGATCAGGCTGGGAATCACTTCTTTGCCCAAGAACTGCTCGAACCCGGCGCTCGGATCGTCGCGCAAAACAGAGCTAACCCCATGAATACCTGTCGCACCGCCACAATCGACAACAACAACCTGCGCAAAAGCACTTTGCGCGGTCAGGACGAAAATCACAGAAAGAATAGTTTTAATCATTTGGGCACCTCTATTGTGCAAATGAACCCCATCACCTTGGCCATATCAAGGCATCATTAAGAGACAAACTGTTTAGGGTCTGCAACGCAACGCTGATTTAAGGTTTAGTGGCGGACAGACAGGGAGAGATACCCAACTTATTAATATAGCTGATATGACCCCTAACCTACTATAAAACAATAACTATCGTACGTTTGTGTATCTAAGTGTTGCTTGCCGATTCTGTAAATGTCATACACTTTGTGTATCCGTAGTGTATCCATTGAGGGCATGATGACACTAACAACAGATCTAGCAATCCGTCGGTGGAAGCCTACGAAAGACGGCGAGGCGATTGGCACAGGTGGCCGCACCGGCCTGTATGTTCGTGGCTGGGAAACTGGGACAAAGGCTTTCTACTTTCGGTCCAAGACGTGGATCAAGCTGGGTGATTATCCTGACACGTCGCTTGCGATGGCGCGTGAGTTGTCAACGGTCGCTAAGCGGCTGGCGCGCGAAGGCTTTGGCGTCGAGGCGCTGAGCCGTGGGTTCGCCAACGCGACCACAGCGACTGAGCTTGAGGCGGTTGTCAGAGGCGAAGTGCTGGCTGGCTTTGCCGACCTAGGCGCGACCAACGCGCCGACATATCACGAACTGTGGAGCGAATGGTACGAGGGGCGCAAACACAAGCTGCAAGAAGGCCCAAGCCGCCGACGCCCTGAAGCGATCCACCTGCACCATATCAAGCCTGTGTTAGGAGATAGGCCGATCACCGAAATCAGACGGCGTGAAATCTTCAACCTGCTGGAACCTTTATTCCGAGAAAAGCCTGTCACTGCTGGCCACGCTTTGGGCCACATCCAAGCGGTGTTTGACCGCGCAACGAACAAAGAGTTGATCGAGGCTGACCCGACGCCCCGCAAGACGGCTTTTGCGGATGCTGTAGCGCGACGTGAGGTTAAGCATCACGGCACCTTGGCGCATGAC
>JAIBDT010000053.1 GCA_024686085.1 Loktanella sp.
AGTGCGGCGGTGCGGTTGGCCTTGAAGTGATCGCGTTGGGAGAGGCTTCGGTCTTGATTGAAATGGTTGTGAATGGAAGCGTGGACAGCAACGAATTTCTGCAAGGTTCGCATGCGCCTGAAGCGGATCATCGCCCGCTCTCTTCGTCGGAATGGCTGATGTGAATTCTCGGCCCGATTGTTGAGCCAGCGGCCAGTTTCTTGTTTGTCTATACCTTCATCGCCGCACCGTAGGAACGTAACTTGTCGGTGACGAAAACATGTGGCGGACCAAAGCAATGCAATAGCAGAGATCTGTCGTCTGCGCGGCTGGCTAGCTTGACTGTGGTGAGGCGATCACGCACACGCCGACACGGCACCGCGCTGGTATGCGCGTGAGCATTTGGGGATAACTTGTCAATGTTTGTGGGGTGGATTGGGTGTTGCGCTATGTAGCCAGTTTCGACCGGAAATGTAGCAACCAGCTAGTGGGCGGGTCCTCTTGCCAAATTGGCCGATGGGTACGCGGAGAGCGTTTATGTTATTTAGGCTAAAGCGTCCTTCTAAGGGAGAGACGACTTTGCACCACTGCCATTTTGTGACATAATAACAGCATGTTATGTGGAAAAATGGAAGCGTTGCCATGCTGTTCAATACCTCCGAAATCGCCATTTCTGGTTGCTTCAACGGACCCGCTGGTTTTCGCACCGAAATGGCAAAACACCGACTGCCAATCCGCCTTAGAGAGCCGCCGTCAAATCGAAAAAACTTATGAGCCGCAAACAGGTAGCCGAAGCACAGGCATTCGCGCGGCGTTTGCCTCGCATCAAACTATCAGGATTGCGGCTAGACCTCGCATGTTCAAAAGGAGATTGCTTTGAAGTTACTCAGCGTGTTGGCCCAACGTCACCATCGAACAGTTGATTGACATTGCTAGACCGTTTGACGAGCAAAAAGTGACAGCGGTGCATTTGATTCAGCACTTCAACGAAACTAGCTGGACGACATTGCGGATGCGATCGGCTGGTCCAAGCACAAACAGCGCAAACCCAAGTCATAAACAAACCAAACCCCTGCCGGATATCTGGCGGGATTTTTTTACGACTGCACGGAACTTGCACCGCCAGCACCAACCTGCCCCATAAAACCCAACCCATGTTGGCGCAAATGAACTCAGACGTTCCAATCCATCATGGGGGCCACTGAAAGGCGTGCGGATTGATCCAAGCTTTTCTCAGTATTTATCATACTTTAGTCCTTTGATCGCGCCGCGTTAGTCAGATCGCGGAGATTATGCTAAACTTTGCCGACAACAATAGCCCCAAAACAGCCCAAACTTAGTGACCTTTTCACGTGCAAGGTTGCGGTGGCCAAACTATTGGCGCATCCTGATTCTACCCTAGATCGGGCTTGATGCAGTAATCCAAGGAGACGACCTACCATGACGGACACAGGCACCCCTCAGACATTCGACCCATCGACCGACGCCGAGAGTTTTCGGGGCGCACTTGGAACCTTTGTCACGGGTGTCACCGTGATCACCACCGACAGTCCTGACGGACCTGTAGCGATTGTCGCCAACAGCTTTGCCAGTGTGTCGCTTGATCCACCGCTTGTGCTGTGGTCGCCTGCAAAAGCGTCCAAGCGGTTTGAGTATTTTCATGGTTCCCGCAGGTTTGCTGTGCATGTTCTTAGCGCCGACCAGCATGATATTTGCGCCGCAATCGTCAATTCAAAAATGGCGATAAAAGATGTGCCGATGCATCTGTCCCATTGCGGGATGCCGATTATCGAGGGTGCGCTGGCGACGTTCGAGTGCAATCTGGAAGCCACCCATGATGCGGGTGATCATGCGATTATTGTGGGTCGTGTCACCAAGGCACATCATCAAGGCGGCCAACCGCTGGTGTTTCATGGCGGCAAATACGGTGCATTTAACGAGACCTAACCGATCAATTCCGCCAACGGGCGTCGCGCGCGAGGTGGTGCTGCGCCTGTTGGCACTCCAAAGCGTAGGACTTGGATCAGCGCGCGCTCTGGCCCTATCGCAAGCTGTTGGCTGATCATGTCCCGTGCAGTGTCGTCGTCTGTCAGCGCGGCCATGGGCCAGCCTGCCAGTCCTAACTGTGTCGCTTCGAGGCAAAGCCGTAGGTAGGCCCTGCCCGTTTGCACAGCACTTTCATCTTTGGGTCTATGAAAACACGCAATGAGCGGCGCGGTTCGTGTCAAATCGGCCTCGGCAGTCATCGCGCTTGTTTTGCCAAGCGCGTTGAGAAGCGGCCAAAGCACACCAAACCCCAGCCTGACTTTGCGCGCGATCCGGCTGTCCATCCGCAGCGCGTCCCTGCTAAGTCCGTCATAGCGGTATCGCGCATCTGACGGGGTCAGGCGCATCCAGCTTAGCAGTTCTCGGCGGAATGCTTTGCGCCGCAATATGCCTAAGGAGGCCGCGTCGTTGAGGTCTGCCACCCACCTGCGCATAGGTGCATCCATGACCATTGCCGTGTCAGGGCGCGACCATCCGTAAAGCCCCAGCGGCTCGTCCGAGAATGCTCCACGCCATGTAAACCGTTGATCAAGCTGTAAAAAGGTCGGGTCTGTGGTTGCGTTTTTCGCCAACTCGATCCGTGCCACCATACGGTGGCCCGACCAACTGTGCCAATCGTCGTCGTCCCATAAATCGGTCACCGTCCCGCCAACCCCGTGTTTGGAAAGTGCCAGCACCGTGGCCTCAAGGGCTGCACCGCAAGACAGGCCGATATGCCTGCCTGTCGGATCGGCTTGGGGTAAGATGATCGACCGATCTGCCCCGATTTCGATTCTATCCCCTACCAGCCGCCATCTGGCAGGTTGCGCATTATGGATGGATGGCGCCAAATTGGCCAATGCGACGATGGCCTCAAATTCCGGTTTGCTCAGCATGATCTGCATCCTTTCGGGCAATCAACGCGGCCATGCGTTGCACGGCTTGCAGTTCGACTTCGGCGGAATGTGATCGCAGGAATGCAGGCACAGTGACGGCCACGATCTGCCGCGGCGTTGTGGCCAGATCCAATAAATGTGTCGACTGGAACCAATCAAACAGATGCGTCATATGGTCTTCGGCAACGGGCCCCAAAGCGGGCCGCATATCGCTGCGCAAAACTGGTGAATGCGTAAAGATACGGGTTAGGACATGGTCTTCCAGCCCTTGCGTCTCTTGCTGGCTTAGCACCCGTGCTGCGTTCATTAGAGGGTATGATGAGAGCCCTTGCAAAAACGAGATCACATCGCCGTCTTGTGCCTGTGCGAGGTAGGACAGAATAGAGGCGCTTTCCGCCGCACTCCGATTGTCCCGCGCGGCGGCTGTGATAGCGAGAACCAAGAGCGTTGCAATGTTAATCGCAACAACAAGGATCGCACCTTGCCGGTCAAAGTCCGCAATATGAATGATCAGGCCGCTGCCGAGCAGTGCCGCGCCCAAAAGCACTGCCAACGTGTTTACAATCCGCCTATGCCCATCTTGCACACGGCTAAGTCCGAGCGCGAACCAACATAAAAGCAGCACCCCAATGGCCGAGAACTGCACAGGCAAGCGCATCGCAACCAGAAAGAAATCCGATGCCCCAAGCGGGATCAGCAGTAAAAGTGCCAGCAATAGCCTGTGCGCTGTGCGGTTTTCGCCCACCGACAAGCTGCCCCTGTCCCGAAAGATGATAAGCCAGCCAGCAATCACGAAGCCGCCTATTTGAAACCCCAACAGTGCGAAAAGTCGCGCGGGATCAAGCGCATCGCCGATCCAGAACGCCAATACGCCAAACACCAGCACGCCAATGCCGACATAGGCTTTGACCCAGAGTGGCGCGTGGCGGCGCAGCATGCTTTCGGTCAGCAGAAGTGTTGCCAGCGGTATCAGCGCCGCGGCCAGCAGCACCACGAACCGGAACCATTCCCCGCCTGTCAGAACGACCAGCATCCGTCCTGTAAAAAGCAGCATCCCCACCCGCAAGACGAACAGGAACCTACGGCTTAACGGCGATGTCGCGGCACTTGGTCTCGTGTGCCAATGCAGCACGGACAGGCCGATCAGCGCAGCAGCAGACAGATAGAGGTCGGTTAGCACATTTGCAGATGCGATCATGGTGCCCCTCGTGTGATGCGCCGCAGATCCCGCCAGTCTTGGTCCGTGTCCGCCCAATACACGATGGGCAGCACAATGCGGCGCAAGCCCACGACCGTCCCAGCCACCAAGAGTGACAGTAACGCAGAGCGCGGCACGGCGCGTGCCAGATAACGGCGCATCGCCCCCATATCCATAAGCCCTACTTGCAACACGTCATCGCCCCGCTGGTAGTCCAAGGTCGCTTGGCAATAGCTGTTATAGGCCCCTTCGCGGTGTTTGGGTGCGTTGTTCCATGTCTTTTTCAGCTCGTCCGATCCACCTGTATAAGCATCGGTAATGACAAAGCTTTTATCCAGAAACTCTGCATTGTCCCCGACCCCGAATACCGCCCGATGGTCACGCATGATGGCCCGCGCGATCATCAGATGAGACAGTTTGCGCGGCCCTGCTTTGGGTGCAGGCCAGACGTCTGAGAACATCTGGTCGACCATGCCGACGACGGCAGGCACTTGGGTCACATTAGATATCCAGATGGGCCGGAACTGGCGCCGCAGGAAGATCAGAAAACAGGTCAGCCCGTAAAGCACCCACGAAAGGTTTTGCCCTTGTGCGTCAGGGTCCACCATCACCAATCCAAGGTGCAAGACCTGCACAGGCTTGGGTTCGGCATCGATCGTCATGATTGCTAGCGCATTAAACGCAACAGGCGTACCATCAGATTTGGTCACGATGGTCACGACTGTATCGCGCAGACGTGACCCGTCATGTGCAAATACGCCGTAAGTCAAGTCACCATGGGGCAGCACGCGCCCTGCAACGCTGCGCAATTGGTCTTGCAAATCAGCCAGTTGTCCGTCGCGCATCCAAAGTGCTGGCCGTTCTACAATGCGCACGCGCAGGTCCCCCGACCGGAGTATCACGTCCAAGTAGGGCCTGCCGATGGATTTAAAAAGCGCAGAGATCACGCGGCCTACTCCCTTTTGTCAAAGGGTATGCAGGCCGCGCGGGGTTCACAAGTAGCGGTTTACCAAATTCTCAAGACGCTCTTGGCGTCCCGACCGTGGACTTGGATTGATTTTGTCAGCAAGAACCTGCGCTGTAATCGCGTCGAGGTCAGAAGACATCAGCCCTTTGCCCGTGTCGGTGTCCCAGCCTGCGTAGCGGTCGTTGCGCGCCGCTTCCAATTTTCCGTCATCCAGCATTTTCGCTGCGGCTTTCAACCCTGCCGCACAAGCGTCCATGCCGCCGACATGTGCGAGGATCAGATCGTCTGCGTCCAGCGACTGGCGGCGCAGTTTGGCGTCAAAATTTGTCCCGCCTGTGGTGAACCCGCCTGCACGCAACACTTCGTAGTAGGCCAGCGCCATTTCTGGCACATTATTGGGGAATTGGTCGGTGTCCCAGCCAGATTGGTAGTCGTTCCGGTTCATGTCGATTGATCCGAATATCCCCAATTCGCGTGCCATGGTCAGTTCGTGTTCAAACGAATGGCCTGCCAAAATCGCGTGGCCTTGTTCGATGTTCATCTGCACCTCGCCCTCGAGCCCGAACTCTTTGAGGAACCCGTAGACCGTGGCCACGTCATAGTCATACTGGTGCTTTGTCGGCTCTTGCGGCTTGGGTTCGATCAGGATCGCGCCCTTGAAGCCCATTTTGTGTTTGTAATCGACAACCATCTGCAACATTCGGCCCGCCTGCTTGCGCTCACGACCCATGTCGGTGTTGAGAAGTGTCTCGTAGCCTTCACGCCCCCCCCAAAGCACATAGTTCTCGCCGCCAAGTTTCATTGTGGCATCCATGCAGGTTTTGATCGTGGCCGCAGAAAACGCAAAGACGTCAGGGTCTGGGTTGGTGGCCGCCCCAGACATAAAGCGGCGGTGCGAGAACAGGTTGGCAGTGCCCCACAAAAGCTTGATCCCTGTGTCGGCCTGCTTTTGCGCAAGACAGTCGACCATGGTCTCTAGGTTGCGCGTGTTTTCGGCGAAATCCTCCCCTTCGGGCCGCATGTCCGCATCGTGGAAGCAGTAGTATGGCACGCCCAATATTTGGAACATTTCAAAGGCGACATCAGCCTTCATTTTGGCCGCGTCGATCGTGTCACCAAACCAAGGGCGTTCAAACGTTGCCCCGCCAAAGGGATCGCCCCCCGGCCATGCAAAGGAATGCCAATAGGCGGCGGCGAAGCGCAGATGATCCTTCATCTTTTTGCCCATCACCACCTCTTCGGCGTCATAGTGGCGGAATGCAAAATCGTTATCGGATTGCGGCCCCTCGAATTTAATCTGCGGGATGCCTTTGAAAAAGTCGGTCATGATAGGTCCTTAAGTGCAGTATAGCTTGCGCGGTAGCGCGCGTGGGCGTCGCGGAATGCGCCGGTGAGTTTTGTGTCGGGGTCGATGACCCGCGCGATTTGTGGGGTTGTCGCGACCTCGGCCCCCGCCCCGTTTGCGGCCATCAGCCCCAAACGTGCGGCCCCAAAGGCTCCGCCAAAATCGCCTGCGACGGGCAGTTCAACGGGCATATCTAGGGCCGTTGCGATGGCTTTGACCCAGTAGTCCGATTTGGTGCCGCCACCCACACCGATCAATCGGTTGATCTGAGTGCCTGTGGATTTCAGCGCGTCGAAGTTGTCGACAAAGGCGTGAGTGACGCCCTCTAATACAGTGCGTGTCAGGCTGGTTGTGTCGTTCGCGTGGTCCAGATGCAGGAACGCGCCACGCATGTTTGCGTCGTTATGCGGTGTCCGTTCGCCGCCCAGATAAGGCAGGAACATGGTGCGGCTTGGGGCTTGAAGTGCGCCCAAGTCCGCGGTCAGGTGTTTGGCGTCTTGCCCAACCGTATTAGCAAACCAGTTCAGCGCGTCGGCAGCTGCCAAGATCACGCCCATCTGGTGCCATGTGTTTGGCAATGCGTGGCAAAAGGTATGCACGGCACTGGCCGCATCAGGTTGGTAGGCGTCCGAAGCTGCGAACAGTACGCCAGAAGTGCCCAGCGACACGAATGCTTCACCTGCTTTGACAACGCCGACACCGACGGCACTGGCTGCATTATCGCCGCCGCCACCTGCAACAACCACGCCTTTGGGCAAGCCCCAGCGAGACGCGAGACTGTCTTTGAGAATGCCCGAGACGTCGGATCCTTCGACCAAGCTTGGCATCTGCGCGCGGCTCAAGCCCGTTTTTGCAAGCAGGTCGTCGGACCAGTCGCGCTTGGCCACGTCCAGCCAGCTGGTGCCTGCAGCATCGGACATTTCGGCCACGGCCTCGCCTGTCAACCAAAAGCGCAGGTAGTCTTTGGGTAGCAGAACCTTGGCGATCTTGGCGAAGATCTGCGGTTCGTGCTTGGCAACCCACGCCACTTTTGGTGCGGTGAAACCCGGAAATACAATGTTACCAGTGAGCTTGCGAAACGCGGGGTCTGAGTCCATTTCAGCGGCTTGAAGAGCCGATCTCGTATCGTTCCACAACATGCAAGGCCGCAAGACCTCGCCCGCCGCGTCGATCAGCGTCGCCCCGTGCATCTGCCCCGAAAGGCCAATGCCGCGCACCGCATCCAAGGACATATGTGCACCCAAAGCACGGATCGCCGCATCGGCAGCGTCTAACCAAGTAGCAGGCGCCTGTTCGGACCATCCTGTTTGCGGGCGCACGGCCTCTAGCGGGCTGGTGGCCTCTGCGAGGATGACTTGCGCATCGTCGATCAGGATTGCCTTAAGCCCAGATGTCCCCAGATCAAGACCGATATACATTACGCTGCTTTCTTTGGGTTTTTACCCATGATGATCATAGACAGAATGTCGTCTTCGGTCACGTCTTCGACGCGCTCTGCCCCGATCAACTGGCCGTTTTTCATCACGGCCACACGGTCGCAGAGTTCCATCATTTCACGAGTGTCGTGGCTGATCAGGAAGATGCCCAAGCCTTGATTTTTCAGCTCTTTGATCAAATCCGCAACCATCTGGGTTTCATGCACCCCAAGGGCCGCGGTGGGTTCGTCCATGATCAGGATTTTGGCCTTGAAATAGACCGCACGCGCGATGGCCACCGATTGCCGTTGTCCACCAGAAAGCGCAGAAACAGGTTCTTTGAGCTTTTTGAAATTCGGATTCAGGCGGGCCATGATCTTGCGGGTTTCGGCCTCCATCGCGCCATCATCGACGAACCCCAGTTTGGTGGTCAGTTCGCGCCCCAAGAACAGGTTCGAGGCCGCGTCGAGGTTATCTGCCAGCGCAAGGGTCTGGTAGATCGTTTCGATATTGTGGTCGCGGCTATCGCGTGGGCTGCGGATATCGGCTTTTTTGCCTTCGATCCAAATCTCGCCGCTGTCTTTTTGATAAGCGCCCGAAAGCATCTTGATCAGCGTGGATTTACCCGCGCCGTTATGGCCCAAAAGCCCAACAACTTCACCAGGATACAGGTCGAGGCTAACCCCGTCGACAGCCTTGATACCGCCAAAGGAAATGGACAAGTCACGGATGTCCACAAGAGGTGTTTGTGTCTGTGTCATGTGATTTTCCTTACTTCGTTTTGCTGCGATAGCGGTTGTCGATAAAGACCGCGAGGACGAGAACAGAGCCGACGACGATCTGCTGCATCGCGCTGTCGAAACCGATCAGGACCATCCCTGTTTGCAAGCTTTGCATCACCAATGCCCCTAAGATCGCGCCATAGATTGTGCCGACGCCCCCTGCCAGTGATGTGCCGCCAATGACGGCTGCGGCGATGACGTAAAGCTCGTCGAGTGTGCCCAGCGCGTTGGTCGCAGACCCGAGACGGGCCGAGGCCACGACAGCCGATAGACCTGCCAGCATTCCCATCAGTGCAAAAATTTTGACGGTCATCCAGCGGGTGTTGATCCCTGCCAGCGCGGCCGCTTCTGGGTTGCCCCCGATGGCAAAGACGTAACGCCCAAAGCGCGTGCGCGTCATCAGGATTGTCATGGCGATGCCGACGCCGATCATGATAAGCACAGGAATTGCGAAGCCGTAGGAAATGGCCAAGCCTTCTGCTGGGACTACGATGTTATTGGCCTCGGCGTATTGTTTCACGATCCCTTTTGGCCATGTGTAGGCGTTGACCAAAAGAACCGCACCGATCACGGTGCCACAGCCCAGAGCGGCGAGAAAGCCTTCTGCCCATACGGGACGCTGTGCAAAGCCGTGTTCGGCGCGGCGCTTGCGGGAGGAAACCAATACCCAAAGGATGGCAGCGCAAGCGATCAGGCCCACGATCCAGCTACCTGTGCCGCCGACAGCGCCGTAGGGGCCACCACCGAGAAGCGAGAATGTTTCATCAACTGGTGAGATTGTCTCGCCACGCGCCACAAGGAAGGCCACGCCGCGCCAGACTAGCAAACCGCCAAGTGTGACAATGAAGGCAGGGATAGTCAGATAGGCAATCATCCAGCCTTGAAACGCCCCAACCAATGCGCCCAGTGCAAGACCGCAGAGGACCGCAATGATCCAGATCAGCGGATGCCCAAGCCCAAGGTATTGCGGCAAGATGTTGACCTGAATGACCCCCATCACAATCGCACAGAACCCTAAGATCGATCCGACAGACAAATCAATGTGGCGGGTCACAATGACCAAAACCATGCCTGTCGCCATGATCCCGATGGAGGATGTCTGCACAGACAGGTTCCATAGGTTACGTGGCGTCAGGAAAGCAGCAAAGCCGTTTTTGAAGTGGCCTGTCAGGTGAAACCCGATCCAGATCAAAAGCAGTGCGCCCACCATGCCCAGCAGGCGTGTGTCGATTTCAGTCGCACGCAAAAACCGCTTAACAGGGCCTGCGTCAGTGTTGGGGGTATCGGTCATTTTCATATCCGTCATAGCGGGAGACATAAAGCCACGGGCCATTGCTCAGGTGAATACTGACCAAGCCGCACGCGTCTCATATATCATTGAATTTCATAAGGATGGACGGCGCAGTTAATCTGCGCCGTCCAAGTGTTATGATGACTTAGCAGCCAGCAACACCGTCCATCGCACCTTCGCAGACTTTGTCTGCTGCGATGTGACCTGCGTCGATCACAGTGGAGATGTTGTCTTTGGTGATGGGTGTTGGCGCGAGGAAGATCGCGTTCATTTCAACACCGTTCGCACCACCGGACCACTTTACAGCGCCGTCGATTGCGTCGAGCGCAGTGCCCGCAGCCAATGCAGCCGCGATGTTACCTGCAGCGGCGCCAAGCTGGCGTGCATCTTTCCAGACGGATACTGTTTGTGTGCCACGAGCAACGCGGTTCAGCGCTGCGTGGTCACCGTCTTGGCCGCCAACTGGAATGGACAGACCTTGGGCTTCGAGGGCTGCAATTGCGCCGCCTGCCATGCCGTCGTTTTCAGCCAATACAGCGTCAACTTCGTTGTTCGCAGCAGTCAGGATTTGCTCCATGTTCTTTTGCGCGTTGTCTGGCTTCCAGCCGTCAGTGAAGCTTTCACCAACGATTGTGATATCGCCAGCTGCCACTGCGTCGCCGATGACTTCCATCATGCCTTCAAGCAAGAACAATGCGTTTGGATCGCCCTTGTCGCCCTTGATGATCGCGTAGTTGCCCGTTGGCTGAGCGGCCATCACAGTTTGTGCGATGATGGATCCCACACCTTTGTTGTCGAATGTCAGATAGAACGCGCGGTCGTCTTCGATCAGACGGTCGTACCCTACAACAGGGATACCCTCGCCCGCAGCTGCGTCGATTGCCGGACCAACAGCGTCTTTGTCCACGGACAAGATCACCAGTGCGTTTGCACCCTGCGCGATCAGCGCTTCAACGTCAGTCAACTGCTTGGCGGCAGAGTTCTGCGCATCAGCTGAGATATATGTGTCGCCGTTTGCTTCAATCGCTGCTTTCATCGCAGCTTCGTCAGTTTTCCAGCGTTCCTCTTGGAAGTTTGACCAGCTCACGCCAACGGTCAGGCCTTCTGCCAAAGCAGCCGAATTAAAACCAACAACCGCAATTGCGGCAGCAATAATAGATTTATGCATGTAATCCTCCCAGATGTGCATTTCCTGTCAGATGCAGGAACAGGGCCTCCTGACCCGATATCTTAAGATTGCGTTATTTAATTCAGTTGTCAAAATAAAAATTTACATAAACCAGATGTTTTTTACTTTTATTACTGGATTTGCGCTAAAATTAGAGGCAGTCTGAAAATTAACATGGACCACTTAGCGACTTGGTCCGTATTTAATTTAAGGCCTGAATTTATGATTGATGCCCAAGAAAAACAAGATCTTAACGACGATATGTCTGTCGGTTGCGGGCCAGTTTTGCCAGTTCTGGGGCGCGATACGACGACTTTACGTCAACAAGTGTTTGAACATGTCCGCGCGGCAGGCCGTGCCGCGCGCGCCGATATTACCCGCGCTTTGGGAATCAGTGCGGGGTCTGCGACGACGCTTACGGCGGACCTGATCGCGCGTGGCATGTTGCGCGAGGTCGAAGGATTGCCCCGAGAGCAAGGCCGTGGCCGTCCGCCTGTCGCCCTTGAGGTTGTCCCCGACTACAAGCACGTCATCGGTATTAAGCTGTCGGACGAAATCCATACGGCTGTCTTGACTGACTTTGCGGGCAATGTGCTGGCGGACGCGTCCTTTAAGACCTTACTTCCCCGCAAGGACATCAACGTGGCGCTGGACGAAATGGATGTGTTGATAACCGACCTGCTGACAGAAAGCGGCAAATCGATGGACCAGATCAGTGCCGTGGGCGTTGGATTGTCCGGCATTGTGGACCACAACACAGGGGTGGTCGCATGGTCGCCCTTGTTAACCACGCGCGATCTAGACTTGAAATCGGCCTTTGCAAAAAGACACGACTGTCCGCTTCACGTCGACAACGACGCCAATGTACTGACTTTGGCCGAGCTTTGGTTTGGTGCGGGCCGTGATCTGGCCAACTTCGCCGTTGTCACCATCGAACATGGTGTCGGCATGGGCATGGTTTTGGACAACCGCCTGTTTCGCGGAGCGCGGGGCATGGGGCTGGAACTGGGACATACCAAGGTTCAGCTTGATGGTGCGCTGTGTCGTTGCGGTCAACGTGGCTGTTTGGAGGCCTATCTTGCCGATTATGCCTTGGCCCGTGAAGCTGGCACCGCTCTTGATCGTGGCCCGCGCGCTTTGCAAAGCCCTAATGCCATGTTGGAGATGCTTTATGCCCAAGCCAAGTCTGGCAACAAGGCCGCCAGCACGATCTTTCAACGTGCGGGCCGTTATTTGTCTGTCGCGCTGTCCAATGTGGTTCAGTTGTTTGACCCCGAGCTTATTATCCTGTCGGGTGAGCGTATGCGCTATGATTATCTTTATGCCCCGTCTGTCATGGCCGAGATGGAGCGATTGACCTTATCGGATGGTCGCCCGCCCTGCCCTGTGGAAATCCACGGCTGGGGTGATCTGGTGTGGGCGCGTGGCGCGACGGCGCTGGCTTTGGCCGCTGTGACCGATGCCGCGTTGTCTGATGTGCGCGGATGATCCGTAGGTTCACTTTGTGCCTTTTGGCATCCCCTGCTGTCGCGGCCCCGCTGTTTGAGGATCACAGTGTGGCCCTTGGCGGTCATACCTACACTGGTGGGTGGGAGCAATTTGTTGGCGGCGGTGTCGCGGTGCTGGATTGTAATGGCGATAGTCTGCCTGACATTTTTGCCGCTGGCGGCGAGACCCCTGCCGCCCTGTGGCGGAACCTTGGTGGTTTTGATTTTCAAGCGGCCGATTTCCCCGTGCTGACGGGGGTAACGGGTGCCTACCCGCTCGACATTGATGGCGATGATATGCTTGATCTGTTTGTCATGCGCGTGGGGCCCAATGTGGTTTTGCAAGGCCAAGCCGATTGCAGTTTTACGGATGTGACCGACCTATGGGGCATTCCTGCGGGGGATGCGTGGACGACCAGCTTTTCTGCGTGGTGGGATGCAGACAGGCCGACGATGGCTGTTGGTAACTATGTCGATCGTGCTGATCCTGACGGCCCCTTTGGTGCTTGTGATGATAATGCGATCCTTATCCCACAGGCAGAAGGCTATCAAAGTGCCGCTTTGCAGCCTGGGTTTTGTGCTTTGTCGATGTTGGCGGCCCGCGATGCGTCTGGTCAGCACCGCTTGCGTATTTCGAATGATCGTCATTACTATTTGCGCGACGGTGCCGAGCAGATGTGGGACATCCAGCAGCAGCGTTTCCTGACCGAGGCTGATGGTTGGCCGCGTTTGTCGGTCTGGGGCATGGGTATTGCCAGTCGCGATATCACAGGTGATGGCCGCGACGAGGTTGTGCTGACCTCTATGGGGGATCAGTTGATGCAAATTGCGCAAGCCGACGGCAGTTATTTGGCCGCGCCGTTCTCGATTGGCACCTATGCCCAACGCCCACATACGGGCGAGGACGGGCGGCCTTCAACGGGCTGGCACGCCCAATTTGGCGATGTGGATAATGACGGGTTGTCGGATTTGTTTATCGCCAAGGGCAATGTCGATCAGATGCCCGGTCTTGCCATGGCGGACCCCAATAATCTGTTAGTCCAACTGGAGGACGGCACCTTTGTCGAGACGGCCAGTGTTGCTGGCGTTGCGACGACCGAGCGGTCCCGTGGCGCGGCACTTGCGGATTTTGATTTGGACGGCAGGCTTGATCTGGTTGTGGTCAACAGGCGTGCCCCGATTGAGCTATATCGCAATATTACCCCTGCAGTGGGGCATTGGGTGGCATTGGATCTACGCAGTCCAGCCCCCAACACACGTGCCATTGGTGCACTGGTCACGCTGAATGGTCAGTCACAACAGGTGGTTGTGGGTGGTGGTCATGCAGGCGGGCAGTCGGGGCCACTGCATTTTGGCTTGGGCGATGTGACGATTGCCGAGGGTCAGGTGACGTGGCCTGACGGGCAAGTCACGCAGGTCAAAGTCGCTGCGGACGCAGTGCATGTTTTGGGCCCCGCCCCTTAGGGTTTGATCTTTCTACTCTGAAAAAGGGACTGTCAGTCCGCTTGGCACCGTTGCAGGCACGCCAAGCCGTCCTTTCAGCGCTACCGGATCGCTGAGTGTTTCCAAGAATGCGATCAGATCGGCTATTTCTGCAGGGTCTAGACTGATTGCAGGCGTTTTGACGGCTTTGGCGATGGGGCTGAAGTCTTCGGTCAGGTCGTTGACCTCAAGTGCGGGCAAGATTGCTTGTGCGATATCATAGCGTGCCAGCCCTGCGACGGGATCTGCGTGATCTGCAAGGAAAGTGCCAAGGTCCCGATGCGCTCCTGCGTGTCCGTATGGCCCTGTTTGCATCACGTTGCGCAATGATGGCGTGCGGAATGCGTAGAGGTCTTCGGCGTGACCCGTCACCCGAAACCGTCCTTCGTCGCGAGCGTGGTTTTCAAAGGCGGCCGCTTTACCGGGTCCGATTTGGGGTGCGCCCATGGCGTGAAAGTCGTGGTCTGTTTGGAATGGTCCGCTGTGGCAGGTAGCACAGCCTGCGCTGCCGTAGAACAGGTCCATGCCGGAGGCAGCAGGACCATCAAGCGTGGCCGTCCCCCGCAGCACTGCATCAAAGGGCGCGCTGTCAGACCGCCATTCCCATTCCATAAAGGCAGCAATTGCGTTGGAGATATCGGTGAAGCCAATATCTGGTTGATCGGGGTAAACGCTTGCGAATGCGTCAGCATAGGCGGAGATCGCCGCGACCCGTTTGGAAATAATGTCCCACGCGCCTCCGTCCCCTGTAATCATCCCTTGTCGCACCGCACGCGCGACGTCGTTTTCGCTGTAGTGCCCTGCCATCTCGTCGGGGCTCAGCACCGGAAACATGGTTTGCGCCGACAACAGCGAGACAAAGCCTGTCGCCATATCCGCATCAAGCGGGGTCCGCAGGCCGCCGGGTCTGGTCGGGTCGACCTCTATACGCCCGTCGTGGAACAGCCGTGTGAATTCATGTGCACCAAGGTTAAACAGTGCGGGCGCGTTGCGCGGGATGCGGTCCTCTGGCAGGTTTTCGGGGTTTGCGGTCCGTGCCGTGCCTAACCCGCGCCCCCCATCGCCTAAACCCAATGACAGCCCGTCGGCTGTCGCAAAGTCGGGATGGTGGCAGGTTGCACAGGCGACTTCGCGGTTACCTGACAAGATAGGATCGTAGAACAGGTCGCGCCCCAAAAGTGCCTCTTCCAGCCGCACAGGCGCGTAATCAGCGTCTGTGACGGGGGCAGGCAACTCTGCGAAAGCTGGCATAGGGACAAGGGCAAAGGTCAGGACAATATAGCGCATTTGCAGACCATGACCCAAGCGCGGCCGCTGCACAATCGCGATTACAGGGCTGAGGTTCGAATTGACGACAGCCTGCGACTCGCTGTAGAACAAAAAGAGAACATCAATCAACAGGAGTCCCCGTGCAGTGCCCTTCGCGCCCCGTCACATCCACGCCCCAGCGATTGCGCAACCCTGCGCAACACGCCACCTTAAGCGAGATATTCTCGGCCAAGGTCACCGATGGTGCGGGCATCGGGTTTGCGCTGGCGCATCTGTCCAAAACCGACAAGCCATTGTTATGGGTGCAAGACAGGGTCTCGCGCCGCGAAACGGGGCGGCCCTATCTGGCGGGGTTTCCTGTGCCGTTGAGCATTATTCACGTGGATGTATCGCGACCCGCAGACCTGTTATGGGCGATGGAGGAAGGGCTGCGTTGCGGCGATCTTTGCGGTGTGATCGGCGAAATTTGGGGCGACCCCCCTGCGCTGGACTTTACTGCGACGAAACGGCTGGCACTAAGGTCAGAGGCGCAGGGCGTGCCTGCATGGCTGATCCGGCACGCGGGGCATGCAAACCTCAGCGCGGCGCGGTTGCGCTGGCGGATCGACGGGTTGCCTGCGATGAACCATCCCTACGATGCACATGCACCGGGTCAACCGCTGTGGCGGGCCGAATTGTTTCGGGCCCGCTGGCAAGCCCCGGGCGAATGGGTGGCCCGACATGACGGCGATACCCTGCATCTTGAACATGGGGTGGAACATCCCCCATTGGCGACAAAGGTGGTGTAACCGATGACCGTCAAGGACAAGCTGCCTGTCCTTACGTTCCCCAATGCGCCCAAGGACGCATCGTCTGCACGGGCAAAGCCTGACCAGCTTGCTTTGGCGATTGCGGCGCTACGCGGAGCGCTGGAACGGGAAGCACAGACAACCGCGCCCCCGAAGTCCGAGGCCGAAACCGATACCCCCGACAGCTACAGCCCCGTTGGCGAACCGCGCGCATGGCGTGACACCCCCGTGCCTGCCACAACAATCAGCACGCCCCCCCAAAAAGACAAGGACGCGCTGAGCCGCAGGATCACAGCCCTCTACCTGCCGCACTTTGCAATGGAACGCTGGGACCGCTGGGCCAAACAGCGTGGCACCGAAAGTCCCGCAGACCTACCCACCGCATTGGTCTGCGAGGGGACGCATGGCCCCGTAATCTATGCCACAAATAGAGCCGCAGACATCGCAGGCGTGCACAAGGGGGCACGGGTCGTTGATATGCGCGCCCTTGTGCCGAACCTGCGGGTCGAATTCGCGGATATTGGCGGCGATGGGGCCGCGCTGCAAAAGCTATCGCTTTGGATGCGACGCTGGTGCCCTTGGACAGCTTGCGACGGGCCTGCGGGGATCGTGATGGACACCACGGGGTCCGATCACCTTTTTGGTGGCGAACCGGCGATGCTGCGCGACATCGAAGAACGGCTGGCCCACCTTGGGCTGTCGGCGCAACTGGCCTGCGCGCCCACCCACGGGGCGGCATGGGCGCTTGCACGGCGCGGCGGCGTGCGCGAGACCTGCGACGCGCAGCAGCTTATGCTGCGGGTCAGCAGCCTGCCTGTCCAAAGTCTGCGCATTGATGGTCCCACTGTCCAACTGCTGGGCCGGTTGGGGCTGAAAGCCATCGGCGATCTGGCTGCTGTGCCGCGTATCTCGCTGGCGCGCAGGTTCAGCCGCGCCCCTATCGCGCAAAATCCGCTGGTCCGCTTGGATCAGATGATGGGGCGGCTGGCCGAGCCGATGAACGCCGCCGACGATCCGCCGCGCTTTGCCGTGCAGGCCCGCTTGCCCGAAGCGGTGCAAGACCCGACCCATCACCTGCCCGCGCTTTGTGTTGAGCTGTGTGCGCAGCTAGAAACCGCAGGCTTTGGTGCGCGGCGGATTTGCGTGACGGTCTACCGCACGGACGGCGAGGTCAGCCAGATCAGTGCAGCCACCGCACAAGCCAGCCGCGATCCTGACCATCTAAGACGCTTGTTTGATGATAAGTTGGAAAAGATCGATCCGGGGTTCGGGTTTGATCTGATCACGCTTGCGGCCACCGTGGTGGAAAACATGCAGATCACGCAAAACAGGCTTGATGGCAAAGAACCAACAGGTGCTGCACTGGCCCAAATGATTGACAGGTTATCAGCGCGGCTGGGTGCCAAAGTTGTGACCCGCCCACATCCGCATCCCAGCCATATCCCTGAACGGGCCGAGGTCTGGGCCAGCGCCTTGCACGCCAAACCTGCCCCGCCCATGGCGAGGGTTGCGCGCCCGTTGAAAATCTTTGACCACCCCGAAGAGGTGCGCGTGCTTTATGCTGTGCCTGAAGGGCCGCCCGCCCAGTTTGTCTGGCGCAAGATCACATACCGCGTGGTCCGCTTTGCAGGGCCAGAGCGGATCGCACCCGAGTGGTGGAAAGATATGCCCGGCACGCGGTTACGCGATTACTATCATGTGGAAAATCAAACATCGCAAAGGCTCTGGCTTTACCGTGAAGGGGTGCTTGGCGATGACCGTGGGGCTACGCCGCGGTGGTTTGTGCATGGCGTATTTGCATGACCCCGAAGCACCAAAAGAATAGGGGCGCTGCCCCCGCCGCCTTTGGCAGCGCCCCCTCAACGCCTGCGGCATGTCATGCCTGAAAATGATCACGCACACCCGCGCCATACGATCCCAGAGACCGCAGATTTAACCCCCAATCCCCCTGCCCCTTTTGTTGAACTTGGGCTCGCAACTTGTTTCTCGTTTCTGCGCGGTGCGTCTGATGCCGCCGACTTTGCCCTGACCGCATGGCAGTTGGGCTACGACCAACTGGGGTGCGCCGATGTCAACAGCTTTGCAGGTGTCGTGCGCCATTATACCGAAGCGCACAAAGCACATATTCGTCCGATCACGGGCACGCGCATCGCGCTAGTTACGGGCGAGGTTTTCCTTGCTTATCCGCGCAACCGCGCAGCTTACGGCCGCCTCTGCGCACTTATTTCAAAAGGCCGCATGCAAGACCCTGATGGCGCGTGGCAAGCAAAAGGCGTGTGCGACCTTACCCTTGATGACATTGCCCGCCACACCCAAGATGTGATCCTGATCGCAGTCCCGCCCCGCGCCCTGTCTCGCTTTGCCAAGCAATTGACCGCACTGACCAAGCGCCTGCCCAGCCTGACCCATATCGCCGCCAGCTACCACTATACAGGCGACGACACGGCACGGATCAACCAGTTGGATGCGCTGGCCGAAAAGCACAGGCTTGCCCTTTTGGCGACCAATGATGTGCTTTACCACATTCCTGCGCGGCGCAGTTTGCAAGACGTGATGACCTGTATCCGCGAGAAGAAGACCATCCACACCGCAGGGCACTTGTTGCAACCAAACGCCGAACGGCACCTGAAATCCCCGACCGAGATGATCCGCCTTTTCGCCCGCTGGCCCCATGCGATCAAAGCCAGTCTGAACATCGCCAAGGCGTGTCAGTTCTCATTATCCGAACTCAAATACGAATACCCGCACGAGGTCTTGCCCAAGGGCCGCACCTCTAGCGAACAATTGCGTATCAACACGCTGCAAGGCGCGGCCAAACGCTATCCAAACGGCATCCCTGATGACGTCATGGCAACGCTCGACAAAGAACTGGCGATGATTGATGCCAAGGATATCGCCAACTACATCCTGACCATCGACAGTATCGTGAAATTCGCGCGGGAAACCGCAAAGCCGCCGATCTTGTGCCAAGGGCGCGGCTCTGCGGCCAACTCGGCCGTGTGTTATTGCCTTGGCATCACCGCCGTCGACCCCGCGCAACACGACCTGCTGTTTGAGCGGTTCATTTCCGAGGACCGGATCGAGCCCCCTGATATCGACGTCGATTTTGAGCACGAGCGCCGCGAAGAGGTCATCCAGCACATCTATGACACCTACGGTCGCCACCGTGCGGGGCTCTGCGCCACAGTGATCCATTACCGCCCCCGATCTGCGATCCGCGAGGTCGGCAAGGTCATGGGCCTATCCGAGGATGTGACATCTGCGTTGTCGAAAACCATCTGGGGGTCGTGGGGCAAGAACGTCGACGGCAGCCATGTGTCCGAGGCGGGATTGGATCTGTCCGATAAGGTGCTACGCCGCACCATCATTGTGGCCCAGCAGATGATCGGGATGCCGCGCCATCTTGGCCAGCATGTCGGCGGCTTTATCCTGACCGAAACCCCGCTGCTTGAAACCGTGCCCATCGGCAATGGCGCAATGCCTGACCGCACATTTATCGAATGGGACAAGGATGATATCGAGGCGCTAGGCATCTTTAAGGTCGATATTCTAGCCCTTGGGATGCTGACCTGCATCCGCAAATGCTTTGACCTGATCCGCGCCCACTACGGGTATGACTATGATCTTACCACCGTCCCGCAAGAGGACAGCCGCGTCTATGACATGCTGTGCAAAGGCGACAGTATCGGTGTGTTCCAGATTGAAAGCCGCGCCCAGATCAACATGCTGCCGCGTCTGCGCCCACGCACATTTTATGATCTCGTGATTGAGACGGCCATCGTGCGCCCCGGTCCGATCCAAGGCGATATGGTCCACCCATACCTGCGCCGCAGACAAGGGTTAGAACCTGTCGAGTATCCAGCCCCTGCCGATCCGCACGATCCCGCGGAATTGAAAAAAATCCTCGGACGCACATTGGGTGTCCCTATTTTCCAAGAACAAGCGATGAAGATCGCGATGGAGGCCGCACAGTTCAATTCCAAAGAGGCCAATCAGTTGCGCAAAGCCATGGCCACGTTTCGGTCTACAGGCACCATTGGCTTGCTTGAGGAAAAGATGGTTGGACGTATGGTGGCACGTGGTTACCCAGAGGAATTTGCCATCCGCTGTTTTAACCAGATCAAGGGGTTTGGTGAATACGGCTTCCCCGAAAGCCATGCCGCCAGTTTTGCGCAATTGGTTTATGTCTCTAGCTGGCTAAAATGCCACTTTCCCGATGCCTTCTGCGCAGCACTGCTGAATGCGCAACCCATGGGGTTCTATGCGCCCGCGCAATTGGTCCGCGACGCGCAAAACCACGGTGTCACCGTCTACCCACCCGATGTGAATTTCTCGGACTGGGACAGCACCTTGGAACCCATCAGCACTGGTGGTTGGGCGTTGCGTCTGGGCTTGCGTCAAGTGGGCGGGCTGCGCACGGATGCCGCCGCACGGATCATGGCCGCACGCAGCACCCCTTACAAAGACATCGCCGACCTGCAAAAACGCGCAAAGGTTGGCGCCGCTCATGTGCGCCGCTTGGCCGAAGCTGACGCTATGCGGTCCATGTTCATCGACAGACGCCAAGCCCTGTGGGAGGCAAAAGCACTCCGCGACGCCCCAGACCTGCCGTTGTTCCAAGATCACGCCGATGAGGGCGCAGAGGTCAGCGTACCCCTGCCCGTTATGCCGACCTGCGAACACGTGGTCGCGGATTATCAAACCATGCGGTTGTCTCTGAAAGCCCACCCCATGTCCTTTTTGCGCAAATCGATGTCCCAACAACAGTTTATGACCACGGCTGATCTTTTACTGGCCCGACATCGGCAAACGATTAAAATGGCAGGCCTTGTGCTGATCCGCCAAAAACCGGGCACGGCCAAAGGCGTTTGCTTTATCACCATTGAGGATGAATTCGGTGTCGCTAACCTCGTGGTCTGGCCCAAGATGATGGAGACCTACCGCAAAACCGTCATGCAATCGCGGCTTTTGCTGATCGAAGGTTTCGTGCAACGCGATGTCGAAATCATCCATGTTGTGGCCCAACATTTAGAAGACCGCACCGACGCGCTGGGACGTCTCGCGGATAGCGCGCAAAGCGTCGACACCAGCGTAGCCCCTATACGTACCCATCCGCGCGATGTGCGCATCATTCCCAAAAGTCGTGATTTTCATTGACCAAATCAACACTGAGCATTTGTGGGTTCGACGCTTGTCAAAACCACCTCCAAATATCCGTGCAAAAAACATCATTTTTTCGTAAAAACCCCATTGCGCTTTCCAACAAGCTACTGCTATATCCGCCGCAGAAAGTGCCCCTATAGCTCAGCTGGTAGAGCAACTGATTTGTAATCAGTAGGTCCGCGGTTCGAGTCCGTGTGGGGGCACCATTTACCTTAGATAACTGCAGCTAAACACCTGATTTCAAACGATATCCATTGTCGTCTGATGCAGGAGGCCACCATATGGTCCACCAAAGTTGCTCTTATCTCAAGCTCAAGGGAAGCACCTATTACTTCTCTCGGCGAGTCCCTAAGCCACTCCAGAA
>JAIBDT010000035.1 GCA_024686085.1 Loktanella sp.
AACCCAAGAGCGTGCGGTCGATGTTCAAATTACCCGTTTGCGCCGTAAGATTGAGGCTGATCCCAAACAGCCGCGCTATCTGCAAACTGTGCGCGGTGAAGGATATATGTTGGCTCCAGACTGACCAAAAGGTCGTATCGCCTGCTTTTTTGTTTTACATCCTAACGCATGTGGCCGCAGTGTTTTGTTATCATTGGAGGAACATATCATGATCGATGTAAAAGCAGTTTTTGCCGCCGTTGCGGTTGCCGTAGTCAGTACTGGGCCCGTTTACGCCCAATCATTAGAGTATTGGGGCGAAGCGGGTGGCTGGGACGTACTGGTCGATCCGACGTTGGGAGATGGCTGCCTGATTCAGGCAGAATACCAAGATGGGTCTCTAGTTCGTATCGGTTTCGACCTGAACGAAGGTGAAGGCTATGTCACGGCGTTCAATGATGCATGGGGCGAGATCGAAGAAGGCGGCATATATGACATTACCTTCGCGCTGGATGGTGAAGTTTATGAAGGCACCGCGACGGGGATCTACCTTGAGGGCGTTCCTGGTGCAGACATCTATTTCACGAGTTCAGACTTCCTGTTTGATATTGCTGCGCGCTACACGATGGAGCTTTCCAACAATAGTGGACCTGTCATGACGATTGATCTGGACGGGACGATGGCTGGCCTTGAGGCTGCTCTCGAATGCCAAGAAGAAAACGGCTAAACTTCTTCACCCCGAGGGATGGCAGCACCTGCCATCCCGATGCTAAACATGGCCCAACGGCCTTTGTCTAGCAGTTGGAGAATCGAAGATGGTGACCGCGCTTATTACGCATGACGCCTGTTATGATCATGTGACGCCTCCGGGCCATCCAGAACAAGTCGCCCGTTTGGATGCTGTTTTGGGTGCACTTGCGCAGATAGATTTGCGCCGCGTGAAGGCACCGATGGGCGCAGAGGATGATATACTGCGCGCCCATCCCCAGTCGCATATCATCGCAATACGCAATGCGGCGCCCGAAAGCGGATGGCGTTCGCTGGATGCCGATACACATATGTCGGTCGGGACGTTAGAGGCTGCGTTTCGCGGTGTTGGCGGTGCTGTGCGCGCCGTTGATTTGGTGATGGAGGGTGAAGTGCAGAACGCCTTTGTCGCGATGCGCCCGCCGGGACACCATGCCGAGCGCGAGACTGCGATGGGCTTTTGTTTCTTTGGTAATGTCGCGATTGCGGCGAAACACGCGCTGGATCATCACGGCTTAAAGCGCGTGGCGATTGTCGATTTCGACGTGCACCACGGCAATGGCACGCAGGATCTGGTTGAAGACGACCCGCGTATTCTGTTCTGCTCGACGCATCAAAGCCCCCTGTATCCCGGAACCGGTGCCGCGCACGAAACGGGTGTTGGAAATGTCTTGAACTGTCCGCTGCCTGATGGGGCGGGATCAAAGGCATTTCGTGATGTAATGGAGCGCGTGGTTTTGCCCCGTGTTGATGGATTTTCTCCTCAACTTCTAATTATCTCGGCAGGATTCGATGCACATCGGGACGATCCACTGGCGGGGATGAATTTGGTTGAGGATGACTTTGCTTGGATCACAGAGCGCTTGTGCGATCTTGCGGATCGTCATTGTAAAGGACGCGTGGTATCCAGCCTAGAAGGCGGCTATGATTTGGCCGCGTTGGGGGCAAGTGCTGCCGCCCATGTGAATGTTTTGAAGGAGAGATCGACATGTCAGACCCAGTTGACGCCCTAAGCTTTGAACAGGCGATTGCCGAGTTGGAAAAGGTCGTGGGCCAGCTAGAGCGCGGCGATGTCGCGCTTGATGAAAGTATCGCGCTGTATGAGCGTGGAGCTGCCTTGCGCAAGCGGTGTCAGGACAAGTTGAAGGAAGCCGAAGAGAAGGTTGCCAAGCTGACGCTGGATGGTGATGGCAATGCCATAGGGACTGCACCGCTGGATGCCTGATCTGCCCCACTTTAACGTCGAGCGGATAGTTGATTTGACTCGAAAGCCATTTGTAGAGGCTTTGGCAAATGCGGCGGAGTCTGCGCGGTGGCAAATTGAACACTCGCTCTCTCAATTGAATGGTCCGATCCCCGATGCGATGAAATATGCGACAGCGGGCGGTAAGGGGCTTCGTGCCTTTTTGGCGATGGAGTCTGCGCGGTTACATGGGTTTGATAGCGTTCGTTCGGGTGCCGCCGCTGGTGCGATTGAGGCATTGCATGCCTATTCGCTGGTGCATGACGATCTGCCCTGTATGGACGATGACGATCTGCGTCGTGGTCAGCCAACTGTTCATAGAAAGTGGGACGAGGCGACCGCTGTGCTTGCAGGTGATGCATTGCAAGCTTTGGCGTTTCAGCTGATCGCGCAAGTGGGTTGCCCTGTCGAGGCACGGTTGAATTTGTCGGCGACGCTCGCGATCGCTGCGGGTGCGCATGGAATGGTGGGTGGGCAGGCGTTGGATATTGCGGCAGAGACTGCCGATGTTCCGTTGAACCTAGATGAGATTACTGCGCTTCAGGCGGGCAAGACGGGTGCGTTGATCCGGTGGTCTGCCATGGTTGGACCTCGTATGGCGGGGCTTCACCACGATCCGTTGGATGTTTATGGCGAGTGCCTTGGTTTGGCGTTCCAAATTGCCGACGATGTGTTGGATGTTGAGGGCGACGCCGCCGAAGTGGGCAAAGCCGTTGGTAAGGACGCAGACGCTGGGAAGGCCACATTTGTGACATTGCTTGGCTTGCAAGGTGCAAAGACTCGCGCTGCTGAATTGGTCGCAGAGGCATGCGATCGCCTATCGTGTTATGGTGATGAGGCAGACACGTTGAAAGAGGCGGCGCGCTTTGTTATCGCCCGTCGAAAGTAAGAGGCCGATATGACCAATCCAGTGACCCCAATTTTGGACCGCATTCAATCCCCTGCGGATATGAAAACGCTGAGCGACCGCGACTTGCGCAAGCTGGCTGATGAAGTCCGGGCCGAGACGATTTCTGCGGTGTCTGTCACGGGTGGTCATTTGGGCGCTGGGCTTGGGGTGGTTGAGATGACGGTCGCGCTTCATGCGGTGTTTGACACCCCGAAGGACAAGATCATTTGGGACGTGTCGCATCAATGTTATCCGCACAAGATTCTGACGGGTCGCAGGGATCGTATCCGCACACTGCGGATGAAGGACGGCTTGTCTGGTTTCACAAAACGCTCTGAGAGCCCCTATGATCCGTTTGGCGCGGCCCATTCAAGCACGTCGATTTCGGCGGCTCTTGGCTTTGCGGTTGCCCGCGATCTGGGCGGCGATAGCGGCGATGCGATTGCCGTGATCGGCGATGGGTCAATGTCGGCAGGCATGGCCTATGAGGCGATGAATAACGCGGGGCATTTGGGCAAGCGTCTGATCGTGATTCTGAACGACAACGAGATGTCGATTGCGCCGCCTGTTGGCGCAATGTCGTCTTACTTGAGCCGCCTTTATGCGGGTGAGCCGTTTCAGGAACTGAAAGCTGCGGCAAAGGGTGCTGTTTCGCTTTTACCAGAACCGTTCCGCGAGGGTGCGCGTCGCGCCAAGGACATGGTCAAGCATATGACCGTTGGCGGGACCCTGTTCGAGGAATTGGGTTTCTCTTATCTTGGGCCGATTGACGGGCACGACATGGAACAGCTGTTGCAGGTGTTGCGCACTGTGAAAGACCGCGCCACTGGGCCGATCATGATCCATGCGATCACGAAAAAGGGCAAAGGGTTTGCCCCTGCCGAGGCTGCGAGAGATCGTGGTCATGCGACGGGAAAGTTCAATGTTGTGACGGGCGAGCAGAAATCTGCGCCTTCCAATGCGCCATCCTATACCAGTGTGTTTGCCGATACTTTGCTAAAATACGCTGCATTAGACCCTAAAATCTGCGCTGTAACGGCTGCGATGCCTGACGGCACGGGGCTTAATAAGTTCATGGAACGCTATGCGAGCCGTTGCTTTGATGTGGGTATTGCCGAACAACATGCCGTGACGTTCTCGGCTGGTTTGGCGGCGGGAGGCATGCGTCCGTTTTGTGCGCTTTATTCGACGTTTCTGCAACGCGGTTATGATCAGGTTGTGCATGATGTGGCGATCCAGCGCTTGCCCGTCCGCTTTGCGATTGATCGCGCTGGGCTGGTGGGTGCGGATGGTGCGACACATGCCGGCGCCTTTGACATCGCCTTTCTCGCGAACTTGCCCGACTTTGTTGTAATGGCCGCCGCTGACGAGGCGGAATTGGTGCGCATGGTTGCAACTGCCGCCGCCTATGACGATGGCCCCATTGCGTTCCGCTTTCCGCGTGGTGAAGGGGTCGGCGTCGAGATGCCTAGTGACCCTGAGCTGCTGGAGATTGGTAAGGGTCGCGTGATCCGCGAAGGTAAACGCGTTGCGATCTTGTCGTTTGGCACCCGCCTGCAAGAGGTTGAAGCTGCCGCCGAAGGACTGGCCGCAAAAGGGATCACGCCGACAATTGCTGATGCCCGTTTTGCCAAGCCGTTGGATCGTGATCTTATTTTAAAATTGGCCGCCGAACACGAGGCGCTGATTTGTATTGAAGAAGGTGCCGTTGGCGGTTTTGGTTCTCATGTGGCGCAATTGCTCGCGGACGAGGGCGTGTTTGATCACGGTCTCAAGTTTCGCTCGATGGTCTTGCCTGACACGTTTATCGACCAATCCAGCCCACGCGACATGTACGACATGGCGGGCCTGAATTCTGCAGATATCGAGAAGAAAGTTCTTGAAGTATTGGGCGTGGCGGTGATGGATAAGCGTGCTTAGTGACTATTTCAGCGCGTCAAGCCGTGCTTCTATCGCTTCGAGCTTTGCCAAGACCTCGTCACGGTGCGCGTCAGTCGCTGCAATATCTTCTTGGTGATGCGCGTCCTGCATTGAGTTCACGATCAAACCTACAAGAAGGTTCACGACCGCAAACGTGGTGACCAAGATGAATGGCAGGAAAAAGGCCCATGCGTAAGGATAAATCTCCATCACAGGGCGCACGATTCCCATCGACCAGCTTTCAAGCGTCATGATCTGGAACAGCGAATACCCCGACCGCCCGAGTGTGCCGAACCATTCTGGAAATGCCGCGCCGAATAGTTTCGTCGTTACAACTGCCCCGATGTAAAATATGATCCCCATCAGCAGGAACACGGATCCCATTCCTGGAAGTGCAGTGATAAAACCTTCGACCACGCGGCGTAACGATGGCGCGACCGAGATCACGCGCAAGACCCGCAAAATCCGGAATGCGCGCAAAACAGATAGACCTTGGCCGTTTGGCACAAAAGCGACCGCCACAATGATAAAGTCGAATAGGTTCCAACCACTACGAAAGAAATTGCGACCCTGTGCAAAGAGTTTAGCCGCGATTTCCACGGTAAAAATAGCAAGGCAGATGCTGTCCAGCGTAAGGATCAGGTTCCCAGCTTGCGCCATAACGGTGTCTGAAGTCTCTAGCCCCAGAATAATCGCGTTAAATACAATAACCGCAAGAAGGGTTCGACCCACGATTGGGCGTGCAAGAAAGTCAGCGGTTTGTTGGCGAAGAGACATACGTGAACCTTTGAAACGTTGCAGTCGATATGGTCACGTCTTGGTCTATCGGCAAGGCCCTAGCTGCTTAATTCCTGCGCCAAAAGGGCCCGAAGCCCTGTTTTGTAGTCGGGGTAAAGCAGGTCAACGCCGAGTTCGGTTTTTATCTTGTCGTTGCGTACCTTTTTGCTTTCCGCATAGAAGCTGCGCGCCATGGGCGACATCTCAGCCGTTTCATAGTCAAAAGCAGGCGGGGTCGGCATATCTAGCAACTCAGCCGCGTAGGTAATGACGTCTTGCGGTGGCGCAGGGTTGTTGTCACAGACGTTATAAACCGATCTAACATTGGGTTTTTTGATAGAAGCGGCAAGTACTCGCGCGATGTCTGCCACATGGATGCGGCTGAAGACTTGGTTCTTTTTGATGATCCGTCTTGCTGTGCCGTTCCGCACCTTGCTGAACGGTCCGCGACCTGGGCCATAAATACCAGCGAGCCTGAACATATGCAGTGGCAGATCAGGGATGGATTGCCACGCAGTTTCGGCAGTAGCCCTTGCGATGCCACGTTCGGTTGAGGGCGTCAGGGGAGTGTCTTCGTCAACCCAAGCACCATTGTGATCGCCGTAAACACCGGTTGTCGAAAGATAACCAACCCATTCAAATTGTCCTGCTCGCGATGCGATTTCAGACGCCAACTCGGCCAAAACCGGGTCGCCTGCGTCATTCGGGCCTGTCGAGATCAAAATATGTGTTGCCGCGTTCAGGGCTGGTATCATGTCCGCCCCGGGCCAGATGCGCGGCTCGACGCCTTCGTTCATCAGTCGCGTCGCTTTGTCCTCATCGCGCGTCGTGCCAATGATCCGCCAATCCTGCGGCAGCAAGATTTTTGAAAGCGCACGCGCGGTATAGCCGTGTCCGAAAGAAAGAAGTGTTTTTGTCATGCGCCCAGTGGTGCGCCAAGTCTTGCGCAGATGCAAGTCTGTGCTAGCCTAAGTCATGGACCGAGACCCAACTCTGAAAGATGCATACCGCATGTCTTCGCAAGGTGACGTGAAAGAGCTGTATCGCGTTTGGGCGCATTCATACGATAGCGGGTTCGGGGACAGTCAAGGGTATCAGCTACCGCGTGCGGTCGCGCAGGCATATTTGACGGCGGGCGGTACCGGTCCAGTCCTTGATGTAGGTGCAGGCACGGGGTTGGTCGCAGAATATTTGATTCGTGGCGGCGTAGACGTGATCGATGCACTTGACCTATCGGACGAGATGTTGGGCGTCGCCCGTATGAAAGGTTTTTACCGCCATCTCATTGCCGCAGATGTAACTGCCGCTTTGCCGATGGTTTCGGGCGATTATCGAGGCGTTGTCAGTGCCGGAACCTTCACGATGGGTCATGTTGGTCCTGAGGGGCTGATCCCTTTGATGGACGCCGTAAAAAGCGGTACGTTGTTTGTCATTTCGGTTAATGCTGCGCATTTCGAAAGTGCGGGTTTTGCGGATGCGATGAATGGCTTTGCGGCGCAAATTGAGGGTCTAACATTCGCTGATACTCGGATTTACGATGATCGTGCCGACGATGGTCATCGCAACGATTTGGCCCGCCTGATCGTATTTCGAAAGGCCTAGCGACCCGTCCAGACGGGGTCGCGTTTTTCCGCAAAAGCGCGCGCGCCTTCCAACTGATCCTCGGAGGAGTAAAGTCTGTCGACTGATCCGATTTGCCGCTTAGTGATCCGGTTCATGCTGTCTTGGAATTTGCTATCTTCGGCATCGCGCACAATTTCCTTGATCGCCGCATAGACCAGCGGTGGTCCCGATGCGATAAGTTGGGCCATTTCCATCGCCGCTGCTTGTAATTGGTCAGCTGGGTGCACGTGGTTGATCAAACCCCAACCAAGGGCCTCTGTGGTGTCGAACCAACGACCCGTTAGCAAAAGCTCCATCGCGATATGATAGGGGATACGTTTTGGAAGCTTGACTGAGGCCGCGTCGGCCACTGTTCCAGACCGGATTTCGGGCAATGCAAATGTTGCATGATCCGCGGCGAGGATAATGTCAGCAGAAAGCGCAAGCTCTAGCCCGCCGCCACAGGCAATCCCGTTGATGGCGGCAATGACCGGTTTGTTCATATCGCGCAGTTCTTGCAACCCGCCAAAGCCGCCGATGCCATAGTCCCCATCAACCGCATCACCGTCATTTGCAGCCTTCAGATCCCAGCCCGGGCAAAAGAATTTGTCACCAGCGCCCGTGATGATTGCCACGCGCACATCGGGGTCGTCGCGAAACGCTGCAAAAGTTTCACCCATGATCCGGCTTGTTGCCAGATCAATGGCGTTCGCCTTTGGCCGATTTAGGGTCACATGTAGTATCGCGCCATATCGTTTCGTCTGAATTGGGCTCGTCATTTTGCTATCCTTATCAAGGCATCTACTGCGATTGCGGCCTGCGTGGTGCAGATCAGCGGGTTGATTTCAACTTCTTCAATCGTATCCAGATTTGCAAGAACGTAGTCTTGCACCCCAAGTATCGCGCGGCAGATGGCGTCTAATTTTGTTGCGGGCTTGCCCCTATAACCTGCCAGTAGTTTGTAGCATTTCAACTTTGTTAGAGACTGATTAATCGCATCTTCGCTGCTCGGCACGAGGAGCGAAACGCTATCTTGCAATAGTTCGGTGAGGATCCCTCCCGCGCCGATTGTCAGGACGAATCCATGTGCGGGGTCTTTGATGACGCCGATCAACAGTTCGGCGATCGTCCCTGAAACCATCTCTTCTAACAAAAAGTGATTGGTTGGCATTTGGGCCGCTGCTGTTTTGACGGCGTCTGGATCGGTTAAGTTCAGTTTGACTGCGCCCGCCTCTGTCTTATGGGCAAACCCGACGCCTTTCAGGACCACAGGGAAGGACAATTTGTTAAAATCAACAGAGCCAATATCAATGGTATCGACCCTTTTAGGTGACCGGACGCCGTAATCTGCCAGTGCCTGTTTGGCATCAGACTCGCTGAGTGTGATTGTCGTGTGTATTTCAGGGGCCACGGCGAGGTTCATGGCTATGTCAGGTGTCGTCATTGGCCCCGCGATAGCCGCCGCGTTCAACGCTTCGCGGAGACTATTGAAGGGGATCACGCCTCCCGACATAAGCTGTTGCGCTATCTTTTCGGGCATCAGTTCGGGAAGGGTCGCGACCATACCGATATTACCGCCCGTCTGCGCACGGGTATCAAGTGCGGCTTGAACGACGCAGTCCCAATCTGATGGGTCACAGCGATCTGCGCGTGGAAAATCTACGATGAGCAGTGTTAATGCCAAAGTCGGGTCTATCATGGCGGAAAACGCAGCGGTCATTGCCGCTGTGTCGCGCCAGATATAGGTGTGATAATCCAGAGGATTGGCGAGCGTCACTCTAGGTCCTAGCGCCGAAAAAAGGGCGCTTTGCTGTTTGGTATTGAGCGGCGGAAAAGTAAGATCGAGATCATGCGCAAGGTCGGCAGCGAGCGATGCTTCACCACCCGAGCAGCTAATCGTTGCAATGTTTCGGTTCGGGAGCGGACCTGTTGCATGCAAAAGTTTGAGGGCTTCAAGAAGCGTCGAAAGGTCGTCGACACGTGCGATCCCCAGTCGGTTGAGCAGGGCTGCAGCACCCGCGTCGCTGCCTGCAAGGGATGCTGTGTGCGAGATCGTCGCGGTTTGTGCTTGGACAGATTTGCCGACTTTTAATGCGATCAGCGGAATGTTTTTCGCTTTCGCGGCACGCGCAAGTATTTGCCATGCAACCGGGTCACCAAATCCTTCAATGTGTAGTCCGATCGCGGTAACTCGGGGATCGTCCAGCAGCCCTAAGGCGATTTCCGCCTGAGTTGTCTGTGCCTGGTTGCCGCAGGTAATGACGTAACTGATCGGCAATGCGCGAGATTGCATCGTTAAATTGATCGCGATGTTTGATGATTGGGTCAGTATCGCAACCCCACGGTCTACCGGTGTGCAGCCGTGTTGGTCGGGCCAAAGCAACGCGCCGTCGCAGTTGTTGATCATCCCGTAGCAGTTGGGGCCAAGGATGGGCATGTCGCCAGCCGCTTTTAAGAGTGCCGTGTTTAAGTCTGCACCATCTGCGACCTCGGCAAAGCCCGATGCAAAGCAAACCGCGCCGCCTGCGCCCATGTTAGACAGGGTCTGAACTGTGTCGATTGTTGCGTTTCTATTGATGCCGATGAAACTGGCGTCAGGCGGTGAAGGTAGATCGTTTAGGCCCGAATAGACTCTATAGTTGTCGATTGTCCCTCCCTTTGGGTGCACGGGCCAGACTGCGCCCGCAAAGCCAGCTTTTGTCAGTTGGTTGGTCACCGCACGACACCACGCGCCACCGCCGATGACAGCAATGGACCGGGGACGAAGAAGGCGTGACAGGTCGTGCGTCATGCGCCAAGCGGGCGAAGCAAGTCGCGGCTAATGATGTGGCGCTGAATTTCCGATGTTCCGTCCCAGATGCGCTCTACCCGTGCATCGCGCCAGAACCGTTCGAGCGGGTAGTCGTCCATCAGTCCCATGCCACCGTGAATTTGGATCGCGGCGTCGGTCACGCGGCCCAGCATTTCACTGGCGTAAAGCTTGGCACTGGCGATTTCGCGGTTCGCGGGCAAGTCTTGGTCAAGCCTGTCGGCAGCAGCGAGGGTAAGCAGGTCGGCCGCGTCGATCTCGGTGATCATATCTGCGAGCTGAAAACTGATTCCTTGGAATTTGCCAATTGGCTGACCGAACTGCTCGCGCTCTGCTGCGTAGCTGAGCGCATAGTCAAAGACGCGTCGCGCGCGCCCGACCGACATTGTCGCGACAGTGATCCGTGTGGCGTAAAGCCATTCGTTCATCACGGCAAAACCACCGTCGACCTCGCCCAAGACCTGCGCATCTGGCAGACGACAATCGTCGAATTCCAGAATCATATTTTTATAACCCCTATGCGACACTGATTTGTAGCCATCGCGGATGGTGAAACCAGGCGTGCCGCGATCTACGAGGAAAGTCGTGATCCGCTTTTTTGGACCACGCGGCGTTTGGTCTTCGCCCGTTGCAATAAAAACGATAATGAAATCTGCATGCTCTGCGCCAGAGATGAAATGCTTGGTGCCATTCACGACCCAATCGCCACCATCGCGCACAGCACTGCATTTCATACCACGCACATCAGACCCTGCACCCGGTTCGGTCATGGCGAGCGCGTCCATTTTTTCACCACGGACAGCGGGCATGAGGTAGCGATCAATTTGATCGTCTTTGCACGCCATAAGAATATTCTGAGGGCGTCCAAAGAAGTGATTAAGCGCCATGGAACCGCGCCCAAGTTCACGCTCGACCAGCGCAAATTCACGGTGGTTTAAGCCAGCGCAACCGACGCTTTCTGGGAAATTGCAGGCGTAGAAGCCGAGATCAAGAGTTTTGCGTTTGATCTCTTGTGCGATCTCGGTTGGCACAGCGCCCGTTCGCTCGACCTCTGCCTCGTGTGGGAAAATCTCTTTTTCCACAAATGTGCGCACGGTGTCGGCGATCATGATGTTTTCTTCTGTTAATCCGTAAATCATGTCGTGTCCTTTGGCGTTTGCGAGTTGAATCGCGGACTTTCCCGCGTCAGTTCCGTCGTGAAATGAGCCGAATAACTTGTCCCATGGGATGTCGAGATTCCCATAGTTACATTCGAAATAGCGGTGGTGGATTTGGTGGTGGAAATTGTCCAGATGCGCCCGCGTTTTTGTTACGAAACAGCTGCCCTTCGAAGCCCGTATGTGACGTGACCGCAAGGAGAGCGTGGAACATCAAGTGAAAGATCATGTGCATTGGATGGGTTGCGACAACAAAGTGAATCATCGCTGTCCCGAAATAAATAAGATGCTGGACCGGATGCACCGAGAGGCCCGACCATGGTCCGACGTCAGTGTTGCGATGGTGAAGTGCGTGAAATCGGTAGAGCGGTCTGATGTGAGGTAGGCGATGTATCCAATATAAATAGAAGCTTTCCCAAACGGGGATCAGGAAGAATATGGCGACGAACCATATTGGGTAGCTGTTCCATGTGATCGAAGGGGCATGTCCGTTCGCCATGGCCCACCAAATGAGGACCTCAAACGCCGACCAGATTGTGACGCCACTGGCAAGCGACCAAAAGATGTTGTCGGGCAGTTGGCTGTTAAGTGTAAGCAGGCGGCCATAACGGTGAACTGGACGTTGATCGTATTTCAGTTCGGAACCTTGGTGTGCATATTTATGAAGCCAGAGATGCAGAGTGCCTGCGACTAAGCCAAGTAGAATGCAATTGCGTGCAAGGACGATAGATATCCAGCCAAAGCCAAATGTTCGTGCCTGTTCCAATGTCGGGCTGAACCACGTGTAGGCGATTAATGCGAGCGCTACGATCGACCCGTTGATCGTGATGAAAAACCAACTATCCAGATACCATTTTGCGGTAGCGATTTGACGCGGGCGCCATTCCGGCAGCTGGGAGGTTTGGATTGGCACCTGAGGTCTGTGGTTCCATTCTTGCCGTGTGGAAGTTGCCGCGTCGGCAGCTATTTGGTCAGGACTGGCCTGCCTAGCTGGCATAGTTCGCGCCTTCTTCGTCGAGAATAGCTTTCAGCTCATTTAGGTGGCGCGTGTCTTGTTCGGGGTAGGATGCAAGCTCTGCTGCTGTTTTTCGTGCGATGTCGTGGGGGATCATCCGCAGGGGTTTTCCCGTTTGCAGGGCGCGAATGTATGTTTCGCAGGCCCTTTCAAAATAATAGAGTCTATTAAAAGTTTCTGCGACGGTATCACCGATGATCATGATGCCGTGGTTCCCCATGATCATGACCTTTTTTTCGGAGTCGGTAAGCAAGGTCGCACAGCGCGCGCCTTCGTCTTCAAATGCCAGGCCGCCATAGTTTGCATCTACGACTTGCCGTTCATAAAAGGTGCAGGCGTTTTGATCGATAGGCGGCAAGAGACTGTTTTGGAGGGTTGCCAAAACTGTCGCGTGGATGGAATGGACATGCATCGCACAGCGTGCGTGAGGTACGCCGCGGTGGATGCCGCCATGAAGCCCCCAAGCCGTCGGATCTGGCGCGTCTGGGCCTTGCAGGGTTTCTGGATCATTCGCATCCACAAGGATCATATCGCTGGCCTTGATCCGGCTGAAATGCATTTGGTTCGGGTTCATCAGGAACTTTGTTCCATCATCGTTGATCGCGAGTGAAAAGTGGTTGGCCACCCCTTCGTGCATATTGAGCCGTGCAGTCCAACGGAATGCCGCCGCCAGGTCGACCCGTTCTTGCCAGTGTTCCATGTTCTGCATGTTGTCTCCCTTTTTCATGAGGCTGCAGGTGCAATGCTTAGCGGTCAAGTCTGAAACCGACATGTTTCGTCACTTGATCCTTTTGTTGAAAAAGTGGATTTGTGGGGTGCATACCTGAAGGGGCACGTTATGAAAAAACCTATTTGTCTTGTTGGGATCGGAAAGATTGCGATAGACCAGCATGTCCCTGCCATTGCTGCGTCATCTGATTGGACCCTTGCGGCGACGGTTAGTCGTGCGGGTCATGTTGATGGCGTGCCTGCCTATGATGATTTTGACAAACTGCTGGCCGAACGGCAGGATATTCGCGTGATCTCGCTATGTCTGCCGCCTGTGCCGCGTTTTGACTATGCATCTCGCGCGATTGCTGCTGGTCGTCATGTGATGTTGGAAAAACCACCTGGTGCGACACTGGCTGAGATTCATGCGTTGCAGGCAATGGCAAAGACGTCGGGCGTGTCTCTGTTTGCGACATGGCATAGCCGCATGGCAAAGGGCGTTGCAGCCGCCAAGGCATTTTTGGCGGATAAGGTTGTCACCGAGGGGCAGATCAATTGGAAAGAAGATGTCCGCCGCTGGCATCCGAACCAAGAATGGGTGTTCGAGCCAGGTGGAATGGGGGTGTTTGATCCTGGGATCAATGCGTTGTCTATTCTGACTGAAATCCTGCCCGCGCCTGTTCACTTACGGTCCGCTGATTTACAGTTCCCTGAAAACCGTCAAACGCCAATTGCCGCGGATCTTGTGTTTTCAGGTGGTGTAAACGCCACGTTTGACTGGCTTAAGCAGGGTGAACAGTTGTGGGAAATGACGATCCGTGCAGGCGATGTTTTGGTTAATCTTCGCGAAGGCGGTAACCGCTGTGTCATCAATGGCGTGGAGGTTGCTGGAACTGAGTTGGAAGAATATCCCGCACTTTATGCCCGGATGTCCGACCTTGTGAAGGACGGCGGATCAGACGTTGATTTGGCCCCGATGGTGCATGTTGCGGATGCTTTAACGCTTGGTCGACGTGTGATTGTTGCTCCGTTTCACTTCTAAAGGCACTAAAACTGTTTAAGTTTTGGGCGTTTAGCAATTTTTTGGCCGATCTTAAAAATTTACCATTTGATAAAAAATAAAGTTGTGCAAGGCTAGGTCTATTCGTTTTGGAGACTTGGACAGCCTATGCCTGACACAACGACACCCGGCCTTGCCGCTGCGCGACTTGGTCGCGATGAGTTAAAAGCAAACTTTGCGGATCTTCATGAACCGCTTGATCCGCATGAAGCAGCGGTTGCTGCTGACCGATGTTACTTTTGCTATGATGCCCCTTGTATCACGGCCTGCCCTACATCAATTGATATCCCTTTGTTCATCCGTCAGATCGCCACTGGCACGTCTGAGGCTGCTGCCAAAACCATTTTTGATCAAAATATTCTGGGTGGCATGTGTGCCCGTGTCTGCCCAACAGAAACCCTGTGTGAAGAGGCTTGCGTCCGTGAGGCTGCAGAGGGAAAACCTGTCGAGATTGGCCGTTTGCAGCGGCATGCGACTGATACGTTGATGGCGAAGCAAGCGCACCCTTATGTGCGTGCCGCATCCACCGGAAAGAAGATTGCAGTTGTTGGTGCCGGACCTGCGGGTCTGGCTGCTGCACATCGTTTGGCTATGCTAGGCTCCGACGTGACCATATATGATGCCCGATCCAAGGCTGGCGGCCTCAATGAGTTTGGCATCGCATCCTACAAATCCACCAATGATTTCGCGGCGCGCGAGGTCGATTGGTTGTTGGGTATTGGCGGAATCACAATTCAGACAGGCAAGACGCTAGGCTCTGATCTGTCGTTGGATGAACTGAGTACCGATTATGACGCGGTGTTTCTAGCGGTTGGTTTGGGTGGTGTGAATGCCCTGTCGGTAGATGGTGAGGACAATAGCGGAGTGAGTGACGCTGTTGATTTCATCGGTGATCTGAGACAGGCAAGCGAGCTGGCGTCTCTCCCCGTCGGCCGTGATGTGGTGGTGATCGGCGGTGGCATGACTGCCGTCGACGCTGCTGTGCAGTCTAAACTGCTGGGTGCGCGCAATGTGACCATTGCTTATCGGCGCGGGCGTGACCGCATGAGTGCAAGCCCCTACGAACAGGAATTAGCTGCCTCGAAAGGGGTGCAGCTATTGTTCAATGTGCAACCTGCCGCGATTCATGATGGCGAAATTGAACTGGCCTATACTGATGGGTCCCACGAGACCCTGCGTCTTCCTGCTGATCAGGTATTCAAAGCAATTGGTCAAACTTTGGTGACCGATGCGGGCTTGGCATTGGATGGCCGTAAAATTGCCGTTGATCCCAATGGTCGTACCAGCCGCAAAGGCGTTTGGGCTGGCGGCGATTGTGCAAGTGGGGGCGACGACTTGACGGTTACGGCGGTCGCAGAGGGCCGTGATGCCGCGATGGATATTCATGCAACTTTGATGGGAGGCAAGTGATATGGCCGATCTGACATCCGACTTTTTAGGGATCAAAAGCCCGAACCCGTTCTGGTTGGCATCTGCGCCACCGACTGACAAAGAATACAACGTCCGCCGCGCATTCGAGGCTGGTTGGGGGGGTGTTGTCTGGAAAACGCTGGGCATGGAGGGCCCGCCGGTCGTCAATGTGAATGGTCCTCGATATGGCGCGATTTATGGTGCTGATCGACGGTTGATGGGGCTCAATAACATCGAGTTGATCACTGATCGCCCTCTAGAGGTTAACCTCGAAGAGATCACACGCGTGAAGGCAGATTATCCAGATCGGGCCATAATAGTGTCACTTATGGTCCCATGCGAGGAACAGGCGTGGAAAGATATCCTGCCGAAAGTTGCCGCGACAGGCGCAGACGGGATCGAGCTAAATTTCGGCTGTCCGCATGGCATGTCAGAGCGCGGAATGGGTGCCGCCGTGGGGCAGGTTCCGGAATATATCGAGATGGTGACGCGTTGGTGTAAGCAGTATTACGACAAGCCTGTCATTGTGAAACTGACGCCGAATATCACTGACGTGCGTAAACCCGCCGCTGCTGCGATGCGCGGTGGCGCTGATGCAGTGAGCCTGATCAATACGATCAACTCGATCACTTCTGTCAATTTAGACTCTATGTCGCCCGAGCCGTCCATCGACGGCAAGGGATCGCACGGCGGCTATTGCGGCCCTGCGGTGAAGCCGATTGCCATGTCGATGGTGTCCGAGATTGCACGGAACCCAGACACGCATGGCCTGCCGATTTCGGGCATTGGCGGTGTGACAACGTGGCGCGATGCTGCGGAATTCATGGCCCTTGGGTGCGGCAATGTGCAGGTCTGCACGGCTGCGATGACATATGGTTTCAAGATCGTGGAGGAAATGATTTCTGGCCTGTCTCAGTGGATGGATGAAAAGGGTTATGAAAACCTTCATGACTTTGTTGGCATGGCCGTTCCAAATGTCACTGACTGGAAGTACTTGAATCTGAACTACATCGCGAAAGCGGTTATCTCGCAGGATGATTGTATCAAATGTGGCCGGTGCTATGCCGCCTGCGAGGATACGTCCCACCAAGCGATTTCCATGTCTGCTGACCGTGTGTTTGAGGTCATTGATGCGGAATGCGTTGCCTGCAATCTTTGCGTGGATGTCTGCCCTGTGCAGGACTGTATTTCGATGGTGCCAATGAAGGCGGGCGAGGTCGATCCGCGCACTGGTAAAGTCGTGTCGGATGATTACGCCAATTGGACGACGCACCCCAATAATCCAGGGGCGGTCGCTGCAGAGTAGCTAGGGCGCCAAAGTGCGTCTTAGCATGTGCTCCATAAAAGTCGCAGCTTGCGGATACGGGTCGTCGCATTCGAGAACTGCGCGCACCTGCACGTCGAAATCGGCGTAGTGCTGCGTCTGAGCCCAGATCAAAAAGATAAGATGATGTGGGTCTATTTCGGCGATTTTTCCTACTTTCGCCCAACCTTGAATCACTGCCGCCTTTTCGTCGACCAGTGATTTCAGGTCGGGGAAGGATTCACCTAGGCGCGGCGCGCCTTGCAGGACTTCGTTCGCAAAAAGTCTGCTCTCACGCGGATAGTCGCGTGAGAGGTCCAATTTGCGGCGCGCGTATGCTAGTATTTCTTGGATCGGATCGCCGTCGGCTTTCATAGTCCGCAAAGGATCCAGCCAAGTGTGCAACAGCCCTGACAAAAGCTGCTGATGGATCTCTTCTTTGGATGGAAAATAATATAGCAGGTTTGGCTTTGATAGACCCGCTGCCTCGGCAATCTGATCCAAAGTCGCACCGCGAAACCCGAATTGCGAGAACACGTCTAGCCCAGCGGACAGAATTGCGCTGCGGTTCTTTTTCTGGATGCGGGTCGGTGGTTTGCTCATATTGAGGTTATCTTTCGCACAAAAATTGCCCGATGCCATGAAAAACCGTTGCCCGCATCATCTTTTTGATCATTTCGACAAAATGGGTGCGGAAAACTTGACAGATCACTACCCCCTGATAGCGTTGCTTTGACCAGTTGGTCAAATCAAGACGGGCAGCGGGCGGGTTTCCTCCCTGTCGCCTGCTGACCGTCCATTCGTAATAGGAGATGTAGATGGCTGCCCCCGGAGAGAACCTTAGGATCAACCCCGACCGACTTTGGGACAGCTTGATGGAGGTGGCCAAAATCGGCCCCGGAGTTGCCGGCGGCAACAATCGCCAGACACTGACGGACGCAGACAGTGAAGGTCGCCACCTTTTCCAAGACTGGTGCAAGGCTGCTGGTTGCACGATGGGTCTGGACCAAATGGGCAACATGTTTGCGCGGCGTGAGGGAACCGACCCTGACGCGCTGCCTGTCTATGTCGGATCGCATTTGGATACGCAGCCGACGGGCGGAAAATATGACGGCGTTCTAGGGGTCCTTGGTGGGCTAGAGATTTTGCGCACAATGAACGACCTCGGGATCAAAACGAAGCATCCGATTGTTGTCACAAACTGGACGAATGAGGAAGGCACGCGCTATGCGCCTGCAATGCTGGCCTCGGGCGTTTTCGCGGGGATGCACGAGCAGGATTGGGCTTACGACCGTGTCGATGCCGAAGGCAAAAAGTTTGGCGATGAATTGAAACGGATTGGCTGGCGCGGTGAGGAACCGGTTGGCGACCGTAAGATGCATGCGTTCTTTGAATTACATATTGAACAGGGGCCAATTTTGGAAGCAGAGGACAAGCAGATCGGCGTTGTCACCCACGGTCAAGGCCTGTGGTGGCTAGAGGTCACGTTGAAAGGCAAAGACGCTCATACAGGGTCTACACCGATGAACATGCGTATGAATGCGGGGCTTGGCATGGCGCGCATGACCGAACTTGTTCATACGATTGCCATGGATAATCAACCGGGTGCAGTGGGTGCGATTGGGCAATGCAATGTCTACCCAAACAGCCGCAATGTCATCCCTGGCAAATGTGTTTTCACCATTGATTTCCGCTCGCCTGATTTGGAAAAACTAACCGCGATGCGCGCAAGGTTTGAGGCCGAGGCGCCCGCGATTGCGGATGCTTTGGGTTTGACGATGACGATAGAACCTGTGGGGCATTTCGATCCTGTCACTTTTGATGAGAGCTGCGTGACGGCGGTGCGGAGTGCCGCCGAACGGCTGGGTTATTCCCACATGGATTTGATTTCCGGCGCTGGGCATGATGCCTGTTGGATCAATCGCGTCGCCCCGACGGCGATGGTGATGTGCCCTTGTGTTGATGGGTTGAGCCACAACGAGGCCGAGGAGATCTCCAAGGAATGGGCCGCCGCAGGTGCGGATGTCTTGTTCCATGCTGTGATTGAAACCGCTGGGGTGGTGGCGTGAGGATAGCATTTGTTATGTTGCTATTATCGGCATGCGCCCGCCCGACAGTCGCACCACTCTTGCTGCCGTTGTCAGTTGACGAGGCCTTGCCCAGTGACATTGACCGATCCGAGGTCAACCGTGACCCTGACGGCTGTTATTTCTACACCTTCGCATCCGAGTTGTTTGTCGTGAAAGACCGTAACGGCAACCCGATCTGTATTCCGACCTAAAGGAGAAAACCTATGTCCACCGTGATCAAGAATGGAACGATTGTAACGGCTGATCTGACCTATAAGGCGGATGTGCTGGTTGAGGGTGGGGTCATTACGCAGATCGGGCCGAACCTGACCGGTGACGAACAGTTAGATGCCACAGGGTGTTACGTGATGCCGGGTGGGATTGATCCGCATACCCACCTTGAGATGCCATTTATGGGCACCTATTCGACCGATGATTTTGAAAGCGGCACGCGTGCGGCTTTGTCTGGCGGCACAACGATGGTTGTCGATTTCGCGCTCCCTGCCCCCGGTCAGGGTCTGCATGATGCATTGCAGATGTGGGACAATAAATCGGGCCGTGCGAATTGCGATTACTCGTTTCATATGGCGGTAACATGGTGGGGCGAGCAGGTATTCAACGAGATGGAGTCTGTGGTCCGAGATCGCGGAATCAACACGTTCAAACACTTCATGGCCTACAAAGGTGCTTTGATGGTGAATGACGACGAGATGTATGCCTCGTTTGGGCGCCTGGCAGAGCTAGGTGCGATTGCGATGGTCCATGCTGAGAACGGCGATGTGGTGGCCGAGCTGTCTGCGAAATTGCTGGCCGCTGGCAATACTGGCCCAGAGGCACACGCCTATTCCCGCCCTCCACAGGTCGAGGGGGAGGCGACGAACCGTGCAATTATGATCGCCGATATGGCGGGGGTTCCGCTTTATGTGGTGCACACATCTTGCGAGGATTCCCACGAGGCTATTCGCCGTGCACGGATGCAGGGTAAACGTGTTTGGGGCGAGCCTTTGATCCAGCATTTGACCTTGGATGAAAGCGAGTATTTCAACAAAGATTGGGATCATGCGGCACGGCGTGTCATGTCGCCGCCTTTTCGTAATAAGCAGCATCAAGATAGTCTATGGGCTGGGCTGCAAAGTGGGTCATTGTCTGTTGTTGCCACGGATCACTGTGCGTTCACGACCGATCAGAAACGTTATGGCGTGGGTGATTTTACCAAGATTCCGAATGGCACGGGCGGGCTAGAGGATCGGATGCCGATGCTTTGGACCTATGGCGTTGCGACGGGGCGGTTGACGATGAATGAATTTGTCGCGGTGACCTCGACCAATATCGCCAAGATCTTGAACTGTTACCCAAAGAAAGGCGCGGTTCTTGTCGGCGCTGATGCCGATTTGGTTGTCTGGGATCCGGAGAAATCCAAGACGATTACGGCCGAGACCCAGCAGTCCGCAATTGACTACAATGTGTTTGAAGGCAAAGAGGTCAAGGGCCTGCCAAGGTTCACTCTGACACGCGGGCAGGTCGCGATTTACGACGGTGAAGTTCGCACCCAAGAGGGCCACGGAAAGTTTGTAAAACGAGAACCGAATACAGCGGTGAATAAGGCGTTGTCGTCATGGAAAGAGTTAACTGCGCCGCGCCCTGTTGAACGGTCTGGTATTCCTGCGAGTGGTGTCTAACTTGGTCATTTCAGCCCAAAACCTTGATCTGACGTTTCAGACGAACGATGGACCTGTGCATGCACTTAAGGACGTGAGCCTTAAGATCGGCAAGGGGGAGTTTGTATCGTTCATCGGTCCATCTGGCTGCGGAAAGACGACGTTTTTGCGCTGTATTGCGGGGTTAGAACAGCCCACGGGTGGGCAGATTTCTGTGAACGGCATGACACCTGAAGAGGCACGTAAAGCGCGTGCTTACGGCTATGTGTTTCAGGCAGCAGGGCTTTACCCTTGGCGCACGATTGGTGGCAATATCAAGCTGCCGTTGGAGATTATGGGGTTCTCAAAGGCCGAGCAAGCGGCGCGTGTTGCCCGAGTCATGGAGCTGGTTGATCTGTCAGGGTTCGAGAAAAAGTTCCCTTGGCAATTGTCGGGTGGGATGCAGCAGCGGGCGAGTATCGCCAGGGCGCTGGCGTTTGATGCCGATATCTTGCTGATGGACGAACCGTTTGGTGCGTTGGACGAGATTGTCCGCGACCACTTGAACGAACAGTTGCTGGCATTGTGGGCACGTACGGGGAAGACAATTGGGTTTGTTACTCACTCGATCCCAGAGGCGGTGTATCTGTCGACCAAGATTGTCGTTATGTCGCCCAGACCCGGACGCATCACAGATGTGATCGAAAGCACCTTGCCCAAAGAGCGTCCATTGGACATTCGCGAAAGCAAAGAGTTTATCGAGATTGCCCATCGTGTGCGCGACGGGTTGCGGGCGGGGCATCAAGACGATGTTTAAGCGCTCTGCCCTGCCAGTATTAACCGTTCTCGGTGTGATAATTGCGCTTTGGTATGCGGCCTGTGTACCTATGAATTCTGCTTGGACAGCGCAACAGTTGGCGCGGTCGGGTGCGACAATGACGGTCACCGAGACTGTTGGTGCGGCTTGGTCACAAGATCGCCCCCGATTGCCTGCCCCGCATCAAGTGGCAGTCGAATTGTGGGACACTGTTGTGATGAAAAAGATCACCTCAAAACGGTCGTTGGTTTATCACGGTTGGATCACGTTGAGTGCGACGTTGCTGGGGTTTGCGATCGGGACCAGTCTGGGCATTCTGCTGGCTGTTGGCATTGTGCATAGCCGCGCGATGGATATGAGCGTGATGCCTTGGGCGATTGTCAGCCAAACCATCCCGATTATCGCGATTGCGCCGATGATTATCGTGGTGCTGTATTCGATTGGTGTGCAGGGCATGATCCCAAAAGCCATTATTAGTGCCTATTTATCGTTCTTCCCCGTTGTCGTCGGCATGGCAAAGGGGTTGCGTAGTCCTGATGCAATGCAACTGGATTTGTTGCGTACTTATTATGCCAGTGATGCCCAAGGATTCTGGAAATTGCGCCTGCCTGCGTCGATGCCCTATTTGTTTGCCTCGCTGAAGATTGCTGTCGCGGCCTCTTTGGTTGGTGCGATTGTCGGCGAGCTGCCAACGGGCGCCGTGCGCGGATTGGGTGCGCGGTTATTGGCTGGATCTTACTACGGGCAAACAGTTCAGATTTGGTCAGCGCTTTTTGCGGCCGCGATACTGGCGGCCTGTCTGGTCGCGATCATCGGGTTGATCGAAAAAGTAGCCCTGCGCCGTATGGGGATGCGCCAATGATCTATGTTGTCTTTGCAGTTCTGTTGTGGGTTTCAGGTTGGATGTTGAACGTCAGATTGGCGAATGGCCCTCACGCGCAAAGTCGGTCGATACAGTTACTCGTGCCTGCCATCTTTGGACTGACGATTCTGCTAATTTGGGAACTTATTGTGCGGGGGTTAAGTGTCCCTTTGGTTATCTTGCCGCCGCCCAGTATGATTGCGGGCCGGTTCGCTGGTAGCTTGCCCATCTTGTGGCAAGACTTTGTGCAGACCTTTGTGAAGGGCGCACTTAGCGGTTATGTGATCGGGTGCGCCGCAGCGTTCATCTTGGCGATTGTTGTGGATCGGTTTGATTTTCTGCGGCGCGGGTTGCTGCCTGTCGGGAACTTTATGGCAGCCTTGCCGATTGTTGGCACCGCCCCCATTCTTGTGATGTGGTTCGGATTTGACTGGCAGTCAAAGGCTGCCGTTGTCGTCGTCATGGTGTTTTTTCCAGTGCTGGTAAATACGGTTGCGGGTTTGCGCGATACCAGTGACATGCAACGTGATTTGATGCGTACTTATGGCGCGAGCTATAGTCAGACATTGATGAAACTGCGCTTGCCCGCCGCGATGCCGTTTATCTTTAACGGCCTTAAGATTGCGACTACCCTTGCTCTTGTCGGGGCGATTGTTGCAGAGTTTTTTGGATCACCTACCCGCGGTATGGGATTTCGGATCTCCACAAGCGTAGGCCAATTGGCGCTTGATATGGTGTGGGCCGAAATCGTTGTTGCAGCGCTTGCAGGTAGCTTTTTCTATGGCGCGATTGCGCTGTTTGAACGCGGTGTCACGTTCTGGCACCCATCCCAGCGAAAATAACAGACCTGCGATAGGCAGGCATACATTCTCAACTGACTTGGAGGTCAATCAGATGAAAACGACAATGATGGCGGCAGCACTTGCCGCAGGCTTTGGTGGTATGGCGCAAGCCGACGCCAATGATGTGAAGCTGCAGTTGCAGTGGGTCACTCAAGCCCAATTTGCGGGCTACTATGTGGCGCTGGACGAAGGGTTCTATGACGAAGAGGGTTTAAATGTAACGATCTTGCCTGGTGGTCCTGATATCGCTCCGCCGCAGGTTTTGGCGGGTGGCGGCGCAGATGTGATGCTGAACTGGATGCCGTCTGCGCTGGCCGCCCGTGAAAAGGGTCTACCAGTTGTGAATATCGCCCAGCCGTTCAAGTCATCAGGTCTGATGCTGACTTGCTGGAAGGACACGGGCATTACGTCTGTTGAGGACTTCAAAGGCAAGACTATCGGTGTTTGGTTCTTCGGCAACGAGTATCCGTTCCTGTCTTGGATGTCCCAAGCGGGGATTTCGACCGATGGCGGCGAAGATGGCGTCACGGTTCTGAAGCAAGGCTTTAATGTAGACCCATTATTGCAGCGCCAAGCCGATTGCATTTCGACGATGACATATAACGAATATGGTCAAGTCCTTGACGCAGGTATTCCAGCCGACGAATTGGTTACGTTTAAATACGAAGAGCAGGGCGTTGCCACGTTGGAGGACGGGATTTATGCGCTAGAGCAAAACCTCGAAGACCCAGAGTTCGTTGATAAAATGGTTCGTTTCGTGCGTGCCTCGATGAAGGGCTGGAAATGGGCCGAGGAAAATCCTGAAGCTGCTGCGATGATCGTTCTTGATAACGATGAGACTGGCGCACAAACCGAAGCCGCGCAAATCCGCATGATGGGTGAAGTCGCTAAACTGACCGCTGGATCGAACGGTGCGTTGGATGAAGCGGATTACCAGCGTACGGTTGATACCTTGCTTGCGGGTGGGTCGGATCCTGTGATCTCGGCTGCACCAACGGGCGCTTGGACATCCGTGATTACTGATGCCGCATTAAAGTAAGCTGTCTTTCCGAAGACAGAGGCGCGCGGTGTCAACATCGCGCGCCCTTTTTGTCGCATTTGGGATGGTAACGGCCCTTCCATAGTGATTGTTTAGCCGAAACTGAAAACGAGGTTTCGCATGGCATTTCTATTGGGTGTTGATACGGGCGGTACATATACTGATGCGGTGGTTTTGGATGAAGCAACCGATCAGGTATTGGCAAGTGCCAAGTCCCTGACGACAAGACCTGATCTTGCGCTGGGCGTGGGCCGTGCGATTGACGCCGCATTGGCAGAGGCCGCCATTAACCCTGCCCAGGTGGCGATGGTGTCACTGTCTACGACTTTGGCCACGAACGCGTTGGTTGAAGGCCAAGGCGGCAAAATCGCACTGGTCTTTATCGGCTTTGATCCTGCCGAGTTAGGTCGCGCCGGCCTGACAGATGCCTTGCGCGGTGATCCTGTGATCTCGCTTGCAGGTGGACACAGTCATGCGGGTGGCGAGGTCGCGCCGCTGGACCTAGAGGCGCTGACTCAAGCCGTTCAGGGTTTGGATGCTGGGATCACGGGGTATGCCGTCGCAGGTAGTTTTGCCACGCGTAACTCGGCGCATGAGGTGGCTGCGCGTGATCTGATCCGCGACATAACGGGTAAACCTGTCACCTGTTCGCACGAATTGTCGTCCGCCTTGGGCGGTCCAAAACGCGCTTTGACCGCTGTGTTGAATGCCAGACTGATCGGGATGATTGATGGTCTCATCAGTGCCTGTGAAGGTCATTTGGAAAAAGTTGGTATTGATGCGCGCCTGATGGTTGTGCGGGGCGATGGTGCTTTGGTGTCGTCCACAGTTGCCCGCGAAAAGCCGATTGAGACCATTCTTAGCGGCCCTGCTGCGTCGATCGCCGGTGCGTCTTGGCTGACGGGCGAGCAAGATGCGCTGGTTTCTGACATTGGCGGTACGACCACAGATGTGTGTCTATTGCAGGGTGGAAAGCCGAAAATTGATCCGCAGGGCGCACGCGTGGGCCCGTACCGCACGATGGTCGAGGCCGTTGCGATGCGCACGACGGGTCTTGGCGGTGATAGCGAAGTGCATGTGCTTGATGGTCTAGGTGGCGGGCTGCAACTGGGCCCGCGTCGGTTGATGCCAATTGCGCTATTGGGCCGCGATCATCCCGAACTTGTTCATCGCGAATTGGATCGCGGTTTGGCCTTAGATGTGCCTGCCAGTGACAGGATGCAATTTGCGGTTCCCATGTGGCGCGAAATGCCCGAAGGACTGGACCCGCGTGAGACAGCGGTTGCTGCCCGATTAGCTGACGGGCCGCAGCGCGTTGGTTATGCTGTGACCAGTCGCATGGAAAGCCCCGCACTAGCGCGCCTCGTGACCCGCGGTATGGTGATGATCGCAGGCGTAACACCATCGGATGCAAGTCACGTTTTGGGGCGCGTGGACGCATGGGATGCAGAGGCATCGCAAAAAGCGCTGACACTTTTCGCCCGGAGACGATCAGGCAGCGGGGATCGTTTGGCGCCTGATGCAGAGACGATGTCGCAGCGCATAATTGATCAATTGACGCACCAGACCGTTGACTGTCTGCTTCAGGCCGCTTTCGCTGAGGACGATAAAGAATGGCCCAATAGCGCGGAAAGCTTGGCGCGACATCCGCTGGCTATGGCGGGCTTGGACCAACATCGCGGCGTTGTGCAGGTCGATCTGCGTTTAGGTGTGCCAGTGATCGGACTAGGCGCCTCTGCGGCTGCTTATTATGGTGCGGTGGGCGAGCGATTGAATACGCGCATGGTTTTGCCCGCACACGGTGGTGTCGCGAATGCGATCGGCGCAGTGGTGGGACAAGTTGCGATGCATGCGACAGGCACGGTTACCAGCCCTGGTGCGGGGACATTTGCCGTGCATTTACCAGACGGAGTGCAGCGGTTTAATCAATCCGCCGACGCTTTGGATGTGCTAGAGGCGGCGCTGAAGGTGGAAGCAGAGGTTATGGTCCGCGCAGCAGGTGTCGAAGAGATCAGGTACACGACCATTCGGGACGTCAAAGAGGTCGAGATCGAAGGACAATCCATGTTCATCGAGGCTCAAGTGAAAGTGACGGCGCACGGACGCCCTCGGATCGCGGTGGGCTAGGTTTCAATTTTCTGATGCTTTCTCACAATCTTGTGGGGGTGATTGCGTGGCAGGTGTAGTTCGGTCAAAACCAACCGAGATGAAATAGAGTGCCTTGAAATGTTGGACAGCTACGCCCGCCGCTTGATTGATCCGCCGATGAACGCGGCGGGCAGGTTAATTGCGGCGCGTGGATACTCGGCGGATCATGTAACCTTAGTTGGCCTTGGTTTGGGTCTGTTTTCTGCGGCTTTAATAGCAGTAGGGTTGCCTGTTTTGGCGCTGATCCCATTGTTGGCTGGCCGTATCGCAGACGGGCTGGATGGGGCGGTCGCTCGCGCGTCGCGAAAGACGGACTTTGGCGGCTATTTAGATATCACTGCCGATTTTTTATTCTATGGTGCCATACCGTTGGCGTTTGTCCTGTTAGACCCAACCACTAACGGACCTGCGGGGGCGTTTCTTTTGGTATCGTTCTATTTCAATGGTGCAAGCTTTCTTGGCTTTGCGATCTTGGCCGAAAAATACGGCAAGTCGACAACCGCGCAGGGACAAAAGTCGCTATATTATTCCAACGGCATCCTTGAAGGCACCGAGACGATCGTGTTCTTCGTGCTGATTTGCCTGTTCTCACAACAATTTGCGCTGATGGCGTGGATTTTCGGGGCATTATGCTTTGCGACGGCAACGTTGCGCATCTATGCCGCTTCTCAGACCTTCACCGACTAAAGGACCACACATATGAAACATCTCGCGATCCTTGCTGCTTTGATTGCACCAATCGCAGTCTTGGCCGACCCTAGCCCTGCTGACTGGGATGCTGTCAAAGCCGAAGCGAACGGTCAGACTGTGTACTGGAATGCTTGGGGTGGTTCGACCACAACCAACGATTTTATTGCGTGGGTCGGTGAACGTGTGGCCGAAGACCACGACGTTACGTTGGAACATGTGAAACTGACCGATACCGCCGATGCTGTGACCCGCGTTTTATCAGAAAAGCAGGCAGGCGAGAACGACGATGGCGCGATCGATATGATCTGGATTAACGGTGCCAACTTTAGCGCGATGAAGGATGCCGATTTGCTGTTTGGTCCCTACGCCGAACAACTGCCCAACTGGGCCGTTGTAGATGTTGCGGGAAAAACGGTTCAATCTGATTTTACCGTTCCAACTGACGGTTTTGAAAGCCCATGGGCAATGGCGCAGGTAGTCTTTATTCACGATACCGCTGATTTGGCTGATGCCTTGCCTGATATGGCCGCGATTTTAGACTGGTCTACTGCCAACCCTGGTCGGTTTACCTACCCGCAGCCGCCTGATTTTTTGGGCACGACGTTTCTGAAGCAAGCCTTGGTGGACTTGCTGGATGATCCGTCTGTTTTGACAGCAGCCGCAACGGACGAGACCTACGCAGATGTGACAGGGCCACTGTGGGCCTTTCTGGATGATTTGACCCCGACGCTTTGGCGGTCTGGGCGTGCATATCCTGCAACTGGTCCTGCGCAGCTACAGTTGATTGCCGACGGTGAAGTTGATCTTGCCATCTCCTTCAGCCCTGGTGAGGCCACGGCTGCGATTGCGAATGACCAACTGCCTGACACTGTGCGAACTTTTGTTCTGGACGGCGGCACAATCGGCAACGCGTCATTTGTTGCGATCCCTTACAATTCAGGGTCAAAGGCGGGCGCTATGGTTGTGGCAAACTTCCTGATGTCTCCAGAGGCTCAGGCCCGTGCGCAAGACCCGAACATCTTGGGATATGGCACGGTCTTGGACATGAATGCGATTTCTGCGGATGAACGCGCCGCTTTTGATGCGCTTGAGCTGGGGATCGCGACCCTAACGCCCGCGCAACTTGGATCGGTTCAGGCCGAGCCCCACCCGACCTGGATGACCCGTATCGCAGATGACTGGATGGACCGTTACGGTGTCGCGCAGTAACGTAAAACAGACCCTAATAAAGCGCCGCGCATGAAAACGCGGCGCTTTTTGCCTGTCTTACCGGCGGTGACTTTGCTTGCAATGCTCGGGCCAATTTTGGCGGGCTTGTATGGCACCGTTTTACCAGCATTTGGGCATCTGCCGGCAGGTGGATTATTCGGTCCCTCTATCACGCCGTTTGCCAATCTTTTTGACTGGGCAGGTTTGCCGCGTGCAGCGCTATTATCTGTCTCTACCGGACTAGTTGCGACCATCATATCGTTGCTGATTGCCACGATGTTGACGGCAGGCTGGTCGGGCACGCGTCCGTTCCGCGTCTTGGAAAGATTGTTGTCGCCACTGCTGTCGGTCCCCCATGCAGCGGCGGCTTTTGGTTTGGCATTCTTGATTGCACCTTCGGGGTGGATCGCCCGAATTTTATCGCCAAGCTTTACAGGCTGGGACCGCCCGCCAGATGTGCTGATCCTACAAGACCCATATGGTTTGGCACTGACCGCTGGGTTGATTGTGAAGGAGGTTCCGTTTTTGTTGCTCATCACTTTGTCCGCGCTAGGGCAAGCTGATGCGCATAGAAGCGTTACTGTGGCACAAGCACTGGGATATGGCCGCGTTTCGGGGTGGCTAAAGACCGTTTTCCCGCGTGTTTATACGCAGATAAGACTGCCCGTTTATGTCGTGTTGGCCTATGCGATGTCGGTGGTTGATATGGCGGTGATATTGGGGCCAAGCACGCCGCCAACTTTATCAGTCCAGATCGTTAAGCTTATGTCTGATCCTGACATTGCGATGCGCCTTGAAGGCGCCGCAGCGGCGTTACTACAGCTGGCTCTTGTTGTTGGTGCATTGCTGTTTTGGCGGTTGGGCGAATTGTTGGTCGCAAAACTGGGGATGGTATGGATCGCCTCTGGGTCGCGTGGCAAAGTCGATGTGCTTGTTGGCACAGCTGCCCTAGGCGCAGGCACCGTTTGCGCCTTAAGTGTTTTGCTTGGTTTAGCGGTGCTTGCGATTTGGTCTTTTGCCGGATTTTGGGGCTTTCCAGATGCTTTGCCTGATCAATTGTCTTTCAAGAATTGGGACCGTCATGCTGCGGGCACATTGGCGGCACTTTTGGAAACTGCGGTCATAGCCAGTATAGCAACCTTTACTGCACTCATCCTGACAATTGGTAGCCTAGAGGCTGAATACCGGCATGGCTTGCGGATGTCATCACGCGCGCTTTGGTTGCTCTATTTGCCTTTGTTAGTGCCACAAACAGCGTTTTTGCCAGGGCTTCAGACCTTCATGCTGAATGTCGGCATCGATGTCGGCCGGATTCCAGTGATCTTGGCGCATTTGATTTTCGTTTTGCCCTATGTGTTTTTGTCGCTGTCGGATCCGTTCCGCGCGTGGGATGCTCGCATGGGCACAATCGCAGCTGCATTGGGTGCTAGTCCAGACCGTGTGTTATGGCAGGTCCGCTTGCCAATGTTGCTGCGTCCGGTTTTGACAGCTATTGCGCTGGGCATTGCCGTATCCGTGGGGCAGTATTTGCCGACCTTGCTGATCGGTGGTGGCCGAGTTGCGACACTGACGACCGAGGCTGTGGCGCTTGCTTCTGGCGGCGATCGGCGTGCGATAGGGGTATATGGGTTGATGCAGACTGCCGCTGCCTTGCTGCCGTTTACGCTGGCCTTGGCGCTGCCCGCGATTATTTGGAGAAACAGAAGGGGGTTGCGGCATGGATAAGGGCTTGGAATTACGCGACGTTGTCATCAGCAAAGGCGGAAAGCCGATGGTGTCACTGTCACGCAGTATTGCTTCTGGTGAAGTGCTAACAATCATGGGGCCATCGGGCGTCGGCAAGTCGACGCTTTTGGCATTTGTCACAGGAACCCTCGCGCCAGAATTCATAGTAAGCGGGACGATTTTTCTAGATGGGGCCGATATCACGGATGCGCCGCCACATCGACGCCGGGTCGGGATTTTGTTTCAAGATGATTTGTTGTTCCCGCATATGTCTGTGGGCCAGAACCTGCTGTTTGGGTTGCGTGAGGACGGGAACGCAACGCAGCGTAAAGCAATGGTAAATGATGCGTTGGAAGAGGTCGGGCTAAAAGGCTATGCCGACCGTGATCCTGCGACTTTATCAGGTGGGCAAAAGGCTCGCGTCGCGTTGATGCGGATGCTCTTGTCAGAGCCCTGTGCTCTATTGTTGGATGAGCCGTTTTCACGTCTTGATGCCGCTTTGCGCGCTCAGGTTCGCGACCTCGTTTTCTCACGTGCCAAATCACGTGCATTACCTGTTTTGATGGTGACACATGATGCAGAAGATGCGACAGCAGCTGGCGGCGAAATAGTGAAATTAATGCCTAGTTAGAGCCTAAAATCGTATTGGCATGTTCTGCCATATAAATACGCAACCAAGGCGTGAAGGGTGTTGGGTCTTTCGCGATTTCTCGCGTTAATGTTGTAGGGGTCACCCATCTGATTGCCTGTACTTCTGTCGGATTGGGCGCAATCCTTAGGTCGTCCGGGGCAATCGCCAAATAGGCATCGACGACCTCGTGCTCGATCATCCCGCCACCGACATCTGCGCGGTATTCTAGCTGGCCGCGATGAGTGCACTTTAGTCCCGAAATGCCTAGTTCTTCATCTAGCCGGCGCTCTGCGCATAAGGCAGGGTCCTCGTCCCAGTTGGGGTGCGTGCAGCAGGTATTGGCCCAAAGGTTGGGTGTGTGATATTTGTCTGCGGCGCGTTGCTGCAAGAGAATCCGGCCTTGGTTCATCACAAAGATGCTGACGGCCTTATGTCTTAGCCCGCGCAGATGCGCGTCGAGCTTGTCGACAGGTTGCAGCGTGCCGTCGATCCACGCAGGTATGAGAATCGGATTTTTCATATCGCTCTGATACGCTTGTTAATCAGTTTTTTGAACCACCACCCTTTCGCCAAAGCGCTTTGAATAATTTTCTTGATGATCATCAAAATGCCTGATTTTGTAATTCAAAGCGTTTTGGAGAGTGAAAAGATGATTAGAGCAGTCGTTTGGGGTGAGAATGTCCATGAGCAAACCAACAAGGTTGTGGCTGATTTGTATCCTGACGGGATGCATGGCGCGATTGCTGCTGCTCTGAACGCGCAGGAAGGCATCACCGCGACAACCGCGACGTTGCAAGAGCCCGAACATGGGTTGACGGAGGCACGACTTGCGCAAACGGATGTTCTGTTATGGTGGGGTCACGCGGCACATGGCGATGTGTCCGACGAGATTGTCGAACGTGTGGCTGATCATGTGAATGCGGGGTTGGGATTGATCTTATTGCACTCTGCGCATTTCGCCAAAATCTTTAAACGCCTGATGGGCACACCCTGCAACTTAACGTGGCGCGAAGCGGGCGAAAGGGAACGCTTGTGGGTTGCGTCTCGTAATCATCCGATTGCAGCGGGGTTGCCTGACCACTTTGAGCTTGAAAACGAAGAAATGTACGGCGAGCCCTTTGGCGTGCCGGAGCCGCTAGAGACCGTGTTCATCAGTTGGTTTCAGGGCGGCGAGGTTTTCCGTTCTGGGCTGACCTATAAACGTGGGGCGGGGAGTGTGTTTTACTTTCGCCCCGGTCACGAGACCTATCCGACTTATCATGACGCGAATGTTCAAACCGTATTGCGAAACGCCGTACGCTGGGCGCATAATCCTGCGCCGCGTCTTCAAGGCGTCAATGACGCGCCAAACGTGCCAGTTGAACAGGCCCTAGAGCCGATCGTTGAGCGCGGGCCGCGGTTACACCAAGACGGCGAGGACGGGTTTCGATGACTGTGGTGAGGGTCTTGATAGTTGGCACGGGCGGGATGGCGAACCAACACGCCGAAGCCTATGCTGAGATGCCTGATGTGCAGGTTGTTGCAGGGGTCGATAGTGACCCAGTTCGGCTCTCGGGGTTTTGCGAAAAGCATGGAATTGAACACAGTTTCGGGTCCGTAGACGAGGCGATAGTGTGGGGCGCGTTTGACGCTGTTTCCAATGTGACCCCTGACGCTGTTCATTATCGTACGACGATGCCACTTTTAGGCGCAGGCAAGCATGTTCTATGCGAAAAACCTTTAGCTACGAGTGAAGCTGATGCCATTGAGATGGCACAAGCGGCGCGTGCGGAGGGTGTCGTGAATATGGTCAATCTGACCTACCGCAACGGCGCTGCTTTGACTGCCGCAGCCAAGATCGTGGCTGATGGCCAGATCGGTGAGGTCCGCCACTTTGAGGCGTCCTATCTTCAAAGTTGGCTAACCCAGCCCGCATGGGGCGATTGGCAAACCGAAGATCAATGGCTTTGGCGTCTTTCGACGGCGCATGGCTCAATGGGTGTTTTAGGTGATGTTGGAGTCCATATTCTGGACTTTGCGACTTTCGTTGCCGGTTCTGATGTGTCGTCGCGTTTGACCACATTCGACAAGTCGAAAGATGGTCAGATCGGTGGCTATGTCTTGGATGCAAACGACAGCATGACGATGCAGGCCACTCTGGCGAATGGTGCTGTGGGCGTGATCCATGCCAGCCGTATGGCATCGGGTCATTTGAATGACCTGCGTCTGCGCATCTTTGGCACCAAAGGTGGTCTGGTTGTGCGATTTGAGCAAGAACAGAGCCAGCTTTCCGTCAGCTTGGGTGACGATATGTTAAAGGGGCGATGGGTCGATGTGACTGTGCCTGAGGTGCCATCAAACTATGCGCGATTTATCGCAGCGGTCAAAGATGGTGTGCTTGTGTCACCTGACTTTGCCCGAGGTGCAATCTTGCAATCCGTTTTGGATCGGGCTTTGCAATCGGATCAGCAGCATGGGCGTTCCCTAAAGGTCTGATACTTGCGCCGCTTTACAAAGAGCGTCAGTCTGCGAGCTGAAGTCCTAAAGAGTAAGCCTTATGCCAACCGATCCGCAGTCCGCCATTTTCTTTCATCCAGATGCAATCGAGAGCGCGGGCAAAGACTTGGTCGGGCGCCGCTCTGCGGGCCAGTCC
>JAIBDT010000011.1 GCA_024686085.1 Loktanella sp.
GCCCCATGAGGGTGCACGACTGCCCCGCCCGCCATAGGCAGGCCGATCAGCAAAAGCATCGCGAAACGCGGGTTTAAGAAAAACGGCATGAAGGCCCCTCCATTGTTTCTAATTAGAAAACAATCGCGGCAAGAATATGGCAAATACATTGTGTATGACCACTATCAAGGGCGCGTTGGGGCTATGGATGCAAGGTGGTTTTTTCTGGCAACCAAGATCATCTCGTTGATGCATTAAGATAAAAAAAGCGCCCCGAGGGGCGCCTTTTCTTAATAGCTATAGTCGTCGTAAATTCGGCTAAGATCGCCGTTCCAGTCGCCATGATACCGATCAAGAAGTTCATCAGCCGGCGTCTTGCCGGTTTCGATGGTTTCTTTCAATGCGTTCAAGAAGTGGGTCTCGTCTGGCACCAAGCCGCCTGCACCGGGGCGTGCGCGGGCCTTTAGCCCTGCTTCGGAGATTGCCACGACTTCGCGGGCAAGATCATGCATGTTGATCCCGTCTACCTTGGCTTGCAGCCCGTCAACTGATGCCGCGACCCGCAGAGCGTCGCGTTGTTCGGCGGTCCAGTCCTTGCACAAGTCCCACGCCGCATCGAGTGCGGTTTGATCGTAGGTCAGCCCGACCCAGAACGCAGGCAATGCGCAAAGCCTGCGCCAAGGGCCGCCGTCTGCGCCGCGCATTTCGATGAATTGCTTGATCCGCGCCTCTGGGAAGACGGTTGTCAGGTGATCTGCCCAATCGGACAGCGTCGGCTTTTCACCGGGTAGTGCAGGGAGTTCGCCCTTGAGGAAGTCGCGGAACGACATGCCCAGCGCGTTGATATATTTGCCGTCGCGGTAGACGAAATACATTGGCACATCGAGCACCCATTGCACCCAGCGCTCGAAGCCCATGCCGTCCTCGAACACCCACGGCAGCATCCCTGTCCGGTCGGCGTCGAGGTGACGCCAGATTTTCGCACGCCATGATTTGTGACCGTTCACCTTGCCTTCAAAGAACGGCGAATTGGCAAACAACGCCGTGGCTACGGGCTGCAATGCCAGCGACACGCGCAGCTTTTGCACCATGTCGGCCTCTGATCCGAAATCAAGATTTACTTGTACGGTGCAGGTCCGGCGCATCATCGCCGTGCCCATCGTGCCCACCTTTTCCATATAGCTGTTCATCAGCTTATAGCGCCCTTTGGGCATCAGCGGCATCTCTTCGTGTGACCATTCGGGGGCAGCCCCAAGGCCGATGAATTTCACGCCGATCTCGTCGGAGACCGCTTTGACTTCGCGCAGGTGGTCGTTCACCTCGTCGCAGGTTTGGTGAATGGTTTCGACAGGTGCGCCGGACAGCTCTAAAGCGCCGCCTGGCTCCAAGCTGACGTTTGCGAGCCCCTTTGTCAGACCAATCAGCTTGCCGCCTTCTTCGACGGGCGCCCAGTCGAACCGGTCACGCAGCCCTGAAAGTACGGCATAAATCGACCGCTCACCCTCGTAGGGCAGTGGCTTGTGCGTGTCTTTGCAATAGCCGAATTTCTCATGCTCGGTGCCAATCCGCCAATCTTCTTTGGCCTTGCACCCTTTTGCCAAAAGCTCTGCGAGTTGTTCGTGCCGCTCGATCGGGCCGCCGCCAGATTGTGGAATGGACATGGTGCAGGCTCCGTCTTTGATGGGGTTAGGGGTTTATCGGTGCAGCCAAAGGCCGCCCGTGTCAATGCAAGAGAGGCGTAGTTTTTGCCCAAACTTCGACCCGCACAGAGGGTGTGTGTGAAAGCACATCTAACATGGCCTCGGTTTGGATGCCGTCAAGGCTGCCGAACAGATCGAAAAGTGCCTCGGCGCCCGCGGCATTCACCGGAATAGACAGGTGTTGTCCGCCAATCCCTGAGAGCAGCCAACTGGGTGCAGGGTGACTGGACGGGTCCAATTCCAGCTTTGTCAGGTCGGCGATATCCATCGCCCCGCCGTTGAGCGGCCCAAAGTAGGCCAAGCGCCGTTCAGCGACCTGCACAACCCCCGGTCCCGTGCCTGATTGCCGAAAGCGCCCACGCTGGATGCCCGCGATGACAAGAATAATTGCCAGTGCCACAAAGATCAGGCCGATCCACTTCACGATGCCCAACCCACCAATCGCCCACCAAAGGCCAAAGGCGGCAATTGCGCCTGCGTAAAGGACTTCGCGCCACCGCCAAAGGGCTGCGCGTGCTTCGGGGCGCATAAAGTCAGACATTGGCCACCTGCGGGCTATCGTAGATGACGATCATGAACTCTCCGATCTGGCGAAACCCGATTGCGTGATAAGCTTTTGCGGCTGACAGGTTTGCCGCTGAAAGAACGGCCTTTTTGACGCCCTGCCCCCTTGCTTGGGCCAAGTGCAGCGCGAGTGCAATCTTGGCAAAGCCTTGTCCGCGCATTTCCTTGGGCGTGTAGACGCCCCCGATCATGACGGTTTCAGGCAAGATTGAATTGAATCCTGTCATCGCGACGGGGTCTGCCCCGCGCATCAAGACGCGGTGGCTGTCGGCCCCGTTCATTGCGTCAATAGCGGCGCTAGCCTGCAGTGCTGCCTCTGCCGCGTCCAGATCAAGCGCATCAATCCCATATTGCGTGCGCCATACAACCAAGATTTCGCGCGGCACGGCGATGGTCGGCATCAGCGAAAAGCCTGTGGTGTCAGGCATGTCGAGATGTTCGAGATCTAGTTCAAAGTGTGGTTCGACCCGATCAAGTCCCCCGTTGGGCAGTCCAAGCTCTGCTTTCATCGCAGCGACGGGTTTTGCTTGCCCGATGATCCCTTGGATGGGGCGGTTATTGATCGCCCTGCGGGTTTGGGGTCGAATGTCTGATGTGAAAACAGGCAGCACGATGCCAGCGTCGGTCATGCCTAGAACGTCCGTCAGAACGCCATCCTGTCCCTGCACCCAAAACGACATCGCCTTGGGGTGACCGCCCGCCATGCCGTGGTCGCGCAGATTTACGATGGGGAACATCGCAACGGTGGGTCGAGCCAGCATAAACGCCATAATCTCGGCCTGATCCGCCTGTGTGGCGCGGATCATGTCCAATCGCCCAGCGCGTTTTGCCAAAGCGTTAAGGCTGCCACTGCCGCTGTGTCTGCGCGTAGGATACGCGGGCCGAGGCTGACGGAGTATGCGAACGGGAGGCTGCGCAGTTGGTCACGCTCTTTGTCCGAGAACCCGCCCTCGGGGCCAATCAGGATCGCCCAAGGCCCAGCTTCGGTTTGTGTTAACGCAGAGGCTTCGCCCAGCATGGTCTCGTCGCAGAACATGATTTTGCGGGACGGGTCCCACACCGCCAGAACTTTTGAAAGTTTCTCTAAGTCGGTGACCTCTGGCACATATGTGCCGCCGCATTGCTCTGTTGCTTCAAGAGCGTTGGCGCGAAGTTTATCGACGCGAATGCGGTCTGCGTTGTTGGTATAGGTTGTTTGCACCGGCATGATTTTTGCCGCGCCAAGCTCGGTCGCCTTTTCCACGATAAACGTAGTGCGTTCTTTGCGGATCGGCGCGAACATCAGCCAGACATCGGGCGGCATTTGCAGCGGCTTGGTTTGCGCGTCGCAAAGCAATACCCCGCCTTTTTTGCCCGCAGTGACAACGGTTGCATCCCATTCCCCGTCCACGCCGTTGATGAGAGACAAGACAGTGCCCTCAGTCATGCGCATAACGCCAAACAAATAGTGCGCCTGATCCCGCGATAGCGGAACCGATTGCCCTACCCCCAATGGGTGCTCTACAAAAAGTCTAACTTTAGAAGCCATGAAAGCGAACATATGACCGCCAAGGACCAGATGCCAGAGGGCACAGTCGCAGATAGTGCAGGAAATTGGGTTGACCGTTGGGCGCCCAGCGCCACGCGTCCCTATTTGCGCCTGTCGCGGGCCGACAGACCGATTGGCACTTGGCTACTGTTCCTTCCCTGCCTTTGGGGGTTGGGGCTGGCGATGCTAGCGGACGGTCAAGCCAGCCTTTTTGATCTATGGTTGGTGATTGGAGCGGGCCTTGGCGCATTTTTGATGCGCGGCGCAGGTTGCACATGGAATGATATCACCGACCGCGACATTGACGCGCAGGTCGCGCGGACGCGTTCACGCCCAATTCCATCGGGCCAAGTGAGCGTTCGCGCAGCCTTGGGCTGGATGCTGGTGCAGACCCTAATCTCGCTATTGATCCTGCTGACCTTTCCGAACATCGCGATTGTTCTGGGCTTTGTATCGATCATCCCGGTGTTGATTTACCCGTTCGCCAAGCGGTTCACATGGTGGCCGCAGGTCTTTTTAGGCATTGCGTTTAATTGGGGTACTTTACTGGTTTGGGCCGCACATGCGGGATCACTCAGCTGGACGCCTGCGATGATATATCTGGCGGGCATAAGCTGGACCCTGTTTTACGATACGATCTATGCCCATCAGGACACGGAAGATGATGCGTTGATTGGGGTAAAGTCCACCGCACGGCTATTTGGCGACAAAACGCCGCAATGGCTGCGCGTGTTCTTTGTCATGACCATTATTTTCTTTGGCTTTGCGGTTGTCTTGGCCTGCCGCGAGAGGTCTATTTTGTCACTTGTGATCGCGCTGAGCGGCCCGTGGGCGTTGGGCTGGCATTTATCTTGGCAGATGCAACGGTTCGATCCGAAAGATGGCGCAGGATTGCTGCGGTTATTCCGCGCTAACCGCGACGCGGGTTTGATCCCTTTGCCGTTTTTCGCCATTGCATGGTTCCTTTGATTGAACCCAAAGGCTTCAAGGCCTATGCAATGAATTAATGAGTTACAGTTGAACGGATGCACATGCGCCTTTCCGCCCTTTTTCTTCGCCTTGGTGTCTTTGTTTTGGCAGCAGTTATTTCGGTCCTTGCCGCGCGGGCGACCGTTGCTGTCGTCGAGGAAACATCAGTCGTATCTGTTCGCGAAACCCTTATAGATCGGGGTTATGACTGGACTTCGGTCTTGGGCGACGGACTTCAGGTGATCTTGGAGGGCGAGGCCCCGACGGAGGCGACGCGCTTTCGTGCGATCTCTGCGGCGGGCAGTATCGTCGACGCGAGTCGCGTAATCGACAACATGAAAGTTGCCGAATCAGGCAATATCGCCGCCCCAGATTTTGTGATCGAAATTCTGCGCAATGACAGTGGCGTCTCGTTGATTGGCCTGATCCCCGCCGAAACTGACCGCGAGCAATTGGCAGCGCGGATTACGTCAATTGCCAATGGCCAGCCGGTAACGGATCTTTTGGAATCGGCGGATTACCCTGTTCCTGACACATGGAACGATGCGTTGAACTATGCGCTCCGTGCGCTTTCCATGCTTCCGCGGTCAAAGATTTCTGTCGCGGCCAAGCGCGTATCGGTCAATGCGATTTCGGACAGTGCCGCAGAGAAGGCCCGCCTTGAGACCGCCTTGTCACGCAACACCCCGCAAGGTGTGCGCCTGGCCGTTCAGATTACCGCACCGCGCCCTGTTATTTCGCCATTTACGACCCGATTTGCCAAAGATGCCGACGGTATCAGCTTTGACGCCTGTGCCGCAGATAGCCCCGAAGCAGAAGCCGCGATTATGGCAGCCGCAACAGCCGCTGGATTTTCGGGCAAGGGCCCCTGTGTGCAAGCGCTGGGTGTGCCGTCGCGCACATGGTCCCAAGCCGTCGTTCAATCGATCAACGCAGTTGAGGGACTTGGTGGCGGCACGGTAACCTTGTCGGACACCGATATCACATTGATTGCGCTTGAAGGCACTGATCAAGGCACATTTGATCGTGTCGTGGGCGAGTTGGAAAATGCGCTGCCAGACGTTTTTGCGCTGGACGCCAAATTGCCCTTTGCACCCGAAGCGGGCCAAGCGGGCCCACCACAGTTTGTTGCAACACGCAGCCCCGAGGGTGCGGTGCAGCTACGCGGCCGCGTTCCCGATGATCTGGTGAACCTTACGGCCGAAAACTATGCGATGGCCAAATTTGGCCGTGCGAATGTCACCATGGGGACCCGTGTTGTTGACGGTCTGCCAACTGGCTGGTCTGTCCGCGTTCTTGCGGGCATTGAGGCGCTTGCGTCTTTGTCTAACGGTTCGGTCACGGTCGAGCCTGAGAAAGTCACCATCAAAGGCAATACCGGTGTCCCAAGTGCGCAGGCGGACATTACACGCCTGTTAATTGATAAGCTGGGTCAAACTGCAGAGTTTGATCTGGATGTCACTTACGTCAAACAGCTTGATCCAATTGCGGGTCTGCCGACCCCCGAAGAATGTGTCGCGCAAATTGGCGTGGTCACCCAAGATCGCAAAATTCTGTTTGATCCGGGATCCGCGTCGATCACATCTGACACGCAGGCCGTTGTGGATGATATTGCCGAAATTTTGAAGAAATGCCCTGATCTGCGTATTCAGATTGCGGGTTACACAGATAGCCAAGGTGGCGGTGAGATGAACCAAGCGTTAAGCCAAAAGCGTGCAACTGCGGTTTTGGATGCGTTGCGCGTCCGCCGTGTCCCAGTGAACGCGTTTGAGGCCGTCGGCTTTGGTGAGGCGGACCCGATTGCGAGCAACGACACCGAAGATGGTCGCGAAGCGAACCGCCGTATTGAGTTTTCGCTGATTGTGCCGGAACCTACCCCCGAAGAACAAACTGCATTAGAAGAATTAGAAGCCGCCGCCCAAGAGGCCGCAAGCGAATAGCGACAGGACCAAGACGTTGAACAGAACTGAATTCATTATCGCGACCGCGATCATCTTGTTTGTGGCTTTTGTATTGGGCTGGTTTGCAAACTGGTTGGTCCACCGCTTTACCCGTGTGACCAAAGCCGAAATTGGCGAATTGGACAAAATGGCCCAAGCCCTGCATCAGGCCGAAGAGACCCGCGATCAGGCGATCACCTATTTGCAGCAGCGCGAGGCCGAGATTACGAACCAGCTCTCCCAGACAGAGGCCGAACTACGTGCTGCGATGGACGGATTGCGTGAGGCTCGCCAAGAAGCTGAAGAAATGCGCAACTACATTGAGCGTCAGAACCAGCACTAATTGCGCGGTGCCGCGGCCCGTTTTAAGCGGTCATTGATCGCTTTTCCTAATCCTGTTTCAGGAATCGGGGAGACCGCAATATGGGTCGCCCCCATTTGATCAAGTTGATGTAGCATTTTGAAAAGGTTGGCAGCCGCTTCGGTTAAGTCGCCACTTGCCGACAGGTTTAAGTCAGCATCAACAGACCCGAACCCAAGCCATTTTTCATGCCCATTGGCCTTAAGTGCGTTCAGGCGCACGCGACCCTGCGGCGCGTAGTGAGACAGCAGTTGACCGGGTGATTTGGGTGTTGCGGGGTCGCTGGGTTGCAAGATCTGCCGCCCGAGCGCGGCCTCGATTGCTTCTAAAGGCACGCCCCCGGCCCGCAGCAAGGCGGGTTTTTGCGTGCAATCAACGATGGTTGATTCCAAGCCCACTTTACAGTCCCCACCGTCAACGATGCCGTCGATTTTTCCCGCCAGCCCATCGTGCACATGCGCAGCTGTTGTCGGGCTGATCCGTCCAGACGGATTAGCAGAGGGCGCAGCAATCGGCCCCCCAAAAGCGGCAAGTAGCGCTGATGCGACCGGATGATCCGGCACCCGCACGGCCAGCGTATCAAGGCCCGCTGTCACCAGCTTGGATATCCCCGCGTCTTTTCGCAATGGCAGCACCAAGGTCAGCGCACCGGGCCAGAATGCGCGGGCCAGCATCTGTGCGGCATCGGTCACGATGCAATACTGCTGGACCGCTGCCAGATCAGGCAGGTGCACAATCAGCGGATTAAAGCTGGGCCGCCCTTTTGCCGCGTAGATGCCTGCCACAGCGCCATCATTGCGTGCATCCGCGCCTAGCCCGTAGACGGTCTCGGTCGGAAAGGCGACAAGCCCGCCACTGCCCAACAGTTCGGCCGCATGGCGCAGTCCGTCTTGATCGTTGCGAAGTAATGCTGTTTGAGTGGAAATCATGACGTGGCGTTTCTGTTGCTGGTAAGGCACCTTGCGATACCCTAGGTTCAAAGATGCATACTTGCGGCGCATGGCTTTGCCAAGCCGCCCATATATTTTGGAGACACCCATGCCATACCGCGCCCCTGTCAACGATTATCGTTTTTTGTTGGAAAACGTCGTCGGTTTTGCGCAGGTCGCGGCCACGGACCGTTTTACCGAGGCGACACCTGACCTAACCGACGCTATCCTGACCGAAGCGGGCAAGATGTGCGAAGAAGTGCTTTATCCGCTGAACCGCAATGGCGATCTGCACCCTGCCCGTTTGGAAAATGGTGTGGTTCGTACGTCCCCGGGTTTTAGCGACGGGTATCAAGCGATTGCAGAAGGCGGTTGGATCGGTATGTCTGCCAGCCCAGAGGTTGGTGGTATGGGGTTGCCGATGACGCTGACCACAACGGTCAACGAGATGATGTCGAGTGCGTGTCTGTCGCTACAACTGAACCCGCTGATGACCCAAGGCCAGATCGAGGCGCTGGAGCACCACGCCTCTGACGAATTGAAGGCGATTTATTTACCTAAGCTGATTTCGGGCGAATGGTGCGGCACGATGAACCTGACTGAACCTCAGGCTGGATCGGACGTTGGTGCGCTGCGGTCTAAGGCCGAGCCAAATGGCGATGGCACCTACGCGATTTCTGGTCAGAAGATTTATATCAGCTGGGCTGATAACGACTTTACCGAAAACGTTTGTCACCTTGTTCTGGCGCGCCTGCCCGACGGGGTTGCTGGCACAAAGGGGATCAGCCTGTTTATGGTTCCTAAGTTGATCCCGAATGCCGATGGCACGCCTGGCAAGCAAAATAGCCTGCGCGTGGTCAGCTTAGAACACAAGATGGGCCTGCATGGATCGCCAACGGCCGTGATGGAATATGACGGCGCAACGGGCTGGCTGGTTGGGCCTGCGCATGGCGGTATGGCTGCGATGTTTACGATGATGAACAACGCCCGTTTGGGAGTTGGCGTGCAAGGGATCGGTGCGGCAGAAGGCGCGTATCAACACGCATTGGCCTATGCGATGGACCGCAAGCAGGGCAAGGCGGCCGGCTCTGGCACAATTATCGAGCACGCCGATGTGCGCCGTATGCTCGCCAGCATGAAGGCTGATATCTTTGCTGCCCGTTCCATTGCGCTGATGAATGCAGTGGCGATTGATATGGCTACTGCAACAGGCGACGAAGTTTGGCGCACCCGCGCTGCGTTTCTGACACCGATTGGCAAAGCGTTTGGCACTGATGTCGGGTCTGAGGTCGCCAGCACAGGCGTGCAGGTTCACGGCGGCATGGGCTTTATCGAGGAGACAGGTGCCGCGCAATATAGCCGCGATGTCCGCGTTACTGCGATTTACGAAGGCACCAATGGCATCCAAGCAATGGACCTTGTGGCCCGCAAATTGATGGACGGCGGCGAGGCGGCCTTTGCGCTTTTGGATGAGATCGAGGCGAATGCTGACGCTGCCAAAGGTAAACTTCCAGAGCTGGCGCAGGCGGTCTGGAACGCGGCAGAGACACTGCGGGAGACGACAGAGTGGCTGGTTGAGCAAGACTTGACCGACCGCTTTGCGGGTGCGGTCCCATACTTGCGTGCTTTTGCGCGGGTTTTGGGTGGTCATGCGCATTTGGCGGCGGCTGTGGCAGGCGACGCGGGGCGCAACCGCTTGGCGCAGTTCTATATCAAGCGTCTTTTGCCGGAACACGCGGCCCTTTTGCAGCACGTTCGTGAAGGCTCGGATGAGTTAATGGCGATCACAACTGACGATTTGTCCGCTTGATGTCTGACCAATCGGGCATTCGCTACCCGTTCGCAGAACCGCCAAAATCTGGCGAAGCGATCGAAGTTGCCGAGGGTGTACTCTGGATGCGCTTGCCGCTGCCGATGGCGCTGGATCATGTGAATGTCTATGCGTTGGACGATGGTGATAGTTGGACAATTGTCGACACAGGCTTTGCGTCCAAAAAATCACGCGCAATCTGGACTGATCTTTTGGATGGTCCGTTGGCGGGCAAACCTGTTGGGCGCATCATTGTCACGCATCACCATCCGGATCATGTGGGGCTTGCTGGTTGGTTTGTCGAGAATGGCGCCGCACTGTTTATGCCGCGCGTACCGTGGCTGATGGCCCGCATGCTGACGCTTGATCCGCATGATGTTCCGACGGCGGAGACCCTTCAATTCTATAAACGCGCAGGCATGGATGCCGACGAATATGCCGCGCGCAAGACCGAGCGCCCGTTCAATTTTGCCGATTGCGTGGTGCCGTTGCCTTTGGGGTTCAACCGCATTTCCGAGGGCGACACGATCATTATCGGGGGCCGCGTTTGGGACGTACGGATGGGTAATGGCCACGCGCCCGAACATGCCACGTTCTGGAGCCGTGACGACAATCTTGTCATCGGCGGTGATCAACTGCTGCCTTCTATCAGTGCCAATCTGGGCGTCTACGCGACAGAGCCAGAGGCCGATCCAGTGGCCGAATGGCTGGAAGCCTGCGAACGTTTCATGCCTTTCGCCCGCGACGATCAACTGGTTTTGGGGGGGCATAAGCTGCCATTCACTGGCTTGCCACTGCGCTTGCGTCAGATGATCGAAAACCATCATGGTGCCTTGGAACGGTTAGAGACACATTTGTCCGGCCCCCGCAGTGCTGGGCAATGCTTCACGCCCCTGTTCAAGCGATCCATCGGGCGTGGAGAATACGGCTTGGCGCTGGTCGAGGCTTTGGCCCATGTTAACCATCTACATAAGGCCGGTCGCGCAACCCGCACATTGGGCGAAGATGGCGCGTATTATTTTCAGGCCGCGACGGACAACGCGCCAGAAACCGACATCTGACATAGTATATCACAAGGGACTTCGGTCCATGTCGCTGACCTAACGCAAAGCGGTTCGGACACGATCGCAAACCCGCCATTATCCAAAATACCAGACCGGTAGAGCGTCGGGCATTTGCCATCGGATGCGTGGCGGAATGCAAACAGTGTTTCCCCGTTTGAAAACACGCAGGTCAGCCGGATTGGCCCTGCGTCGGTTGCCGGCCCGATAATAGCGAGGGTCTTTTGCATCGCCGCAGAGGGATCGGTATCCAACCCGTTTGCAAGTAGGGTGAGGAACACCATTTCACTGTCGGTACTACCGCGTTTGGCTGCAAAAAGGTCGTCGGGCAATGCGGCCTCCATCCGTCGCCTGATCGCGGGGAAGTGCGGGATTTGACCATTGTGGCAAAATGACCAGCGGTCGGAGGAAAACGGATGGCAGTTGACGCGGCTGGTTTCACCAACTGTACTGGCGCGCACGTGGGCGATAAAGTGATGTGACCGCACCATGCGACAAAGGTTCACAAGGTTGTCGTCTGCCCACGCGGGCAACACGTCGCGGTAGATACCTGGACGGTCTTCTTCGCCATACCAAGCGATACCAAAGCCGTCGCCGTTGACGGCAAGCTTGGCTTCGGTGGCGTGTTGGCTTTGGTCCAGCAATGAGTGTGCTGGCCGCACAACGATGTTTTCAAGCGGGATCGCAGGGCCAGTATAGGCCGCAATTCTACACATGATTAGTGGCGCGCCATGATCCGCGCGTGAAGACGCTTGAGGATGCGGCTGGCGGTTGTTTCGCAAAGCGCCGGAACAATCGCATGAACCAAGGCGGCCAATGACGCGACGCCAAGCCAAAAGGAGAACCCGAAGGCGAAACGCATATGCTGCAAGAATGTCTCGTCCACAGACGCGGGGTGATCGGTGAACAGCACCGCGATTGGGTTGCGGCGGGACGATGTGTTTGTCGCGTCAGACATTCGGTTTCTCCTATTGGATTTTATGTATCGGGAACCTACCCAAAGGCCGCTTTACTTTCGTCCCAAATTGGACTGTCATTCTCTTTATTTTTGGGATAATATCCCATGATGATGCAAGAACTTGATACAATAGATCGAAATATCTTAAAAATCCTACAACGGGACGCTACGACTTCGGTGGATGACATCAGCGAGGCCGTCGCGCTATCACGCAATGCTTGCTGGCGCAGGATCAAACAGATGGAAGCCGCGGGCGTCATCAAAGGGCGCGTGGCGCTTGTTGACCCTACCGCGGCGGGCTGCCCGCTAAGCGCAATGGTTCTGATCCGCACCAATGCCCACGATGCGGGGTGGATGGCTAAATTTCAGGCGGCCCTTGCGGCCATGCCCGAAGTGGTCGGCGCTTACCGCATGACGGGTGATCTGGATTACGTGCTGCGTGTGCGCGTCGCCGACGTTCCCGCCTATGATGCGTTCTATAAAAGACTGACATCACGGATTTCTGTTTCGGATATTTCCGCAAGTTTTGTTATGGAAGAGATCAAAGACACAACAGCGGTGCCATTATGACCCAGATTTCCAGCCAAGCGACGATCGAAACCTCTGCAGATGCAATGGAAGACGCGCATTTACCTAGTCTTCGCGAGGTTCACATCAAAGGCGGTAGCACATGTCCTGACAGTGACACGTTGCCCAAGGCCCTCAAGGAGTCGAACGCCAAGAAAAGCCCCGCGCAATGGGCTTATGAGCGGATCATTTTGTATATCCAGAACTTTGAAAAGCAGCTGGATAACGATCATGAGGTTGGTATGGGTTTTGCTGGCGGTGGCGTTGGCGTAATCAAGATTGACGGATTGGGGTATTACGACCCTGATATTGTGACCTACTACGGCACCAACGAAAGCGGTGCTAAAACCCAGCTGATCCAACATGTCAGCCAACTTAATGTGATGTTAATGGCAAGCCCCAAGCATATCGACCAAGCAGAGCCGAACCGGATCGGTTTTCAACTGGCCAAAGAGCTAGACCGCGCGGATGCGACCACATAGCACCTGCAAGGACACGTGACATACCCGCGTGAATCGTCTATGCGATTTGCAAACGAGACTTCTTTTAAAAAGGATACCTACGATGGCTGACCACAAGCATGGCGAAATGGATACTTCGGTTCAGGAAAAGACATTTGATGGTTTCATCAGCATGGTGACCAAAGGTTCAATAATTTGCATCGCGCTTTTGATCTTTATCGCCTTGGTTAACGGCTAAATCTGTGGATCGTCGCAGTTTTGTACTGGGTGCCCCTGTGGCGCTCGCGGGTTGCGGCGGTGCGGTCTCTGTCTGGGCACCTGATGATGTGATCAATCGAGCTGTTTATCGTGGAACGGGGCCAAAATCACTTAACCTTTTGACGATGCGGAATACCGGCAGCGGCAACGGTGCGCATTCGTCATTGGTAATTGATGCGAGCCAGCGCATTATTTTCGATCCTGCGGGCAGTTTTTCAACGCCGTCCATTCCTGAACGCAACGATGTCCTGTTTGGGATTTCACCGCAGATCGAGCAGTTTTACATCAGCTATCACGCGCGGTCTTCGTTCTATGTTGAAGCGCAAAAAATCGATGTGACCCCCGAAGTCGCCGAACAGGCGATGCGCCTTGCCTTGGCATACGGCGCCGTTCCGCAGGGCGCTTGCACGCGTGCGACATCTTCGGTCTTGCAACAGCTTCCAGGCTTTGAGAGTCTGAGAGTTACCTATTTCCCAAACAATCTGCGGGATCGGTTTGCCAACATTCCTGGTGTAAGTTTACGCGAGTATCGTGAAACAGACGGCGATGACAATTCCATTGCTGCCGCACAGATCAACGCAAGACTTACAGCAGGGCGGTAAGACCTAGCCCTGCGTAAAACGCTGCTGCACCAGCGAACATGCCCCAGACAACTTTACGCGTTTTATAGGCGACTCCGACCGCGACGAGGGCTGCGATGATCCTAACCAAGTCTGGCTGCCCGCCTGTCGCCGCAGGCCATAGCACCAAAGGCGCGACCATGCCGGGCAGGACCGCAACAGGCGTATAGCGCAACATGCGCAGGATGAGCGGCGGCATGGGTTTATCGCCGATGAGTCCCAGAAACGAGAACCGGATCGCAAAGGTCCCAATTGCCATCAACCCGATAATTAGCCAAATCTGCCCTGCTGTGTAGTTCATGCGCGCGCCCTTTCCATCAAGCTTTCGACAGCCACACCCGCGACCATTGCGCAGAGAGCTGCAATCAACAGGCCACTGCCAGATGGTAAATTGATCAACAGCAACGCGACGATGACCGAGACCACGGCGGCAGCCAAATGGGCCAAGGTGCGCACCATAGGCGCCACCATCGACAAGAAGGCGATTGGCAGAATGAAATCAAGCGCCAGTGCCTCTGGAATTGCCGCCCCTATTAATGCGCCACCAAGCGTTGCGGCACACCAAAGAGGTGCAATCGCACTGGCAACCCCAAAGAAATACTGCGCGCGGTCGGCGACGCTCATGTCTGGCTGGTCTTCGTATTTCGCGACCGCCGTCATATAGGTTTGGTCAAAGTTCAGATAGCTCACCAAGGCCCGCTGCCATAAAGGTGCGCCCCCCAAATAGGGCGCCAATGCCGCAGAATACATCGCCATACGTAGATTGACGGCCAGCGCTGCGAGCAGGACAAACCCAATGGCCGCATTGTCCAGCATCAATTGAACAGCCGCAAATTGCGCCGCACCTGCGATCACTAGGACAGTGAACCCCATGGTCTGTGCAAGCGTCAGTCCAGCCTCGATCGCAACCACACCGAAGAGAACCGCAAAAGGGATGACGATAAAGATGAAGGGCAGCCCGTCGCGGAACCCAGTCAGATAGGCGGATTTGGCGGTGGCAGCAGTCATCAGTTTGGCCTAGCTTGGAATGAACCTATAACCGATCTACGCCCGCAGCGCAGGAAAGACAAATGACAGTTTCTGATAAATCTGATGACTATTTGATTGGGCCCTTGTCCTCGGGCCGCCAACTGACCCGCTTGGTGCAGGGGGTCGATCACACGGGCGCTTTGGTCGATCTTAATGTCGTCGAAGAACGCCCGCTGACCATCTTTCTAAACGCCCAAGAGATTGTCACTGCCATGACGATTGGCGATTATCCCGAGTACCTTGCGCTTGGTTTTTTGCGCAATCAAGGCATGTTGCGCGATGGCGAAAATATCACGGGTGTCGACTATGACGAGGAACTGGAAACGGTCGTTGTCCGTACTTCATCGACCACCACATATGAGGACAAGTTGCGCAAGAAGACCCGCACAAGTGGGTGTGCCGTTGGAACTGTTTTTGGGGATATGATGGAAGGACTGGAAGGCGTCACCCTACCCGCGACCAAGCTGCGCACCTCTGATCTTTATGCGCTGGCCGCCCAGATCAACACGACCCCGTCGCTGTATCTGACGGCGGGTGCCATCCATGGCACGGTCTTGTGTCAAGGCAACAAGCCGCTGGTCTATATGGAGGACGTCGGCCGTCATAACGCTGTTGATAAGATCGCGGGTTGGATGCTGTCCGAAAAGGTCACAGCTGCCGACAAAATGCTTTACACCACGGGTCGCTTGACGTCCGAGATGGTGATCAAATGCGCGCTGATGGGCATTCCCGCACTTGCGTCTCGGTCCGGCTTCACCGCATGGGGTGTCGAGATCGCACAGCAGGTCGGCTTAACCCTTATCGGGCGGATGCGTGGTCAGCGCTTTGTCTGTCTGGCAGGAGAAGACCGCCTGATCCGCGATACTGATCCTGCAAGCGTGCCTGACGAGCCGCGGAAATCTGGCCGCAAGGGGGCCGCGTGATGAAGCAACCTTTGGGTGTGATCCTTGCTGGTGGTCTGGCGACCCGCATGGGCGGCGGAGATAAGGGCCTTTTGCGTTTGGACGATCAAACCATTCTGGCCCACGTTATTGCACGGTTTGAACCGCAAGTCGCAGGGCTTGCACTGAACGCCAACGGGGACGCGAACCGCTTTGCTAACATTGGCTTGCCTGTGATTGCGGATAGTGTTGCCGGATTTGCAGGTCCGTTATCGGGCGTTTTGGCTGGTTTGGATTGGGCTGCTAATCAGGGGGCAGAGCATATCGTGACAGCCGCCGCTGACACGCCGTTCCTGCCGTGCGATGCGGTGCCGCAGCTTCAGCTAGCCGCTGAAATGGCAGGCGTTGATATTGCCCTTGCAGCCAGCCCAAACGGGCGCCAACCAACGTTTGGACTGTGGCCTGTGCGCCTGCGCGAGGATTTGCGTGCGGCGCTAGATGGCGGTTTGCGCAAGGTCGTGCAATGGACCAGCAAGCACCATGCAGCGACTGCGGAATTCCCAGACGACGCTGCATTCTTCAATGTGAACACACCCGAGGACCTTATCACCGCGAGAGGTATGCTATGAGAATTTTTGGCGTTGTAGGATACAAGAACACCGGAAAAACAGGCCTGATGGAACGGCTGGTCACCGAGATTACTACGCGCGGCTTTTCGGTTTCAACCATTAAACATGCCCACCACAGTTTTGACGTGGATCACGCTGGCAAAGATAGCCATCGCCACCGTGTCGCGGGGGCTTCGCAGGTTTTGTTGTCCTCGCAATCGCGCTGGGCGTTGATGTCCGAACTGCGCGGCGCTGCAGAGCCTGATTTGCAGACCCTTTTGACCAAGTTAGATCCCGTCGATCTGGTGCTTATTGAGGGTTATAAACGCGATACACACCCAAAAATCGAAACCTATCGTTCTGAGACCAAGGGCGAGTTACTAGCCCCACAAGATCCCACGATCATGGCTGTTGCTGCTGATTGCGACGTTGCGGTCAAACAGCCCACTTTTGACCTAGATGATACGAAGGCGATTGCAGATTTTGTCTTGGCGCAGGTTTCGCTGTGATATTCGATACTTTTGTAATGGTTGATTGGGCCGGCGGAAATGATCGTGGCGCTGCGCCGAAGGCCGATGCGATTTGGGCCTGCGTGGCGGGCCAAGACCCCGTCTATTTCCGTAGCAGACAATTGGTCGAGGTCTGGTTGCATGACTTGTTTATGGCTGAACAGTCCGCAGGACGTCGCGTGCTTGCAGGGTTTGACTTCCCTTTTGGTTATCCCGCGGGTTTCGCGAATGCCGTGACCGATAAGGCGGACACTTTCGCCCTGTGGCAATGGTTTGCCGACCATATTACCGATACGCCGAAAGCCAATAACCGCTTTGATGTTGCCGCCCAATTGAACAGAATGTGTGATGGTATCGGGCCGTTCTGGGGCAACCCGCTCGCGCGTGATATTGATGATCTGCCCCGCAAGGGTTTGGATCGTACGCCGAATACTTTTGCAGAACGCAGACAGGTCGAAAGCCATGCCAAAGGTAGCTTTACTTGCTGGCAGCTGTCAGGTGCGGGTGCTGTTGGGTCGCAGGTTATGATGGGCTTGCCTGTGCTGCAGCGCTTGCGTCAGGCCTTTGGCACTGACATCGCTGTGTGGCCTTTTGAGACGCCAGACGCCCCAATTGTCATCGCCGAAATTTGGCCAAGCCTTTTTGTGTCGGCCACGCCAAGCGGGCTCGTCAAAGATGCGCATCAGGTCCGCGAAACGGCGCAATACTTCGCGAATTTGCCTCAACAGGATTTGGCCGCGTTGATGACGGTTGATGCCCCTGAAGAAGGTTGGATCTTGGGCGTCCCTCAGCAGCAAGCCAAGCGTCCGCCACCATTACGAAACGATTGTTTTGCAATGCCGCAAGGCGCACATTGGACACCAGTCGACGAGGCGCTGAATCACTTGCGCGCAAATCTGAGGTGCGTCAAGGCAATCAAGACAATCCCGACAAATAAGGCCGCGGGTCGGGTTCTTGGGGCTGATGTAATCGTTGCGCGCTCGCACCCCCCAACGCCTAACTCCGCCGTAGACGGTTACGGCTTTGCGGGCCCTGCCCCCTCTGGCGAACTGACTTATACATTGGTCGCAGGACGTGCTGCTGCGGGCGACCCGTTGGGTGAAATCGTGCCCGCTGGACATGCTGTGCGGATATTGACGGGTGCCGCTTTGCCAGACGGCGTTGATACGGTCGTCTTGCAAGAGGATGTTGCCGTCAACAATGGACATGTGTCATTTCACGGCCCGCTTAAGCACGGTGCGAATGCGCGACGCGCTGGAGAGGACATGACAAGCGGCCAAACAGTTTTGCGTGTGGGCCGTGTAGTGACCTCTGCCGATGTTGCGACAATTACCGCTTGCGGCGTTGGCAACGTTGCCGTCAGGCGGCGGCTGCGCGTTGGCATCTTATCTACGGGTGACGAGTTGGCGCAGGCAGGCGCACAGGCGCGCACAGATCAGATTTATGACGCCAACCGTCCGATGCTTTGCGCAATTGCAAAGGCGTGGGGATACAAGGCGATCGATCTGGGCTGCGCCCCCGACGACCGCGCCCAATTACGTGCCATCCTTGATGACGCGGCCAAGCGTTGTGATGTGATCATCACCTCTGGCGGTGCGTCTGCGGGCGACGAGGACCACATGTCAGCGCTGTTGCAAGGCACTGGATCACTGGCGCTGTGGCGTATTGCGATGAAGCCAGGGCGTCCGCTGGCGTTGGGACTATGGGACGATGTGCCTGTTCTCGGCCTGCCTGGTAACCCAGTAGCGGCGATGGTCTGCGCATTGATCTTTGGACGCCCCGCGCTGCGCCTTTTAGCTGGTAGTGATTGGTTAGAGCCACAAGGCTACGCCCTCCCTGCGGGGTTCACAAAGTCTAAGAAAGCAGGTCGCCGTGAATACATCCGGGCACGCATTGAAAACGGGCAAGTTATAGCCTTTGCATCCGAAGGATCGGGGCGCGTATCGGGCTTGTCTTGGGCGACAGGATTGGTTGAATTGACCGACGATGCCCAAACAATTGACATCGGAGATATGGTTCGCTTTATCCCGCTCACCGAGTTCGGGCTATGATCATAAGCACTGGTATTAGACCAGAAGACCGCCATCAGATTGCCACGCTCTATTGGCAGGCATTCGGGGCAAAACTTGGCCGTGTGATGCATCCTGAACGCAAGGCCCTTAGATTTGTCGAAGCGGTGCTGGACCCTGAGCACGCCATTTGTGCGCATGATCATGGGGGCATTCTACTTGGTGTGGCTGGCTTCAAGACATTCGAGGGCGCATTGGTTGGCGGCACTTTTCGTGATCTGGCGATCCAATACGGGTGGGTTGGTGCCAGTTGGCGCGCGGCTCTGCTGTCGTTGCTGGAACGCGACACCGAGAACCAACGGTTTTTGATGGATGGCATTTTCGTTGACCCCACTGCGCGCGGTCAAGGGGTCGGAACCGCGTTGCTGAAAGCAATCATTGCTGAAGGCCGCAGGCGCGGCTATGCCGAGGTCCGGCTTGATGTGATCAACACCAATCCACGGGCGCGTGCCCTGTATGAACGGTTTGGGTTCAAGGCCCAAGCCACCCAAAATTTGGGTCCGCTGCGCCATCTTTTCGGGTTCAGCGCAGCGACCACCATGACCTATAAGGTCTAGCCAGATCCGATGATTGCACCTGCGGCAAAGACCAATGCACCGCCCAAGACCACTTGGAAGGCGGCCCGCCAAAACGGTGTTTGCATATAGCGGTTTTGGATCCATGCAATTGCCCAAAGCTCCACAAACACGACGACAAAGGCCAACGTCGTTGCTGTCCAGAAATCTGTTATCAGATATGGCAACGCATGACCCAATCCGCCAATGGTTGTCATCACACCAGCCGCGATCCCGCGCTTGATCGGCGAGCCGCGCCCCGAGATTTGACCGTCGTCTGATGCCGCTTCGGTAAACCCCATCGAGATACCTGCACCGACCGAGGCCGCGAGTCCCACGAGGAACGTCGTCCATGTATCTTGGGTCGCAAAGGCCACCGCAAAGATCGGCGCAAGCGTCGACACAGACCCGTCCATGAGCCCTGCCAAACCAGGCTGGACCCATGTCAGGATAAACTGGCGATGTGCCGCACTTTCCTCGGCGGTGCGTTCATCTTCGTCGAGGTGCTTTTCCTCAAGTTTCGCTGCATGATCAGAATGTCCCGCCTCAGCAGCGGCCAAGTCGCCCAGCAGTTTACGCGTTGCCGCGTCGGTCGTATTTGCGGCCGCAGCACGGTAGAACCGTTCCGCATCTTGTTCCATTTGCGCCGCTTCTTCGCGGATGCGTTCCAGTCCGAGGTTTTCGACCAGCCATACAGGGCGGCGCGCATAAAAGCCTGAAACGTGCTCGCGACGGATCAACGGAATGACCTCGCCGAACCTCTGCACGTGCAGGTCAATTAGTCGACGACGATGGTCGTCTTCTTCAACCGCCATGCCATCAAAAACGGCCGCACTGGCGGCATAGTCGTCACGTAGCATTTCAGCGTAACTGCGATAGATACGGGCGTCGTCTTCTTCGGACGAGATTGCCAGAGCAAGGATTTCCTGCTCGGATAGGTCACGAAAACGGCGACGATTTGCAAAACCTGGGATCATGTGAGGACTCACTTATTAGAATGGTTCTAAGTTACGCCGATTTGGGGACAATGCAAGCCCCACAATGCAAAAGGCCCCGCACATGACGGGGCCTTTGGTAGGCATTTGTCTGGTTTAAAACTCGACGACGGCGCGAATGGATTTACCTTCGTGCATCAAGTCAAAGCCGTGGTTGATCTCTTCCAGTTTCAATTTGTGGGTGATCATCGGATCGATCTCGATCTTGCCGTCCATGTACCAATCGACAATCTTTGGCACGTCGGTGCGTCCCGATGCCCCGCCAAAGGCCGTGCCACGCCAGCTGCGCCCTGTGACCAGTTGGAATGGGCGCGTCGAAATTTCTGCACCTGCAGGTGCAACCCCGATGATGATGCTTTCGCCCCACCCCTTGTGGGATGCTTCCAGCGCTGTGCGCATAACGTTCACATTGCCCGTCGCGTCAAATGTATAGTCAGCGCCGCCGCCTGTCAGTTCAACGAGATGTGCGACCAAGTCGCCCTCGACATTGGACGGGTTCACAAAGTGGGTCATGCCAAATCGCGTGCCCATCTCGATTTTGCTATCGTTTAGGTCAACACCAACGATTTGGTCCGCGCCCGCAAGACGCAGCCCTTGGATCACGTTCAGGCCGATGCCCCCAAGACCAAAGACAATCGCCTTTGAGCCGATTTCGACTTTGGCGGTGTTGATCACCGCGCCAATGCCTGTTGTGACGCCACAACCGATGTAACAGATTTTATCAAATGGCGCGTCTTTGCGCACTTTCGCCAAGGCGATTTCCGGAACGACCGTGTGGTTCGCGAATGTGGAACACCCCATGTAGTGATGAATAGGCGTGCCATCCAGCATAGAAAAGCGGGTCGAACCGTCGGGCAACAAACCCTGCCCTTGGGTGCTGCGGATCGACTGGCACAAGTTGGTCTTTGGGTTCAGGCAATACTCGCATTCGCGGCATTCTGGCGTGTAAAGCGGGATCACGTGATCGCCAACCTCTAGGCTGGTCACGCCTTCGCCAATCTCGATGACAACGCCCGCGCCTTCATGGCCCAAAATCGCTGGAAAGATACCTTCGGGGTCGTCGCCGGACCGCGTGAACTCATCTGTGTGGCATAGCCCCGTTGCTTTGATCTCGACCAGAACCTCGCCTTTGCGCGGCCCTTCGAGGTTCACGTCCATAATTTCGAGCGGTTTTCCGGCAGCTACTGCCACTGCGGCACGTGTTCGCATCATAGTATCAATCCTATTTTCAATTTGGGACAGGTTCGGGCAAACATAACCGACAATCAAGCGGCCGCTTTAAAAAAGAGGGAAGAAACCTGTTTTTCCGCCCTTGCCAAACACAATCTGAGCGGCGCAATCTGAGATCATGAAAAAACTGATAGTATTGATGGCCCTTGCGGCCTGCGCTGCCCCGACTTTGCCGACCCAGCCTTCTGTGGTGGCGGATCGATTGCCGATGGGAATGGATGATACCTGCGGCGCCAAGCGCTATCATACAATGCTGGATCAAGATGCCACCAAGCTAGAGAAAATTCTGATCTTGGGCGAAGTGCGTATCATCCGCCCGGGTACGATTGCCACCCAAGATTATCGTCCGACACGGATGAATTTTCATGTGGGCACTAACGGCAATATCACGCAAATCAGCTGCGGTTGATTTTTAGGGATTAAACGAAGGTCCTGAAGCAGTGTACTGGGTGGGGGCTATAAAACGCCGCCTCAGGAACCATTCGCTATGGATCCTTACTGACCTATGACCTTGTCGGGATTAGGTGCACGCACGGGCAAGTAAGAGGTTCTTTTGTGTCAATGTCGTGACAGCAGCCTTGCTTTCAGCGGCAAAGGGCGCAAATCATAGGGTATGAGTATAGACCCGCCCACCCCATTGCACGCCCCTGCGCCTGAACAGGTGGCGTTTCACCGGACTGAATTGAATGTGCTAATGGGCATTTACGGCCGCATGGTTGCTGCCGGCGAATGGCGCGATTACGGGTTGTCGTTTCTGCGCGAAATGGCCGTGTTCTCTGTTTTTAAACGCACAGCGGAAAATCCCGTTTATCGTATCGAGAAGCGTCCCAAGCTGCGCATGAAGCAAGGGCAATACGCACTGATCGGCATCGACGGTCAGATCTTGAAGCGCGGCAATGATCTGCGCCAAGTGCTGGTAACCTTAGAGCGCAAATTAATCCGTGCCGTGGACTAAAGCCGTTTGCGCGCGGTTACATCGCCGTCGCCCTGCGCTTTTATCCGAAGAATCGCCCGCTCCACAGGTTCATACACGGTCGCCATATGGTGTGCGTTTGCGTGAATAAGCGTGTCCGCATCGACCATCATCCCCACATGTCCCTCCCAGAACAACAGATCGCCCCGCTGTAGGGTGTCATTGTCTGCAAGATCATGTCCCAGCACATCTTGCTGCATATCACTATCGGCAAGACAAGCGATCCCGCAGCCTGTCAAAGCCGCCGCCACCAGACCAGAACAATCAATCCCGCGCGTGGAGTTTCCGCCCCAAAGATAGGGCACCCCATAGTGCATCTGTGCAATCGTCGCCGGGTCACTGAAGGTCTGATCTAGCGGACGTAGATGCTTTTTCGGAACGAAGCCGAATGGGGTTTCAAAATACTTTTGTCGCTCGTCCGTCACCACTACCTTGGCCCCAAAGGGCAAGGAGATCGTATCGCGAGATTTAAAGCTTTCCTCGGCATAGCCGTGGGTCGCGGGCGTCGCTACAAAATGCGTCGGATGCGTCGCATCGCCGAGAGTTGTCTCTTGGACATAGCCGACATAGCCATCTGCCGCCTGAACAAATCCCCATCCATCAGCCAGTTCAAGCAGCGTGACTGATGCGCCCAAAAGCAGCTGGCGTTCCCGCTGCCCTTTTGGCTTTGTACATAAGTCAACGACGGGGACCGTAACCGATTGAGGGGTTCCTTCAACGTAATGGTCTGCTGCGACTTTACCTTTTAAAGATACCGCGGCGACCCGCCCGTTCGCGGGTAAAAGGCGTTGATCGGTCATAGTTCCAACAAGTCCGGCAATGCGTCCAACAGCGCACGCGCGCCCATCCCGACCCCGCCTTTGGGCCGTGCTGGTGCCGCGCTTGGGTTCCAGCCGTAAATGTCGAAATGCACATAAGGGCTTTCGACAAAGCGTCGTAAAAAGAGAGCAGCCGTGATGCATCCCGCAAAACCGCCCTTTGGTGCATTGTCCAAATCCGCGACGCCAGGTTCGATCATTGTCTCGTATGGTGCGTGGAAGGGAAGCCGCCAAACCGGGTCGGCAACACGACCTGCGGCTGCGGCAATTGCCGCCGCATGGCTGTCGCTATCAGTAAAAAATGGTGACAGGTCAGGGCCAACGGCAACCCGTGCGGCCCCAGTTAGTGTAGCCATTGAGATCACCAAATCCGGTGCGTCTTCGTCCGCCAGCGTCAATGCATCGGCCAAAACCAAACGCCCTTCGGCGTCGGTATTGTTGATTTCGACGCTTAATCCTTTGCGGCTGATCAGAATATCTTGCGGACGGAATGCATTTCCATCAATGCCATTCTCGACGGCAGGCACAAGCACACGCAGGCGCAATTTCAAGCCAAGCCCCATGATCATATGCGCAAAGCCAAGAACCGTCGCAGCACCGCCCATGTCTTTTTTCATCAAGCCCATACTGGAACCGGGTTTGATATTCAAACCGCCCGTATCAAAGCAGACACCTTTCCCAACAAGGGTCAGCTGCGGTCCACTGTCGCCCCAGCGCATATCCAGCAAGCGCGGTTCCCGGGTCGAGGCGCGCCCGACTGCGTGGATCATCGGGAAGTTGCTGGAAATCAAATCGTCCCCAGCAATCACATTCACAGCTGCCCCATGCTGCTTGGCAAGGGCTGTGAACGCTTCTTCCAGCTCGAAGGGCCCCATGTCTGAAGCAGGTGTGTTGATCAGATCGCGGGTCAGCGCCTCGCCTTCGGCAATAATCGCGATGCGGTCAGCGTCGATCCCTGCCGGTGCAATCAGCTTTGCCGCCTCAGAAGCAGGGCTGACATAGCGGTCAAAGCGGTAGCTTTCCAATAGCCACCCCAACGCGGCCTCTTCCAATGCCTCTTTGGGCATTTCAGTCACAATCTGGTAGGTTTGTGCGGGCAATGAACGCGCTGCGGCCCCAACATAAAATCGACCACGCGTGCGGGTTGCGACCGTCCCATACCCGACTGCAGCACAAGACAACGTGCCATCCGTTGCTGGCACCGCGATCGTTTGGCCCAAAGCGCCGGTAAAACCAACCGTTTGCGCCCATTTCCGCGCTGGGACTGGAAGTTGATCTAGGTCATCTGCCCCAACTACATAAAGGTCAACGGCGTCGGCATCAGAAGCGGCAAAAGCAAGCGGCATGGGTCATCCTTGAGGGTTATTTCGCCGCAAAGATGACCCGCCCCGAACCAAAGTGCAATCCACGTTAGTGTCGGTCGCGGAATTGCCAAATCTGCGTAACGGCAATATCAAACGCCCTTTCCAAGCGAGCCATCGTTGCACTAAGAGCCACGCCATCTCGCTGCTCTGCACAAAGGGATACGTGTGCGGCGGCCTCAGTGACTTCGATAAGACCGATCTGCTGCCCCACATTCATGATGCCGCGTGCGGGCTTTTTGATCGACTCGAAAGAGTGCGCGGCCTTCGCACATTGCAACGAATCTAGCTTGAAGGCGATATTTTCCAGAACCTGACAGATCATTTCTTCAGCCTCTCGTTCACCTTTAGAGGCAAAGATGTGATCGACCGGATCAGGGTCAAGTCTATTCAATTCACGGCACCGCAGATGGGTCACAGGGGCCGTGGGACGGGCGGAGGCGGTCATCACCGCGAATTGTGTATGATTATGTTCCATACCCAGTTTCTACGGTATGATGGTTTTCAGAAGATGAAACAGCCAATTGAAATTTATCGAATTTCATGAAAATGCAGTGTAACCTGAGACTACATCTTTTGGAGTTGTCCTATGAAGAACGCACGCCCGCTGCCGACCTACTTGGTCCAACGCTATCATGGCTGGAAAGCCACGACCTACGATGAGAACAAAGGGTGGTATCGCAGATTAGCTGACGAGGGTCAGCGCCCGCGCGCGATGGTTATCTCGTGTTGTGACAGTCGTGTGCATGTGACGGCGATATTCGGCGCCGACCAAGGCGAGTTCTTCATTCACCGCAACATTGCCAACCTTGTGCCGCCTTACCACCCCGATGGCGCACAGCACGGTACGTCGGCGGCGATCGAATACGCTGTAACGGCGCTAAAGGTCAGTCATTTAATCGTGTTGGGTCATTCGGGCTGCGGTGGCGTCGAGGGGTGTTACAACATGTGTTCGGGGCATGCCCCGGAACTAGAAGAAAAATCCAGTTTTGTTGGCCGTTGGATGGATATTTTGCGCCCAGGGTTTGAGCGACTTGAAGATGGTGACGATGCGGCGCGGAAGAGCGCGTTGGAAAAAGTGGCAATTCTTGTTTCACTCGAAAATCTGATTACATTCCCTTTCGTGAAGAACGCGGTCGAAAGCGGCGAATTGACGCTACATGGCGTGTGGAATGACATTGGCGACGGATCGTTGGAAGGTTATGATGCTTCCAGCCAGAAGTTTCGGCCAATTTAAAGGGTTATCCCATTGTCCTCGATTATTGATCTTGCTGCGTCCAACCTGATCTCGCCGATCATCCTAAGCTTTGCGCTTGGACTTCTTGCGGCTTGGGCACGATCCGATCTGACAATCCCAGAGGCTGTTGCCAAAGGCATGTCGATCTATCTGTTGTTTGCCATCGGTTTCAAAGGTGGCGCGAGTGTGGCCGCGCACGGTGTCGATGCAAAGCTGCTTGCCGCAGTGGGTGTTGGTATCGTTCTATCATTCGGTTTACCGCTGATTGCCTTTGCACTGCTTAACGTCATGACCAAACTGACCAAGATTGATGCCGCGGCAATTGCCGCGCACTACGGGTCGATATCAATCGTAACATTTGTCGCTGCGACGTCCGTCTTGGAAGGGCGCGGCATTGCGTCCGAAGGGTACCTCGTCGCCGTTGCCGCCGCGATGGAGGCCCCCGCGATCCTGTCTGCGCTTTGGCTGATTGCCCGCAACGGGACCAGCGCCAAAATGGATGACGGCTTGATACGCGAGATCATGTTGAACGGGTCAATTGTTCTGCTCGTCGGGGCCTTTGCGATTGGTATGATTACCGGCGAAAAAGGACTGGCAGAAATTGCGCCGTTTATCGTCAGTCCGTTCAAAGGTGTGTTGTGCCTGTTTCTGCTAGATATGGGGCTGATCGCGGGTCGTGGTTTACGTTCGGCAAAGGGTGTTGTGACCCTTCCAATTGTAGCTTTTGGACTATTGATGCCCCTAATCGGAGCCGCATTTGGATTGGGCGCGGCGATGTTGATAGGGCTTTCAACGGGTGGGGCACTGCTGATGATGGTGTTGTCGGCATCCGCCAGCTACATCGCTGTGCCCGCCGCGATGCGGGTCGCACTGCCACAAGCGAACCCAGCCATTTATCTTACGCTGTCGCTTGGCATTACGTTCCCGTTCAACCTAACGCTTGGGATCCCATTATATCTCACCGTCGCACAGATCGTTACAGGAGGCTGATATGGAAATGCACCCCGCTAAACGCGTCTCGATCGTGATCGAGGCTCCGCTGGAAAGCAGGCTTACCGATGCGCTGAACAATGCAGGCGTGACCGGTTACACGGTGATGCCTGTGATCGGTGGCTCTGGCCGGTCGGGCCAATGGACACGTGATGGCCAAGTTGGCAGGTCAGGCATGGTCAATGTGGTTTGCCTTATCAAGCCGGACCGTTTGGATGGACTATTAGAGGCCGCATTCGCAGTGGTTGAGCCACATATCGGCGTCGTGTCGGTCACAGACGCGCAGGTGTTACGGGCAGAACGGTTTTAACCATTGCCACGAACCTAGCCCAAGTTCAGCGAATGAATTTCCGCGGTCATTTTTTCCGTTGGCGGTGACATTAAGCGTATCTGCGGTAGATCAAAAGAAACGAAAAAAGCCCCCGCGTTTGCGGAGGCTTTTCAATACGGTTTGGCAATGGTTAGCCTTTTTTGAGGCACTCGCGCCCAAGAAGTTCAGCGATTTGCACCGCATTCAAAGCCGCGCCTTTGCGCAGGTTGTCGGAAACGCACCATAGGTTCAGGCCGTTCTCAACCGTGACGTCCTGACGGATGCGGCTGATAAAGGTGGCAAAGTCGCCAACACATTCGATTGGTGTAACATAGCCACCATCTTCGCGCTTATCTATAACCATGATGCCCGGTGCTTCGCGCAGAATGTCGCGGGCTTCGTCTTCGTCGAGGAACTCTTCGAATTCGATATTGATCGATTCAGAGTGACCAACAAAAACTGGCACACGCACGCAAGTCGCGGTGACTTTGATTTTCGGGTCAACGATCTTTTTGGTCTCGACGACCATCTTCCATTCTTCTTTGGTGTCGCCGCTGTCCATGAAAACATCAATGTGCGGAATCACGTTAAACGCGATCTGCTTTGTATAGTGTTGGCTAGGATGGTCGGTCGGATTGTAGATCGCTTTGGTTTCATTCCAAAGACTATCAATCGCTTCTTTGCCCGATCCAGACACGGACTGGTAAGTCGAGACAACGACGCGCTTAATTGTCGCACGATCGTGCAAAGGCTTTAGTGCCACAACCATTTGCGCGGTGGAACAGTTCGGGTTCGCGATGATATTTTTCTTGGAATACCCGTGCACCGCTTGCGGGTTCACCTCTGGCACGATCAACGGAATGTCCGGATCATAGCGGTACAGCGAAGAGTTATCGATCACAACGCAACCGGCCTTGGCAGCGATTGGCGCGTACTTTTTAGTGGCTTCAGAGCCAACAGCAAACAACGCCATATCCCAGCCCGTGAAATCAAATGTATCCAGGTCTTTGGTTTTCAGGGTTTTATCGCCAAAGCTAACTTCCGTCCCCAGCGATTTACGGCTGGCGAGGGCTTCGATCTTGTCGATCGGGAACTCGCGCTCTGCGAGGATGTTCAGCATTTCGTGGCCCACGTTACCTGTGGCACCAACAACGACGATATTATAACCCATTAGTTGCTTCCTTATAAGAATGGTGCCTCTTACCGCGCCTTGCCGCCAAGGAAAAGGGGTTAGTCTATCCGGTCTTGCGCACGTAGGTAGAACAGCAACCCAAGTGCGACCATTCCTGCAAAAACCGCGAACAATACGACATAGGCGTCGGTTGGGGTGTTGGTTTTGGATGCGGCATAGATGGGCCCCGATGCAAATTGCATGATTCCTGCCCCACCTATTCCGAACAGGTTCATCAAGGTCACACCGCGTCCTGTCAGGTGCGGCGGGAAGAACGCTTTTGCGTGCGCAATCAGGACTGCAAAAGTTGACCCAGAAATACCGATAATCGCCAACATAAGGGTGCCGAAGAATACCGATTGATCCGGTAGAACCATCAGCGCAACCAATGCGAAAACACCTGATGCATTGCCTGCAAAGATCACCCACTTACGGGATTGGAATAATCGTTCGAGCGGGCCAAACATAAAACTGCCAACAATCATTGCAGCCCCCATCACAAAGGTGACGCGCCCAATGGTGCGCACGTCTGCGTCAAAGACGTCCGCCATATATGGGCCGGCCCAGAGACCACGTAGCCCTGCTGCGGGCGCGTAATTGACAAGCATCATGATCATGATCGGCCATAGCATGGGCATTTTAAGCAACGTCAGGACAGAGCCACGTTCCGACCCGCCAAAACGGTCAGGGTCGCGCACAAATGCCCAAAGCATCAGACCAACGAGAAGCGAGGTCACCGCAAGTCCAAACATGCTTTCGCGCCAACCAAAGGTCTGGACAGACCACGCAAGTGGCGCAGAACCTGCCAAGTTCCCGATAGACCCAAACCCGATCATGGCCCCGGCAAGACTTGCAAAGACCGCCGCAGAATAGGTCCGCGCAAGGATAAAATACGAGGCCATCAACACCGGAGAGCACCCTACGCCGATCAGTCCCATCGCGACCATGACATGCATCGGTGTTTGGGCGAACCCAAAGACCAGCGCGCCACCTGCGCCGCCAAATACGAATAAGACGGCCGCCGTAATGCGTGGGCCAATGCTATCAAACGCGATGCCGACGGGGATTTGCATTGCTGCAAAGATCAAAAACCAAATGCCAGATGCACGCGCCAGATCGTCCGGGGTCGCGCCAATATCTTGCAACAAGACGGGGGCTAAAACTGGCAAAAATGCACGATAGAATTGCGACAGCACATAGGCTGTCAAAAGCGCAACCAATCCTCGTTTCATCGTGATCTCCAACCCAGAACTTCAGATTGAATTGGCACGGAGTAGCCTGCGCCGCAATAGTTAACGGCGCAGGTTTGTCTGTTTAGACAGTGCCACCAAGCGACCCTTCTAAGGTTGCCAGCTCTTCGCCGCCTGCCATCATGTCCTGCAACTGCTCTGGCGTGATCTCACCACGAGATGCAGTACCAAAGGTCTTACCACGGTTCAGAACTGTGAAGCGGTCACCAACGGCCATCGCATGCCGTACGTTGTGCGTGATGAACACAACCGCAATACCTTGCTTGCGGACCTTATCGACGGTCGCCAGTACATTCGCGGTTTGGCGCACACCAAGGGCAGATGTCGGTTCGTCCAAAATCAGCACTTTCGCGCCAAAATGCACCGCGCGTGCAATCGCCACCGTCTGGCGTTCACCGCCGGATAATGTGCCGACAGCTTGGTCGGGACCACGCAGGTTGATGCCCATTTTCTTCATCTCGGACATCGTCACATCATTGGCGTGCTCGTGATCGAAGAATGACATACCGGCAACCTTTTTAACGGGCTCATTGCCCATGAAAAAGTTGCGGCTGACCGACATCAGAGGGATCATTGCAAGGTCTTGGTAAACTGTCGCAATACCCGCGGCGATCGCATCGCGAGGGTCAGCAAAGTTCATCTCCTTGCCCTCGAATTCGATCTTGCCTTTTGTCGGTTTGTGCACGCCTGACATTGTCTTGATGAAGGTCGATTTACCAGCGCCGTTGTCACCCAGTAGGCAGTGACATTCGCCTGGATAGAACTCGACCGTCACACCATTGAGCGCGATAACCGAGCCAAAGTGCTTTTCGATGTCCGTCATGCGTATAATTGGATCGGTCATATCAACGTTCTCCTGTGATCATACGACGAATGTACGTGTTCAGGATCACCGCAAACAGCAGGATCACACCAAGGAACACGCGGAACAGAGAGCTTTCGACGTTGGCAAAGAACAGCCCTTGCTGCACCACCCCAAAGATCAGCGCACCAAGTGCGGCCCCGATGACAGAGCCGTATCCGCCCGTCAGCAACGCACCACCAATGACCACCGCAATGATCGCCTCGAACTCTTTGAGAATACCACGGTCAGACCCGGCAGAGCCGAACTCCATCACCTGACACACCGCGAAAACTGTCGCGCAGAAAGCCGTGAACATGAACATCAGTATCTTGACGCGGTCCACAGGAACACCTGCATAGCGAGCCGCTTGCGCGTCACCACCTGCCGCAAAGATCCAGTTGCCGAACCGAGTACGCGTCAAAAGAATATGGCCAAACACCACAAGTCCAAGCGCCCACACGATCAGCATAGGAATACCATCAACGACAGGTTTGCCCTCTAGGTTACCGCGCGTGAAAACACCAATCACGCCCATGTCGCCCAGCCATTGAAAGAAGCCCGTGAAAATTTTGGCGCCGAAAATCGGGGCCAGCCAGTCACCTTCCGCAGCTTCGCGAATACCACCGATGATGGTCTTACGCTCTAGCGTTTGCGGAATGAAAATCGTGAAACCACGCAAGATAAACAATGTGGCGAGTGTCACAATGAAACTTGGCAATCCTGTTCGGACCACAATGTATCCATTGAGCGCCCCAAAGGCGATGCAAATTACAAAGGTCACGATTATTGCCATCCACATTGGCCACCCGAGGGTGATGCCAAAGACGGCGATCATCATGCCTGCAAAGCCAATCATCGAGCCTACTGACAGGTCAAATTCGCCTGCAATCATTAACAAACATGCGCCAACGGCGATGATCATGAACTGAGCGGACACGACCGACCAGTTCAATACGCCCTGCGCGTTGAACATGCCGCTGTCAAAAGCGAAAAGGAGAAAAAAGGTAAATACGGCAACGGTGCCAACCATCCCCCCCAATTCGGGGCGGATCAGAGCACGGCGTAGGCCGGACATTTCCTTAATGCGTTCGTCGTCATTGGTGGCGTCTGACATTGTCTTGGCCTCTGTCTTTCTTGAAAATTTCCACAAAAAAGCCGGCCTTAGCGCATGCCAAGGCCGGCTTCGCTCAAGTCAACTTAACGGAACTCGCCAGCAAACTCTTCAACTTTAGCAAGTCCATCGGCAGTCACAAAGCCTGGGCCAGAGTTGATGTTGTTGCCTGGCAGGACGCCGTAGCGGTCATAGTTGGTCAAAACCACAACTGGCAGGTAAGCCTGCAAGAATGGCTGCTGGTCGATACCCCAGTTGATTACGCCGGACTTCAGGCCTTTAACGATTTCTTCGCCAAGGTCGAATGTACCGAAGTAAATGTCACCAGCCATACCGTTTTCTTCAAGCGCGAGCATTGTTGGGTCCGCAGATGTTGGGCCCAATGTCAGAATCGCATCTGTTTCTGGGTTAGCAGAAAGATACGCCAAAACACGATTCTTGATCTCGGATGGATCCTGACCTGAATCGATCATTTGGTTGCCGAGATCGACGCCCAAACCATCAGCGAAACCTTGGCAACGCTCTGTGGAAGAAGGTGAGCTGATATAGTGGTTTACGCAAAGGAAAGATCCAACACCGTCACCGGCAGCCCGCTGGCCAGCAGCAAGACCTGCGTCATACTCAGGCTGACCAACATACATCAATGCGCCGACTTCAGCGGCCTGCGCTGGTGTACCAGAGTTCATGATGATCACGTCGATACCCTGATCGACAGCTGCCCTGATCGGACCAGACAACACGTCAAAATCAGACAATGTTGTGATGATACCGTCCGGGCTAGATGCCGCAGCCTGCTCGATGATCCGTGCCATATCGGCAAGGTCACCCGTTGGCGGGTTGCGGTATTCTACGTTCACGCCCATTTGCTCACCAGCAAGCGCGATACCGTTTTTGATGGTGTTCCACCAGCTATCGGAATCAGGCGCGTGGCTGACAAGAATATATGTCAGATCATCGCCGTGGCCATCTGCAACAACCGCAGTTGCGCCCATCAAAGATGTCGCGGCAACAGCCGTTGAAAGTAGCATCGTTTTCAATGTGGATTTCATGTCTTCCTCCCAGAAAATTCTATTATCCCAGACGTAGGTTCAGCAGAATCCCACGACCTTAAGTTAAGAAAAGCATGATTCCAAAACTTTTGCACCCGGTTGCAAAAACATCGGTGAATTTTTGTACTGCGACGGCTCGCACTCTTCGTTAAAAGAATGCAAGACGGAATGTCCGGAGGGCTTATCGAGGATGGTCGCAACACTAAAAGATGTCGCAGAACGCGCAGGCGTTTCACGCTCTGCTGTTTCGCGGACTTTCACGGATGGTGCGTCTGTTTCCGCAAAAATGCGCAGTCGGGTTGAGAAAGCCGCCGCTGAGCTAGGTTACAGCCCGAATGTGCTAGCCCGAAGCCTTACCACGCGCCGCACCAAGATGATCGGCTTGATCTCTAACAACTTTCACAACCCGGTATTTTTGACGGTCTTTGATCAGTTTACGCGCGGCTTGCAGGAACGCGGCTTGCGCCCGCTGTTGGTCAATTTGACTGATGAAACCGATCCGCAAAATTCGGTGAGAATGATGCGCCAGTATTCGGTGGATGGGGTGATCGTTGCGTCTTCAACCTTAGCACCTGCTTTCTCCGAAGCGTTCCGCGAACAGGGCGTCCCAGTTGTTCATACCTTTGGCCAATACTCATCAGCCCCCGCCGTACATGTTGTTGGAATTGATAACGTCGAGTGCGGTCGCATGGCTGCCCGCTCATTAATTCTACGTGGACATCGCTATGTTGGTTTTATGGGTGGACCTCTCACGGCGACGTCGACCCAAGACCGCTTAAAAGGCTTTGCAGAAGTCTTGGCAAGCCAACCCGACATCACACTATCTGTGTCATATGCCGATGCCTATTCGTTCGATGCGGGTCGCCGCGAGATGTTAAGATTGGCTTCCCATGGGCCGCAAGAGGCGTATTTTTGCGGGGATGACGTTTTGTCGATCGGCGCCCTTAGCGCACTCAAGGACAGTGGGCTAAACGTCCCTCAGGACGTTGGTATAATCGGCCTGAACGACATGGAAATGGCTGGCTGGGAAAACATCAACTTGACGACCATTCGCCAGCCCATTCGCCAGATCGTAAATTCGTCGGTCGAGTTGATAGCTGCAACGCTTGAAGAACCTGATCGCTATCCAGAGGCACGTCTGTTTCCGTGTCGCGTCATTGAACGAGGCACGCTGCGCCCCGTTCCTTAGGATGCGTTTATCGCGTCATTCCGTGCGGAACATTGGCGGTCGAGCATCAACCCAAACGCCGTTCTGTTTGGCAGATTGAACGGCCTGATGAACAGCCGCCATTGAGCGCAAACCGTCTTCTGCTGTCGGCAATCCATCGCGCACCTCACCTCGAATAGTAGCGGCCAGATCAACATAAATGTTCGCGACGGCAAGCGGGAACCCTTCTGGGTGCGCGATTGCAACACGGCTAAGGCGCCCTGCCTCCTCAGACAAAGACCCGTCACCTTTTTCCATAATCTGTGTCCGCCCGCCAACGGGCGTGTAATAGACTTGGTTTGGTTGCTCGGACGCCCAGCGCATACCGCCAGTTTCACCAAAGACCTGAATCTCAAATCCGTGCTGCCTGCCGATTGCGACAGAGCTGGTCCAAAGACGGCCGACTGTGCCGCTTTCAAGCCGGAAATTGACCATCGCATCATCTTCCAATTCGCGGCTTGGGATTGTGCTGGCAAAGTCAGCGGACAAGTTAAGCACCTGAGAACCCGCGATAAAGCTTGCCATATGCAGCGCATGAATGCCGCAATCTGCGAACTGCCCCGACACGCCTGCCATCGCAGGATCGTAGCGCCAGCGCACACGTGGGTTATCAGCGTCGGTCGCGTCGCCGTGGTGACCGTGGCTAAAGTTCGTCACGATCAGGCGGACCTTGCCGACCTGCCCGGAGCTGACCATATGGCGCATTTCGCGCACCATCGGGTAGGCGGAATAGCAATAGTTCACCGCGCATGTCTTGCCCGACTTGGCTGCGATTTCAACAATTTCCTCGCCTTCTTCGACGGTCATGGTCATCGGCTTTTCGCACAGCACGTTGAAACCAGCCTCGAGAAAGGACTTGGTGATTTCAAAGTGCGTGGAGTTGGGTGTGGCCACGGTCACAAGGTCAACGCGGTCATCGCGCGCCGTTTCCCCTGCCAACATTTCGCGCCAATCGCCGTAGGCCCGATCAGCCGCAACTCCCAAGGATTGTGCATAGGCACGCCCTTTTTCTGCGTCGTGATCCAATGCGCCAGCCGCAAGAACAAAGTTCCCGTCTGCTTGTGCGCCAAGGCGGTGTGCAGGTCCGATTTGACTGCCTTCGCCGCCGCCAATCATGCCCCAATTTAGTTTAGCCATTTATCTGTTTCCCTTCGATGTGGGTGTATATTTTGTATCAGGTCGAGATTTAGAATCCGATGGACTGCAAGTATTCGCGATTCGCTTGGGCATCCTCTAGCGGCGTACCCGGCATGGACGGATCGCAGTCCTGTTCAACGGTGCACCACCCTTGGAAATTTGCATCCAGCAACAGCTGCCGCACAGCTGGGAAATCAACGTCACCCTGACCCAAGTTGCAGAAAATTCCTTGGCCACAAGCCTTGTAAAAATCGGTCCGCTTTTCGACAACGTCAGCCTTCACTGCAGGATCGATATCCTTGAAGTGCATATAACTGATGCGGTCCATGTGCCGCTTCATAAACGCAACAGGATCGTAGCCCGCGTAAGAGTGGTGGCCGGTATCAAAACAGATCTTCAGGATCGTTTCGTCGACCTCATCCAAGAGTTTTTCCAACTCTGGCTCAAAGTCCATAAAGCCAGCCGCGTGCGCGTGGATGCCAACGGTCAGGCCGTATTCTTCTGCGCCCATTTTGGCGATTGTTGCAATGCGGTCGCGATATGCGGACCATTCAGCGGCGTCCATTTGCACCGCCTCGGATGCGCGCCCTGCAGTGGGGGCGCGGCGTGGGCTAATACTGTCGATCAGCACTAAATGCTCGGCACCATGTGCAACCAAAGCTTCGCAGGTGCGTTTGGACGCATCAACAACTTCATGCCATTTCGCCGCATCGTGGAACGGGCGGAAAACAACACCGCCGATGATCTCGAGATCGGTTTTCACAAGCTCTTCGCGCAGGATTTCAGGCTCTTCTGGCATGTAGCCGATTGGGCCAAGCTCGATCCCTTTGTAGCCCGCACCTGCGCATTGCTGCAGCACCGACTGCCACGTCGGATAGGATGGATCAGATGCAAATTCGATGCCCCAAGAACATGGCGCGTTGCCGATACGGATAGTCATGTCGGACCCTTTCAGTAGTCGCTGACGTTTTGCCAAGACTTGGTGTCGGATGACGCCAAAGCCGCAGCCACGATTTGATTGACAGCCAACCCGTCACGGAAGGTTGGCCATTTGTTTTGTCCCGATCCGATGGCCTCCAGAAAGTCCTTCGCTTCGATAATTATCTGATCTTGATAGCCTGTTCCATGGCCTGGGCCTTGGCAGAACGGCAGATAGTCGGGGTGCGCTGGACCTGTCAGAATTTTGGTAAAGCCGCGCTGCGCTTCGTCCCCGTGCATCTTATAAAGCCAGATCGCGTTCTGGTCTTCTTGGTCAAACCTAATTGCGCCCTTTGTCCCAGTAATCTCGTAGGCATAGCCCATTTTGCGTCCAGTTGCGATGCGGCTGAAGTACATTGCCCCCATCGCCCCGTTTTCAAAGCGGCACATCATTTGCCCATGGTCATCATTGGTTACGGTCCCACCAGGACGGTCGGTGTGGACGGTTTCGACCTCGGCAATCAAAGATGATATCGGCCCGATCAACGCAAGTGCGGCGTTGAGCATATGCGGCGCGAGGTCACCCATTGTGCCATTTGCCATCCCAGTCGTGCGCCATGTCGCGGGGGCATCCGGGTCGGCAAGAAAGTCCTCTGTATGTTCGCCACGGAACCAAGTGATATCCCCAATAACCCCGTCGCGGATCAGGTCGCGCGCATATTGGCTGGCTGGCGTGCGAATGTAGTTGAACCCGACCATGTTGATCGCATTCGCATTCTCAGCCGCTTGGGTCATCGCAAGGCTATCAGCCAAGGTCGCGCCCATCGGTTTTTCACATAGCACAGGTTTACCAAGTGCAAAGGCCGCTTCGGCGATGTCACGATGCGTGGATTGGGGCGATGCAATGACGATTGCTTCTACCAGCGGATCGTTGACCAAGACCCGCCAATCAGTGGTCGCCCGCGCAAAGCCAAAAGCCGACCGATATTTCTCGGCAGAGGAATCACTTGTTGCGCAAACCATCTCCAAGCGAGGTCTTAGGGCCGTTTCGAACACCGCACCGACGGCAGACATGGCGACCGCATGTGCCTTGCCCATATAGCCACCACCGATGATTCCGATACCTATCTGCGTCATTGTTCCGTCCCATTTTTGAAATACGGTTTGCAACCGGTTGCAAAATTTGTATCTTAAGAATCGAAACACCGTCAATGACAGATCCGCATGAGAGCTAAAATGAATACAATTAAGCTGACCACCGCACAGGCGATTGTGCGCTATCTTGCCGCACAATATACTGTCGTTGACGGGAAAGAAGTCCGCCTGTTTGGCGGCGGCTTTGGCATCTTCGGCCATGGTAATGTGACTTGCTTGGGCGAGGCATTATACGATCACCGCGAGGAATTGCCGCTATACCGTGGTCAGAACGAGCAAGGCATGGGCTTTGCTGCGACGGCCTACGCCAAGTATCACTTGCGTCGCCGCATGATGTTCTGCACCGCCTCCGCAGGTCCCGGAACGGCGAACCTGTTGACCGCTGCCGCGCTGGCACATGCGAACCGCCTGCCGATGTTGATGTTATGCGGTGACGCGTTTTTGACCCGCTTGCCCGATCCTGTGTTGCAGCAGTTGGAGCACTTCGGGAACCCTACCTTGGGCACGAATGATGCGTTTAAGGCCGTATCGCGTTTTTGGGATCGCATCACCCATCCAGCACAGATTATCCAATCTTTGCCCGCCGCGATTGCGACGATGATCGACCCCGCCGATTGCGGCCCTGCGTTTATTGGCTTGCCGCAGGATGTGCAGGGATGGACGTTTGATTACCCAACGCGCTTCTTTGAAAAACGCGTCCATCGTCTGCGCAGCCAAGCCCCTGATGAGGTGGAAGTGGCCGAGGCTTTGGCGTTGCTGGCAACGGCCAAGCGTCCGATGATCATCGCGGGTGGTGGTGTGCAATATGCTGGTGCCGTGACCGAGTTGACTGTCTTTGCCGAAAGCACGGGCATCCCTGTGGTTGAGACCATCGCTGGGCGCGCCAACATGCTGGACACTCATCCGCTAAATATCGGCCCGATTGGCGTGACTGGATCTGACAGTGCCAATACAATTGCTAAAGAGGCGGATGTGATTATCGCCGTGGGCACCCGTTTGCAGGATTTCACAACAGGGTCATGGACCGCATTCGACCATGACGCAAAGATTATCGGCGTGAATGTGGGTCGTCACGATGCGGCAAAGCATATGTCGATGACCGTCGTTGGTGACGCGAAGAAATCGCTCAAGGCGCTTACGAATGACTACAAAGCGCCCGCCAATTGGACTGCACATGCACAAACGGAGCGGGCCAAATGGACCGATTACGTTGCCAAAAATGTCAGCTACGGCAACGGACCGAATTCGTACGCGCAAGCGATTGGCGTCGTGAATGCACTATGTGATCCGCGTGACCGTGTAGTTGCAGCGGCGGGTGGTTTGCCAGCTGAGGTTACGGCAAACTGGCGAACACTTGATATTGGCACGGTCGACGTAGAGTTCGGGTTTTCGTGCATGGGCTACGAGATAGCAGGCGGATGGGGTGCGCGCATTGCGCAGTCGGAAAACGAACCTTCGAAAGACACGATCGTATTTACAGGTGACGGTTCTTATATGCTGATGAACTCTGACATCTATTCGTCCGTATTGACCGAGAAAAAGATGATCATCTGCGTGCTGGATAATGGCGGGTTTGCGGTGATCAACAAGTTGCAGAACAATACTGGAAACGAGAGCTTTAACAATCTGATCGCCGACACACCCACAGCGACCAAACCCTTTGCCGTAGATTTCGAAGCCCACGCCAAGGCCATGGGGGCCACCGCTGAAACAGTGTCTAATCCAGCGGAAATGGCTGAAGCATTCAGCCGTGCCAAAGCATCGGACAAGACATATGTCATTGTCATGCAGGTCGACCCCTACGAAGGCTGGACAACCGAAGGCCACGCGTGGTGGGAAGTTGGCACGCCGCATATTACCGAGAATGCCAAGGTGCGGGATGCCCATAAAGACTGGGAATCGACCCGCCCCGAACAGCGCAAGGGCGTTTGATTATGGATGTCATCAAAGGCATAGAGGGCAATAATTTCATCGTCATGGGGCGTGTCGGTATGGACCTGTTTCCTCCAAACGGTGAAGGCATCGAGGACGCGGAAAGCTATACGGCGGATATGGGCGGATCGTCTGCAAATATCGCGGCTGGTATCGTCAAGTTGGGTGGCAAAGCCGCACTGCTGACTCGCGTTTCAGATGATGCTGTTGGTCGATTCTGCGTCAAGAAATTGCAGCATTACGGTGTTGATTCAGCTCATGTCAGTGTTCAAAGCGGCGAGGCGCGCAATTCGCTCGCGCTTTATGAAAGCCGTGTTGATGGACATCAGTCGGTCATCTATCGCAATAGTGCGGCTGATTTTGAAATGACTGTCGCTGATGTCGAGGCCGTGGATTACAGCCAGTATTCTGCTTTGGTCACCGCTGGCACAGTATTCGCGGCTGAGCCTTCTCGAACTGCGGCGTTTCGTGCTTTTGAATTAGCGCGCGCAGCGGGTTTGCCAATTATCTTTGACGTCGATTACCGCCCCTATTCATGGCCGTCTGCCCAAGTAGCCGAAAACGTGTTAAGTCGCGCGGGGGCGATGTCAGACGTGATCGTTGGCAATGATGACGAGTTTGGCTTTATGGCAGGAGCCAAGGAAAAGGGCCTGCAAAAGGCCCGCGATCTGGCCACTGCTGGCGCTGCGATTGTTGTCTATAAGATGGGCGAACATGGCGCAATAACCCTTGCTGATGGTGAGGAACTACGCACTGGGATTTATCGTGTGACCGCGCTAAAGCCGACAGGCGCTGGCGATAGTTTTATGGCGGGGATGTTGTCATCTATCGCCACAGGGCATGACCTGAAGACCTCTGTTATGCGCGGCTCTGCCTGTGCCGCGATTGTCGTTGCCAAACCCGGATGCGCACCCGCCATGCCCTATACTACCGATCTCGAAGAATTTTTGTCCAGCCACGCTGGCCCGACGCCCACTTGAAAAGGACGCCCCATGCATATTGCACCACATGATAACCAGAACAAACCGATCGTAGATGCCGATGATCCGACGGTGCCACTGAACTATTTCAACATCGTAAAGTTGAAGAAAGGCGAGGCGTTTTCCTATCAGGTTCCGGGCTACGAAACCTGTATCGTTCCCGCCACTGGCACCGTGAATGTTGATATTGAAGGCGTGCAATACGCGGCACTTGGTAATCGCGGCGTTGACGTTTGGGATGGTGAGCCAGAGGGTGTGTATGTCCCTGTTGGTGCCAAAGTGACATTCGACTGTGTCTCTGACGATACCGAAGTTTTCATTGCGGGTGCCCGTTATGACAAGGTGCTTGATCCGTTTGATGTCCGTGTCGCCGAGTTAGACAAAGTGCAATACGGGTCGGATGACACCAAAACCCACCGCAAGATCAAACATATCTTGGGCACGAAATACCACGATAAAGTCGGTCGTTTGCTGGTGTCGGAACTGTTTACTGTGGGTCAAGGCGGCTGGTCAGGTTTCCCTGCACACAAGCACGACACCGACCGCAAAGACGCCGATGGCAACATCATCGAGACACGCCATGACGAGACCTATAATTTCCGGTTCAGACCTAACCACGGCTCTGGCGTACAGATCATCCAACGCGAAGAAGGCAAGGCGGGTGACGCGTATCAGTTGATGGATGGTTCTACGATTATGCTTGATAGCGGCTATCACCCCTGTGCTGTGATGCCTGGTTACGAGATGTATTATTTCACCATTCTGGGCGGCCTATCTCAGCGTAGCTTGGTACAGTATTTCCAACCGACCCATGCTTATCAGGTCGAAACTATTCCCGGCATCAAAGATATGATCGCCAAGTTCAAGTAAGGGGCTGATATGCCACTAGTTACATTAAAAGATGTGCTGCAACCGGCACTGTCAGGTGGCTATGCCGTCGGCGGCTTGGTCACCCTTGGATGGGAAGATATGCGCGCCTATGTGGCCGCTGCCGAAGAGGTCGGGTGCCCAGTCATCTTGCAAGCTGGCCCCGGCTGTCGCGCGCATACGCCGCTGCCTGTTCTCGGAAAAATGTTTCGCCATCTAGCGGAGGGGTCTCGCGTCCCTGTCGTTGCACATCTCGACCACGGCTATACGTTCGAGGAATGTAAAGAGGCTTTGGATTCGGGGTTCACGTCGCTCATGTATGACGGGTCACGCAAGCCGCTGTCACAAAACATTGACGAGACCGCCCGCATTGCCGAGATGGCCCATGCGGCAGGGATTTCATGCGAAGGCGAGATTGGCTTTGTCGGCTATGCGGACGGCGAGAATTCGGCTGGCACAGCCCCAGACGAGGCCGCTGTTTTCGCGCGTGATAGCGGCGTGGACGCGATGGCCATTTCAGTTGGCAACGTACATTTGCAGCAGGACAAAGAGGGCGGTCTGGATATGTCACGGGTTCGCGCGATTGAAGCGGTGACATCTGTCCCACTTGTGATCCATGGCGGATCGGGCGTGCCTGTCGATCAGCGTCGCGACTTGGCGTTGAATTCAAAAGTGTGCAAATTTAACATTGGGACTGAACTACGCATGGCCTTCGGTGCTGCGCTGCGCAAAGCAGTAAACGCCGATCCCGACAGGTTTGATCGCGTAACGATTTTGAGAGAAACGCATGACCCAGTCGTTGCCGCCGCAATCGAAGTGCTGCGCGCGTTCAAGGCCTGACAGGCAGGGCCGTTGTCTGCCTGACAGTACGCAGGGCAAATGACGATTGCATCTGCGCGACCCCCGGCAGCGCCGCGAGGTAGCGGCGGTGGATGCGCGCGAAATCTTCGGTATCGCCTGCGGTCACTTTCAACAGGTAATCGGCGCTACCCGCCATCAAATGACACTCCAAAACATCGGGCACCCGCGCCACGGCTTTTTCAAACGCATCCAGCACTTCGTCGGCTTGACCAGACAAGGTGATTTCGACAAAAACTGTGGTTGGTCGCCCCACCTTGCGCGGATTTAGCAAGGCAACATAGCCTGCAATAATTCCGTCTTTTTCAAGCCGCTGCACGCGCCTATGGCAGGCAGAGGGCGACAGATTGATCACTTCTGAAAGCTCGGCATTGGACATGCGCCCCGACTTTTGCAGAACCTCTAAGATTCGCTGGTCTATGCTGTCAATTTCCATATGGCGCACGATCCTTCGGTATTTTTATAAATTATTGCACGTTTGTATCAAAGATACCGCTAACGCCCAAGAACATTCTAGATGAAATTGCGGCACGACGGGCAGATAGTCGCATCAATATTACTTCGGGGAGGAGACCCAAAATGCATATCGGATGCCCAAAAGAGATCAAGCCACAGGAATTTCGCGTTGGCATGACGCCAAATGCAGCGATTGAAGCCGTTAAGTCAGGTCACACTGTTACGGTTGAAACGAACTGCGGAACCGGTGCCGGTTTCACGGATGAAGACTATGTTGCCGCTGGTGCCACAATTGTCGGCACAGCCGCTGAAGTCTTTGCAGTTGCCGACATGATTGTAAAAGTCAAAGAGCCACAGTCAGTCGAGCGCAAGATGCTACGCGAAGGCCAGATTTTGTTCACATACTTGCACCTCGCGCCAGACCCTGCACAGACAGCAGATCTGATCGCCTCTGGTGCGACTTGTATCGCTTATGAGACCGTAACAGATGATCGCGGCGGCCTGCCTTTGTTGGCCCCAATGTCAGAAGTTGCGGGCCGTTTGGCACCACAAGTCGGTGCATGGACTCTGCAAAAAGCCAATGGCGGTCGCGGTGTTCTGTTGGGAGGTGTGCCGGGTGTTGGCCCAGGTCGTGTGCTGGTCATTGGCGGCGGTGTTGTTGGCACACATGCGGCAAAGATCGCCGCAGGCATGGGCGCTGATGTCACTGTTCTGGACCGGTACTTGCCGCGTTTGCGTTATCTTGACGACGTCTTTGGCGGCACGTTCAAGAACGCCTATGCATCCGAGGGCAACATCATAGAATTGGCCCGTCAAGCCGATATGATCATCGGTGCGGTTCTGATCCCCGGTGCGGAGGCACCGAAGCTGATCAGCCGTGCGCAATTGTCCGAACTCAAGCCCGGTGCGGCGCTTGTGGACGTCGCGATTGACCAAGGCGGTTGCTTTGAAACGTCAAAAGCTACCACTCACCAAGATCCGATCTATGACGTTGATGGTATCATGCACTACTGCGTTGCCAACATGCCAGGCGCAGTTGCGCGCACATCCACGATTGCCTTGGGTAATGCGACAATGCCGTTCATGCTTGCCTTGGCGAACAAAGGATGGCGTCAGGCGTGTGAAGACGACCAGCATTTGCTGAACGGCTTGAACGTCCATGCGGGACACCTGACGTATTATGCCGTTGGTAAAGCACTTGGTATTGATGTTCTGGCCCCAGCATTGGCCTTGAAGAAATAAATTCAAATCAGAAGGGTCTGCTATCAATCAGTAGACCCGTTTGATTCTCGTTTAGTTGTGCAATTTGTAAGTACTCTGATCTTAACGCAAAAAGGCCCGCCATTCTGGCGGGCCTTTTTACTTTCAAAGTACCGAAAATTACTTCTTCAGCGCTTTCAGGATGTCTGCAAGCAGTTCTTCCTGTGTCGGGCCTTTTGGCGCCTCTGGTGCAGCTTCTTCGACCTTTTTGGTCTTGTTCACTGTACGAACAAGCATGAACACCACGAATGCGATGATGAGGAAGTTGATGATCGCCATGATGAAACGACCGTATGCGAATACTGCAGCGCCTGCTTCTTCAGCAGCCGCGATGGAAGTGAATTCGCCTTCGCCAAGCAATGCATACATGCCGGAGAAATCAACGCCGCCCATGAACAGGCTGATGATTGGGTTTATCAGATCGGATACCAGCGAGCCCACGATAGCCGTGAATGCTGCGCCGATGATGATACCAACGGCCATATCCATGACGTTGCCTTTGGCGATGAAATCTTTGAATTCTTTAATCATTGTAGTCCCCTAAGTTTGATGAGCGTCGTCGATCTGTCGCCGACTGCGCCTGTGATGTTTTGGTACGCCACAATAAACGGGAAATATCGGGTTTTTTTGCTTCATTTTTCCCCCAAACCTCGGGTGGTGCAGCAAAGAAACAAATTCAGGACGGCAGTGTCCCTGACAGAACATAGGTTAGGATTTCAACGACCTGCTTGGGAGTTTCGACAACGGCCAATGCTGCGGCGTCGACCTCTTTGAGCGGATGCTGGTGATCCGCACCATGCATCACAATCAGGGACTTTCCCAAGGCGGCAGCCATGCCTGCATCGAAGGCTGCGTTCCACTGTTTATACTTCTCGCCAAACCGGACAACGACGATATCGGCCATTTCAATGCCGTGCCGTGTGCGGATTGCGTTCAGCTTGGCCCCCTTGTTGTCATGCCAGAACTTATTATCTTCGGTGCCCATGATCGCCACGCCACAGTCATCGGACGCGGCATGGTCCGTCACAGGCCCCGAGAATTCGACATCTAGCCCCGTGGCACCCGCAATGATCTCATCGCGCCAGTTGGTGTGAATTTCACCAGAAAGATAAATGCAAAGCGTCATGATGTGTTTTCCTTATGTCAGTTCAAGCGTGAAGGTGACTTTGTCCCCTTGCCGTGCCGTTTCGGTCCAGCCAAGCCGTGCGTAAAACGCCTGCGTGCCTGTCATGTCTTTATGCGTACTCAAGCCGACATGCCCATAGCCTGCATCATTTGCCGCCGAAGTTGCGATGTCGATTAGCTTGCGCCCCAAACCCTGCCCTTCGCCGATCGGATGCACCGCAAGATTTGCCACATACGCAACTCCGTCACGCAGTACCAAAACGACCCCGCCCAAGATCAATCCGCGATCTTCGGCGACCCAAACGTAATTATCACGAATATCGTCATCCAGTCCCTCGGCCACGGGCGGAAGTCCGACCCCTTTGTCCGCATAGGGCGCGTAGGCCGCAATAACCGCGGCCTTAAGCCCGTCTACGTCATCCAGTGTTGCGGGTCTAATCATCCGCGCAGAGCACCGCCTGTTGCTTTGGTCACCTTCTCAACGATCTTGGCGCTTACGGCTTCGATGTCTTTGTCTTTCAGCGTCGCCTCAATGGGCTGCAGACGCACGGTGATCGCGAGCGACTTTTTGCCCTCACCCAAGCTGCCGCCGATGAATTCATCAAAGACGCGCACTTCGGTGATCAGCGCCTTATCCGCGCCCGCTGCCGCGTTGATCAAGGTCAGTGCCTCGACGTCTGCATCCACGACAAAGGCAAAGTCCCGCTCAACCGCTTGCAAGTCCGTTGCGACCAAGGCTGGTCGCGCAATCGTTTTGTTCTTTGGCAAAGGAATGTCCTCTGGATACAGAACAAAAGCCACGGCAGGTCCTTTAACGCCCATTTCGCGCAGCACCTTGGGGTGGAGTTCACCAAAGATTCCCAGCACCTTTTTAGGTCCAAGGCAGATTTTACCGTGCCGGCCTGGATGCCACCAAGCATCAGCACCACGCAGAATTTGCACTTTGGCTGGGGCGCCGATGGCCGCGAGAACCGCCTCGGCGTCTGCCTTAGCGTCATAGACGTCAACGCCGCGAGATGTGCCATGCACATCCTTTGGACTTGTCTTGCCGATCAGAATACCCGCGACTTGCACGTGCTGTTCGTTGGGTTCACCACCTTGGAAAGCGTGTCCAACTTCGAATAGGGCCATGTCTGCAAAACCGCGTGCTTGGTTGCGCGCTGCGGCCCGCAAAAGGCCAGGCAACAAACCGGGACGCATGTGCGACAGATCTGCAGAGATCGGGTTCTGCAGCATTGTCGCATCGTCGCCACCTCCAAACAGTGTCGCAGCTTCGCGGTCGATGAAGCTGTAAGTGACACATTCATTGTAGCCCAAAGCAGCCGCGGTGCGCTTTGCCATCTGCTGACGTGACTGCAACGGTGTCAGGATCGATTTCGGAACGCCAGCGATACGCGGTAATGGCTTGCCTACAAGTTTCGTCAGGGACGCAATCCGCGCCACTTCTTCAACAAGGTCAGCCTCGCCCTGCACATCTGGACGCCAGCTCGGCACATGCGCCATGTCCCCCTCCAGACGGAAGCCCAGCGCCGTCAGCGTTTGGCGCTGTGTCGATTCAGGGATGTCCATGCCGACCAGTGAGATAACTCGCTTGGCATCCAATTTATAAGACCGGGACACGTCAGGTATCTTACCCGCAACAATGACACTTGACGCTTCGCCGCCTGCGTTGTCGACGATCATGCGCACGGCGTGCTCAAGTCCATCAGGCGTGAATGCAGGGTCGATGCCACGCTCAAACCGATAGCGCGCGTCAGAGTTAATCTTTAGTGCCCGGCCCGCATAGGCAATTTGCACAGGGTCCCAATAAGCGCTTTCGACGAACACGTTTGTGGTTTCTTCCGTGCAGCCAGTCGCAGCCCCGCCCATGATGCCCGCAATGCTTTGCACACCATTATCGTCGGAAATCACCATCTGACCCGCGCGTAGTCTGTAGGTTTTATCGTCGAGAGCAAGGATTTCTTCGCCCCCCGCCGCGCGGTGAACACGCAGGTTTCCTCTGACCTTATCGGCATCAAAAACATGCAGCGGGCGGTTCATATCGTAGGTGAAAAAGTTGGTCACATCGACGAGGAAAGAAATCGGACGCAACCCGATGGCACGCAAAAGGTCTTGCAGCCATTCGGGGGACGGACCGTTTTTCACGCCCTTTATCAGGCGGCCCATGAATACAGGCGCGCCGTCGAGCGTATCGGCATCAATGCTGACCGTCAGATCTGATTTGAACGTTGCCTCAATCGGATCAACATTACGTGGTTTCAGCTTGCCCAAACCACGGGCCGCCAAATCGCGCGCAATGCCACGCACGCCAAGTGCGTCCGGGCGGTTCGGCGTGATCGCGATCTCGATCATGGTGTCGACTTTGGCGGGGTCATTTTTGGCCAGCCAGTCGATGAACAAGTCACCTACTTCGCCGCTTGGCAACTCGATGATGCCGTCGTGTTCTTCCGACAGTTCCAACTCGCGCTCGGAGGCCATCATGCCGTAGCTGTCGATGCCACGAATTTTGCCGACTCCAATCGTCGTATCAATGCCGGGCACGTAAACACCCGGCTTGGCGACAACAACGGTAATGCCTTCGCGTGCATTCGGCGCGCCGCAAATGATCTGCAACTCGCCCTCGTCAGTATCAACCTTACACACCCGCAGCTTATCCGCATCGGGGTGCTTTTCGGCGTGCTTGACGTAGCCAAGGGTAAACGCCTTGAGCTTTTCAGAAGGGTTTTCAACGCCTTCAACCTCAAGACCCAGATCGGTCAGAGCCTCGCAGATTTCATCAACGGAGGCAGTGGTGTCGAGGTGGGCTTTTAGCCAAGAGAGTGTGAATTTCATTTGGAAAGCCCCCCGTGCAGTGTTGGCACATCGAGTGATCGGAAACCGTAGTGGCGCAGCCAGCGCAGGTCGCTGTCGAAGAAGGCGCGCAGGTCCGGGATGCCGTATTTCAGCATGGCGATGCGGTCGATGCCGACACCGAATGCGAAGCCTTGGTAAACTGATGGGTCAACGCCTGCGGCTTGCAATACTTTGGGGTGGACCATGCCAGAGCCGAGGATTTCAAGCCAATCGTCGCCCTCGCCCACTTTCAATGTGCCGCCTTCCCATGAGCAGCGGATATCCACCTCAGCCGAGGGTTCCGTGAACGGGAAGTGGCTGGCGCGGAAGCGTAGTTCAACGTCGTCGACTTCAAAGAATGCTTTGACAAATTCTTCCAGCACCCATTTCAGGTTCGCCATCGAGATGTCTTTATCGATCGCCAAACCTTCAACTTGGTGGAACATCGGGGTGTGCGTTTGGTCGTAATCGGCACGGTAAACGCGACCCGGACAGATGATGCGAATGGGCGCGCCGTTGGCCTCTAGGGAACGGATTTGCACAGGGCTGGTGTGTGTCCGCAAAACGTGTGGCGGCCGGTTATCACCTTCCCCACGGTGCGTATAGAATGTGTCCATCTCTGCGCGCGCGGGATGGTGGCCCGGAATGTTGAGCGCGTCGAAATTGTACCAATCAGATTCGATCTGTGGGCCTTCGGCCACAGAGAACCCCATATCGGCAAAGATCGCGGTGACTTCTTCGGTGACTTGGGAAATCGGGTGGATCGTTCCTGCCGGACGGTCGCGAGATGGCAAAGTTACGTCGAGCCATTCGCCGCGCAGGCGTTCATCAAGTGCGGCGTCGGTAAGGGCTGCTTTTTTCGCAACCAACGCGGAGTTTATTTCATCTTTCAACGCGTTCAAGGCAGGGCCAGCGGTCTGCCGTTCTTCTGGGGTCATTTTCCCCAGTTCGCGCATTTGCAACGAGATTTCACCCTTTTTGCCAAGCGCCTGAACCCGCAGGTCCTCTAGACCCGCCTCGTCGGCAGAATTTGCAATCAGGTCGAGGTATTTTGATTTCAGATCGTCCATGTCGCGCCTCACACTTGTGTTACTGCGGAGTTAGCGAAATGGGGGCTCGGTTGCAAGGTTTGAGGCATCACCGGCACGTCCTGACGAGCGACAACATTGATATCGTGCAATTCAAAACGCCAGAACGATGACCTGAACGAAGGCTATGTCGTTCTGTTAACGGTCAGCTTCGCCCATATAAATTGGTTGGCTGGTGATGATGACCCGAATATTACCCTCTTGGATTTCGTCGGGCGTCACGCCAAGTAAGACCGCGTATCCAACGCTGTCAGGGTTAAGATTGAGCGCAAGCGCCTCGTCCTCAACGGCAGGTTCAACAAGTGTCGCAGGGCCTTGGTCGGTTTCGATTTCCGTCAGTGTATAGGTCCCATCCATGGCTGTCGTCCCATCTTCAAAGACATGATAGCGGGCAAACACACCTAATATGACTTGGTCCTCATCGGGATCGAAATCAGTAATCGTCGCAACCGGATCATTTTGCCCACTGTCCCAACGCGCATGCACGATCACGTCATCGCTGCCCTCACCCAATTCAATGACAGCTGCACCTTGGCTGACGTAAACCAGATCATCCCCCGCGCCTGCGGACACGACATTAAAAATTGTTTCTGTGGTGGGTTGTGTACTGAAATTGGTCGGGA
>JAIBDT010000062.1 GCA_024686085.1 Loktanella sp.
GGCGTGGTTGCTGGGTATAGGCGATGTAGAGCGGGTGCTTGGGGTGTCCGTCTTTGGTTAGCCCTAAGGTGAAAAGCGGCTGATGCGTGTTGCGCAGCAGGGTCGCAACCTGCGGACCGCGATCCAGATGCGCCCCATGCGTGCCCCATGCCGCAATCACGGTGTCTGCCCAATCGACCCCTTCAAGAATCGTGCTGTCGTTCGCAGGCCCGACGGGATCAGCCGCTGACCGCATTTTGCGTGGATCGGTGTCGCGCCAAGCAAAGATGTTGGTCACCCGAAACGCGCCAAACCCCAAGGCGCGGGCGCGCCGTTCGCAGCGTTCAACTGTCGGGTCGTTTTGCACTTCGGTCGCGGTGGAAGGGTTCAGCATGACAAACAGCGCCCGCTTGCCGTCTTCATCCCAAACACGGGTCAGCGCATAGCGATAGTGTTCGCAGTCCGAATAGATCGCGGTGGATTTGGACAACAGGGTTTCATGCGTGCGTGTGATCATCCGCCTAGCCTAGGCGAAGCGAGGTTAGGTGAAAACCCATCACTGCGGCAGAACAAACACGCGGCTGGGGTGCAATTCACCACTGCGGTAATGCCCGACGGCCACAGCTTGACCGTCATAGGACGCCCAAACCTCTTGGTCGTAGTCCAACCCGCTTGCGAACACAGGGGCCGCATTGCCGTTGCGCAGTTTGGTCAGGCTGGAGGCAGGGACGGTCACTTGTTCGAGGTCAGCCAACCCGATTTCGAGCGGTTGCACAAACGCATCCAGTTCCGGTGTTTTGGCCATTGCGTCGACCTGATCAAGCGTCACGCCGTCTTTGGCATCAAATGGCCCCGACCAAATGCGGCGCAGTTTGAGCACGTGACCGTAGCAGCCCAGCGCCTCGCCTAAGTCCCGTGCGATGGACCGCACGTAACCTCCTTTGCCGCAGGTCATTTCCAGCACGACGTGGTCTGGGTCCGGACGGTCGATGAGCAACAATTCTTCGACCCATAGCTGGCGGGCAGCTAGTTCCATTTCCTCGCCGTCGCGTGCTTTTTTATAGGCCCGCACACCGTCGATTTTCACCGCTGAGAACTGTGGTGGCACTTGCATGATGTCGCCCACGAATGCCGACAAGGCGGCCTTGATCTCGTCATCGCTGGGGCGTTTATCAGAGGATGAAATGACTTCGCCTTCGGCGTCGTCTGTGTTCGTCGCCTGACCCAATGTGACCGTGAACGTATAGCATTTCAGCGCGTCCGTGATGTAGGGCACGGTTTTGGTTGCTTCGCCCAAAGCCACGGCCAGAACGCCGGTTGCTTCTGGATCAAGCGTGCCGGCGTGGCCTGCCTTTTTCGCGTCGAGCGCCCAGCGCACTTTGTTGACCACTGACGTCGAAGTGATGCCCGCAGGTTTATCCACCACAAGCCAGCCAGATAGATCGCGGCCTTTGCGTTTACGTCCCATTGATCACCTAATTTCTAGAAATGTTTTTGCGCAGCTATCGGTGCTGGCTGACCGCGTCAACTATTCGACGACCCCGACGATTGGCCCTAGCCTGAACCCGAGGTCGGACCGTCCCATGCTGGGCGCATGAAGCCGCGAGACTTTCCCGTCGAAATACAGCGCGTTTGGCGTTTTCAGAACGTCTCGAAAAAAGCTGCCGAAGTCGTAGAATGAGACGACGCTGTTCGAGATCGCAAAGATCGCGGTTTTGCCGTCTGCGCTGGTTCCGACTCCGTTGCGCACATAGCGCGAGGTGCCGTCTTTGAGAAACCTAGGGTGCAGATCCCCGTCGATCACCAGCATTGGCCCTGATTGCGTTGCGTCGCGGCAAGTTGGCTCTTTTTCGATGAAATCCAAGGTCTCGTAAACTTGCGCGCTGTCATCGTTGACGCAGAAGACCCCGTTGGGAAGCAATCCAAAGTTGCCAGGTCCTGCGTTGGGGATCACCCGCATCACCTCTGTCCCGGCTTGAACGTAATGCCCGACAGGTGCGCGGTCGTCGTGATACATGCCTGCGTTCATACCAAACGCGAGTTTGCCGTCGCCCAGCGCGTTGTCGATATTTGCGAAATTTCCGAGGATGTTGCCGTCGCCGTCCCGCAAGAACAGCCGCAGGTCATCCGCGTCCATATCGACAGTGCATGCCGTAAAGCTGTTCTCGCCCAAGGTCATATCCTCGCAGGTCACTGCGGCCAAAGGGCTGGCCCAGATCAAAGCGAGGAACGCCCAGCGGTTCACTCGTCGAGGTCCTGCTTTACGTGGCTATCTGCCAAAAGTGCGGCGGTCGCATCCATCTGGTCGAAGGTGCCGTCAATTTCGAACCGCAGTTCTGGCGCGTGCTTCATCGAACCGCCTTTGACCACCAAATGCCTAATTTCGTGCCTGTTTTTGCGCAGTGCCAGCAAGGCCTCTGCTTTTTGCTCGCCACCAAGGGGTAGCACAAATGCTGTTGCAATCCGCAGGTCGGGCGACATGCGCACCTCGCCCACTGTGATCATAAAGCGGGACAATTCGGGATCATGGACTTCACCACGCTGCAAGATTGCCGAAAGGTCACGGCGGATCATCTCGCCGACCTTCAACATACGCTGCGTGGGCGCGCGCCCGTCTCTTGATGTGTTCTTAGCCATAAACCCCATCTAAGGCTTCTGCTGCGAATTGCCAAGCGGGGTTTAAGGGACGCGCGGGGCTTTGCCATTTGCGTCGTGGGGTGGGAATTGCGGGTCCAGATTGACGTTGCTGTTCGGGATGGTCGGCACATGTCCTACGCGCATGGCCGCCACTCGCCTGTTCATCCAGTGCCGTATGATGAGTCGGTAAAGCGTTTCCTGTAATCCGCGAAATTCTTGTTGGTGCACTGCGTAGAAGTCGTCGGGTGATGAGAACACCCCAAAATCGTTGTTGATCCCTGTTCGCTGGATATAGGTATCTGCACCCGTCCAATCGGTGTTTGGTGTTTGCAGATGGTTGGTCCCGACCCCATAGGCGCAGAGTGTCGCCCTGCCGGGGAAGGCCCCCTGCAAGGCAGATAGAACGGGTGCGTCGATGATGAACCCTTCGAGGTTTATCCAAGTTCCGTCCAAGTCGACCTCGACCCACGAATGCAGGATGCTACGTGGTGCAAGCCAATAGACCGCCTCTGGCACCACCCCGCGCTGCAAGCCTTTGTCGATGGTAAAGCCGTGCAATCTGCACCGCACACCCAAGCCCCGCAGTAGCGCCATCAGTAGCGTCGCTTTGGTGTTACATTGCCCGTATCCGTCCGCAAGAACCGCAGAGGCGCTGAGTGTGTCTGCCGCATTATACCCGAACAGGACCTCGTCTTTGACATAGGTATAGGCCGCGCCGATCTTGTCTGCAGGGCGTAGCTGCGCCCAGCCGCGACGTGCGATCAGGTCTTGCAGCGCGGGCGTTTCGAAATCCAGCATCGGGGTCGCCATAAGTAGCAGGTCGCGGGTCATTTTTTGTTGTCCTTATGTGGTCTGACCTTTGACCTAAACCCTCCAGTGACTAGAACCTCAAGTATTATTTCAGTCCGATCCCAAAGCAGGGTTTGAAGCGCGCCCCTGATGTCTCTAGACCTGTCCCAACCCTTGCGCGGACTGGACAGCCCATGACCCTTGATATCGATACCGGCAATCGCGCCAATCTGTTGGGCAGCCTTTGGATGATTGCGGCGATGGCGATTTTTGCCATTGAGGATGCGTTTATCAAAGCGGCGTCTGTGACGGTTCCGATTGGTCAGGTGTTGATCATTTTCGGCGGCGGTGGCGCGATCTTGTTTGCCCTGATTGCAAGGGCCAAACACGAGTCTTTGCGCAACCCTGATGTGTTATCAAAACCGATGCGTGTCCGTGTCGGCTTTGAGATCATGGGTCGGTTGTTTTATGTGCTGGCGATAGCCTTGATCCCGTTGTCGGCGGCCACCGTGATTTTGCAGGCCACCCCGTTGGTCGTCGTCGCGGGCGCGGCGATTTTCTTTGGCGAAAAGGTCGGCTGGCGCAGGTGGACTGCGATCTTTGTGGGGCTAGCGGGCGTGCTGGTGATCATCCAACCGGGCACGGATAGCTTTTCGGCGCTATCGATCTTGGCGCTGATTGGCATGTTCGGCTTTGCGGGGCGTGATCTGGCAAGCCGTGCCGCACCTAAGTCCCTGTCGGCCAATGTGCTGGGCTTTTACGGGTTCTTGTCGATTGTCATCGCGGGTGTCGCCTATGCGGTCTGGGAGAGTGTGCCGTTCGTTTGGCCTGATGCACAAACAAGCGTCTATTTGATCGGATCAATCATGGCTGGCGTGGTGGCCTATGCCTGCCTGATGACCGCGATGCGCACAGGCGAAGTGTCAACGGTCACGCCGTTTCGCTATACCCGCCTGATCTTTGGCATCACCCTAGGTGTGATCCTGTTTGGCGAAGAAATCAGCGCGGCCATGGTCGCAGGGTCCGCGCTGATCGTGGTGTCAGGATTGTTTATCCTTTGGCAGTCAAAGCGGGCTAGGCGGATAGCGCGTCAAAGCACTCTAGCGCCTTAGCCGCATACATCATCGCGGGTCCGCCGCCCATCTGGATGCTCATTGCCAACACGTCGCTGATTTCGTCGCGGGTCACGCCGTCACGTACAAGGGCCGCGATATGTAGCGAGATGCATGGCTCGCATCGGATGCAAACAGAGATGCCCAGCGCGATCAGTTCTTTGGTCTTGAAATCTAGCGTCCCGCCCTCTTTTACCGTTTTGCCCAGCGCGCCGAACGCACTGGCCGTTTCTGGGATCGCCCCGTTGAGATTGCGCAGCCCTTTGCGGGTATCGGCGAGTTTGTCGTTCCAGTTCATGGTCGGTCCTTCAAATGAGAATTTGAAGTGGAAATAGGGCGATGCCGTCGCCTGCGCTTTGATCAGGATCAAGTCGTGTCGGCATCCTCGTACTTCCCCCTATTCCACCTAACCCGCAAACCGCCTATACCGATGTTGAACGCTGACAAAGGATCCATCTTATGACCAACTCTCCGGGTATTGTAATCACTGGTGCTTCTGGCCGTATGGGCCAGATGTTGATCAAATCGGTCATGGCGTCGGACAAGTGCCACCTTGTTGGCGCGTTAGAGCGCACGGGTCATGGTTGGGTTGGTCAGGATGTTGGTACAGCCATGGGCATGGGCGAGATGGGCGTCACTGTCACTGACGACGCGTTAGAGGTTTTCGCAAAAGCGCAGGCGGTGATTGATTTCACGGCCCCTGCGGCGACGCTCGCATTTGCTGGTCTTGCCGCCCAAGCCCGCGCTGTGCATGTGATTGGGACGACCGGCTTGGCCGAGACGGATTTGAAAGCGATTGAACTTGCCGCGCATCATGCGGTGATTGTCCGTGCGGGAAATATGTCGTTGGGTGTGAACCTTCTGACCAAGCTGACCCAGAAAGTCGCTGCCGCATTGGACGAGGATTTTGATATCGAGATTATCGAGGCCCATCACCACCACAAGGTCGACGCCCCTTCTGGCACGGCGCTGATGCTGGGTGAAGCTGCCGCGGCTGGTCGTGGTGTGAAGCTGAAAGATGTGACCGATAGTGGCCGCGACGGGATTACGGGCGCACGGACGCGTGGCGACATTGGTTTCTCTGCCATTCGTGGCGGCGATATTGTGGGCGAGCATGACGTGATGTTCGCTGCTGCGGGCGAGCGGATTATCCTGCGCCATATGGCGACAGACCGGAATATCTTTGCACGTGGTGCGCTGAAGGCCGCACTTTGGGGACAGGATAAGTCGCCGGGTCAATATGATATGATGGACGTACTTGGTCTCTGAGGGTCTTGTCGGAAAAGCAGCATGATTTAGCAAAAGTGAACCAAATTGGACGATCAAGCGTAATAGCTGTGTCCAATATGGAGAAACGCCATGATCCGCTTGCTGTTATTGTCTGTCCTGATCATCGCGCCTGTGAGTGCCTCTGCCTTTGAGCGCGTGACTGAAAAAGGTGCCTTTCTGACGTTGATTTCGGGAAAATCCCTGTCGAACAGGCTATATGGCGTTACTCTTCAAGTGACGTCTGACGGATCTATCGCTGGTGATGCGCTGGGCTGGGACATCACGGGCGCTTGGAACTGGCAAAACGGGTATTTCTGTCGTGACATGGCATGGGGCGGCGACCCTATCGGATACAACTGTCAATTGGTCGAAGCCAAGGGAAGCGAGATGCGCTTTACATCTGACCAGGGCACGGGGGATTCTGCGTCTTTCAAGCTGCGTTGAGGCGTCATCTTGTCTGGCGGCGCTGAATGTGATTTGAGCCGTGCAGCGACAGACAAAAGGCAAGAAGCCCATGACAACCAGACCCGCAATCCGCCACATTGTGTTCTTTAGTGCTAAGGACAAGGCAGATATCCCCAAGATCGTGGACGGCCTACGCGAGCTTGGCAAGATTCCGCATTCGGATGTTTTCGAAGTGCGTGAAAACACCAAGGGCGATGCTTGGTCGTCAGAAGTGGACGTGATCGTCTATGGTGAGTTCGCAAGCGACGAAGCACTTGCCGCATATAAAGCGCATCCTATCTACGCCCATGCGATAACAGTGGTGAAACCACTGCGCGATTTGCGGATCGCGGCAGACTTCTAAGGGGAGCCACTTGGTCCAGCGCGTATATTTTGACAACGGACCACTGGGGACAGGGCTGTCGTTTGACAATGCCCTGCGGGTGATCCGTGCCGATACCCCTGACGAGGTGATGCCCGCCCTTGCGGCGATGGAGCAGGCGCAAGCAGACGGGCATTGGCTGGCCGGTGTCGCCAGCTATGAACTTGGCTATATGTTCTCGCGCAAGCTGTTGGACTTGATGCCCGCAAAGCGCGATGTGCCACTGCTGCAATTTGGTGTGTTCACATCATCGTCTTCAAAACGCAAAGCCACACCAACGGACACAGCCACGCTTTCGGCCCCCGTCCCTGATTGGACGCTTGAGGATTACACAACTGCGTTTGACGCGGTCAAAGACTACATCGGCGCCGGCGATATCTATCAAGCGAACCTGACCTTCCCGCTGACGTGCAAGCGGACCGGATCGCTTGATGCGCTTTACGCAGCCCTGCAAGCCAAACAGTCGGTCCCTTTCGGCGCGTTTGTTGACCTTGGCGGGCCCGCGCTTTTGTCCCGTTCGCCTGAATTGTTCTTTAGCATTGACGCGGACCGCAATATCCGCGCGCGCCCCATGAAAGGCACCGCGCCGCGCGGCGGCACCCCAGCAGAGGACGCCGCCCGCGCAAAATGGCTACAAAGGTCGGAAAAGAATCGTGCAGAAAACTTGATGATCGTGGATTTGCTACGCAACGACATGAGCCGCATCTCTGAAATCGGGTCGGTCAAAGTGCCGACACTTTTCGCCGTCGAGACCTATGCGACGCTGCATCAGATGACATCTTCGATTAGCTCTAGATTGGTTGAGAAGACGTCCCTGACAGATATCTTCCGCGCATTGTTCCCCTGCGGGTCCATCACAGGTGCGCCGAAAATTCGCGCCATGCAGATCATCGATGAGTTGGAGGCAGGACCGCGTGGTGCCTATTGCGGCGCCATCGGCTGGATCGCCCCCAATGGCGCGATGACGTTTAATGTCGCCATTCGCACGCTGACGTGCTTCGAGGACAACACTGTGCGCCTGAACGTCGGCGGCGGCGTGGTCTATGACAGCGATGCCGCAGGAGAGTATGAAGAAGCGCTTTTGAAGGGGCGATATGCGCTTTTAGCGTGACCGCACAACGGTCAACAGAGTGTGGATCCAGAGTGGAGAAACCCATGCATAATGAACCGTGGTCCCGTGCCAATCGTAATCTGATGGTTGGGCTATGCCAATATTATGCCCAACTATTGTATCGCGGCGCAACAAGATGGATTTTGACCGTAGGTTCGAGGCCTTACCCCCACTTAAGAATGGCGTTGTCCCTGCTGGCACGGTCTTAACCGACGGGGTTGTTCGCAATTATGCACACGCAGCTACCGCCTTGGTGGATTGTGGCTTTGCCAAGCAAGATAAGGACAAGTGGGCGCGCTACACCCTACTGGTAGACAGTGACCGTTTTGTGCTGGATGACCCCGCCATTTTGTCAAAGTTGACCTATGCGCAATTGGGAACCGCCTTATCTGCCATGTTCCGCATCTATGATGAGTTCGAGGTTCTGGGTCCGCCAAGGTCACTACAGAACATTTTCGACCTGCTTTTGGCGGCTGGCTTTACAGAAATGCGCCACGGGTATTTGGAATGGTCGCAAAAGGCGTTTACCCTTGTTTATTCCCGCAAGATGGCGGGGCTGTCGTATCCTGAAGATCCGTTCTTATGGAGCACTGACCTGTTTGACTGGTTCGTGGGTGAAGCGGCAACGCAGTGGCATTGATCCCTTGCGACTGCGATGCGGCGCGTTATCACAAGACTTCCCAAACGTGCCCATATCCTGTATGGCCCAGCCATCTTGAGAAGACAGGCGCCCGCATTCCAGCGCCAAACAAGATACCGGAATGAGGGGGAATACGCCCCCTACGCAAATCTCGGGCCAATGGCCCAAAGGAAAACATAGATGTTTAACGAAGTTAAAAAATCAATTCAGTGGGGCGAAGAAACGCTGTCACTGGAAACTGGCAAGGTTGCCCGTCAAGCCGACGGTTCTGTCATTGCCACACTGGGTGAAACCAGCGTTATGGCCAACGTGACATTCGCACGTGCCCAAAAGCCCGGTCAGGACTTCTTTCCCCTGACAGTGCACTACCAAGAAAAGTATTACGCTGCCGGTAAAGTACCAGGTGGCTTTTTCAAGCGCGAAGCCCGTCCAACTGAAAAAGAGACGCTGACATCCCGCTTGATCGACCGTCCAATTCGCCCGCTTTTCGTTCCTGGTTTCAAGAACGAAGTTTTGGTGATGTGTACAGTTCTCTCGCACGATCTGGTCAATGACCCAGATATGGTTGCGATGATTGCGGCCTCTGCTGCGCTGACAATCTCTGGCGCCCCATTCATGGGTCCAATCGCCGCTTGTCGCGTTGGTTTCGTTGATGGCGAATACATCCTGAACCCAGAGATCGACGACATGCACAACCTGCGTTTGCAGCCTGAGCAGCGTCTTGACCTTGTTGTTGCCGGCACAAAAGACGCCGTGATGATGGTTGAATCCGAAGCTTATGAATTGTCCGAAGCTGAAATGCTTGGTGCGGTTAAGTTTGCACACGACAGCATCCAGCCAGTCATCGATATGATCATTGATCTTGCCGAAGATTGCGCAAAAGAGCCGTTTGATTTCCAGCCGGTTGATTACTCTGACTTGTCCGCTGCTGTGAAAGCTGTTGGCGAAGACAAGATGCGTGCCGCTTATGCAATCACAGACAAGCAAGAGCGCACTGGTGCGGTTTCCGCTGCCAAGGCCGACATTGTTGCGTCTTTGACTGAAGAGCAGCAAGCAGACGGCAATCTTGGCGCTGCATTGAAGAAACTTGAGTCTTCTGTTCTGCGCGGCGACGTTGTGAAGAACGGCAAGCGTATCGACGGTCGTGCACTCGACACGATCCGCCCGATTGTTTCCGAGACAGGTATCCTGCCACGTACACACGGGTCTGCATTGTTCACACGCGGTGAAACACAGGGTCTTGTTGTCACAACACTCGGCACTGGCGACGACGAGCAGATGATCGACGCGCTGACTGGCATGTATAAGTCTAACTTCATGCTGCACTATAACTTCCCACCATACTCTGTTGGTGAAGTTGGTCGTGTGTCTGGCCCAGGTCGTCGTGAAATCGGCCACGGCAAGCTGGCATGGCGCGCACTTCAGGCTGTTTTGCCTGCGGCAACTGACTTTCCATACACCATCCGCTTGGTATCCGAGATCACTGAATCTAACGGGTCGTCTTCAATGGCGTCCGTTTGTGGTGGTTCCTTGTCCATGATGGACGCTGGTGTGCCTTTGAAAGCACCGGTTGCTGGTGTGGCTATGGGTCTGGTCATGGAAGAAGATGGTCAATACGCCATTCTGTCCGACATCTTGGGTGACGAAGATCACCTTGGCGACATGGACTTTAAAGTTGCGGGTACTGAAGCAGGTATCACATCCCTGCAGATGGACATCAAAATCGCGGGTATCACCCAAGAGATTATGGCCAAAGCACTGGAGCAAGCCAAAGCTGGCCGTCTGCATATCCTTGGCGAAATGGGCAAGGCACTGACTGGCGCGAAAGACTTGGGCGTTCACGCACCTAAGATCGAGACCATGCAGATCCCAACTGACAAGATCCGTGAAGTTATCGGTTCTGGCGGTAAAGTGATCCGTGAAATCGTTGAAGTGTCTGGCGCAAAAGTCGACATCAACGACGACGGTATCATCAAGTTGGCATCCAACGACGCCGAGGCCATCAAGAAGGCCTACGACATGATCTATTCCATCGTAGCTGAGCCAGAAGAAGGCAAAGTCTACAAAGGGACAGTTGTGAAGCTGGTTGATTTCGGCGCATTCGTAAACTTCTTCGGTAAGCGCGACGGTCTGGTCCACGTATCCCAGATCGAGAACCGCCGCCTGAACCACCCATCTGACGTTCTGAAAGAAGGCCAAGAAGTTTGGGTCAAGCTTTTGGGCTTTGATGATCGTGGCAAGGTTCGCCTGTCTATGAAAGTTGTTGATCAGGAAACTGGTGAAGAAGCGAAAAAAGAAGAAGGTGCAGACGAGTAAATCTGCTCCGTCTGAAAATAAGAAAGCCCCGGTGGAAACGCCGGGGCTTTTTACGTGCGTGATGACTGTCAGCACCCATAGTAGGGCATTGTCTCATGATGTCCGAGCAACCCCAACGACGTAGTTTTCGCCGTAGGCTTTCGCGCACTTTGGGCAGGTCGTGTAAAAGAAATAGGCTTCGGCTTTTTCGCCATTTGCCACGGATGGCAATCGTTGAATTTCGTCGTGCCATCTCTCAACGTTGCTATAGGACCCTTCAAAAACCTTTGTTACGAAGTTGCCAGTTAACGTTACCGCCTCTTCTTGGGGCAAAGGGGTCGCAATCGCAAAAAGATGCTCTGCCTTCCATGGGGACAAATCCCGGCTTAGGACGATATAGTTATTGGCGTCAAAGGCACCTGCGGTTTCCATATTTTTAAGGACCCTCTCAAAGACGCTACCCATGTTAATGGGAATATGTGCTAAGGATTTCGTGGTCGCCCGTGCAAATCTTTTCTCGTCGAATTGCAGCTTAACCCCATCCCACCCAGCGGTATTAAATTTTGCACAGCATCCAGTGGTGTTGACCGAATTGTCATAGTGTGGAAGTGCGTTGGTTTTCATTTCAGCCTCCAAGGTTATCCCTTTAAGGCTACGCAAATCGGCTCTTTTCTTCTTTGCGTTGGGTCAAATAAACACGCAGGCCGGATCTCGTGTGAGTGATGCAAGAATTCATCAATAAGTTCGCGTCATAATTGTCCCTATGCGAACGACAACAAATCCCTGTTATAGTTCAGGTAATGATTCCGTAAAAAGCGGACCGTATTTGAGGCCTAAGCATGATTAATCGTCGCACATTTGTGGCATCCGTCGCCGCGTCTTTGTTAGCTGCGCCTGCGGTTGCCAACACCCGTCTGCCCCGTAAATTCCGCCCCAAAGAGGTGGATGTGAACCCCGACCTGCCCGCAGGCCAAATTCACGTGATCAAAGAGCGTCACTATCTGTTTTGGACCTTGGGTGAAGGCCGCGCAAAGCGTTATAGCATCGCGCTTGGCGCACAGGGTCGCAATTACACGGGCGTTTTAACGATCCGCCGCAAGGCCGAATGGCCGAGCTGGACCCCGACCCAAAACATGATCAATCTTGAGCCTGAATTGTATGGTCCGTACCGCAACGGCCTACCTGGTGGTCATCCGCGTAACCCGCTTGGTGCGCGCGCGCTGTATCTTTATGACGGTGGTCGCGACACCTATTACCGCATTCACGGCACCCACGAGCCCGAGACGATCGGCACGAGCTTTTCATCTGGCTGTGTGCGTCTGACGAACGAGCATGTGGCCGAACTATATGAAATGGTCCCTGTCGGGACGCAGGTGTTTATTTTTTAAATCACGCAAATTACGTGTTGCTGAGGATCCGACCAGCGTAGCAAGCCAAGGCCTGATTGCGAGATTGACACCCCTGCAACCGATACCGTCACATCCGCAGAGAAACACAGCCTGAAACGCAAAAGGCCCCCGCGATTGTAGGGGCCTTTGTTGTTTGAGCAGCCAGATTATAGCTTGGTCATACGCAGGTATGGCAGAACGGTTTTGAAGTCGCCGAACTTTTCCTTGGCGGCTTCCGCGTTAAACGATGTCGGGATAACAACGTCGTCGCCCACGTTCCAGTTCGCTGGTGTTGCCACGGTGTGTTTTGCCGCTGTTTGCAGGCCGTCCAAAGCGCGCAGCACTTCGGCAAAGTTCCGGCCCACGTTCATTGGGTAGGTCATGGACAGCTTCAATTGCTTGTCTGGCCCGACGATGAACACCGCGCGCACTGTGGCGCTATCGGCTGGTGTGCGCCCGTCTGGCATATAGGCCTCTGCTGGTAGCATGTCGAAAGCTTTGGCAACGGTCAGGTCTTCGTCCGCGATAATCGGAAAGCCAGCCTTGGTGCCAGCAACCAATTCAATGTCAGTTTTCCATTTCTTGTGCTCTTCGGCACTATCAACAGAGATACCCATGACTTTGGTGTCGCGTGCGGCCCATTCGTCGGCCAGTTGTGCAACTGCCCCAAATTCTGTGGTGCAGACAGGTGTGAAATCTTTGGGGTGCGAGAACAGAATCGCCCAGCTATCACCGATCCAGTCGTGTAGCTTTAACGTGCAGTGATCAGTCTCGACGGTCAGGTTAGGGATTGTGTCGTTAATACGCAGGCTCATGGCGCTACTCCTTTGATTGTATTTCCTTGATTCAGATATAGGTAGTGCATGCAGTGCTCGCTAGGGCGCTTGCACGATACGCGGCGCAATGCCACGATGCGCGAAACACATGGCTCGGAGCGACTTTATGATTACTCATCGAAATTTCTACATTAACGGCGCATGGGTGGCCCCTGCCGTCCCTCGCGATCATCCCGTCATTGACCCTGCAACCGAAGAGCAGGTCGCTGTTATTTCGCTTGGCGGTCAGGCGGATACTGACGCCGCGGTTGCCGCTGCAAACGCTGCGTTTCCTGCTTGGGCTGCTTTGACGGTCCAAGAGCGTGTGGCCCATGTCCAGAATGTCATGAAGGTTTATCAAACCCGCGCCGACGATATGGCCGAGGCGATCCGCATGGAAATGGGCGCCCCGCATGATTTGGCGCATGGTTCACAAGCTCCGTCGATGCCTTGGGCGTTGGAGGATGCGGTCGCTGCTTCCAAGCAAATCGAGTGGGACCGTCCTTTGGGCGATCACGCCCCGACCGATCGTATCTTGATGGAGCCGATTGGCGTTGTCGGTATGATCACACCATGGAACTGGCCAATCAGCCAGATCGCGCTAAAGGTGTTCCCTGCAATGATCGCGGGTTGCACAATGGTTTTGAAGCCATCTGAAGAAGCCCCGCTGTCTGGTATCGTCTTTGCCGAAATCTTACATGAAGCGGGCATTCCTGCGGGTGTGGTCAACGTCATCAATGGTGATGGTGCGGGCGTCGGGTCTCAATTGTCTGCCCATGAAGATGTCGCGATGATCAGCTTTACGGGCTCTACCCGTGCCGGTCGTTTGATTTCCAAGGCTGCATCAGAGACGCTAAAGCGTGTTGGTCTGGAGCTTGGTGGCAAGGGCGCGAACGTCATCTTCGCTGATGCTGACGCAAAGGCCGTTATTCGCGGTGTCCGTCACTGCATGAACAACTCTGGCCAGTCGTGCAACGCCCCCACTCGTATGTTGGTCGAGCGGTCCCGTTATGACGAGGCCGTGACACAGGCAGCCGAGACTGCGAATGCGATGAAAGTTGGCCCAACCACAGAAACAGGACGCCATATGGGCCCCGTTGTGAACAAATCGCAGTGGGAGAAGATCCAAGGCTTGATCCAAGTCGGTATTGATGAGGGTGCCAAGCTGGTTGCGGGCGGCACGGGCCTGCCTGAGAATGTAAACCGCGGGTTCTATGTGCGTCCGACGATCTTTGCCGATGTGTCCAACGACATGCGCATCGCGCAGGAAGAAATCTTTGGACCGGTTCTGTGCATCATTCCGTTTGAGGACGAAGCCGACGCGATCCGTATTGCCAATGACACCCCTTATGGTCTGACCGATTACGTCCAGTCCACTGATGGTGCCAAGCGCAATCGCATGGCGCGTGCGCTGAAGGCAGGCATGATCGAGATGAATGGCGAGTCCCGCGGTGCTGGGTCTCCTTTTGGTGGCGTTAAGCTGTCTGGTCGTGCCCGTGAGGGTGGCGTTTGGGGTATCGAGGAATATCTCGAGTCAAAGGCGATCTCTGCGTGGTCGATCGACTAACTCATGTGCAGGGGCGCACCAAATCCGTGCGCCCCTGACTGTTTCGTGCATCGTTGAAATGTCTATATTCGGATCAACCGAATAGGAGAGTTCCGATGCTGAAACAAATTAAAGGCCTGCACCACGTCACATCGCTGGCAAGCAGTGCATCCGAAAACAACGCCTTCTTTACAAACGTCCTTGGCCTGCGCCGTGTCAAAAAGACCGTCAACTTTGACGCGCCTGATGTGTATCACCTTTATTACGGTGATGAGGTCGGCACGCCTGGGTCTGTTATGACCTATTTCCCGTTCCCCAATGCTGCCCGTGGTAAACGTGGTGTGGGTGAGGTTGGCGTCACGTCTTTCGCAATTCCAACAGGCAGTGCGGGCGCATGGGCAGACCGTCTTGCCACATTTGAAGTCGCGGAAATGACCCGCGACACTCGTTTTGGCGAGGATCGCGTTTTGTTTGACGGGCCTGACGGCGAACGCTTTGCGCTGGTCGAGGTGGATGACAATCGCGCCCCCTGGACGGGCAACGGTGTCAGCGCCGACATGGGGATTCGCGGGTTTCAGGGCGCTGATATGCGGATTGTCGATGATGGCGCAACGGCCGAGCTGCTCAAGTTCATGGGTTACGAGAAGTTCGACACCCAAGACAATGTGACCCGCTTCATTATCCCTAATGGCAACGCGGCCAATGTGATTGATCTGGAAACGCTCTCAGGTGTGCCGCAAGCGCGGTCGTCTGCGGGGTCGGTCCATCATATCGCTTTTGCGGTCGAAAACCGTGCGCGGCAGTTAGAGGTGCGCGAGGCGCTTCTTGATACAGGGTATCAAGTGACTCCCGTGATCAATCGCGACTACTTCTATGCAATCTATTTTCGGACGCCTGCGGGGGTTCTGTTCGAGATTGCCACGAATGAACCCGGATTTGATCGTGACGAGGATACCGCGCATTTGGGCGAGGCGCTCAAACTGCCAAGCCAACACGAACACTTGCGCGCCCAGCTAGAGCACCACTTGGAGCCGTTATCGTGAGCTATACTGCCCAGCGAACGCGTGGCACCGAAGCTGACACCCATGTTTTCACCTTCCATGGGACAGGCGGATCAGAGACGCAGTTTCACGGTTTTGCGGAAGAGATGTTTCCCGACGCGCATGTGACCTCCCCGCGTGGCGACGTGTCCGAGGGCGGTGCGCTGCGTTATTTTCGGCGGATGGCCGAGGGTCTGTATGATATGGACGACCTTGCACTGCGCCGCGATGCGATGGCCGCATTTGTGCGCAAGGAAGCGGCGGGTTCGACGCGTGTAATTGGGCTAGGCTATTCTAACGGCGCCAATATTGCGGCAGCTGTGGCGCTGAATGATGCGGATATCTTTACCGATCTGGTGCTTTTGCATCCGCTGATCCCTTGGGCGCCTGCCCCGCAACCTGCATTGCGTGGCAAACGTATCCTGATCACGGCGGGAGAGCGCGACCCGATCTGTCCGAAGCCGCAAACGCAAGTGCTGGCAGACTATCTAAAGGCGCAGGGTGCGGATGTGACGTTGCATTGGCACGCAGGTGGTCACGAAATTGCGCAATCCGAAGTCGCGGCGATTGGCGCGTTCCTTAGCTAGAACGGCGCCTTTGCGGTGATCCGCATTCCCTGCCCACCATCAGGATGGCGGAACTGCAAGGTTTCGGAATGCAGCATCAGGCGTGGGAAATCCAGTGCGGGTCCTTCCGCATAGAAAGGATCGCCAAGGATTGGATGTCCAAGCGATAGCATATGCACCCGCAGTTGGTGGGACCGACCCGTTTTAGGCATCAGGCGCACGCGGGTCTCGCCGTCTTTCGCCCGCACGACTTTCCAATCGGTTTGCGCAGACCGACCATTTTCGAAATCAATCTTTTGGCGCGGTCGGTTTTCCCAGTCCACAATGATCGGCGCATCCACGGTGCCTGTCATTTCCGTCATCTCACCCCAAACCCGTGCGATATAGGTTTTCTTGGTCTGCCGTTTCTCGAATTGCAGACCCAGATGCCGCTGCGCATGCGGGGTCAGCGCGAAAATCATCACGCCGGACGTGTCCCGATCTAGCCTATGAACAAGCAAAGCGGTCGGGAACACGGCCTTAACCCGTTCCATAAGACAATCTGAAAGATGTTCACCCTTGCCTGGAACAGACAAAAGCCCAGCGGGCTTATTGACCAAAACGACCTGATGGTCGTCGTGCAGAAACTCTAGCGGATCTTGTGGCGGGTTATAGTCACTGCTCATAGACACGGTCACCAAAGATCGCAGACCCGACGCGCACATGTGTGGCCCCCAGCGCAATGGCGCTTTCAAAGTCGCTGCTCATCCCCATTGATAACCCTTTCAGTCCATTGCGCGCCGCGATCTTAGCGAGCAATGCAAAGTGCAAGGAAGGTTCTTCATCAACGGGCGGGATGCACATCAGGCCGCGCACAGGCAGGTCAAGCGCAAGCGCGTCCTTAATAAAGGTATCGGCATCCGCGGGCAGACACCCTGCTTTTTGCTCTTCTTCACCAGTGTTCACCTGAATGAACAGATCAGGGCATTGCCCCATCTCTTGCGCGAGCCGTGCGATGGTCGTGGCAAGCTTGGGACGGTCCAGCGTGTGGATGGCCTGTGCCAGCTCCATCGCTTGTCGTGCTTTGTTGGTTTGCAGCGGTCCAATGAGGTGCAAGTCGATGTTTCCGTAGGTTTCACGGAAGTCGGGCCATTTGCTTGCCGCCTCTTGCACCTTGTTTTCACCAAAGACGCGGTGCCCTTGATCCAGAATCGCCGCGACTCGGGCGTTGGGTTGCACCTTTGATACAGCTATTAACGTCACATCGAGCGGGTCGCGCCCTGCCTTAAGGCATGCGGCGGTCATTGCTTGGCGGATAGAGTCGAGGGACATCGCAGGCTCCTGAAATTATGCAGTCTTTTGAGGTTATTGCCGAAATAGGCTGTATTTGCAGGGATGTCATTGCCGAAATCGCGAAAACATGGTGTGTCCTTGATGCATCATTTTCAACGGACTGCCCCCCACACTCGCCAATTCTCTTGAGTGTGCACCCCGTTAGGCGCAAATACAGCCTCAATGCTGGTCCAATCTGGCATTCTTGGGAATGCACAAACAAACGAGGGTTTTAAACCATGAAAACTATTCTTCTTACAACTACAGCTCTGATCGCCTTCGCTGGCGCAGCTGCTGCTGACGGTCACATGTCCTTAACTTGGAGTGGCGCTGCTACTGTTGGCGTTGCACGTGAAGGCGGTTCTGCTGCTGGAACACAGAGCGCAACAACTGCGGCTCAGATTAAAGCAGCTCTTGCAGCAGCAGTCAAAGCGGATGCTGTTGTTGGTTCGAACGTCGACCTAGGTGTTGTACTTGATGCCGACACGACAATGGATGACGTCATTCGATCACAGTTTGGCGGTGTTCTAGTAGGCGCAGCGCCAACATTAGTAGGCGAAGCCGACACCCGTTACCTCCTTGGAGACGGCACATCCGCAACGATTACCGCAGTAGAATTGGCTGCAATTCGTGCGGATCTCAAAGAAGAAACAGCTTTTGTCAAGGGACTGAGCACGGCCGATATTAATGATGAAACTAGAGCGGAAGTTCTGGCTGAACTAGCCGAGGCTGCGACCGTTCTCGACGCTCTGTTCGGTGCTGCTGCAGTAGCAACAGGCGAGTTCGACACATACGCTGAAGTAAGCCTCACAGCTACTGGTTCTGTTGATCTTGGCAACGGCGTTA
>JAIBDT010000030.1 GCA_024686085.1 Loktanella sp.
CGCCACTTGTTTGCACAGCGCCTTTGCAGGCGGTTAGGCATAGATTCGGGTCACGTCCGCTGTGAATACATACCCAATGCCACGAATCGTTTTGATCAGTTTTGGGTGGGCAGGGTCGCGCTCGATCTTCTTGCGTAATCGTGCAATCTGATTGTCCACCGTGCGGTCAAGCGGTGCATATTCATGGCCGCCGATCAACTCCATCAGCTGATCCCGCGACAGAGTGCGCTTTGGGCGATCCAGAAAGACTTGCAGCAGCTTAGACTCGCGGCCCGTCAACGTGATCGGCGCACCGTCTCGCCCCGCCAATCCAAACTGATCAGGGGTTGCGACCAGCCCGTCAAACGCGATCTTTGGGCTTTTGGTCTCCGAGGACGTGGCCTCTGGCTGGGCCTCACCTAACGCCGTTCTGCGCAAAACGCTCTTGACCCGCGCGATCACCTCCCGCACATGAAACGGCTTTACGATATAGTCGTCCGCGCCGATCTCAAGGCCCACAATTCGGTCAATAAGGTCTGCTTTTCCCGTCACCATCACAATGGGAACAGTCGATATCCGGCGAATTGCACGCGCGATTTCAAGCCCGTCATCAGGTCCCAACTGCAAATCCAAAGTGATCAGATCTGGCGCCTTTGCCTCAATCTTGGCTAGCGTTTCGGACATGCTAGATGCCTCGGACACAAGGTATGATTCGCCCTCAAGACACCTGCGCAGCACCGTCCTGATTTTGGGATCGTCATCGACAATAAGTATACGCGTTCCAATCAAGGTATGTCCTTTCCTAGCCTCAAAATAATTCGGCAAAAAAAAGTACTCGTAAGAACTGACATGGCGTTAAGTAACAGGCTAACATCTCAAACACATTGATACAATTTATTACACTTCGATACCTTCTCGCTGAAGCCGCCGCGACACACCCACCCTAGGTTGTACGGATCATTGGGGAAGAAAAAAATGTATGTAACACTGCAAAACGGTGACAACTGCTCGCCAGATCAGCCACTAACCAAATCAAGATCGCCCGTCACGTTTCGGCGGAATCTTACGAAGGGGGACCACCTCTTTCGCGAAGCAGACCAAGCGAAAAGCATATTTGAGATTGAATCCGGCGTTCTGCGCCTGACTCGTGTGATGGTGGACGGGCGGCGGCAAGTGATCGCATTCGGCTATCCGGGTGATGTCGTGGGCTTTCCAAGCAGTAATTGTTATCATAGTGATTGCGATGCGCTGACCCCTGCGACGCTTTTCGTTTACAGTCGCGATGCGCTCGAACGTGAGTCGGGAGATGTGGTACTTCATAGACGTCTGCTTCAGGCTGCATTGGCCGAGATTAGCGGCATGCAAGATCACTTTCTAATGCTGGGTCGCAAGTCGGCAAGCGAACGGGTCGCATCCTTCTTGATGACGATTAACGAACGCGTCGGCAGCCCCATTGGGCATTACGACCAATTTACGCTGCCAATGGATAGATCGGATATTGCCGACTTTTTGGGTCTCAGCACCGAGACCGTCTGCCGCGCCATATCGCAATTGCGGAAATCCAATATCATCACGCTGGAAAATAGCCATACGGTCATCATTCTTAAACCCGCAGCACTCGGCGCGATTGCAGATTTCGTCAAATAGGGCCTTGGGCGTTGTAAACTGACATGACGGTTTCGCCCTGCATGGGGATTTGATTGGCGGCATAATTCGCGAAAGCGGATGATCGGTCTTTGTCACTCGACAGGGTGCCAAGATCGAAACAGTGTCTTGCAGTCGGATGCAAAACATTGGCGGAAATGATCGTGAGCGAGGCCCATGGACTTTGATCTGTCCTGACTGTTCCGGTGGCCTCTGGTAAGCCCCGCGATCATTGGCCGTCTATCGGCTCCGCCAGCACCACAGATTTGTTCATAACCGCAAATTTGCCTGCGCTCTACACTAGTTAAGCTATTGAATTTCAACATTTTAAACAATTGTCAGCTGACAATAAGCGTCTGTTTACAATCGCATCCAATAGTGGACGCACCGAAAACGCGCCACTGCGCGCTGTTTGTGTTAATCGGCGCAGGTATCCGCCCGGATTATGGATTTCACCCATCCTCTCCAGCATGCAAAGCACCACTATCGCTGCATGTTTCGTTCCCATCTGCGCCATCGCATCTTTGAATACTGGTGGGTCAATTCCCATCATCCCCGTAAGCCGGTCAGCAATGCCAATCACATCGGTCCAATGCGTAACAGGCTCGGGATAGTAACTCTTATATTCTGTGCAAACCGACAGCACCTTCAAGAGCGCGGAATCCGCAGTTTCATCTTCACTGTGATTTCTTTTTTTATGGACGACATTTTGCGTAACGTCCGCTTCAGAGTCAGAACTAATTATATATTCATACTCTATGTGCCGCTCATTTTGATCGTCAGTGGTGCTCATTTGCGTTGCCACAGCCTCCTCCAATCGGGTGATCATATCTGTCAATGCCCCCGCCTCGGGCTTACGGCGCAGGACCTGACGCGCCTCATCGCCAAGCGGTGTCTCAATCACCAGCTGCCGCAACCGCCCGACTTCGGCACGCAAGCTCATGAGCGCCTCATGCGCCCTGCCCGCCCGCTCTGCTGTCTGCCGCAGATAGGCTATCTGCACTGCCAGAGGCGAGAGATCAAACCCAAACGCGATCTGTCCACCCTGCCCGTTCCGACGCGCAAATCGCTTCCTATTGGCGCTGTCATGGCGGCTGACAATTCCGAGTTCCACGAGCTTTGCAAGATGACGCCGCAGCGTGCTATCCGGCATCCCATTGAGCCGATCTGAAAGTGTCCGATTAGACGGGAAGACAATCGCGCTGCGTGGCTGTGGTGCAATCATTCGCTGGGGCAAGAACGTCATCAGCGCCTTCAGCACACCCAATGTGCGGTGTGTTACATCAAACGCCGCCGCCGCGTCGGTCAGCGCCTTGAGCGCATCCCACTTATCTACCATCAATTCTTCTGATTTCATTTGAACAGCCGTAACGGGCCGCCCAAACGCTGTTTGGGTCGTATGTTTCATTTTGTGTTCACGAAAGACAACAGATCCTAGGCTCTTCGCGGAGCGAAGAGTTGACAGAGCTGCCAGTTAAGGAGTATTTCGAAGGTGCAAAGCTCGAAATTGGCCTTCTGGGATTTTTCCTAGGGGGTCTTTTTCTTTTTGGTTGTCCCTACTCTCGTGCCTCCTGTTTTGTGTTGCGTACTCGATCGTCTTCCGACCGCTCGTTTTTCCAGCGGTCGTGAAGGTCAGCCAGTAGCGCCTCGGCATTGCTGGCGATCCATGTATCAAATCCATCTGCGGTGCGGGCAGGTATGTTCAAAGTCACCCCCCGCGCAGTGGTACGAATATCGGCCAAGGCGCGACCCTCAGTATCGCGCAGTGTGCGGGGTTTGGCTGCGGCAGGCCTCGGCGCCTTTGGTGTCTGCGTGGCGCGCTTGTAAACTGCCTCAAAACGGGCATCGGAATTCAATTCAGCATAGTCGGGCGTTTTCATCAAAGCCGCCGCTCGGCCCCGCGCACTGTCCTCCTCTAGCGCCGCCGCAAGTGCCGTCCAGCGGTCGCGGCCAATGCTCGGCGCAGAGCCGATTTCGCGCAGAAAGGGCAGGGGGAATGCGGTGCCAACCTTAAGAAGCCGCGATACCATCGGCAAATCAATCGACAACGCCGCCGCAATTGTCGGCCGGTCATAATTCATCGACTGCAATTGCGTCGCAAAAGACGCCTTCTCTATAAAGCTAAGATCTTGGCGTGCGGTGTTTTCTTGGCCTTGCGCCATTACCAAATCATGATCGTCAAGCTGTCGGATCATTGCTTTGACGGGCAGGCCCAATTCTTTGAGCGCAGCCAAGCGGCGACGGCCATAAACAATCTCGAACCTGCCTTGCAGAGTCTTATTTGGTCGCAAAAGGACGGGGACTTGTTGCCCATAAGCGGCAAGGCTTTCCTTCAACTGGCGCTGCGCGGCGGGATCAATGCCCAGGCGGTCTTCGACACCTGCATCATCAATCAGATTGAAGTCGATTTCCTGCACCGCATTGTCCTGTAATTTGGACAGTGACGACTGCAACGCCCCCACGGCACCGCGCGCGCGCACAGGGGATTTGTCTGGCGCAGCAGGGCGTGGTTGCTTTGTGATATCGGTGCTTAAGATGCCTTTGCGTGCCATTTAACGTCCCCATGCTTTATGAAGAAGCAATTCAATTTCATCATTTACCAGATTCAATGAATCGAGCGCACGATCATAGGTATTGCGGTGGAATTGTGCCCGTTCGACCTCAAATATTGTCTGCTGTGTCAGGCCCGCATCCGAAATCGCCGTCGACTTCAGCATGGGCGCGATCATGACCTCATCGCCGAACAATTGCCGCAAGAACGCGACGACCTGCTGTTGCGGTCCGTCGTTCGGCTCATAGCGGTTAATCAGGAAGCGCAGGAAATCAAATTCCATGTTTGCCCCCGCGTTAGACACGACATCAAGCAGGTCCGCGCTCATCTGGAGAAACTGCGACATAGACGCGACATCAAGCATGTTGGGCACAATCGTGATCAAAACACCCGTAGAAGCACAGAGCGCCGACATCGTCAGATAGCCAAGCTGCGGCGGGCAGTCAAAGATAATGACGTCGTAATTCGCCTCAACTTCCTGCAAGGCTGCGGCCATTCGGGCGTAAAACGCCGGCTGGATATTCTTGCGCAACGCTTGCGGCGTCTCATGCTCGAATTCCTGCAAAAGCAGTCCACCTGGGGCTAGGTCAATGCCCGTGAAATACGTTTTCTGGATGATCTGCGAGAAGGGCAGGGGGTCCTCATAGCGGATGGCATCGTAAATCGTCCCGGAGTCAATGAAATCGAGTTCGGGTGTATAGCCAAACAGCGTTGTCATCGAGGCTTGCGGGTCGATATCAACCGCCAAAACCCGATAACCCCGCAGCGCGAGGCGTTGCGCGGTATGTACAGAGCTGGTGGTCTTGCCCGAGCCGCCTTTGAAGTTCAGAAAAGATAAAACCTGCACCTTATCGCCAGCCTGCCGGCCGCGCATATAGGTCCCCTTATTCTTCGCGGTCGTCTCGAGAATTTTGCGAATTTCAAGAATGTTCTCGCCCGAATAATGGCGTCTTCCCCCCGCAGTAGACTCTACATCAGGGATTTTTTCGTCAAAATGCAGTTTGCGTAAAAAGCTCGTTGAGATCCCCAATAGCTCCGCCGTCTCGCCCGCGCTAAACTGCCGTAATTCCTTGCGCGCATCGGGAGCAAAAACCTTAAGCATATGGCTTTGAAGCGCCGCACTCAGGTCTTCCGCATTCTCACGAATACGTTTATTGATATGGAAAGTCTCCTGCTCGGGCACCATCAAATTCACCGCTTTCTTAGTAACGCTATTCTTCGGCAGCGTCTTATTTATCGTTTCTTTAACCTGAGACTGAGATTCGTGCAACCGATTCCTACTTCCGACCGGCACCAACCCTTCGCGGCATCACGCTACATCTGGTAGAATCGGTGCGTGTGTCGTGCACGGAGTGTGACTTCCTCTATTGCGGCTGTCGTGCGGTGCAAACCAGCCCCCTGCAGTGCTGATTGACTTTGATCAATGGCGCGCGGGGCATTGTGTCGTAGCGTTCTCCGGCGGCTCTTGCCAAAGGCATACCCGCCTAAAAAAGGAGAGAATACGGTGTCAAAAAAAGGTTTAGAAGTCTTCGACCGCACAGTGCAAGAAAGCCACGAGTGGGTGAACGAGCTTGCGGAGAGGCTTGATTGGGCGAGCCACCGTGACGCCTTGCGCATGATGCGTAGCGTCCTGCATCTGATCAGGGATCATCTGCCAAATGATGAATCGGCGCAATTCTCAGCCCAACTCCCGATCCTCATCAGAGGCATGTATTTTGAAGGCTGGCAGCCGAAAAACACGCCGATCAAGGCGCGTCGCGCGGACCAGTTCATCGCGACCATTGAGGGTGAGGTCGGCAATGTTCTGGATTACCGTGGCCCAGAGGACATCACGGCGGTGTTTAAGCTTATTAATGCGCGGATATCGCGTGGAGAAGTCGCCGACGTCCGCGCTAACCTTTCGGTCGAACTCCAAAACCTATGGCCTGCGCCTTGATTAACGCTGGGCGCACCCGGTTTTTCGCGATACTTTTTTGAACTCGAACCTTGGAGAAAACCCATGAAAGCCTTAAGAACTTGGGTCCTGTTAGCAGATGCACGGCGTGCTCATGTGATGTCCTATGACATCCCCAGCAAGCGGCTCGTCCCAGTGGAAGGGGCGGAATGGACCGCCGAACCACCAGCGGAATATTCCGACGAGGCGGGCGTTATGCCGTCTCGAACTGGCTCAGGTCGTGCCTCGATATCCCGTCCGGATCCAGCGCTGCAGGCGGAGGTGTCCTTTGCAAAATACCTTGTTAGTCAATTGAATGCGGCCCGCACCAAGGCGCGGTTTGACAAATTGATCGTTGTCGCCGCCCCACATATGCTTGGCGTGTTGCGCGCGCACATGACCCCAGAACTTCAAGCCCTTATAGGCGCAGAACTGGACAAGGATCTTACGCAAAGTGATCACGACAAGCTGATGCGGTCGCTTGCAGATGTCTTTCCGGTTTAAGGTAAAAGCCGCCGGTGTGGGAGCAGCGCGTTTTTGGACAAAATTTGTGAGAAGTTGATTTGGATCGCTGCCGCACACGCGCTCAAACCCCAAGGACATCACAATGACTTGCCCGATCAACCGCGTTTTCGACGGGGCCACGACGATGAAAACGATGTTGGGTGTGACGGTGCCGGTAACCCGGAAAATGGGCTATTAGGCCATCGGGTTGGAACCCGTGCGTTGTGGCATGTTACCGTGCAACGTGATCATGCGTGCGGTTGCGGGTGGCGTCGAGGTCAGTGCCGTTGCCGCGATGTAGGGATGTCTCGTCACACCGCCGGATCAAGGGGCGCTATGCGCAAGGCCCGCAGCGCGTTGATGATGACTGCCACATCAATGACCTCCTGAAACAACGCGCCCTGCACAGGCGTGAGGTAGCCAAAAGCCGCCGCGATCATGCCCGCAACTGATAGGCCGATCCCAACCACCACGCTTTGAACGGCGATGCGTCTAGATCCTTTTGCGATCTCCATTCCCATGACAAACCGATCAATTTGGTCCACGAGCAGGACAACATCGGCGGCTTCGGCGGAGGCGGCTGCACCCCGCGCGCCCATCGCGACGCCAACATCAGCAGCGGCAAGCGCGGGCGCATCATTTACACCGTCGCCCACCATCATAACAGGGCCGTTTTTGCGCTCGCTCAAAACGAGCAACACCTTTTGGTCGGGGGTTAATTTTGGGTGAATGGCATCCAGACCCAGACCCTTTGTCACCTGCTCTGCTACGATGGCCCTGTCGCCCGTTGCCAAAAGAATACGCGCGATCCCACCATTGCGCAGCCGCGCGAGCATTGCGCTTGTCCCGTCGCGCAACTGGTCAGCCATGACAATCCGCCCGACAATTTGCCGGTCAACTGCCAAGGCGACAACGACCGAACCGGCGGCGAGAGCGGGATGATCACCCGAGGCCTGCCCGAGATGCCGCATGACGAAATCTTCCCCGCCGACGACAACCTCGCGACCCTCAACATGCCCGACGACCCCTTCACCTGCAATCTCCGAGACACCTGACGGCACAGGGAGATCAAGGTCGCGCGCCTTGGCTGCTGCGACAACGGCCTGCGCGACGGGGTGTTTTGAGGTTTGATCAAGTGCTGCGGCAAAGCGCAAGACATCCGCCTCGGACATGCCATTATCTGTGTCGATTGCGACAATTTGCGGGCGTCCATCGGTCAAGGTGCCCGTTTTGTCGAGGATCAGCGTGTTAATTTTGGCCATGCTTTCGAGCGGCCCTGCGCCCTTAACGAGCACGCCGTAATGCGCAGCGCGTGACAGGCCCGCGACCAAGGCAACAGGCACCGCCAAAATAAGAGGGCAGGGCGTCGCCACAACCAACACCGCGACGGCACGGATCGGATCACCTGTGAACCACCAGGCGGCAAGTGCGATGGCGACAGTAACGGCGAGGAACCCGAGGGACCAGCGGTCAGCCAGTCGCGCCATTGGTGCTTTGGAACGTTGCGCCGCAGCGACCAGCCGCACAATGCCCGCATAGGTGCTTTCCTCGGCGCGCCGCGTCGCCAAGAGATTGAACGGCTCGCCCGCGTTGGTGGCCCCGCTCATGGCCTCTGCGCCGCGTGACAAATGCGCGGGCATAGATTCACCGGTTAGCGCGGAGGTGTCGATATAGGCAAGCTCAGAGTCCACAATACCGTCCACAGGCACCACATCGCCCTGCCGTATCAGCAGCAGATCGCCTGGCTGGATGCTTTCAAGCGGCACCTCCTCAATGCTGCTATTGTGGTAGCGGCTTGCGGTTCTTGGGGCGCGCAACAGCAGCGCGTGCATCTCGCGTTTTGCGCGACCTTCGGCGAAGCCTTCGAGAAATGTGCCCCCGGAATACATGACCGCTACAACGGCGGCAGCGAGCGTCTCGCCGAATGCCAAAGCGGCAGTCATCGAGAGGGCGGCCACGATATCAAGCCCGAATTCACCTCGCAAAAGGCTACGCACGATTTCGGTGATGAGGGCAAGCAGAACAGGAATGACGCCGATCAACCAAACGGTCTTATACAGATCGCTGCTGCCTGAGAAATAAAGCCCCAGACCCACCATCAGACCGACAAACGCTACGGACAAAAGCGTCATATTCAGTCGTTCACTGTTGATCTGTTCCACGTGATTGTTCCCTCAAAAAAGCATAAGGTCGCCATTTCACCGGAAAAACTGGCGGCTCTCTCACTATTGCGCTTTCAATGCTTGCCGTCGAGAAAGTAGTGCTGCGCGGGCCCGCAAACTTGAGAAAAATCAATAGGGGAAATCCCCCATTTAGTAGTCTGCTGTGGTCGGCAGGTCAAAGAGCCCGCCCCGATTTCGGAGAAGCCAAATGCAAAAATTTCATGAAGACTTCGAGTCGTTTTGGGACAGGGTTTGTGAACCACAGACAGGTCTGGTTCTCGATTTGGAGATCGTTGATCTGGGCAAGCATGACGGAATAAAAGTGGCTCTTTATGTTGATCAACCGGACCGTCTTGTCTTTGAAGTTATCCTCGTCGATCCGGAATCCAGACAACTCCTGACGGATGGTAGCATTGAGACCGAAACCTTTTGGAAATGCATCCGCACGTACGTCAAAAAAGAAGCGATCACACAGCTTTTTCTAACGGCGCGTTGCAATTCAAGTCCGATGCTAAATGCCGTTTCGGCGAGGTGCATTGGCTATGCCGAGATGCGCAATGTGAGGTTCCTTCGCTTGGTCGAAGACATCTTGGATGAGGTCGCAACGCAGGAACCGGCCCTGTCGGTCGATGTTGTTGTTACATACCGAAATCCAGACAATGATCACTTTGTGAATTACATTTTTTAATCCCGCGCACCTCGCTCTGTTGGCAAGCTTAAGTTCATCGAGAGACGCACTTTTTTGCCATTGGATGGCCCTATTATTCTCGCATCGCGCGGCACTTCGGCAACCGATATTTTGGAAAAAAAGCCAAGTTTCAAGGGTGAAATTGACACTTGTCAATCCAAAATTCCCCCGATGTTTCCTAATAAAGTTGCGATTCTATTGAACCAAGTAGATCCGCAAAGCGTCTTGAAATAACCAACCTTAAACAACGAGAGAAGGGGCTGTGACAATGAATTATCTCTTCCTTTTTGAAGTGGGGTTCCAACACGTCTTAGGGCCTCTGATGCGACGCGATACTTCGACGTAAGTCGAGGTCTTGATGCACCGAATTCGCTTTACCCATTTAAGAATTTGTGACGTAGGAAAAATACCGTGACAAGCACCCAATTGGCCACATTCAGCACGCTAAACCAGCTCTATGAGTCAGCTCTGGCAGACACATTTTTTGAAACTGTCCTTGACCTGCTCTCCGAACATCTGCCCCAAACCGCGATCGTGTTTTTTGGACAAGATTCACTTCATCCAGCAGGCAATTTTTTGCTGCACAGAGGACTTGTGACGGATGCAATCGTGCCATTTGTGGCGGGTTTGGCGGTGGACAATCCGTGGCTCGAACAACAATGGGGGGAACCCGTCGGTTCCGTCTATCAAGACGATGATTTCGTGGTATCCGACGCGCGGATATCCAAAGCCAAGACCGAGCAATGGACCACGGTTATTGGGCAATTTGTTCACGCGACGGGGATGGTGGTCAATCGCCAGCGGACGCGGCAGTTGGTCTTGGAAATCAGATTTCCAGACACGAACCAAGTGAAGTTACGGCGCGACGCCACAGAGCTGCTCAAGGAATTGAGCCCCCATCTTGTCCGTGCGGCTAAAATCATGTGCCTCACGGATCGCAATCCATTTGACGTCAAACTGACCGATGATGTTCTCGAACTTTTCCCCTTTCCGATGTTGATCCTTGATGCGGAATGCCAAGTGAGGTGCATCAATGAACAAGCCGAAATTCTGGCCGACAAAATGCAGACGTTTTTCATTAGCGCGGAGAATGAATTTCATGCGGTCGATCTGGACGCCGAAATGGAATTTAGGTCGGTTGTGCAGCGGCTCAGTAAAGGGCACCGGCACAATACCGAGCTGCTTTCTTTGCCCGACGCCGGAAAGAAAAACCGCATTTTCATGTCGCTGACCAAGCTGGGAACGAATGTTTCTCGGCGCAAAGACCCTAAATCGGCTTACGAAAAACATGGCGCACGGTTGGCACTGGTGGTGCAGGACACAAGAGAGCCGCTGAAGCTTAGTTATCGCGCGCTCTGGAATGCATTCAAACTGACAAACGCCGAAGCGGAACTCTCGGCTTTGTTGCTGGAGGGATGCTCTATCGGTGAATGCGCGCACAAGCAGGGGTTGGCTAAGCAAACCCTGCGTAATCACCTTGGTTCGATCATGAAAAAGACAGAAACCAACCGTCAACCTCAACTTGTTGCTTTGCTCACGCGCTTCGCGCTGTCTACAGTGCAATAATGGCACTTTGCTTCGCACTTAATGCGGCGGCGTTTTGCGTCAGTGATAAGCTGAAAGAGGGACGGATGAAAACTGTAGTTTCTGCGGTCACACTGACAATGGTGTGCACGGCCGCTTTATCCCAGGATATCGCAGATGGGTTTGCCGGCGTGGCCGATGACGCCTTTGATCTGGTCGGAGGCAGCGTGGCGGTAGGTGTCGCGCAGGTGTCGCAAGAGGCCGAATTCGACGCCTTTGGCCCCAGCCTTAAATTTGGACTTGCGGGCAAAGTGGGCGAGGTTGCGGAATCTCCACTATACTTACAATGGGTTGGATACTTTGCGCGTGCTTATAGCCACACCTCAAATACCGAACGTCAGGGATCCGCGCCGCTGCTTTTCACATCGAGCACAAGCCCAAGCGGCACAATTGATCTTTCGACAATTTTCAACGGAAATGGGTCCACGTCTGATGCGAGCGTCGCGATCACCGACAGTACGGGGGACACTGCCTCCATTGTAAGCTCGGCATTTTCGCCTCTTGCAGAAGGGACTGCCGTGTCTCAGTTCGCCGTTTCGCCAACCGGCGCTGGCGGGATTTTTACCGCTCTGACTACGAATGGCGAAACCGGTTTGGGGTCCGCTTATGGCGCGGTCTTTGACGACACCGGCTTTTTGTTTCTGGGTGTTGGTGACAATAGCCAATCGACCGTAACGACCGCGATCGACGAGAAAATCTCTGCCGCCAATCATACCGTATTTCTCAGCGCGGGATTTCCGTTGAATGAAAAATGGAATATCTCTCCCAGAATTGGACCGACCTATCGGGGCATAGAGCGGACCACGACGTCACGCAAAACGATAGACATCAATGAAGGTTCCGCACTTGAGGCGACCCTTCCCGATGTTGTGATGACGGAAAAAATATCGCTGAATTCCAAATATTATGGCGCGGTGATCGGCGCTGATATTACGCAGAATTTTCCCGAAAACTGGTTATTGAGTCTTGGCGGCGAAGTGGGATTGGTCAAATTTTCCGCCCGCTCAAATCATTTAAGTGCGCTGAGTGTTGCAGGGGAATACGCCGAAGCTAGAGAGCCAGTGGCGACAATGAACGGAACTGCGACGATTGCCAGAATAACAAGTGACCTGACACACACGACGCGGAACGGCACAATCTTTAGTCTGAGCGCCTCTGTGAATTATCTATCGGATGCGCCATATGTGACATCCCAAGAGATCCTCAATCCGGCCCTGACGGGCGACGGGTCAAACATCGGTCTGACCGGAGCGGGTGAAACCTATCGTACTCATTCAATTGATAGCAAAAGCATGATCAGTGTCGGGGTAAGCTTTGGTGTGGTGCATTTCTTCTAGCTAATTACAGGGGGCACACCGCATCGCCCTATTCAATTTTTGTGTCGCAGATCACTTCGTCAGCGCCTGAGCGGACCGACAACCTTGCGAGATAACTATCTCCTCCCGAAGCATTAACCATGACGGTTCCAACGGTTTTTCGCTCACGCGGCTCGACCTCGAACATGCCGCTTTGCGCGACATTTGACCTGCCGCTCACGCCTTGCTTTGTAACGACAAAACTATAGCTACCCGTGGCCGTTTCGGTGGACCAAACAACCGCCTTCATTTCTAGACTTTGTGATATGGACTGAGTGACAATTTCGCAGTGAAGACTGCCAGCTGTACTTTCCACCAGAATTTCTCCCATCTCCATTTTGTTGACCTCGCTCATTGCAAATGCCGCCTGATGGAAGAAAATGGACGATGCTCCAGTCACGAGAACAGCGCTAAACACTATCCCAAGCGACCTGCGAGCTATGCTCCTCAAAGAGGAAAAAGGCTTTGTCATTTCAATTGCTCCTCGTCGTTGATTTTCGTCATTTCCACCACCAATGCAGCGGTGACACGGGCGGCTTGCCGATGAGCCACCTTGCTTGGCATGAGATGGCAGTTCTACTGAACGCCTTCAAAGACCAAGGTGGTTGATGTAAAGGCGTTGCCTCCAACTCCGGAATAAGTTCCGGTAAAAACTTTGTTGGTGACTTGGACACTGCCGTATCCCGAATTATCGCCGGTCTGAACGACGGTTCGTTCGTGGCCTTCACCGACCTGTGCAACGGCCGCAACATTGCGATGGCCAGTTTGACTGATCGATGCGCGGTTATCGGACCCATACTGCCTCGTCACAGCAAAGTTATTGCCGGACTGCACAGTCAATTGCTCATTGTTCTCACCGACCTGAACCGTGTCGGCGACGTTTTGACCCGTTGCGGCCAGTGGGGCGCAAAAGAGCGCCACGGTAATTAAGGTACGTCGCATGATAACTTCTCCTTTTTGATCACTCTGCGATATGTCTTCATTCTTGTTCGTCTGTGGACGCTCCGGAAAATCCGTGGCCACCGCAAATCACAAACACCGGCGAATTTTTTCGCGTTTCTTGGCGCTGTGCTACGCGTTATGCTGGGGGCGGCTTTTTAAAACCGCCCCCGGCCAGATCTTCTTATGGGTGAGGGGAGACGCCATCAGACTGAATAGTCAGAGACATGTTTCCAACGCCCAACTGGTTTGTGTCGGAGAGGTGGCCAGTGCCAGACTGCCAAGTTTCGGCGCCGTTTAAGTGCCCTGCCTGAGCCGTGATGGAACCGTTGCCAACGCCAGCCTGAAGTGTCGCTGCGGCGTTTCCAGTGCCGTTTTGGCCGGTAATGCTACCATTGAAGCCACCAGTCTGACCAGTGTACGCGAAGTTTGCGCCAGACTGGACAGTAAGCTGGCCGTTGCCCAAACCATACTGGTCGACGATTGAGACGTTCTGAGCGCTGACAGCTCCAGCCGCGAATGTGGAAATGGCGGCGATTGCTACGATGAACTTTTTCATTTTCTTCTCCTAAGGATTTACGTTTTTGACTTTGTGAGGCGGGCTCATTCCCGACCTGCTCCTACACTATGTGAGGTGTTCAGATAAAAATCGCGCCGTAAAGCATCTGAAATTTGCGAATTTTTTGTTAAAAAACAGTCATATAGATCATTTCGTGGTGGAATTTCTATTTTGATAGAACCTGCCCCACGAAGGCAGTGAAATTGCTAATTTCTGGGCGCAAGGCCATGATCCCAGCCAAAAAACCAATACCATTACTTTCGTTTGGGATTTTGGACATTTGCACTAGGGGTCTGGTATAAACGCACTAGCAATTTGCGTGTATTTGACCTCTGGAGGCACTCAAATCATTGGTGATGGGGCGCGGCCGTGCGCCGTTCCTTGTTCGCCCAAGGGCGGAAGGCGGCAGACTTGATTGCGGAAATGTAGAGTGAAGGAATCAGATGCTCAGGTGAAGCGCGGGCATCTTGAGACAGCCCACCGGCCACAGGCCGCGCGTGACGGATCTCAATTGTATAAGTATGGTAATTTAGGTCTGCCTGCGACTAAGCGGGACGCGGCTGAAGGAACATGTTTGATGTTCACATTTGGGTTGGTTTTTTCAGCTGTTTCACATCGCTGCGGATCGCGCGATAGACTCTGCTGCCCCATTCTGCATAAATCTTTGGACCGGGGTGAAAGCCGTCAGGGCTCATCCGCGAGACATCAGGCTCAAAATCAACACCGACGTAGCGGCAGCCAGCGCGGCTTGTCACGAGCTTGCGCAACGCAAGATCAAACCTGTGCGCCTGCGCGCCCACTACCCATCGAAGAGGTTGGGGCAGTAATGGAAAATATTGCATTTTGGGAATACCCGAGACGCAGATGACGTCGGCCTCAAACTTGAACGCGATGAGATCAAGTAGTGTCGCATAGCGGCGCCGCCAAACCCAAAGTGGCACAAGTCCGGTGATATCGTTGACCCCAAGCGAAACCGAAACAACATCAAACTTCTGGTGTTGGCTGTCTTGGAGTCGCGCGATCGTATCCGCAGTTGTGGCGCCGGTCTTTGCATCCACGGACCAATAGACGGTGTTGGTCTGAGACAATCTCTTGCGCATATGGCCCAGCAACGCTTCTTCCTGATGTGAGGTGCCGACACCCATGGCGGAACTGTCACCGACGATCATTAAGCGCAGCGCAGGACCTTGCCCGCTTACGCCGTTCCTGCGGCCAACCGGATCATCCAAGCGCAACGCCGAGCGCCGCACTTTCACGACCTGAAAGACCAGGATGGGAAAAAATATGATGCGCGCAGCAAAGTCTATCATCGCAACCTCCAGAAACAAGCACGCGACTGTCACGGCTGAAAAGGGTGCATGATTCCTGCATTTCATGGGCTTTCATCATCTGCTCCTTTCACGTCGAAAGTAGTCGGTTGATCTGTTTGTAGATGTAATCGTTGCGCACAGAATTGACGATGATCAAGGTTTCTCGCAAAATTATCCCGTGAGCGGAAGACATAGCTAGGGCTTAGCCATCATCACGTCAAAGCCACTCGTTTAAACATAGACCACACAGGCGTTGTTGATGCGTGACGAATTAGGTCTATCAGTCGCGGCGAACGGTTGAGCTGCGCCGCGGACCAAGTCAGTGAGATTGTGAACCGCGTGTGGATTTGCGTCTTGATCGGCTACATTTCCAACGCGACTTCCCACTGATTCATCTGAGGAAGAAGAGTCGAATGATTATCAAAATACTTGGGTCCGGCTGCAAAAAATGCTTGGCCTCGGCGAAGAATGCCAAAGATGCCGCGCAAACGATGGGCGTTGATGCGCACATCGAGAAGGTCACGAATATTTTCGCCATCGCTGGCCATGGCATCATGTCCAAACTCGGTCCGGTGATCAACGATAAGGTCGTGTCGCGCAGACGTGTGATAAGCGCTTCTGAGATGCCTAACCCAAACGTCGCGCGCAATTCACGACAACCGGCCTTTCTTTCGGGTGTTCTAAATCAGCACACCTGCTGAGGCAGCCATCAGACACAGCTGGGATTGATCTTGGTCAATTAGGTGGCTGGTTATTGTGGGTAAATTTTTTACAGATTTAATATCTTGAAAGGATGGCCAGATGAAAAGCGTTTTGAGCATCGTATTTTTTGCGGGGATGACGGTCGCGGCGCAAGGTCAGACTCAATTTGACACCCTGACCAGCGGCGCAGACCAGTTCACAGCTGGGTCGAGTTATGAAAAACAATATAGCGCGGAGCGTGACGCCTTTGCGGTCGGAAATGTCGTGTCGGCCTCGGGCACGGTCGCAGGCGATGTCCATATCGTCGGGTTTGATGTTGATGTGAGCGCGCGCACTGGCGCCGATCTTTATGCCATTGGTGGGACCGTGAAAGTCGAGGCTGATGTGGTCGAAGACTTAAGTATCATGGGTTATAGCGTCCAATTAAAGGACGGTGCCACCGTTGGGGGAAATGCGCGGATGCTTGGTCAGACGGTGGTGGTGGACGGTGTCGTCACTGGTGCGCTTATGGCGTCTGGCGCAGAAGTCATTTTGAACGGTCAAATCAATGGCGATGCAACGCTTTACGCCTCGCGGCTCACGTTTGGGCCTGACGCACAGATTGCGGGCCAACTGACCTATGCCTCTGAAGTACCCGTTCAAATTCCTGAAAGTGTTATCGCAGCAGGGCGGGTTACCGTCGATGATTGGCATTTTTCTGATCGGCGGCAGGAGATAAAAGACAACTGGGATCACATTGAGATGCCAGTTATCCCGACAATGCTGACGCTTTTCAAAGGGTTTTTGATCAGCCTGCTGTTCTTTATCGCTATCGGCGCACTTTTCCTCGCGCTGATGCCAAAACGCGTTTCGGCATTGCGTCAGCAAATTACGGATGAACCTGGGCGGACTTTCTTGCTTGGTATCTTGGGGCTGTCCGTACTTTTTGGATTGGTGCCGATCTCCGCACTCACGATCATCGGAATTCCATTTATTCCTTTCGCGGTGTTTCTTGTCTTCGTGGCTTGGACGCTGGGCTACATCTTGGCGGCCTATGCTATCGCGATGCGGGCAATGATCGCATTTGATGGTCCAGAAGATCCGTCCATGCTTGTGCGGCTTGTGGTTTTGGCCGTTGCGGTCTGTGTTGTTGTCGCGCTGAACTTCATCCCATTTGTCGGCTGGGTTGTGAACTTTAGCCTTGTTCTATTCGGTGTCGGAGCGATGACCCATGCGGTTCTCAACCGGATGATCGGCGGTGTGGGCGTGGATAGCAGGGACGCATGACACGTCGCCACCTTAAGCGGCATAGGTTTTTAGATATCCGAGCATATCATCAAAACTGCGCATCTGGTCATAGTCCGCTTCGGGCATTGGACAGGAAAGCTCGCGACCGAGGGCAGTAATCAGCTTCAAAAAATCCATCGAATCAATATCACATTCATCGCGCAAATCGGCGGTCGTATTGATCGTGGCAATGTCGATTTCCGGCGCGATGCCGCCCAAATGTTTGATCAGGATTTCGCGCAGGTCAGATTGTGTCATAACGCCTCCGGCTTTTGAAGGTTGCTGATAATGGTGCGTAGAAAGCTCGCACCGCGGCGGCCATCACTGACCCTATGATCAGCAGCAAGCGTGATCGTCGCGGTGCGGCGTGCGACAACATTGCCGTCACGTACAACCGCCTGCCATGTGGGCGTGCCTATTCCGATGATCGCGACTTGGGGTGGGAAAATGATGCCTGTGATCTCCGTCACCCCACGATCCCCCAGACTGGTCAAAGTGATCGTCGCGTCCGTCAGTTCGCGTGCGCGAAAGCGGCCTTGCCGCACCCGTTCAACAAGGTCACGCAATAGCGCCATCAGATCATCAAGATTGCGCTCATCCGCATCATGTAGGGCAGGGGCCACAAGCCCGCCGCCACGCAGATTGATCGCCATGCCGACATGCGGCCTTGGGTTCGGTGTGAATTGTTCGTTCTCGAAGACCCCGTTGAATTCGGGATGTTTGCCTATGGCGCGTGCCGTCGCCCTTACATAAAGCGCACTGATCAAGAGCCGCGCATCGGGCGGCAAATCAGCGTTGTGATTTGCGACAAAAGCTTCCGCATTGGTCAGGTCGACGGTATCGGACAAATAGTAATGCGGGATCTCGCGTTTTGACCGCGACATTGCCGCGGCAATTGCCTGACGCATGGCCGGCATGGGTGAGACGGGTTGCTCTGCCTGCGTCTTGGGCAGGTCATCAAGCGAAATAATTTCTGCCGTGCCAAGGCGCGACAGGTCGATCCCTGATTGCGCGGCACGGCGTCGTGCAGCAGGGGTCACACGCTGGCGCAACTCATTGGGTAGCTCAACTTCTGGCGGTGCCTCAATAGGGGGAACTTCTGGCGGGGGCGGGATGTCTTCGGGATCCGACGGCTGCGGCACTTCGGATGGCGCAGGTGGTGGCGGGGGATAGACGGGTTCCGGTATTTCGGGGATGTCGCTGGCGCGAATTTCGGCAAGCGGCATACCGACTGGTACTTTTGTTCCCAATGGCACCAGCCATTTGTCGAGAAAACCGTCCTCGAACACTTCGATTTCGATGGCCCCTTTTTGGGTTTCTACGGCGGCAATGATATCACCGCGCTTTACCGGCTCCCCGGCCGCAACCAATTGCTCGATCAAAATTCCATCCTCCATATCTGCACCAAGCGACGGCATTAAAAATTGCGTCATGGCTTCTGCTTCATCAGTTGCTTTACTGCCGCGACGATGGTGGTGGTCTGGGGCAGGGCGGCTTGTTCAAGTTGGCGCGCGTAGGGGATAGGCACCTCAAGGCTACACACGCGAGCGGGCGGTGCATCAAGATCGAAGAACGAGTCCTCGGCCAGCCGCATCCCGATTTCGGCGGACAGGCTGCCGCTACGCCAGCCCTCGTCCACGATCAGCACGCGGTGGGTGCGGGCAACCGAAGCGCGGATCGTGTCCATATCAAGCGGGCGCAGACTGCGCAGGTCGATCACCTCGGCGGAAATGCCCTCGCTGGCCAAAGTTTCAGCCGCATCAAGCGTTTTGAACAGCGACCCCCCGTAGGTCACAAGCGTGATGTTATCGCCCGCACGCCGCACCACGGCGCGGTCGATATCAACGGGGCCAGCATTTTCTGGGATTTCGCCAGCCATATTATACAGCATCACATTTTCGAAAATCAGCACGGGGTCGGGGTCTTGGAGCGCGGTCCACAGCATCCCGCGTGCGTCCTCAAGCGTGGCGGGGGCCAGAATCCGCAAACCGGGAATATGCGCATACCAGCCCTCCAGACTGTGCGAATGCTGCGCGGCAAGCTGTTTGCCCGCACCCGTCGCCATGCGGATCACCACCGGCACACCGAATTGGTTGTTGGACATATGGCGCAGGGTGGCGGCGGTGTTCATAATCTGGTCAAGCGCAAGCAGCGAGAAATTGACGGTCATCACCTCGACAATCGGGCGCATACCGGCGATCGCAGCGCCGATCCCCGCACCGGTAAAACCGGATTCAGAAAGCGGAGTGTCGCGGATGCGGTCGGCACCGAACTGGTCTAGCAAGCCCTTGCTGACGGCATAGCAACCACCGTAACGGCCCACATCCTCGCCTATCAGAAACACGCGGTCGTCGCGGGTCATGGCGTCGGTAATGGCCGATTTCATCGCATCGCGGTAGGTCGTCTGGATCATTTTGCCGGGCGTCGGAATTTCGGGCGGGGCAGGGCGGTCGGGGGCCATGACAAAGTGTTCAAGGCTCTCGACCGGTTCGTCGGTGCCAGCCTCGGCAAAGGCTATGGCCTCGGTGATTTCGGCCATCACTTCCGATTTCATGTCGACGATATCCGCTTCATGCAGCAAGCCGCTTTCGGTCGCCCAGTTCTGGAACCGGACAATGGGGCCTTTTTCGCGCCACTTCGCGACCTCTGCCTTGTCGCGGTAGAGTTGGGCGTCGAACATGGAATGCGGGCGGAACCGGTAGGTGCGGCATTCCAGAAAATAGGGCTCTTTGGTTTTTGCGATGGTTTGCAACGCGCGTCGCGCTGCGGCCTCGACAGCAACAACATCCATGCCGTCAACGATCTCAGAGGTCATGTCGTAACTGCGCGCCTTGGCGCTGATGTCTGTCTCGGCCTCCGAAATATCGAGAGCCGTGCCCATGGCGTAGCCGTTGTTTTCGCAGACAAAGAGCAGGGGCAAATCCCAAAGCGATGCCAGATTGAGGCTTTCGTGAAATTCGCCCTCGGCGACGGCACCTTCGCCGAAGAAACAGGCCGTCACGGCGTCGCTGCCTTGCATCTTGTCGGCCAAGGCCAGCCCCACGGCCATTGGCAATCCGCCGCCAACAATCGCATTGCCGCCATAGAAATTATGGTCCTTGCTGAACAGGTGCATCGACCCGCCGCGCCCGCCAGCGCAGCCTTCGGACTTGCCATACATTTCGGCCATAACGGCGCCCATCGGGACGCCGCGCGCCAGCGCATGCCCATGTTCGCGGTAGGTGGCAACAAGGCGGTCTTGCGGCTCTAATAAGGGGATAATCCCTGTCGCAACCGCCTCTTCGCCGTCATAAAGGTGCAAGAAGCCGCGTATCTTTTCTTGGGTGTAGGCCTCGGCGCATTTCTCCTCAAACAACCTGATCCGCAGCATTGTTTTCAACTGCTCTCTGACGTGGGCTGCATCAAGACGGGGTTTGGTGCGGGCAACGGTCATTTCTCATCACTTTCGAGAGTCGAGATATCGCCTTCGGGCAGCCCCAGTTCGCGGGCTCTCAGCAGGCGGCGCATAATCTTGCCGCTGCGCGTTTTGGGCAGGTTTTGGCGAAACGCGATCTCTTTAGGGGCGACGGCTGGGCCAAGGCGTTTGCGTGCATGGCCTAACAGCTCCAGCCGCAACGCCTCGTCAGGGGCGTGGCCAGGCTTGAGCGCGACATAGGCTTTCACGATCTGGCCAGCGGTTTCGTCAGGTAGCCCAATCACTGCAACCTCGGTCACCGCCGGATGTTCCATCAGCGCACTTTCAACCTCGAACGGGCCGATCAGATGGCCCGCACTTTTGATCAGATCGTCCGCGCGGCCTACGAACCAGAAATAGCCGTCAGCGTCCCGCATCGCGAGATCACCGCTCAGATACCAGTCACCTTTGAAGCATTTGTCATAGCGCGCTTGTTCGTTCAAATAGCCGCGCATCATCGACGGCCATCCGGGGCGAATAACCAATTCGCCAATGGTCATTGGGGTGTCGATTTGGGTGATTTCACTGCCCGCAATCTCGGCAATTCCCGCCACAATCCCCGGCAGCGGTTTGCCCATGGACCCCGGTTTGACATCCATCGCAGCATAGTTGGCGATCATGATGCCGCCCGTCTCGGTTTGCCACCAGTTGTCATGGAATGGCTGGCCAAAGGTGGTTTGTCCCCATTTGACCGCTTCGGGGTTCAGGGGCTCACCCACACTCGCCATAAAGCGCAGCTTGGGGAACTGATGCGTTCCGATGGCCTTGGGACCTGCTTTCATCAACATGCGGATTGCAGTGGGGGCCGTATACCAGACGTTGACGGCCTCGCTTTCCAGAATGTCATACCAGCGATCGGCATCGAATTCGGCCTCGTCCACGATCATGGTGCAGCGGTTGGTCAGCGGCGCAATAATCCCGTAGGATGTGCCCGTCACCCAGCCGGGATCGGCGGTGCACCAGTAAATATCGTCAGGCTTCAAATCCAGTGCCATCCGTCCTGTGGCATTGTGAGCGACAACGGCCTGATGCACATGCACGACGCCTTTTGGTTTGCCCGTCGTGCCCGAGGTGAAGTGCAAAAGCGCCGCATCCTCGGGGTCGGTTTTCTCGGTCGCAAATTGATCCGAGGCCGCATCCATCAAGGGATCGAGCGCGACCGTATCAGCGACATCCCCATCAACCGTAAACACGGTTTTCAGCGCGGGAAGGGCGGCGCGGATTCCTGCGACCTTGCGACTATAGAGACGAGAGGACGTGACCAGCGCATTGGCGCCGCCAATCTCCATCCGCGCCTTAATTGGTTCCGGTCCAAATGCAGAAAAGAGCGGGCAGAACACACAGCCCGCCTTGAGCGTGCCAAGTGCCGCGATATAGAGCTCTGGAACGCGTCCCAATAGCGCATAGACGCGGTCACCCTTTGTCAGGCCATTTTCGCGCAAGATATTGGCAAAGCGGTTGGTCAATTGCGACAACTCGGCATAGGTAAAATCTGTGCGATCCCCCGATTTGGCAATCCAACGCATCGCGATCTGGTCGCCGTGACCCGTCGCCAAATGACGGTCAATTGCCTCATGCGCGATATTGAGATGACCACCAGGTAGCCGGTCCAACAGAGATTGCGCGTCGGTCCATGAGAAGCTGTCATAGCTTTCTTGGTAGTCCGGCATATTGGCGGCCTTACGCGCCGCTTCTGTCTTGCGGATAATATCGTTTGATTTGGGGTTCTCGGTCATTGTGCCACATATCCGCCATCAACCGGAATAATTGCGCCCGTGACAAAGGATGCGCGCGGCGAGCAAAGCCATACGATCAGATCGGCCACTTCTTGCGGCTTGCCGATCCGGCCAATCGGGTGCAACGGGTCCATCATTTGGGCGCTGCTCTGCGTGCCGCCAGTGGCCTGATCTGCAAGTGAATCAAGCATCCGCGTATCTATGCCCCCGGGGCAGACCGCATTCACGCGGATGCCGGATTTGCCGTATTCCAGCGCCGCGTTTTTGGTCAGGCCCGCCACGCCATGTTTTGAGGCCACATAGGGCGCAAGCCCCGAAAAGCCGATGAGGCCCGCGACCGAAGACAGGTTCACAATCGTGCCGCCGCCGGATTTCAGCATCGCCGCAATCTCGGCTTTCATGCACAGGAATGTCCCCTTCAGGTTGACCGAAATGATCGCATCAAAGTTATCGTCCGTCTGATCAGCAAAGGGGATGATCTTGCCTTCAATCCCCGCGTTGTTCACCGCACAGTCGATTTTGCCATAGGTTGCCACGGCCATATCAATCAGGGCCGCAACATCGGCAGGCTTCGAGACATCGGCCGTCACCAGCGTCGCAGTGCCCCCTGCCTTTTCGATCATATTCACGGTCTCGGCGGCGCCATTGCTATCGATGTCAGAGACCACAACTTGCGCACCCTCTGAGGCAAAGCAAAGCGCCGTTGCGCGACCAATTCCCGCACCCGCGCCCGTAATAATAACAGTCAGTTCATCAACGAGTCCCACTGTGACATCCTTCCATTTGTCCAAAGAAAAGTCTTAACGAAAGCGTATCGCGAGGCCCGTGCGTCCGATTGACGAATATCAATGACCCGATTTTTGGGCCGCTCTACGCTATTCGAAAAGGGAGCCCGCCATGCAGATCAATTCATTTCCGAAATACGACATCAGCGAAAATACCACGGGATGCTGCCCGCGTTTCCAACCTGAAGGGTGGGACAATCAACATCTTCATTTCAAAGATAAGATGTTTGTGCGCGCCACGACGCGCAGCGCGATGCATGTGCCGTGGAACATGGGCCGTGTGTTTTCCCGCGTTCAAAACCATATCGAAGACGCAGACGCAGCCGATCCAACGACAGAGATTGTGCTAAGCCACGACATATCACCTTGGGAAGGCGAACATTTTTTTGCGGTCAACAAGGACGTACCCGACGAGGAGATGACGCGGCTCTCAGGTGATTTTATCACTCGTGTTTTTGAAGGGGGATATCGTCGGGCCAAAGATTTTGACCACGATATGCGTGTGGCCGCGACCGCTGCGGGCAAGACGGCCAAGGACGTCTTCTTTTTCTATACGACATGTCCAAAATGCGCCAAAGTATACGGTGAGAATTATATCGTCGGTGTTGCAAGCGTGTAGATTTTGGACGACATCGTACAGCCAGAAATAACGTATCTTAGGTTGGCGCATTTCGGTAAGACAGGAGTGCCTAATGCGCAGCTTTTTTTGCTGCGTAAAATTCGGCACATTTCGCCTCTTGCCCTCGCACGACGCGTTTGCCGTCAAGCGGACCGCCATGTTCGGTGACAACCGTGACTTGCCCTTCAGGCTGTGAGGCACGTTCAAAGTAAATGACGACCCAGTCGCGGGTTTTGCCAAAGCGATGGGCGCTTGGGCTGTTTGAAAAAAGCGCGGTGAACTGCCAATCGGCACGGTCGGTGTGCAGGATCGGCAATCGCGTGTCACCGGTGGGATTGAACCTGCGTGGTTTTATCGTCGGCAGCTGGTCTGCATGTGCACGGTAAGCCGCATCAATTGCAAGGATATCGGCAATGTCCGGCTGCTGACGGTCCTGTGCGGTGTTCCGCGGCCGTCGACGACGTGCCAACATGTCTGACAGGGAATGCCGCAAACTTTCCACACGACGCGGCCCGATACCTTTGATGGCCTCAAGGCTTCCGTCATGCGCAGCAGATTCCAATGCTTCCAGCGTTTCAATACCAAGGACTTCATGAATTTCGCGGGCCAGCGCGGGGCCAATCATCGGCACCGTTTGAAACACTTTTTCAGGGTCGGCCGCACCGCGTAACCGATCAAGAAGCCCTGATGAACCTGTATCGAAAATTTCCGCGATTGCTGCTGCGATAGAAGGGCCAATAGTCGGTAGGTCATCCAGTCCGCGCTTGCCACCTTTTTCATAATCCAATCGGACTGGGTGCGGCAATTCGCGAACATATTCGGCTGCATCTTGATAAGCACGCACCCGAAAAGGAGACGCTGCTTGTTGCTCCAAAAGGTCTGCAATCTCAGAAAGCTTGTCCGCGACAAAACGGTTTTCAGACGAATCTTTCGTCGGGTGTTTTTGCTGCGCCATCGGTATCTCCGATCAAGTTCATTTGATTAACGGTGACACACCTCGCGCGACCATGCCTTGATCGCGGTCAATCCCTGTCAGGTGCATCACTCGTCAGCGAGAAGCGTGTCCCACGCCCCGGGGCAAAGTCTTTCGATTTCGTCCCTCGACATCGGCGCGCCTTCGGGTCCGAATGCCTCAAGGATTGCGCCTTGCCGTATCAAGATGGCGACAGGGCTTTTGTATCCGAAAACAGTGAGAGCCTTTTTTGTATTATTTGCCGCAACCCTGATGCGCGTCAGTGCGACGACCTTGATAGGCCCGATCTGCTGCGGAGGATCAAATGAAAGGGTCATCCGGCAGGGCCAAATGCATGCCAGCCGAACCGCATGATAGGGATCAAAAATGCGGCGAGTGTGACCTGAATACCTGCGGTAAGCGTGCCCCTAAGGCCGGATTGTGTAAAGTCGGGCCGAAGATTTAGCGAAACCTTGTGGGGCAGGGGGCGTGCATATTGCAGCAGCATCAACAGTCCCGAAAGTTGCCCTGTATCAGCGGGGTCGTTCAGGCCAAAGTCGGCATCAACGACAAGTTCGGACAGATGGATATGGTCGAAAATATCTGCAATCAGTCTTGGCAGGGCGCTGCCAGCCGATCCACGAAACGGCGATACTCTTGATTTTCCGTGCTTTTTTGGCGATTTCTTTTTCGCCTTGCGCGCGGATTTTTGCTTCCGATGCGGGCCTTGCACCAAAGTGATCGACGGGGCAAGCCCACCTGCCACCCGAACGTCGAGGCGGTAGGCGAGCTGTGGGGTATTGGCAAGATGCAGGCGAAACCTCATCGGTGTGATCAGTAACACAACCAAAAACACCAACACCGCACAAAGCGCCCAGAATATGATCGCGAACAAGAGCGACATTTTGGGTTAAACGTCGACCTTGTTTTTCAAAACGGCCATTTTGTCCACGGCGGCGGATGCCGTTTCGGCGATGATCTCGGTCATGTTCGTCAGCGTTCCCTTGATCGATTCAACGCGGGCGCCGTCCTTGTCAAAAATGATTGCACCCAGCGGTTTAATCCCGCCACCTGCACCCGTTCCAGCCGAGTTGCCGGACTTCTGCGCGACATTGCCGCCTGCGCCAAACCCAAAGCCATAACTGACTATAGGTATCACGGTGGCACCATCACGCTCGATCGGATCGCCGAGGACATTCTTTGCATTTAGTAGCCGGTCCAGTTCCTCTACAGTGCCCTTGAGTAGTTTTTCAACATCTTCCATATTCTTCTCCTGATGTGCGGTGTCTGATGTTTAATTCCTACCCGATTCGGGGCTGTCCCCATTGACAGGGGTCAATGAACGGGGCTTGAGCCAAATTCAGACAGACAACTGACTATTCTGCGGCCTTAGAGAGCTGCGTTAGCTGCATTTTATTGTAAAGGTAGTCGCGGGTCAGCGGCACAGCATCTTGAGCTCGCGATAATTGAAATTGGAAAACCACTTGCTTGCCGAAGCGAAATGTTTGTTCCGAGGCCACGAGATAGAACCGCCACATTCGGACAAACCGATCATCATATATCGCCGCAGCTTTGTCGCTATTGGATTGAAACCGGTCAAACCAATGCCGGAGAGTTGTGGCGTAGTGCAAGCGCCAAACCTCCACGTCGTCGAGCCAAAGATCCGCGTTCTCGATTACCGGTAAAACCTCGGACATTGACGGAACATATCCACCCGGGAAAATGTACTTTGATATCCACGGATTTGTTGCAGCAGGAGGCGCGCAGCGCCCGATAGTGTGGATCAGCGCCACGCCGTCGGGTGTCAAGAGATCGCGCACTTTTTTAAAGTAGGTATCGTAGTGCGGCTCGCCCACGTGCTCAAACATCCCGATTGAAACGACTCTGTCGAAGGGGCCGCTTACATCGCGATAATCGCACAGGCGAAATTCGACCTGATCGGAAAGCCCTGCGGCGCGCGCACGCGCCGTCGCAACATTAAGTTGTTCCTGCGAGAGCGTAATCCCAAGGACCTGAACCCCGTATTCGCGGGCCAAGCTAAGGGCCATTCCGCCCCATCCGCATCCAATATCCAAGACACGCTGCCCGGGTTGAAGCAATAGCTTGGCTGCGATGTGAGACTTTTTGTAGATCTGCGCCTCTTCCAATGTGCTATCGGGAAACGCGAAATACGCACAGGAATATTGCCGATCCTCATCTAGAAACAGGTCGTATAGTTCACCGGACAAGTCGTAGTGGTGTGCAACATTGCGGCGGGCGATAGAAACAATATTATTCTGGTCGAACCGCTGCCGCGCACCGCGAATCAACTTTCGTCCCTGCGCCCACCAATCCAGTGATTGATCAGTGTAGTTGCGCACCACAATCTCAAGCAAACCGTGCAGGTTGTCGTCACGAATCGTAATTTCGCCGTTGGTGTAGCCTTCTCCAAGTGCGAGCTCGGGATTCAACACAAGGCGACGGATGATCCTTCGGTTGGTCAGGCGCACAATGACTTTCTGACCCCTGCCATCGCCCAGACTGACGAACTGGTGGTCGGGTAAGTGCAGTATCAGGTTACCTTCGCGTATAAGACGCCTTAAATTTTTGATAAGTATGAATTGAAACAAGGTATTATCCTCGGCTGTGTCTTATGAGACTAGCGCGCAGGACAGGATGCAAATTGACAAGCGTCAATTCCGGAGAAACGCCACTTCGCTTTTTCGACACGGCAAAGCGGGCGTCATTCGCCGATTTGACGATCCAGAATGGCGCTTTGTTGCCACCGAATCGGCGATAATGGCAGGTTCAAACCGCATCGTGATCTAACGCAATTCGACCTCGGTTTTCTTCACTAAAGTCTAACCAGACGGGAATCGAAAAGCCTACAGGGAGGATTAAATCGTGCAACAATTCAATAACTTGGTAAGTTTGCCGATGCTGGAAACCCAGAATCAGAATGTGCCTCAGAAGACGCGTGAAACTGGATTTGGTGGTGCCTCAATCAGGTACCTGCCAAAACGTAACTTCAAGGGAGAAATCTACGATGCCTTTGGCCCTGACCCGGATTGGGCTGTGAAGTGCTTTGTCGACCTCGGGCTTTCTGACGCTGAAATCTCCCGCTATGTTGGCCTTCCCCTGACATGCATACGCATGCTCACGCGACAAATTCGCGCAGACCATCATGAGGCATACCGCGACTAAGGCGTCATTTTATGCGTGCTTATGCAAAAGCACGCATGGCAAGCGGCCCATTATGCGCGGGCTACGCTCTGCGACATCTTGTTATCGCATCAATATTGGCCCATTAGCCGCCTCACAAAAATGACACTAATCATTCGACATGCTTCGGTTTTTCTTTACTAATTTTCACAAGGGCGATGTTCTCGATGCGCAGCTAGCGCAAAACAGCCGTCGCCTTGTACAAAAACCGCAATCGAAGCCTTCGGGCAGAAATTTGGGACCACATGGCGCGAACGACACCAAAAACCGTCGCAACGACCAAAGCAACGGCAAAGACTGAAGTTACGATTCCTATTGTCGGGATAGGTGCCTCTGCAGGGGGCCTTCAAGCCTTTAGCGACTTCTTTGATGCCGCACCAATTTCATCTGGTGTCGGCTATGTTTTGGTTCATCATGTTGATCCCGACCACAAAAGCCTCATGGCGGATTTATTAGCCAAACACACGACCATGCCTGTGGTGCTTGCCGTAGATCAGTTGCGGGTTAAGGCGGATCATGTGTATGTTATCCCGCCTAAAAAATATTTGGAAATCAAGGGCGGCGTCTTGCACCTCACGGAACCGACGGAGCGCCGTGGTGCACGGCTGCCGATAGATTTGTTTTTTAAATCGTTGGCCAAGGATCTGGGCCAGAACGCAGTCGCGGTCATCCTGTCGGGATCCGGAAGCGATGGGGCAGCATCCATTCGCGAGATCAAAGAACAGGGCGGCATCGTGTTGGTGCAAGACCCTATTGAGGCGCAACATGATGGGATGCCGCGCAGCGCAATCGCGACCGGAGCCGTCGATCACGTTGTCTCTGTCCCTCAGATGCCGGAAATTATCACCAACTACATCCGTCATCCGTTCATTCAAAGTGGCGGTGAGCAAAAAGAGACTGTGGGGAATGCCAAGGGGGTTTTGGACCAAATCATCGCCGTATTGAAAAAGCATTCACCGATCAATTTCGAGCTCTATAAAGATGGTACAATGTTGCGCCGGATTGAGCGGCGGATGGCGCTCAAGCACATGGAGAACCCAAGTGACTATCTTGCGCTCTTACGGGATTCGCGCGAGGAGGCGCAAAATCTCTGCGCGGATCTATTGATTAGTGTCACTTCGTTTTTCAGAGACCCAGACGCGTTCGAGTACCTTGATAAGTCATTCCTTGGGGAGTTGGTGAAATCCCATGACAAAAAACAGCCAATCCGCATATGGGTGCCAGGATGCGCGACGGGAGAGGAAGCCTATACACTTGCGATGCTGGTCATCGAGAAGATATCGACGCTCGGAAAAGACGTAAAACTGCAAATTTTTGCATCGGATGTTGATGAGCGGGCTTTGAAGATTGCGCGCGAAGGCGTTTATCCAGATTCTATCTCGGAAAATGTATCTGCCGCTCGGTTAAGACGGTTCTTTACCAAAGAAGATCACAGTTACCGCGTGACGCCCGAACTGCGCGACACGGTTGTCTTTGCCCAGCAGAACATTCTAGCAGATGCGCCCTTTTCCAAACTTGATCTGGTTTCGTGCCGCAATGTGCTGATCTATCTGACACCCAATGCGCAAGAGCGGGTTTTGCAGATGTTCCACTTTGCGCTGAATGACGGTGGCACATTATTCCTAGGCACGTCCGAGACAACCGGAAGTCACGACGAACTTTTCCTGCCGTTGTCTAAAAAGTATCGCATTTACAAACGTGTGGCCAACATTCGCAATCGCGCGTTTGATTTTCCGCTTGCGCAACGTCCTTTCGCGAATTCGTCTGATGTTGCATCACGAAGCCAAGCTCAAATCACTGGTGACAGACTGGCCGAGCTGAGCCAAAGTCTTTTGGTCGCGCGCTATGCACCTGCGGCTGTGCTCATTAACGTCAATTCAGAGACGCTTTATTTTGACGGCCCGACTGACAATTATCTTAGGGTGCCGTCGGGTGAATCAAGCCGCGATCTATTGGCGATGGCACGGGAGGGCCTTCGCACGCGCCTGAGAATCGCCATTAGAACGGCGCGCTCCGGTGCCGTGGACGTCAAAGAAAGTGCCACAATCACCCGCGGTAACGAAAAGGTTAATGTAATAATCCAAGTGCATCCGGTGAAGCTGGATGAGGCCGAGATGTTTTTGGTCACCTTCGTTGACCAACCCGCGACGCGGCCCTCTTTGGACGTTGCCCCCCCCAACGGACATCTGGAACAAGAGCTTGAGGCGACGCGGGCTGACCTGCGCAACACAGTTCGCGACTACGAGCGTTCGACTGAAGAGCTAAAGGCCGTAAACGAAGAAGCCATGTCGATGAACGAAGAGTTCCAATCGACAAATGAAGAACTTGAGACATCCAAGGAAGAGCTGCAATCATTGAACGAGGAATTGACCACGCTCAATTCCCAACTTCAGCAAAAGATCGACGACGAACGCCGCGTATCGGACGATCTCAACAACTTGTTGGCAAGTTCGGGCATCGCAACGATATTTTTGGACTCGAATCTCAAAATCATGCGCTTCACGCCCGCGACGCGGGAGCTCTTTAACCTCATCAGCAACGATATGGGTCGCTCCTTTAGCGACATCACTGGCAAGTTCAAGGATTCCGACCTGTTGGTAGACGCGAAAACCGTTCTTGAAACCTTGGCAACAACCGAGCGCGAAGTTGAGTCCACGGATGGGCGTTGGTTTATTCGCCGCGTGCTTCCTTACTGCACTCAGGATGGCAAGGTCGGCGGCGTTGTCGTCACGTTTGCCGACGTCACAAAACTCAAGGAGTTGCAGCGCCTGACCGCTGTAGCGCGCCAGTATGCCGAAAAAATCGTCGACACCTTGCGCGAACCTTTGCTTGTGCTTGACGGGGCGTTCAACATCATTTCGGTAAGCCAGTCTTTTCATCGGGTGTTCGTCGCGGGTTCCGAACAACTCGTCGGTCAAAACCTGTTCACGATCCAGAATCGGCAATGGGATGAGCCAAAGCTTCGAGATCTGTTAGGGAATATTCTGCGCCAGAAGAAAGCGGTGGAATCCTTTGAGCTTACGCTCGACACCCCTAACGTTGGTCAAAGGGATATGGTTATGAACGCCCGCATGATTGAGGATGGACAGGACTTCATTCTTCTAGCATTGGAAGATGTGACCGAACAGAAAAAGGCGCACCAAGAAATCTTGAACCGTGAAGCCCGCCTAAGCGCCATTCTCAATGCCGCCCCCGAGGCGATCGTGACAATCAACGAGGCCGGTATTATCGGTAGCTTCAGCACCGGAGCAGAGGAAATTCTGGGATTCAAAGCTGACGAGGTCATCGGCCAAAATGTAAATATCTTGATGCCCGAACCTAATCACAGCGGTCATGATGGCTATCTTGAACATTACGTTAAGACCGGAGAGAAAAAGATAATCGGGATGGGGCGCGAAATGGATGCGTGCCACAAAGACGGCACACGCGTGCCGATCCGGTTGACGGTGTCGGAAATGGTTCTGGACGGGACGCGCCACTTTCTGGGAATTATGCATGACTTGACCACTGACAGAAAGCGGCAGGTAGAATTGCAACGCGCCCAAAAGATGGAGGCCGTCGGCCAACTGACCGGTGGTTTGGCACATGACTTTAACAACCTGCTGACAGTTGTCATCGGCAATCTCGAACTATTGGAAATGCGCACCGACGATCCAAAGCTGCTTGAGTTGATGCATGGGGCGCTGGAGGCCTCGAATATCGGCGCCGCGCTCACAAGTCAGTTGTTGTCCTTTTCGAAAAGTCAGGCCCTCGAGCCCGAAAATGTTGCTTTGAATGACTTGGTCAAAACCATGCTTTCAATTCTTGAGCGCACGCTTGATGACCAGATCGTCGTTGAAACGCGGCTTGGCGACGATCTTGCCGAAACGCTTGCAGATCCAGGACAGGTCGAAAGCGCGATCCTCAATCTCGCGATCAACGCGCGCAACGCGATGCCGAACGGCGGAACTCTGACCATTGAGACCCGTAACGTTACGCTTGATGCCGACTTTGCGGCCACTCAGGTTGATGTCACTCCGGGGGATTACGTCTGCCTTGCGATGACCGATACGGGCGTAGGGATAGATCCGGAAATTCAGGCCCGTGTCTTCGAGCCATTCTTTACCACAAAAGGGCCGGGGGCCGGATCGGGACTGGGGCTGAGCATGGTTTATGGCTTCGCCAAGCAATCGGGCGGACATGTTTCGATTTACAGCGAGGCGGGGCAGGGGACCACCGTCAATCTCTTCCTTCCCAAAGCCGCCTCAAAGAAAAAAGACCAAAAAAATGAGCGGTTGGAACAACCCACTCAGGCGTCGGGTGAAACGATCCTTGTGGTCGAAGATGATCCAAAAGTCCTACGACTTACGGTGACGCGCCTTAAGCAGTTAAACTATCAGGTTATTGCCGCCACTAACGGCCCCGAAGCAATAAAAATCCTGACAGAAAATAAGAAAATCGACTTGGTGCTGTCTGATGTCGTGATGCCCGGCGGCATGTCGGGTTTCGACGTCGCAGCCAAGGCCATGGCCCTTAGACCCGATTTGAAAATCATTTTATCCACAGGCTATGCCAAGGGGATCGAGCCGCACGACGCGACATCTGGCATGGTCAAGCACAAAGTCTTGCGAAAACCCTATGGATTACAGGAATTGGCGCGCTCCCTTCGGGAGTTACTGGACTAAGATTCTTTGTAATTTCTGACATCGGCAGCGCACAAAAAGCCGATTCCGCGCTCTACTTTCGTCAAGGTCCCCACGCGGGTTTTTGCGCAACGATGCTGCTTGGTCTTGACCACTTGATAAAAATCAATCGGAAAAATCCTCCACAATCCAAAGTCACATTCACACCAAGGAATGTCGCGAAAGGGTATCAAATGGAGTGGACTACCTTTGCAGCAATGGCGGTGATGATAGGTTTCAGTGCCGTCGTTGCAGGCAGGCTCCGTCGGAAGGTTTGTGCGTAGGATCCCGTTAAGGCGGAACAATCAGGGAACTTTGAGTGGACCTGTCGCGGTTTGATGCCGCTCCTTTGATAGCATTTACTGCAACAAAGGAGATGAACTATGGGACTGAAACGAACGGACGAATTCCGGCAAGATGCGGTGCGTATCGCGCTGACCAGTGGGCTAACGCGTAAGCAGGTGGCTGATGATCTGGGCGTCGGGATGTCGACGCTGAACAAATGGATCACGGCACACAGAGACACGGATGTGGTGTCGAAAGAGGATATTAGCCTCGCTCAAGAGAATGACCGCCTCCGGCGGGAGAACCGTATTCTCAAGGAGGAGCGGGAGATATTAAAAAAGGCCACGGTGTTCTTCGCGAGCCAAAAGCCGTGAGGTTCAGGTTCATTGAAGAACACCGATCCGCATTTTCTGTTTGCCGGATGTGTCATGTTATGAATGTCAGCCCGCGTGGTCTACGTGCGTTCCGCACTCGGCCTGCAAGCCGTAGGCAGCGGTCAGATATGGTGACTTTGGCCCACATAAAGGAACAATCTCGTCTCAGTCTTGGCAGCTATGGCAGGCCGCGCATGACTGAGGAATTGAAGGAGATTGGCCTGGATATTGGCCATCGTCGCGTGGGTCGATTGATGCGCCAGAACGGCATATCAGTCATTAGAACCCGCAAACACAAGGCGACAACCATTGCCCGGCAGGCGATTGCAACGCAATCTGCCGAGAGGGGGATA
>JAIBDT010000075.1 GCA_024686085.1 Loktanella sp.
CCAGGACCCGCAACCTGCCAGTATTGGCGCGGAAATGGCGGCTGACCCAGATCACCGTGGCCCGGCCAAGACCGACACGGCGGATTGGCCCATTGACGGTCCGGGCAATTTGCGTGTCAGCTATGTCTTGCCGAGTGCCGATTGGCGGGTGGTGGATGCGGGGGTTTTCTGGCCTGATCCAGCCGATCCTGCCGCATCCGTTTTGGGGGGGCGACGGGCTGGCCGCCGGTCCGCACCATTTGGTCTGGGTGGACTTAAGTTTCTAGACAAGCGCGCAGCGCTGTCGCCTGATCGGTGGGTATAAAGTCGGGCAAGAGCCGCGTGAGTTTCGCATCGCTGAGGCTATGGCTCATGTCGCCCAAGTAGCGCATTTCTTTGAATTCTCGCGCGAGTTCCCAGAAGGGTGACGCGAGGGTCATAACCCACCATGGAAACCGTTTGAGGGACACATTGCGCCCGATTTCACGGGCCACAAAATCGCGCAGGTCTTCGCCCGTGAACGCATAGCCCGCGAATGGTATGTCCTCGAATCGCGCCAGCGTGTCGCGCCGTTCGGACAGCATGACCGCCGCCCGCGCCCAGTCAGGCAGGTAGGCATAGGCCTGCATCGTTTGCGGGTCGCCTAAGGTGGTGACGGACCCTTTGCGTGCGTTCTTTGTCAGCAGCATCGAGAAAACATCGCCGTTGCGGTCAGGGTCCATAAAGTTGCCTGCCCGCAGGTTGATTGTGCGCACGCCTGACGCCCGATAGGCGGCTTCCATGTCGACCCTGATTTGCCCCTTTTTGCTGCAAGGCCGATGGGGTGTGTCCGCGTCGATCATCCCGTTTACGATGCCGAAGTTATAGATGTTTCCGGGCACTATGACCGTGGCGCCACTCGCCTTGGCCGCTGCGATCACGTCGCGGGTGATCTGCGGAATGATGCCTGCCCAGTTGTGATAGTTGGCGGGGTTCATTCCGTTGACGATGACATCTGCACCTTGTGCCGCTTCGGACATGTTCTTTTTGGCGCGGTCATACAGTCGGACGGTCCAGCCTGCGTCTTTAAAGGCTTTTGCAGCGTGCTTGCCGATTTTGCCGCGGCCTCCGAGGATCAATACTGTTTGTGTCATGGTGGTTCCTTTCATGCTTGCCCCTAGTCTTTACCCATAGGTGGCATAAAGAAATTGCATGAATTTCTATTACTGATATTCATATTTGTATGGATTGGACTTTTGCGAAATCATTTCTGGCCGTCGCCGAAACCGGAAGTCTGTCTGCCGCTGCCCGCGATTTGGGCGTAAGTCAGCCGACCCTTGGCCGCCATATCAAAGAGATGGAGGCGCAGTTGGGGGCGGAATTGTTTCATCGTGCCCCGCGTGGATTGACGCTGACCCAAACGGGCGCGTCGATTGTTCCGTCTGCCAAGGCGATGCGCGATGCGGCGATGCAGATGGCTACGTCTGTCGCGGGGCAAAAGCAGTCGCTTGATGGCACCGTGCGCATCACGGCCAGCGTTGTGATTTCATCGTATCACCTGCCACGGATTATCGCGCATATCCGCGAGGTCGAGCCGCAGATTGCGATTGAATTGGTGCCAAGTGATGAAAGCCACAACCTATTGTACCGCGAGGCGGATATTGCGATCCGTATGTATCGTCCTAAGCAGTTGGACCTGATTGCGCAGAATCTGGGCGATATCCGTTTGGGCGTTTTTGCCGCAAAATCGTATATTGCTCGTCGTGGGTTGCCGTTGTCGGTGGCTGATCTGCTGCATCATGATTTTATCGGCTACGACAAGAACCCCGCAATTCTGGATGGCATGAACCAAGCGGGCCTTGGCCTGACCCGCGACTTTTTCAAGGTTCGCTGTGACGACAGTATTGCCTATTGGGAGTTGGTGAAATCGGGCTGTGGCATCGGGTTTTCGCAGGCCGAGATTGGCAATCGTGACCCTGACCTGATCGCGCTTGATCTTGGCTTTCCGTTGCCTGTCCTGCCTGTGTGGCTGACTGCCCATGAGGCGATGCGGGATACCCCGCGCATCAGGCGTGTTTGGGATCTGCTGGCGCAGGGGCTTTCGCCCTTGGTATCTTGATCCTTGGCCCCCAAACCGCTAGGGCAGGGACAACAGTTTTCAGCCAAGGAATAGCGACATGTCTAACCCCTCTCTATTGATCCTCGCCGGTGACGGTATCGGCCCTGAAGTTATGGATCAGGTAAAGCGCATTATCGGATGGTACGGCGATAAGCGTGGATTGAACTTTGATGTGTCCGAAGACCTTGTGGGCGGTGCCGCCTATGACAAGCACGGTGTTCCTTTGACAGATGAGACCATGGCCAAGGCCCAAGAGGTTGACGCGGTTCTGTTGGGTGCTGTTGGCGGCCCTGCGTATGACAATCTTGATTTCTCCGTAAAGCCAGAGCGCGGGTTGCTGCGTTTGCGCAAGGAGATGGACCTGTTTGCGAACCTGCGTCCTGCGCAGTGCTTTGATGCGCTGGCGGATTTCTCGTCGCTGAAAAAGGACATCGTTGCCGGTCTGGACATCATGATCGTCCGCGAATTGACGTCCGGCGTTTATTTCGGTGAACCACGCGGCATCCATATTGAAGACAACATGCGCGTTGGTATTAACACCCAGCGTTACACTGAGGCCGAGATTGAACGCGGCGCACGTGCTGCGTTTGACATGGCGATGAAGCGCAACAAAAAGCTGTGCTCGATGGAAAAAGCCAACGTGATGGAATCGGGCATCTTGTGGCGCGATGTCGTCACCGAAGTCCACGCCGATTATCCAGAGGTCGAACTGACTCACATGTATGCCGACAATGGTGCGATGCAGTTGGTCCGTGCGCCCAAGCAATTTGACGTGATTTACACCGACAACCTGTTTGGTGACATTCTGTCCGACTGTGCTGCGATGTTGACTGGTTCATTGGGCATGTTGCCATCTGCGTCGTTAGGGTCCCCAATGGCCAACGGTCGCCCGAAGGCGATGTACGAGCCGGTACATGGTTCTGCGCCAGACATCACAGGCCAAGAAAAGGCGAACCCGATTGCCTGTATCTTGTCGTTCGCGATGGCGCTGCGCTATTCTTTTGATCAGGGCGAAGAGGCTACCCGCCTTGAAGCTGCGATCGAGAAAGTCTTGGCTGATGGTGCCCGTACTGGCGACTTGATGGGCCCAGAAGGCGGCACGCCGCTGTCTACATCCCAGATGGGCGATGTCATTTTGGCCGCACTTGACGCGTCACTCTAAGAAAATTGGTGTCGCAAGGGGTATTTTAACGCCCCCGTGCGACACCACCTGACGCCCCCGCGCAAACCCGAAGGATCACGTTCATGTCTGCCAATGCACGCGGTGCCTTGATTGCCTTATTGGCCTTTGCGATTTACGCGGTGCATGACGTTGTGATCAAGATCATGGGCGGTAGCTATTCCCCGTTCCAGTTGGTGTTCTTTTCGGTCTTGCTGACCTTCCCGTTCGCGATGATTTCGATGATGCGCGATAGCGTGTCGGGCACGCTGATCCCGACCCATCCGTGGTGGTTGGCCCTGCGCACAGTCGCCGCCGTTATCACGGGTGTCTGCGCCTATTACGCGTTTTCGGTGCTGCCGTTGGCCGAGGTCTATGCGATCTTGTTTGCAGCCCCGTTGATCATCACCGTCCTTGCGATCCCTGTGCTGGGCGAGAAAGTCCGCATCCACCGGTGGGCTGCGGTCATTGTGGGCTTGATCGGAGTGATTGTGGTTTTGCGCCCTGGCACTACGGTTTTGACGCTGGGCCATTTAGCCGCTTTGCTGGCGGCATTTGGCGGATCGGTTGCCTCTATCGTGGTGCGCAAGGTTGGCGCAAACGAGCGCCCGATGGTGTTGTTGCTGTATCCGATGATGGCCAACTTCGTGATTATGGCCGCTGCTTTGCCGTTTGTTTACGTCCCGATGCCGATCGAGCATTTGGGTCTGATGGGTCTGGTCGCAGCCCTTGCTTGGATGGCGAGCCGCATGATGATCACCGCTTATCAAAACGGCGAGGCCGCGATTATTGCACCGATGCAGTACAGCCAGATTATCTGGGCTACGATTTACGGGTTTTGGTTTTTTGGCGAGACCATCGACATGGCCACGGGCATTGGTGCCAGCATCATTATCGCCAGTGGCATGTATATCGTGCTGCGCGAAAGCAGGGGCGGCGGGTCGCAGAATACCCCCGTTCTGCGCACCCGTTCGCGCGGTGAGACGGCCACAACCCCGCGCGTCAGTCTGTTCATGCGCGCCGCAGGACGCATCCCGCCGCGTCAGTTGTTCAAGCGCTAGGCGCCTTTGAACCGCGCCCATTTCATCTGATCAAAGATCGTCCGGTAATGTCCTGCGAGTGCCCGCAGTGTTGCCCCGTCGATGGTGTTGTCGGCCTGCCAAGCCTTGGCCGCGATCCCAAGGATGCGCGGCGCGAGCATCGGTTCCATTTGGTCGTCTTGGGTCGTAAATTCTGACCAGAACGTCCCTTCGATCCCGATCACGCGGTTCGCGATATCGGGCGCGCTGGCGGGGATTGGATCCCAGTTGATTGTGTCCTCAAGCGAGATTGTCGCCGCCCAGTTTGCCCCCCAATCGGCGGGGTCTGCGGTGTGTGCCATATCGAGGTAGGCGTTTTGTGCGGGCGTCATGACGATGTCATAGCCTGCCCTTGCCGCGTCGATCCCTGCCCCTTGGCCTGTCCAACTAAACAAGATGGCCCCGTTGCCGATGCCGCCGTTTTTGCCGCGTGCGGCTTCTTCCCATGCGGCGGGGCGGTGACCAAGGTCGCGGACGTGTTGGCCCAGTTCCGCCATTGTCCAGCCGAACAGATCGTCTGTGGTTTGCAGGTCGTTTTGCTGCATCATGTGCCGCGCTGCCGGTGATCCTGACCATGTGTCGTCGGGCAGCTCATCCCCGCCCAAGTGCAGGTGCTGGAACGGGAACATGGTCGCGATTTCAGTCGCCAGCGCTTTGAATTTCGCAAGTGTTGCGGGCATCGCGGGGTTGGCGGCGTTGCCGATGTAGCCTTGCACGCTGACCTCTTGACCGTTCTCGGCGGGGTCGCGTGTGTCTGGGTAGATTTTGCAGAATGCCAGCGCGTGTGCGGGAATTTCGATTTCGGGCAAGACGTCGATGTTCAACGCTTTGGCGTGCGCGATGATCGCGGCCACGTCGGATTTGGAATAGGTCCCGCCGGACGCGATGCCGCCTCCAAAGACGCCGGGCATGATCTGGTTTTCGCCGCGTTGCGCTGTTTTCTGCCAAAGGTCGGGCAGGCAATCGACTTGGACCCGAAAGGCCTCGTCATCGGCAAAGTGCCAGTGGAACCGGTTGAGTTTGCACAGCGCCATGAGGTCCAGCAGCCGCATGATCGTGGCAGGCTGGTAGAAGTGCCGCGCGCAATCAAGGTGCTGGCCGCGCCAATCGAAACGCGGGCTGTCGCTGATGTATCCCAATGGGATGCCGTCGTGAGTTTGCGTCAGTGTCAGCAGGGTGATGCCTGCGTAAAAGATGCCGCCATCGTCGCCTGCGGACAGGGTGATTTTGTCTGTGTCGATCGTCAGTGTGTAGCAGTCGCAGCCTAGGCTTTCATCGGTTTCCACGGTGATTGGTGTGCCGTTGGGCTGCTGGAAACTTGTGAGATTGCAGCGGGTTGCGAGACCTGCTGCCCGATCGAGAGCGGGGCAATTGTCCCATGTGACCCCACCTGTAAGCGCACCGCCTGTTGCCGTCCATGCGGTCGGTTGTGGCACGATGCGCAGGCCGTCGTGTGGTGTGAAGGGGCTGTCGTGGGGTATGCTGACGCCAGCGGGCAGGGCGGGGAGCGCTGTTGTTCCGCCGCCATGTCGCAGGTAGGGGCCGAGTGGCAGCCATGCGCGGTTGGCGGGGCCGAATGTCGGGTCGGCGTAGCGCAATGTGATCTGGTGCGGGATGCCTGCGATCAGGTCGGGCAATTGTGCCTCGCCGTAGCCGCCTGTGTGCGTCAAAAGCGTGCCGCCCGACGCCACGGCGGGTGGTGCCATGAGCGAAAAGCAAAAGACGGGGGCTGTCAGATCGGTGTCGGGCGTGATGGTGCAGATGATGTCTTTATCATCAACGAATGCTGTGAATTGCACGTTAGTTTCCTCCGTCGAGCCGCAGCTCGGAGATAAAGTCATAGATGTCGGACCGATACAGTCCGCGGGTGAATTCGATGGGCCGCCCGTTATCAAGGAAGGCCGTGCGCTCGATGCTGAGGACGGCGGCCCCTTCGGGCAGTTTGAGTTTCTCTGCGTCCATCGCGCCCGCGTTAATGGCGGTCACGCGCTGGATCGCGCGGATCGGCGCACAGCCATCACGCCGCAGAACGAGATAGAGCGAGGTGGTCACGTCGTCGGGGCGCGGTAGGATGTCTTCGGGCAGGGACGAGTTTTCGATGGCCATTGGGATGCCATTGGCGCTGCGCAGGCGGCTGATCCGCGACACGCGGTCCCGCGCGGCGATGCCAAGCGCCATCATCTCGTCGGGCGAGGGGGTGAATAGCCCGCGTTGCAGAACCTTGCTGGTGGATGTCTTGCCGCGCGCGGCCATGCTTTCGCTGAAGGACACAAGCGACGAGAGCGACTGTTGGTGGCGGGCAGTGGCGGGGGTGCCGCGCACAAAGGACCCCGCACCGCGCTGCTGGTCGATGACCCCGTCCGCCACAAGTTGCGCCACGGCCTTGCGCACGGTGACGCGACTGACGTCGGCAAGCGTCGCCAGATCACGTTCGGGTGGCAGTTGGCTGTCGGGAGCCAAATCGCCCCTTTGGATGGCCTGAAGTATATGCCGGTAAAGCTGTCTATAGCGCGGCCCTTGCCCTTGGGCGTACCAATTTTCAGCGCTGTAGATGTCTTTGTTCTGTGTCATGCGCATTTCCCTTTGGTATTTCTTTTATAATACCTATCAGGATTATAGATCGTGTTGTAGCTAAAATTATAGTGGAAAAATAGCTATTTATCGGTTTTTTTGTGAAATTGGTATTCTATAGGTAGTAAAAATGGGAATCATTGGTAAGATGAGTATCAATTCGATTTGCTATGGCCTTTGCGCCGCTCTGGGGGGAATGCATGACCGACGCTACATATGATATCGCAGCCGCGGAGGGCGCGCGCCGCAAGACATTGCCAGTGGGCGTTTTTGCGTGGTTGCTGGTCGCCCCTGCGATGATCTTCATCCTTGTGATTGTCGCGTGGCCGCTGGCCGAGACGATCCGCCTGTCGTTCATGGAGGCCGATCTGGGTGGCGAGCATTATGTTGGCACCCGCAACTATCAAGAGCTGTTGGAGAGCCGCAAATTTCACCAGACAATCTCTCGCACGTTTTACTGGATGTTTATTTCGGTCGTGCTGAAGCTGGTGCTGGGCCTGATTGGTGCGACGCTGTTGAACGCTGCGGTTCCGGGGCGGGCGCTGTTTCGTGTGCTTGTCATGCCGCCTTGGGTGATCCCGATTGCGATTGGCTGTATTGGCTGGTTGTGGCTTTATAACGGCTACTTTGGCGTGCTGTCGGGCATGGCGCAGCGTTTGGGAATCACGGACGGTCCGTTTGAATTTCTCGCCTATAAGACATCCGCGTTTTATTCGGCTGTTGTCACCGATGTTTGGGTTGGTGTTCCGATGGTCACGCTGTTCTTTCTTGCTGCGATGCAGGGTGTCAGCCGCGACCTATACGAGGCTGCGTGGGTCGATGGTGCCGGTCGCTGGTACCGGTTCCGCCGCATCACTATTCCGCAGATTATGCCTGTGATCATTTCGATGTCGCTGCTGTCTGCAATCTTTACCTTCAACAGCTTCGAGATCATCTGGATTTTGACCGAAGGTGGTCCGCGTGGTGCGACGACGACCTTGATTGTCGACACCTATAAGACCGCAATTGGGAACTACAAGTTTGGCGAAGGCTCTGCCCGTGCTGTGATTATTGTGGTGCTGCTGGGGGCTTTCTCGCTGGTCTACCTTGCCTTCCTAAACCGTATTAACCGCAAATTTGGGACCAAATAAGATGATGATGGATAAATACACCAAATTGCAGATCGCGGGCATCTATTGCTGTCTGGCCGTGTTCCTGACGTTCATCTTGTTGCCGTTTTTCGAGATGTTCATGGCAAGCCTGCGCCCGCTCGAGCACTTGTTCCGCAGCCCCTATCAGTTCTGGTCGGATGACTTCAGCTTTCAGGCCTACCGCGACATGTGGGTGACTGTCCCGTTGTTGGGTCGCTATATCTTTAACTCGATCTTTATCGCGTTCTCGGTGACCTTCCTGACGATGGTCTTTGTGATCCCTGCCGCCTATGCGTTTGCCCGTCTGAAGTTCCCGTTCAAGAATGCCACTTTGGGTGTGTTTCTTGGCGTAAACATGTTTACCGGCGCTGTGCTGTTGATCCCGCTGTATCGTGTTTTGCGCACGCTGGGATTGCTCAACACCTATTGGGCGATGATTGTTCCGGGCGTTGCGTTTCTTATTCCGACGGGCATTTGGCTGCTTCGCTCTTACTTGGAAAAGATCCCTGTCGAGCTGGAAGAGGCCGCTTACGTGGACGGTGCGTCCCGCATGTATACGCTGCGCCGCGTGGTGTTGCCGCTGGCGGTTCCTGGCCTGATTGTTGTCGGCACGGCTGTGTTTATCGGCGCATATGCCCAGCAATTCCTATTCGCAATTACATTCAACCAGACCCGCGAGCTGCAACCGCTGCCCGCTGGCCTATACGAATTCATCGGCTACCAGTCGGTGACATGGAACGAGATGATGGCCGCGGCGCTTGTCGGCGTGCTGCCAGTCATGGTCATCTTTTTGTTCCTTCAAAAGTACCTTGTCGCTGGCCTGACGGCCGGGGCGGTCAAAGAATAAAATCAACCAAGGGAGAAGACCAAAATGAAACTTACCAAACTCACAATGGGTGCGCTGCTATTGTCTGGGACGGCGATGTCCGTACAGGCCGAAAGCCACGCGACAGAGTTGCACTTTATCATGTGTGGCGGCGAAGTCCGTGAAGCGGACCAAGCGGTTGTTGACCAGTTTATCGCTGACAACGAAGGCGTGACTGTCAACCTAGAGGCGGTGCCTTGGGGCACGTGCCAAGACAAGTCATTGACGCTAGCCGCTGCGGGTGATCCACCTTCTGTTGCTTACATGGGCTCGCGCACATTGCGTCAGTTGGCCAACAACGATCTGATCGTGAAAGCCAACATTGATCCTGCTACGCCATATCAGCCGGGAGTTTTGAACACGGTCACGATCGAGGGCGAAACATGGGGCTATCCACATGCGTTTTCGACCAAGGCGTTGTATATGAACTGTGACCTGATCGAAGCGTCCGGCCAGACATGTGCTGCCCCTGCGACGTGGGACGACATGTATGCACTTGCCAAGGGTGTGATGGATAACACAGATGCTGCTGGTGTTGGCCTTGCTGGCAAAGACTTTGACAATACGATGCACCAGTTCTTGAACTATCTGTATTCCAACGGTGGTGTTGTGATCGACCCTGTAACGGGTGAATCCCAGTTGGACAGCCAACAGACCCGAGAAACGCTAGAATTCTACGGCAAGCTGGCTGATGTGGCCCAAGAGGGTCCAACCGCGTGGGAACGTGACCAGTTGAAGGACCTGTTCAACGACGGCAAGATCGCGATGTATGTGTCCGGTCCTTGGGGTTTCGGTCAGCACAACGAGACAATTAACCAGATGGTAGCACCTATTCCACACGGCCCATCAGGTGTGAGCGGCTCTATCCTGATCACGGACTCGATTGTTGTGTTCAAGGGTTCTGGTCATGAAGATCTGGCCCAAGAACTGGCGCAGCGCATTACATCCGGTGACAGCCAGTACGACCTTGATAGCTCTTGGGGTCTGACGCCAATTCTGGACTACGCAGCCATGGGCAAAACCGATCTGTATTATACAGATGGTATCTGGCCAAACTTTACCGGTGCGATCTCTACTGGTGGCCCAGAGCCGCTGGTTGAAGATTTCAAATCGCTCCAGTCCGTGTTCACCAACATGGTGCAGGGTATCATCCTGAAGGATGACACTGTGGACAATCTGGTGACGATTGCTGGCGAAGAACTGGCAGACGCGCTGTAAGCGTATCACCTTTGGGCGGCCCCGCTATGGGGTGGGGCCGCCTATGATTTTCAATTTCTTTAGGAGCCGTCCCGTGGCCACACTTGACCTTAAACAGATCAACAAATCTTTCGGTTCTGCCAAAGTGCTGCACGATATTGATCTTGCGATCCAAGACAAAGAATTCGTGGTTTTTGTAGGCCCGTCGGGCTGTCGGAAATCCACTTTGCTGCGTATCATCGCGGGCCTTGAGGAATTGACTACGGGTCAGATCATTATTGATGGCCAAGACGTGAGCGGCGCGCATCCAGTTGAGCGGGGCATCTCGATGGTGTTCCAGTCCTATGCGCTATACCCGCATTTGTCGGTTTACGAGAATATTGCCTTTCCTTTGCGTGTGCAAAAGGTCGAGGCCGCAGAATTGAAGCGCCGTGTTGAACGTGCCGCAGGGATTTTGCAGCTGATGGACAAGCTGCACCTGAAGCCCGGGCAGTTGTCTGGCGGCCAGCGTCAGCGCGTGGCGATTGGTCGTTCGATTGTCCGTAACCCCAAGGTTTTCTTGTTTGACGAGCCTTTGTCGAACCTTGATGCCGCCCTGCGCGGTGACATGCGTGTCGAGCTGTCGCAGCTGCACCGCGAGTTGGATGCCACGATGGTTTACGTCACGCACGACCAGATCGAAGCCATGACAATGGCCGACCGTATTGTGGTTTTGAACGGTGGTCGCGTGGAGCAATTTGGCGCCCCGATGGAGCTATACCACCATCCTGCGACGAAATTTGTGGCCTCGTTTATCGGTCAGCCGAATATGAACCTGATCCCCGCAATTGTTGCGGGCGTCGATGCCAAGGGCGTTGCTGTAGAGATGGAAGGTGGTGCAAAGCTGGTGCTGCCAGTGGACGGGTCCAATGTGGCGCAGGGTGACACGGTCGAGGTGGGTATTCGCCCCGAGAATGTGACCCTATCGAACAAGGGTAATCTGGATATCTCGGTGCGTGTGCTGGAACGTCTGGGCGGTGCCTCGATTACCTATGGTGATATCGGTGATAATGGCACACGGTTCTGTGCCTCGTTGGGTGGTGACGCGCATGTGCGTGAGGGCGAGCGGGCCTCGCTTTTGGTATCCCCTGACGATTGCCACGTGTTTGGTGCGGACGGGAACGTCTTGCGCCGTAAAAACGCGCCAGCGTTGGTCGCATAAGATGCGGGTTGTTACATCAGGGATTGGGCTACGCGCTGGGCATGTTCTTTCGATTATGAAAGAGCAGATGCCAGAGATGCAGATGGTCGGCTTTTATGATCCGCAGCCAACACATTTGGATATGATCGGCACGGACACCCCGCGTTTCGACGATATCCAGACGATGCTGGATGAGACCAAACCGGACTTGTTTTTCGTCGGCTCGCCCAATGTGTTTCACTTGGACCATATCAAGCTGGGCCTAGAGGCCGGTGTGCAGATGTTCACCGAAAAGCCTGTTGTGACGACGGTTGAAGATACGTTTGCGCTGGCGGAATTGTTGGCCAAACACGGCACGGACCGCGTGATGGTCGGGCTGGTGTTGCGTTATTCGCAGCATATGGTTGATCTGAGAAAGTCACTGGCGGACGGCACGTTGGGCCAGATTACATCGCTGGAAGCCAACGAGCATATCGCCCCATATCACGGCGCGTTTTTCATGCGCGACTGGCGCCGTCGCACTGATTATTCCGGTGGGTTCATGCTGGAAAAATGTTGTCATGACCTTGATATTTATAACATGGTCACAGGCTCGCGGCCCAATAGGATTGCGAGTTTTGGCGGGCGGCGCTCGTTTCTCCCCGAGAATGCCCCCGCTAGTAATTCGGAAAATGATATTTTCCATATCAAGAAATCGGTTTGGGAAAGTGTCCCTGACGCGTTTCATTCGGATGGTGATATTATCGATTGGCAGACCGCGATCCTGTCGTATGAAAGTGGCGCTTCGCTTGCGTTTCACACCAACCTGAACGTCCCTGACGAGCATCGCCGTTTTTGTGTGATGGGCA
>JAIBDT010000073.1 GCA_024686085.1 Loktanella sp.
AACGGTACTGGGGCCAGCGTTTTTGGGCTCGCGGATTTTTCTCAACAACCAGCGGAAATGTCACTGACGCTGTCATACTTCAGTATCTTGAATTACATTCAAAAAGGGAACCTACCGGCGTCAGCCGGTAGTCGTTCAGTAGCCACGCTGAAAAAGCAAAAGCCCCAAAGGCTTGCGCCGATGGGGCCTCACAGCACTGACCAGAAACTTGCTGTCGTTTCGTCGGCCAGTGGCCCTTGTTAGGGTCTTAATGTGGATGCAGAAGCAGAGCCACCTCGATTGACAATATAGTTGCACGTCTAACCTATGTCAAAGGGGGAAGTCCCAATCCGTGTAGAACACAGTTGCTAATTTCTCGTAAATGTATGCCGGAAAGGGTGTTCAGTTGGTACGATCTCTTGCCAGTTCGATCTTTTCCTAGGCGTAAAAGGTCTACCCTATGCCAGCCAACGGCGCACACCATATCTCCTTTCACCCATCTAGGATCGTTTCCCCATCTTGGTGGCATCTGAAAGGGTATCTGAATTTCGTAGTGATAACCTTGCATTTGGTTTGGCACCGATTGGCTCAGAGGGACAACAGTGCATAGCCCATGCCGTGCTTTGATGGGCGGCGATATCACTACACAAAGACGCGGCTTGACCATTTCTGGAACGCGAAAGCCCTGGTCGAAGTTCACGCAAACTATTGTTCCGCGCTTTGGATGGTATGAAATTGCCAAATTACTGCTCGTTTCTTATTATGCTCGATTACTTGAAAAAGTCAGAAAACATTGTGAATTGACCGTCAAGCGGGCCGAACCTCTTTTCGTAGAGCCGCTTGAAGTCGTCAATATTGTCAGAAAGCTTCAGCATCGTCAGGACTTCTTGACGCTGCGCACGCAATTTCTCCAATCCGTATCCCTTCTTTAAAAATTGGTGAAACTTCTGTTTCCGAGACCCCTTGGCGTCAATTTGCGGGTTTAACCGCTGCAATTCTTTGAGGACTTCTCCATTTTCGAGGGGTCCGTAGACGAATCTGTTTGTGAAGTTTCCAAAGTGCTGTGGCTTGTTAATGACAACACTTCCTAGCGCTCTGGTAACATACGGATCCGACCCGTAAACCTTGTTCAAAGTGATGTAATAGTCGTCTGGGAACTCCTTTTCCCACTCACGCATCTCTTTCTCGATGTAAGCGTTGACCAGAAGTCTAAGCGCATCTGGGCCGCGCTCTGACTGATACCCCGTTGCTTCATCAATAAGCGCATCAATGCCGACTTTAGCCAGAGCATTTATTATTGCAGAGGATTGATTGGCGATTGAGTCTTGGGACTTAGTAAGCTTTCCAGCCTTCTGCGCTCTGATAACGGCCTTGCATACATCTACAAGAACTTCGGCCTCATACCCGTGGGCCGGATCCGACCCTAACGACTTGAAAACAATAGGGTTATCTATCTTATCCCATAGCTTTTCGTCAATTTCGGATCCTAGCCCCTTCCTGCTCAGAGTCTTCATAAAGGCGTTTCCGCCCTCAGACTTCAAGCCAAGTGCTTTCGCCATCCCCCTCTTATGGAATACCCGACGGCCATCCTCCAAAACGTAACATTCCAATTGGAGTCCCCCGATAGGAAGTATCCCCAAGTGAGTGGCTATCATCATTTCATCTGGGTCAGGTCCAGAGGACTTCCCGACCATTGCATCAACCACGTCACCAAAAGCGGCTTCTATTGGTTCAATTCTGTCTTTCTTATCAGCCATTGATCAAATCCTTATATGTCAGACGCTTATCAACCATGCGGTCAATCGTCATGTTAATGAAATTCATGGTGCCAACTTTGGCTGTGTTGTGGCGGAACGAATACTCGTTCACGTAGCGGTGCAAGTGCTGTTCGCTCATGTAATGATAAACGCCGATGTAACCGCGCTTAAGCAGCGACCAAAAGCTTTCGATGCCGTTTGTGTGGGCCATATCGCGGACGTATTCGCCAGCAGAGTGACGAACTGTCTTGTGGGTGAAGCCATTGGCAGCAAGGCCATTGTAAGCGCGAAACTCGTCTGTCACGACTTCGCCGCCTACTGGCGCGTTGTCACGAACAAAACCAACCAGCGTGGCAGCATCTGTGCGCTTAACTGGCTTTGCGCGAACTTGGCCTGTCTCGTCACGCATGCCTACTACAGCAACCTTACCAACAGCGCCGCGACCAGCGTGAAGCTTTTTGTCAGCGTGCTTGTTCTTTTCTTTGCCGCCTACATAGGTTTCGTCAACCTGCACTTGGCCGTCCATCTTGTCGTCATTGCCGCCCATCCAAGTTTCACGGATGCGCTGCGCAAGGAACCAAGCTGTTTTCTGCGTTACGCCTAGTTCACGCGCCATTTGCGTGCTTGGGATACCCTTACGGGCGCTTGTGAGCATGTAGATCGCCAGCAACCACTTCAACAGCGGCAAGCGGCTCTCGGAAAGAACGGTGCCAGTGCGAACACTGAAATGCTTACGGCAAGATTTGCAACGATAGGCCATTGGCTTGTGATCTTTGCACTCGGACACATCAACGGAGCCACAGTGGCCGCATACAGGCGTATCATTCCAGCGGCGCGTTTCGAAAAACGAGCGAGCAGCTTCCTCATTTGGGAATTTCTGGAAGAATTCGAATGTGCTAAGTGTATCTGACATGGGTCTAATCTCTCTTGTTGAGATTAAACTAGCCAAAATACAAAGCGACGTCAAGTCAATTTTGGCTAGTTAAGTATATAGGCCCCATTTTTTCCATTGGTCCGTTCGAGGCAATCGCTTTCGCAATTCCTGCTGTGTCCAGTTTATCCAGCAACGGCAAGATCCCATCAATAAGAGCAACGCCTTCACGCAGGGCCATGAACATTTCGTCATAGGTTTGGGTCAACCAATCGTCGGGTAGCGTGGCACCCAATGCCGTAGCTGCAATGCCAAGGTCCATTAGCGCGCCACCCGTGAATTGAGCGGCTACATCTTCGGGCTGCATCGCCAAACCGTAACGTGTCAGGCTATCGGCAATAACCCGCAACGTGGGCGGCTCGCTGTCGATCAAAACACCGTCGCAGTCGAATATCACCAGTTTCGTCATTTTGAGACCTCTAACAAGGTGATCCAAGTTTCACCGTATCGTTTGCTGTCTAGCGTTCGAAAACCGCGCGGAGCGGGCTGTGCGCTGTTTTCCTCCAACACAATTAGCGCGTCAGGCGCAATCCAACCCGCACCAAGTGCTGCAACCATCGCTTTAAGGCCGAGGCCCTTCCCGTAGGGAGGGTCAAGAAAAACTAAGGTGCATGGTATGGATATTGGCGGCAATTTTGTGGCGTCGGCTTTCAATACCGTTGTATCCCCTGCACGACGCAGCTTGGCGATATTGGCGGCAATCAATTTTCCAGCGACCTTGCCATCATCGACAAATGTTGCATGGGCGGCACCGCGAGATAGTGCCTCTAGTCCCAACGCGCCTGTGCCCGCAAATAGGTCCAGAACCCGCGCCCCTCGCACCCTTTCACCAAAGCGACCACCTTGAAGCACATTAAACAGACTTTCGCGCACACGGTCAGACGTTGGGCGTAAATGAGCAGCCGTATCGCCCGCGCCCACATCCGTCAGGACAGTACCGCGGTGCGTGCCTGCAATGATCCTCATGCGCGCAGCAAAGCCTTCATGTCTGTGTCGGGGTCAGTGATAAAGGATGGCGCTGGGCTTTTGCCTGCTTCAATCAGGCGTTTGCCGATCATATAGTTGCGCGGATCGTTCATAGCGTCCACAGCTAACAATTCGGCACCTTTGTAATACCAATGCGACTGGACGCTTGCCGCATCGCCTAGACGCACATAGACAGCGTCATAGCCGATGTTCAGCCCCGCAATCTGTAATTTGCAATCGTATTGATCTGACCAGAACCAAGGGTTTGGCACGTATGGCTGACCCGCACCCATCATGTTTTTGGCGACTACCTCGGCCTGATCAATAGCGTTGCCAACACTCTCAAGGCGGATCGTTTCGCCTTTGAATTGGGAAGATGCACAGTCGCCAGCCGCCCAGATATGTGGGTCAGATGTTTGCCCCATTTCATTGGTGGTGATGCCATTGGCCACATCCAGTCCCGCACTTTGCGCAAGAATACTGGCAGGCATAATCCCGACACCGACGATAGCGAAATCAATATCTATCTCGGACCCGTCCGTTAACTTTGCACCGGTCACGTGATCTGTACCGATCAAGTGATCCAGCCCCACACCCTCGCGCAGATCGACGCCGTGTGATTTGTGAAGCGCGCGAAAATAATCGGACGTTTCTGGTGCTGCAACGCGTTGCAGAATGCGGTCAGCCATCTCGACCAAGGTAACTTGCAAACCCAGCTTGGACGCGACGGCTGCGGCCTCGAGGCCAATGTAGCCACCGCCGATTATCAACACCTTTTTGCCCGCGACAAAGGCTGGTGCCATAGTGTCTGCATCTTTCAGATCGCGCACACAGAACACCCCATCTAGCATGCCGCCAACAGCTTCTGGTAACGTGCGCGGATGCGATCCAGTGGTCAGGGCCAGTTCGTCATATGACAGTATGCTATCGTCGGACAACTTGACTGTTTTTGCGATCGGATCAATTGATACGGCGCGCGTATCAAGTCGTAGATCAACGTTGTTGTCAGCATAAAATGCGGCAGGGCGCAGATACAGTCGCTCTTTGGTCATATCGCCAAGCAGATAAGACTTGGACAATGGCGGGCGCTGGTAGGGGGGCACGTCTTCTGCGCCGATCAAGGTTATTTGACCGTGAAATTCTTCGGCGCGTAACTTGGCGACTAAGGACGATCCTGCTTGACCTGCTCCGATTACAACGATGTGCGGCATCTATCTTTCCTCAATGCTGGTCCTATGCTTGCGCTGACCCTATATGTGACAAGACAATAGACGCAATTCCTAACACGGAGAAATCATATGACGATTACGACAGGGGCGACGCTGCCCGATGCGACTTTGCTGCAAATAGGCGCCGCAGGGCCAGAGGGCGTCAGCCTTGGCGACAAGCTAAAGGATCGCAAGGTTGTGATCTTCGGATTACCCGGCGCCTATACAGGGACTTGCTCTACTGCCCACGTACCAAGCTTTATGCGCACTTTGGACGGGTTCAAAGCCAAGGGCGTCGATGAAGTAATTTGCGTTTCAGTCAACGACCCGTTTGTGATGGACGCTTGGGGTAAGGCCACAGGTGCAACCGAAGCCGGCATCACGATGCTGGGCGATGCGTCCGCCGAATTTACGACCGCTATTGGCATGGAGTTTAGCGCACCACCTGCGGGACTTGTGAATCGGTCCAAGCGGTATTCCATGCTCATCGACAACGGCGTTGTGACGATCTTGAACGAAGAAGGATCGCCAGGCGAATGTGAGATTTCTGCTGGCGAGACATTGCTCGACGCGATGTAAATAATTGCGGCTGGGGCGGTCTGCCCCAGCCCACACTTACGCGTTCGGCGACTGAATAAACGTGCGCGTTGGGAACGGAATGTCGATCCCGCCTTTATCAAACGCTTCTTTGATCTGACGCTTCATATCTGCCTGATAGGCAAAATATGCCGTCCGATCACACCAAACCCGCACCAAAAAATCGACAGAGCTATCATTCAGCGCATTCACTTGAATGAACGGTTCTGGCTCGGCATGGCTGCGAGGGTCGGACATGATCGTATCGCGAATGATCTTTTCCGCTTTGCCCAAATTCGCGCCGTAACCTACACCAAAAATCCATTCGGCACGGCGGGTACCGTAAACAGAATAGTTCGTGATGGTATTGCCCCAAACCTGCGCGTTCGGAATGATGACTTGGACATTGTCAACCGACGCGAGTTCGATGAAATTTAGCGTGATTGCCATCACAGTGCCTGACTTATCGTTCACTTCAACAAAGTCACCCAGCTTAATTGGGCGGAAAAAGATGATCATCACACCAGCCGCGACATTCGATAGCGTGCCTTGCAAAGCGAGGCCAATCGCAAGGCCTGCGGCACCGATAACGGCGACAAATGACGTTGTTTGCACACCAAAAGTATTCAGCACAAAAAGAAAGGCGAAGCCCGTAATCACATAGTTGGTAATGTTGCCCAGAAAGTTAAACAGGGTCTCATCAAGGTGACGATTATCTTTTCCGAGCTGGACAATGCGCCGTTTTGCCCAACGCGCAACCAGCATGCCAACGAGTAAAATCGCGACTGCCGATAACACGTTGCCGATGATTGAGGCCAAGAATTCTAGCGTCAAAAGATCGGTGATTGATTTTCCGTCCCAGATTTCTTTCGTAAGCAATTCGTTCACGCTATTCACCCGCGAGTTTGTCCATTTTTGAAGCCAATTTCACATCACGTATCGAAAGGCCATTCACGTCATGACTGGTCAGCGTCACTTCGACGGTTTTGTACACGTTAAACCATTCGGGATGGTGATCCCATTTTTCTGCCCAAAGAGCTGCTTTAGTCATGAACCCGAAAGCCTCGATAAAGTTCCGAAAGGTGTAAACTTTGTGGATCGCGTCACGTCCTTCAACCATTTCCCAACCGTTGAGTAGGATTGGGCCAAGTTGTGTCTCTCGGTTTGTTAATGCATCGCTCATGGCTGTTCCTCAGAGTTAGATTTGCGGAAAGGACCGTAGCTCGTCAGGACCTCGATTTCGTGGTCAATTGCGTCACGCTCTGCCTCTAGGTAGCGGCTAACAGCGTCTCGAAAACTTGGGTCTGCAAACCAATGCAACGAATGGGTCGTATGAGGCAAATAGCCCCGCGCCAGCTTGTGTTCACCCTGTGCGCCGGCCTCGACGCGGCTCAATCCAGTCGCAATCGCGTAATCAATCGCAGTGTAGTAGCAAAGCTCAAAGTGCAAGCAGTCGTGATGTTCGACGCAACCCCAATAGCGCCCAAAAAGCGTATCGCGGCCGATAAAGTTTAGGGCGCCCGCGATTGGGACGCCGTCGCGCATAGCGAAAGCCAACAGGATGTCGTCGCGCATTCGTTCCTGTGCAAGGTCGAAAAAGGACCGCGTCAGGTAAGGTGATCCCCATTTGCGCGCGCCTGTGTCTTGGTAGAATTGCCAGAATGCATCCCAGTGTGCGGGCTGGATCTCGCTCCCCGTCAGCATGACAATTTCACCACCAAAGGATTGCGCCGATGCGCGTTCTTTGCGGATGTTCTTACGCTTGCGGCTGGATAGACTGGCAAGGAAATCGTCAAAGGTTTTGTAGTCGGCGTTTACCCAGTGAAACTGTTGGCCGATCCGCGACATCAGGCCCATCTCGGTGCCTGCTATTGCTTCTGCTTCGGTGCAGAACGTGGCATGAATAGACGACACCTCATTGTCGGTTGCGATCTGCACAGCGCCCTGAAGCAACGCTGACATTCCGACCACTTCAAAGCCTTCACGCGTTAGAAACCTACGGCCTGTGGCGGGGGTGAATGGCACTGCGATTTGCAATTTGGGGTAATAGTTTCCACCCGCATTCTCGTAAGCTTGCGCCCAGTTGTGGTCGAACATGTATTCGCCCTGACTGTGGCCTTTGGCGTAAAGCGGGGTGACAGCGATGACTTGGTTATCTTGCGTCGCACGCAAGTAGCGAGGTTGCCAGCCAGAGCGACTACCAACTGACCCACTTTCCTCGAGTGCTTGCAAAAAGCGGTAGGTTGTAAAGGGGTCATCAGGGCGACCTTCGGCATCCTCGGGGCAAGCACATGCATCCCAGTCGGCTTGCCCGATCTCGGTTATGCTCGCGTGCGCGCTGATTTCGACAGGTTTGGTCATGTCAGGTAACTTGGGCGGCGATTGGCTCGCGTCAAGCCAAGTACTGCTCAAAGGTGATGTTATCCGCGAATTTCCGCGCTTGAATTTCCGCTTCTGGTGATTTGACCGTCCAGCAAAGCACCTTTGCGCCTTGTGATATGAGTTCACTAATGCGCGGGGCCGCGAGGTCGGTATCACGATGGCTGACAAAGCAAGCGCCAACACTTTCATAGTCGGGGATTAGGCGCAGGTGATCTAACACTGACGCAGGTAAGGTCGGCCAATTCTCGGGACGAAACGCACCCGTGGTGATGCCACGCGGGATATTTGGTAAAAGGACCTTCATCTCTGCCACCGCATTCGGATTGAATGACATCAGTGCGACAGGGCCTTCATAGTCTGTAATAAGATCCGCGACAGCTGCACCCAAAGTACCGATATTGGGACCCATCTGCCCGTCTTGGTCCTTGATCTCGATAAGCAATGCGGCATTACCATCGACCAACGCAAGTATCTCGGCAAGCGTTGGAATCCCATCACCGTCATCACGCAATGGGATTGCGCCCAAAGCCTCTGCGCTGCGCAACGCGACTGGTCCAGTTTCGTCAGTCAACCGACCCAAATCGTAGTCATGAAAAACCATCGGGACACCGTCTGCAGAAATTTGCAGGTCGATTTCGATCCCATAGCCGGCCGCGATTGCCGCAGTGATCGCCTTACGGCTATTCTCCGCGCGGCCTGCGTTAACATCATGCAGGCCGCGATGGGTCAAGGGGCGGGTCAGGAAAACTTCATGAAGGGTCATTTGATCGTGAAGATCGCTTCGATTTCCACGGCCACGCCCAGCGGCAAGCTTGCAGCACTGACAGCTGACCGCGCATGGCGACCTTGATCGCCCAGGGCTTCAACCATAAAATCAGATGCGCCGTTTATCACCTTTGGTTGGTCGGTAAAGTCAGGCGTCGAATTCACAAAGCCGACGAGCTTTACAACACGGTCCAGACGGTCAATGTCGCCATCACAGGCAGCCTTCAATTGAGCCAGAAGACTGATTGCACAAGCTTTCGCCGCGGCGGCACCTTGCTCGGGTGTGAGGTCAGAGCCTAATTTGCCCGTAATCAATCCGTCGCTATTTGCAGAAATTTGGCCTGACACATAGACAGTGTTTCCATTGACGACGAATGGCACGTAGTTTGCTGCAGGTGCGGGGGCGTCGGGAAGGGTGACACCCAACATGGCGAGTTTTGCTTCGATCTTTGACATAGGTGGCTCCATGAATGTTTGGCTAACGCTAGCGTTGCTAAGTTGCAGGTGCAATCACGACTCGCGGAATGCCTTTGCGAAATAATCAGCGAGGGGCTTTAAGAGATAATCCATCGGACTACGATCAGCCGTGCGCACAAACGCCTCGACCGGCATGCCAGGAATAAGCACCATGTCTGTTGGCAGTTTTTCGATTTCACCTTCATCCAACTGAACTTCAGCTTGGTAAAACGCGGCACCTGTCGCTTCGTCTTGAAAGATATCCGCCGAAACCAAGGTCACTTTCCCCAGCAGTTCAGGCGTGCGGCGTTGATCAAATGCAGAGAACCGCAGCGTGACCTCTTGGCCGAGATGGATTTGATCAATATCCGTCGGCTGAACCTTCGTGGCAATGACCAAGGGGCGATCTTGTGGTACAAGGAACATCACCGGATCGGCCGCTCGGATAACCGAACGCGGAGCAAAAACTTGTAGGCCATAAACAATGCCTGAAACTGGCGCACGAATGTCCAAACGGTCAAGCTGCTGCGTCAACGTGCGACGGCGTTCTGACAATTCAAGTTCGTTGTATTGCAGGTCGCGTAGTCGGGTAATCGCCTCTTCGCGGCGGGTGGTGGTCAGGGACAAGATCTGGATATCGACCTCTGTGACGCGCTGGGCTGCTTGTGCGGCTGAGGCAGTTAGTTCACCCATTGTGCCGAGCAGGTTTGCTTCTTCACGTTGAAGCGCCGAAACGCGGCTGGCTTGGATCAACTGCTGCGCCAGCAATTTTTGTTGGTCTTCCAATTCCTGCTTGATCAAATCACCCTGGGTCGCCAACGCCGCTTGCTGAGCTTGGATGCCAACCACTTGGCTTTCGATCTGCGCGCGCTGTTGGTTCAATTGGTCGGTCGCTGTCTTCATGCTTTCAAGCCGTGCCTCGAACAGGCGGGTTTGCCCTTCAATCAGGTCTTGGCCTTTAGAGTTTGCCAATAGGATTGGATCAAAAGTCAGGCTTTCGGCGCCATCGCGCTCTGCTTCCAAGCGACCGCGGCGCGCCATCAGTTCGAAAAGTTGGCCCTCAACTACAGCCAGTTCAGATTGCAAAACAGATGCGTCCAAGCGGATCAATAAATCGCCAGACTTCACCAGATCACCTTCATCCACGATGATTTCAGCAACAACGCCGCCATCGGGGTGTTGAATGACCTGACGATTACGATCGACTTCGATTTGCCCAGATGTAATGACCGCACCCGTGATTTGGGCCATAACCGACCAGGTGCCAAAGCCACCGATCAAGACAATCAGCGCAAGCAGCCCTACAGTAATCGGCGCTCGGGTCGACCAGCGTTTGTTTGGATCTTGTGCGAGGGGGGTCATGATACGCCTGCGCCTTTGCCTGCTGCCTTTACAATTTCGTCGCGATTTTTTGTGACCTGCCGCAAAACTTCGTCTTTTGGGCCATAGGCGCGTTTGGTGCCGTTCTCGAGCACAAGCAATGTGTCACAATGGAAGATCGCATCGGGGCGGTGTGCCATAACAAAGACGATGCCGCCTGCTGCTTTTTGTTGCAACACCGCACTGTTCAGCGCCGCAGACCCAGAATTATCAAGATTGGAGTTCGGCTCGTCCAGCACTAGCACAACAGGATCACCGTACATAGCACGTGCGAGGCCGACGCGTTGGATTTGCCCACCAGACAGCTGACCTCCGGTAGAAGAAACGCGCGTGTCGTAACCATCGGGAAGGCGCAAAATCATCTCATGAGCATCCGCTTTTTTTGCAGCGGCAACGACAAGATCGTCGTCGGGTGTAAGAGACATCCGCGCGATATTTTCTTTAATTGTGCCGTCAAAAAGTTGAACCCGTTGGGGCAAGTAGCCAATATGCTGACCCAGAACATCAGGATCGTATTGGTCCAATGCCGCACCATCCAGACGGATTTTACCGCCTGCAGGTTTCCAAACGCCAGTCAAGGCGCGCGCCAAGGTCGACTTACCCGCGCCCGATGTGCCGATAATCCCGACGGCCTGACCCGGTTCGACGGTAAAACTGATCATACGTAGGGTGGCCTGCTGACCACCCGGCGGTAGCATGGTCACGCCGTCGGCGACCAAGCGGGCCGCAGGTTTTGGTAACTTGGTCCGGTTTTGATCGACGGGGATGTTGCCCAGCAACACCGCAAGTTTCCGCCAGCCTTCACGGCCTTTTTGGAACACGGCCCATTGCCCGACAATCATCTCAATCGGGGCAAGCCCGCGACCTAGTAAAATGGAACCTGCGATCATCGCGCCCGGAGTCAACTCGCCCTGCAGCACCAGATAGGCACCAAGCCCCAACATCGCGGATTGCAAAAACAAGCGGAACGCTTTTGTCAGCGACGTAAACATGCCCGACGAATCTGCGGCAGAAATTGAGGCATCCAAAGACGCGCCACGGGCTATTTGCCAACGGTCAAAGGCGGCGCCAAGCATACCAAGAGAATGGACCATCTCGCTTTCGCCACGGATTTGCGCACCCAGTGTTTCAGATGCAAAAGATGTCGCATTTGCACGTTCCAGCGGGCCACGCGTTGTAGCTTGGTTTGCGAACGCAACCAAAATCAGAATAAAAGCGCCCACCAATGCCAAAACGCCCATCAGAGGGTGAAATATAAAAATGCCCAAGAAAAACAGCGGTGACCATGGAAGATCAAATAACGCCATCAGTGCGGGTGAGGTGATCAGCCGCTGCACGGCTTCAAGGTCACGCAAACCTGTTGCAGCCTCTCGTGGCGCGCGGTTCAACGTCGTGGCTTTTAGAACAGCTGAGAAAACACGTCGGTCCATCTTAGCTTGGAACCGAGCACCGATTCGTCCCATGACTCGGCCACGCACAAAATCCAAAATGCCCATGCAGCCGTAGAGGAATGTCACCAGTACGGACAGTGCAATCAACGTTTCCAAAGACCGCGATCCCAAAACACGGTCGTAAACGTTCAACATATAAAGTGGGCCGGTCAACATCAGCATATTTACTTTCCACAAACGGGATTAAAGCCACCGGCTTCCAGCCGGTCCGCTTTAGCGTAATGTACTATAATCTTCCCTCTCATTTTTAAGACCCAGCGAAGCGGTAAGGGTCTTAAAAATGAGAGGGAAGATTATGATCT
>JAIBDT010000019.1 GCA_024686085.1 Loktanella sp.
AGATCATAATCTTCCCTCTCATTTTTAAGACCCTTACCGCTTCGCTGGGTCTTAAAAATGAGAGGGAAGATTATAGTACATTACGCTAAAGCGGACCGGCTGGAAGCCGGTGGCTTTAATCCCGTTTGTGGAAAGTAAAACGAAAAACGCCGCCCGCAGGAAACTGGGGCGGCGTTTTTGTTTATCGAAACGGTCGACTTATTTGTCGTCGTCTTTGTCGTCATCTGGCAGGTTAAAGAAGCTATCCGCATCAGACACGTCGAGGTTCTTGTCTTCGTCGTCTTCCTCGTCACGTGGATCAGCAAGGCTGAATGCCTCTAGACCAGCCATCGAGCTTGGCATCTTAGGCTCTGGGGCCATGCCAAGGGACTGTTCGGTGCTGACCAGCTTGCGACGCTCGTCGTCGGACATCACGCCGCCTTCTTTGGCTTTCTTGGCGTTGGCTTTTTGCACGGCTGCGTCCAGTTCAACCTGCTTACAAAGGCCAAGTGCCACTGGATCAATCGGGTCGATGTTGTTGATGTTCCAGTGTGTGCGTTCGCGGATCGCCTGAATAGTCGGCTTGGTTGTGCCAACAAGTTTGGACACCTGACCGTCGGACAGTTCTGGGTGGAACTTGACCAACCAGTAGATCGACGCTGGGCGATCCTGACGCTTGGACAATGGTGTGTAGCGGGGACCGCGACGCTTTTCTTCGCCTGCGGATGCAGGGTTGAACAGCAGTTTGAGCTTGTGGTTCGGGTTCTTTTCAGCCGCATCTATTTCGGACTGCAACAACTGTTTGTTGGACACAGGGTCAAAGCCTTTGACGCCCGTTGCCACGTCGCCGTCTGCGATGCCTTGCACTTCGAGCTCGTGCAGCCCGCAGAAATCAGCGATCTGTTTGAACGTAATTGTTGTATTGTCACACAGCCAAACTGCGGTGGCTTTCGCCATAATGGGTAGATCAGACATATCTTGTCTCCTTATCAACAGACATAGCTTTCCCGCGCCCTTAAACTGGGCAGACCCATTTTTGGGCCGGGTTCGCATTGTCGGGGAACTTGAAGTCTATATAAGGGGGGATCACGCGTTAGGAAAGATCAAAATGTTACGCCTTTTTGCTGCTTTAGCTCTACTTGCCTCGCCTGCATGGTCCGAAGACCAAGCTGGCGAGTTCGATTATTATGTTTTGTCCCTGTCATGGTCGCCCAATTGGTGCGCCTTGGAGGGTGATAATCGCCAGTCGCCCCAGTGCGATAACGACACCGAAAACGGCTGGGTCATGCACGGTCTTTGGCCGCAATACGAGCGTGGCTATCCTGCGGATTGCCGTAGCATTTTCCGCCCGCCGTCGCGTGCGATGACCAGTGAGATGGCCGACATTATGGGCACGTCCGGCCTTGCGTGGCATCAGTGGAACAAGCACGGCGTTTGCTCTGGCTTGAATGCGATTGATTATTATGCGTTGTCGCGTGAAGCCTACGGGCGCGTTGTCCGCCCCGAGGTGTTCCGCAAGTTGTCCAATTCTGTGACCTTGCCTGCCTCGCTGATTGAGGATGCTTTTGTGCGCGATAACCCAGATATGCCCCGCGACGGCCTGACGGTCACGTGCAAGTCCGGCTATATCCAAGAGGCCCGCATTTGTATGACCCGTGATCTGGAATTCCGCACCTGCGGCGCAGATGTGATCCGTGATTGCACGCTGACTGACGCGCAATTTGACCCGATGCGATAGGATAGAGATATGAAACTGATTATCGACACAGACCCGGGCATTGATGATGCGATGGCGATTGCGCTGGCCCATGCCATGCCAGAAATTAAACTGGTCGGGCTGACCGCCTGTTTTGGCAATACCTTTGCCGCCCAGTCCAGCCGCAATGCGCGGTATCTGTGTGATCTGCTGGGCTTTGTCGTGCCTGTCGCCGAGGGTGCTGCCTTGCCTTATGGCGAGACCGAGTACACCCCGTCGGCCAATGTGCACGGCCCTGAGGGCTTGGGTGATCTGGAAACGGTCCCTCAGATTGGTCAGAACGTGGACGAGACCGCCGCGCAGTTTTTGGTGCGCATGGCCGCACAACATAAGGGCGAGTTGGTCGTTTGTGCCGTTGCCCCGCTGACCAATATTGCGGATGCTTTGGCGCTTGATCCCGCATTTGCCACCAACATCAAAGAGCTGGTGATCATGGGCGGCGCGTATAAGCATAACGGGAATATCACGCCTTATGCCGAGGCGAATATTTTCCATGATGCCAAGGCAGCGGACGTGGTTTTTGCCACGGATATGCCGATTAAGATGATCGGGCTGGATGCTACGATGCTGACCCTGCTGACCCCGCATGACTTTCATGAGGTTGCCGCTGCTGCCCCGAAGATCGGTGGCTTTATCGAGCATATCTCGAAGTTCTATCTGGAATTTTACCGTAGTGTTGGCGTCACCAATGGCTGTCCGATGCATGATGCAACAGCTGTTCTTGCCTGCACCCACCCCGAGAATTTCACCTTTGAAGCCGTCGGTTTACGGGTGATTTTGGATGGCGATGAGATCGGTCAAACCGTGGCCGACCCAAGCCGCCCCGCCGTTGAGGTTGCGGTCGGCGTGCAAGGCAAATGGGCGGTTGATTTGTTTAAAGAGCGGGTAATCAGTCTAGGCTGACGCCCAGATCAAGCCCCTGCAATGTCTGCATCGCGGGCATTGCACGTTTGCCTGCGCGTTGTGCTGTGGTGATCTCTACCGCGCCCGTCCCGCAGGCAATGGTGAAGCCAAAGAGCACTTGCCCTGCTTTGCCACTGCCATCCGCGAGGCGTGACCCAAGCAGTTTCACCCGCTCGTCCCCGACCATGCACCATGCCCCTGGAAACGGGGATAGCCCACGGATTTGGCGGTCGACTTCGGTGGCGGGTTTGGTCCAATCGACACGGGCCTCTGCCTTGTCGATTTTTGACGCATAAGTGATGCCAACTTCGGATTGGATTTGCGGCGGCAGTGTTCCATAGTCCGCGATTGCCTGCACGATTGATGCTGAACCCAATTGGGACAACCGATCGTGCAACTGCCCTGTTGTTTCCTCGGTCCCGATGTTCAGCGTTTCGCGCAGCAAAACGGGGCCGGTGTCGAGCCCTGCCTCCATCTGCATGATACAGACGCCTGTTTGCGCGTCGCCTGCCATAATGGCGCGATGGATCGGTGCCGCCCCCCGCCAGCGGGGCAGCAGTGACGCGTGGATGTTCAGGCAGCCGTGTGTCGGCGCGTCGAGGATCACTTGCGGCAGGATCAATCCGTAGGCCACGACCACGGCGATGTCGGCGTTGAAGGCTGCGAATTCGGCTTGTTCGGCGCCCCCTTTGAGTGACACGGGGTGGCGAATTGTCAAACCCAGCTCTTCCGCACGTGCCTGCACAGGGCTGGGGCGGTCTTTCTTGCCGCGCCCTGCGGGGCGAGGTGGTTGTGAATAGACCGCAGCGATGTCGTGGCCCGCGTCGACCAAAGCGTCCAGCACGGGCACTGAAAAGTCCGGCGTTCCCATGAAAATGATGCGCATTTGATATTCTCCTGCGCTAGTTGCGCATTTTTGCGGACTTTTTGATCAGCATCTCGCGTTTGGTCCGGCTGAGGTGGTCGATATACATTTTGCCAGCCAGATGATCGATCTGATGCTGCACGGAGGTGGCCCAGAGGCCGACAAAGTCGCGACGGTCCCAGACCCCGTCTTCGTTCATGAACCGCACGGTGACGGCACGTGGGCGGGTCACGTTGGCGCTGACATGTGGCAGGTTTGGGGAGCCTTCTTCGTGTGTCCGTGGCTCTATCGAACTGTGCAAAATCGAGGGGTTGGCCATGCGTACGGCTTTTCCGCGCTCGGTGCTGGCATCAACCACGGCGAGGGCAAGGCCAATCCCCAGTTGTGGGGCGGCGAGACCAACACCGGGCATAGTGTCCATCGCGTTGATCATCTCGTCCCATATCGCGCGAATGTCGTCGGTGATTTCGGTGACGGGTATCGCAGGGGTCCGCAAGGCTTTGTGCGGATACATAACGAATGGACGGGTCATGTGACCTCCGGATAATCGATGCAAAGCACACCGTCTAAGTGGTCGCGTTCGTGCTGCACGCAGGCGGCGGCGAAACCTTCAAAAGATCCCACCTGCACGTCCCCGTCCAAATCTTGCCAGCGCAGGTCAACGCGTGCAGGCCGCGCGATGCGGCTGGTTTGATCAGGGATCGACAGGCACCCTTCGTCGTTGACGGCCGTCTCGTCCGAGGTTGAGACGATTTCGGGGTTGATAAAGACCATTGGCGTGGGGTCGCCAGTTTTCCACGTGGTGTCCATGACGAAGATGCGTTGCGTCAGCCCGACTTGAGGGGCGGCAAGACCGCGACCGGGGGCTGCATACATCACGGCCAGCATTTCGGCGGCGATATCTTCGAGTGCTGCGTCGAATACCGTCACAGGGGCGCAGGTTTCGCGCAGCACGGGGTCAGGCAGCAGGCGCAGCTCCATCAGCTCCGCGCCATTTCGCGCTTTAGCTTTTGCATTTTGCGGGTGATCATCTGACGCTTTAGCGGCTTAAGGTAGTCGATGAAAAGCTTGCCGTCCAAATGGTCGATCTCGTGCTGCACGCAGGTGGACCAAAGCCCATCGAATGTTTCTTGTACCTCTTTGCCATCCAGACCTGTCCAGCTGACTTTGACCGCGGCGGGGCGTTCGACTTCGGCGTATTGATCGGGGATCGACAGGCAACCCTCGTCATAGACGGACCGATCCTCGGAGGACCAAATGACGGAGGGGTTGATCAAGACCATCGGGTTCGCTGATGCGCCCTCTTCTTTCTCGCAATCCATGACCAACATCCGGCTCATCACCGAGACCTGCGGCGCGGCAAGACCGATGCCAGGTGCGTCATACATGGTTTCCAACATGTCGTCGGCCAAGCGGCGCACGTCATCGGTGATCTCAGCGACGGGCGCTGTGATCTTCTTGAGGCGGGGATCGGGATGGATCAAGATCGAACGAATACTCATAAACCACGATCTAGCCCTTGCATCCGTTTCGTGCAAGTCGCACCCTGCCTGCAATTTCAAACGCCGGAGAAAACCTGATGAATTTCGACAATACCCCAGACCGCCGTGGCACCCATTCTGTAAAGTGGGACAGCATGGAAAGCATCTATGGCGTCAGCGCCGATGATGGCATCGCGATGTGGGTTGCCGATATGGAATTCCAGCCGCCTGCTTGCGTGCAAGACGCGGTCAAAGCGATGCATGATCATGGCGTCTATGGCTATTACGGCGAAGAAGGTGAATACCGCGCCGCGATCAAGTGGTGGATGGCCGAGCGCCATGGCTGGCACATTGATCCGTCATGGATTTTCACGACCCATGGTTTGGTCAATGGCACCGCTATGTGCGTTGATGCCTATACCAACGTCGGTGACGGCGTTGTCCTGTTCACCCCCGTCTATCATGCCTTTGCGCGAGTGATTACAGCTGCGGACCGCGAAGTCGTGTCGTGTGAATTGGTGAACAACAAGGGTCATTACGAGTTTGATTTTGACGCATACGATGCCCAGATGACGGGTAACGAACGCATGTTGATCCTCTGTTCCCCGCATAATCCGGGGGGCCGCGTTTGGTCCAAGACCGAATTGCAGGCGGTTGCAGCATTCGCCAAGCGTCACGAGTTGATCTTGGTCTCGGACGAAATTCACCATGATCTGACCATGCCAGGCCAGACGCATATTCCGATGGCCCATATCGACGGCATTACCGACCGTTTGGTTACGATGACGGCCACCACAAAGACGTTTAATATCGCGGGCAGTCATGCGGGCAACGTCATTATCGAAGACCCTGACCTGCGCGCCCGGTTTGCAGGTCGCATGGCCGCTTTGGGTATTTCGCCAAACAGCTTTGGCCTGTTCATGGCCACGGCGGCCTATTCGCCAGAAGGCGCTGCATGGGTGGATGAATTGCGCGCCTATCTGAATGAGAATCGCAAGATTTTTGATGCGGGCGTCAATGCCATCCCCGGTGTGCAGTCGATGCCGTTGCAATCCACGTATCTGGCTTGGGTCGATTTTTCAGGCACAGGCATGTCTGTTGAAGAAATCCAGAAACGTGTGCAGCAAGGTGCAAAAATCGCGCCGAACCATGGCGCATCATTCGGTCAGGGTGGCGATCAGTTTTTGCGGTTTAATCTGGGCACAACACGCGCGCAGATCAAGGAAGCGGTGGACCGTTTGCAGGCCGCCTTTGCAGACCTGCAGTAACGTCTAGCCAGTGATCAGCCCTGCGGGCACAAACCCGGGGCGTTCATAATCAACAGGGGCTGCGTCTGTGACAGGATGCAGCCACTTAAAGTCAAAGACCCGTTCGTCCCTTTCCACAGCGGACCCGACGATCAAGCACTGATAGAGATGCCGCGCCCCGTCGTAAATTTCGACCCTGCCGCGTAGTTTCTCGGCGACGTCCGCATCCAGCGCAAAGCCACCTTCCCAGAACCGTCTGATTCCATAGACATGATCGCCGTCGTGCACGCATAGTCTGTCCTTGCGGCGCAGCGATGCTTTGCGGGCTTGATCTAGTCCTTGACGGACTGCGTCGGGTAGAAAATCATTCATTGTGTCTTCCCCTATTGCCATAAAGATGACCACGTAAATGTGAAGATCAAGTGACAAAATCCGCCGCAGCGCAGCACGTCGCATAAGGGTGTCGCTGTGCATTTGCGCACCTAACCCTTGCGCGGGGCGGGGTTTTCTAGGGCCGCTGAACCCCCTAGGTCTAACGCAGCAAGGCATTTTAGGAGAATGACAATGGGTCAACTAGTCGACGGCGAATGGCACGATGTTTGGTATGACACCAAGAAATCGGGCGGAAAATTTGTGCGCAGCAATGCAGCGTTTCGCAACTGGATCACGGCAGATGGATCGGCAGGCCCCTCGGGTGACGCTGGTTTCCCCGCAGAATCGGGTCGATACCATTTATATGTCTCATACGCCTGCCCTTGGGCGCACCGCGCGCTGGTGTTTCGTGCCCTGAAAGGCCTGACGGATCACATCACCGTTTCTGCCGTGCATCCCGAGATGTTATCGGAAGGCTGGACCTTTGAGACCGACGAGCATGGTGCCACGGGTGACACTTTGTATGATCTGCCGTTTGCGCGGGACATCTATCTGCGCACCCAGCCTGATATGACGGGCCGCGTCACGGTGCCTATTTTGTGGGACAAAAAGGCCGAGACGATCGTGTCCAACGAGTCGTCCGAGATCATCCGGATGTTCAACAGCGCGTTCGACGACATCACGGGCAATACCGATGACTTTTGGCCAGCAGAGATGCGTGATGACATCGAGGCGGTCAACGACCGCATTTACGACACGGTCAACAACGGTGTTTACAAGGCAGGCTTTGCCACGACCCAAGATGCCTATGACAGCGCGGTTATCCCGTTGTTTGATAGTCTGGATTGGTTAGAAGACCGGTTGGCGAACAGTCGCTATCTGATGGGTGATCAGATCACTGAAGCCGATTGGCGTCTGTGGACGACCTTGATCCGCTTTGATCCTGTGTATCACCTGCACTTTAAGTGTAACCGCAAGCGCATCGTGGACTATCCGAACCTGTGGGCGTTTACCCGCGAGTTATATCAGTGGACTGGCGTGGCCGAGACTGTCAATTTTAATCATATCGTGCGCCATTACCATTACAGCCACGACACGATTAACCCGCATCGGATTATACCAGTAAATCCGCAGTTGGATTACCTTGCGCCGCATAAGCGCGGCTAGCGTCCTGTCCGTAGTGTAGCACAATCGCCGCAAGGTCTTGCGGCGGTGTCGCGCATTCGATGAAAGCGCGCGCATTGCGGCTATGTGCAAAGATCGACCCGTCGGAAAAGAAGGTTGTGTTGGTAACAAAGACAACATTGGCGCTGGGGCATGTGTAGTTCGCGTAGTCGGCGATTGTCAGTGCGCTGCCTTCGGACAGCACAAGGTCCAGCACGATCACGTCGTAATGGCCATTCTCGATCTCGTCTAATGCCTCTTGGCCGGTTGTCACATGCGTAACCTCGGCGCCCAAGCGCACCAAATGACGGGTCCAAACCTGACCCAACTCGTAATTGCTTTGCACGATAAGCGTGTGCATCTTATATCCTTATTTTAAGGGCTAGCGGAAACAACGCTGGTCGATATGTTAACCTAACATAAACGGTCTGTGCTTGAAATCCTAACGAAGTATTAACGGTTCCCCGATATTCGACTAAGCAAGTGGAAAGCTGCCAAGCCATTGCCGAAATGGGCATTTATCCGCTGAGTTTTGAACCGAGAGGCGGTCCGATGACCAAAGTATTTCGCTTGCTTTTCTTATTTGTGGCCCGTGCATGACGGATCGCGTGTGGCAAGAACCCGACAATGGACTCGATCATGCGGTTGCTCGGTTTGGTGGCAAACGGTCCGAATGGCTGGATTTATCCACTGGCATTAATCCGGTGCCTTACCCCGCCCCGCAGCTGCCTGCGGACACGTGGACGGCCCTTCCCGATCAAGCCGCGATTGCCCGATTGGTCGGATATGCCCGCCGGTTCTGGAGCGTGCCTGAAAGTGCCGTGATATTACCCACCGCTGGCACAGCCCCCATTATTGCCGCACTGCCGCATCTGCGTCCTGCAGCGGATGTGTCTATTGCCCCCCCGACGTATAGCGAACATGCGGCTGCCTTTCGTACCGCTGGCTGGACTGTGTCCGCGACAGGCCCCGACGCTATCGTCGCAATGCATCCCAATATGCCCGATGGCAGAGCGTGGGCGGCTGACCAGCTAGAGGCCCCGTTTACCATTATCGACGAGACCTATTGTGATGTTGCCCCGCAAGCCTCCTTGATCCACTTGGCGGCGCGCGCCGATACGATTGTGATCAAAAGCTTTGGTGAATTCTGGGGCTTGGGTGGGTTGCGGTTGGGCTTTGCCATTGGCGACCCCGCAATCATCGCCGACTTGGATGCCCGCATTGGGCCTTGGACCGTCTCAGGGCCTGCCTTAGCCATCGGCGCCGAGGCCCTGGCCGACCCTGACTGGGCCGACGAAACCCGTGTCAGGTTAGACCGCGACGCTGAAAGGCTGGACGCGATCATGGCACAGCAAGGCGCACCTGTAGTCGGTGGGACCGCCTTGTTCCGCCTTTATGAAGTCGCCGATGCGCAGGCTGCTCAAGACCACTTTGCCAGCCATAAGATTTGGAGCCGCACCTTTCCAGACGCCCCGAATTGGCTGCGGCTGGGCCTACCGGCACCGGACAAATGGGCGGTCTTTGACGCTGTGTTCTGATTGGTTTGTCTGCATAGGTTGGCGCTGCTAGGGTGCTGCAAACCACCCTTTGCAGAAAGCCACTACCATGCGCCTTACCCTTGCCTTTGCCCTGATCACCAGCCCTGCTGTTGCGCAAGACTGTGGTGGTCCCTTACCCGCGTTTTTAGATGGAGTCAGGGCTGAGGCCGCAGCAATGGGCCTTGATGCCAGCGCGACAAATGCGGTTCTGCAAGGCGCACAGATTGACCCGAAAGTGTTGCAAGCAGATCGGTCCCAAGGTGTGTTCCAAAAGGATTTCATAACCTTTTCACGTACGCTAATCAGCCAGAACCGGATTGACAACGGACGTGCCTATTCAAATCGCTATGACAGCACCTTTGATGCCATAGAGACCCAATTCGGTATCCCGCGCGGCGTGCTTTTGGCGTTTTGGGCGTTCGAGACGGATTACGGGCAAGTTCAAGGCGGGTTTAATATCCGCAACGCGCTGGTCACCTTGGCGCATGATTGCAGGCGTCCTGAATTGTTCCGACCGCAGCTATTGGCAGCGATAGAATTGGCCGCGCGCGGCAACTTTGATCCTGTCCGCACGACGGGTACTTGGGCCGGTGAAATCGGGCAAGTGCAAATGCTGCCCAAAGACATCATCGAGAACGGGATGGACGGCGACGGGGACGGCAAGATTGACCTTAAAAACTCTGCGCCTGACGCGCTGATGTCAGGGGCCAAGGTGCTGTCTTCATTGGGCTGGCGCGCGGGCGAGCCTTGGTTGCAAGAGATCACGGTGCCTGCTGATTTGAATTGGGCCGAGACTGGGTTGACCCACCGCAAATCTGTCAGTGAATGGGCGGCCCTTGGGGTGACGCCGACGAGCGGCACACTTGCGACAAACCTAGAGGCTGCGGTTTTGTTACCGATGGGGCGCGGCGGGCCTGCGTTTCTGGCCTATCCGAATTCCGAGGTCTATTTCGAGTGGAACCAAAGCTTTGTCTATGTGACCACTGCAGCCTATTTCGCGACAAGGCTGTCCGGCGCGCCGATCTATGATGCCGGCAATCCGACCCCGCCACTGACAGGTCCGCAGATGCAAGCCCTGCAAAAGAAGCTGACTGCGCTGGGGCATGATGTGGGCGGGATTGACGGCATCTTGGGCGCAAAAACCCGCAAGGCTGTGCAGGTCGAGCAGGACCGTTTGGGCTTGCCCGCGGACGCGTGGCCTACGACCGAATTGCTGACAAGGTTGTGATCCGCCCGCAATACCACTTTCGAAAAATTAATGCCGATACGCATATTTGGCGGGTCGCGCCTTTGCTGCGTTTGCGGTTCACGCCGCTTGATTTGATGCTCAATAAGATCTCGGAAATCTACGAGCCCTATTGGTATGCTGCGACGGATGGTATTCCGACCTGCCTGAGCGTGATGGAACATGCCGCCCAAGTTCAGCGTGCCGACCTAAGCTATCCGATCCTGATTTGCGCAGAGCACCGCGTTGTCGACGGAATGCACCGAGTGATGAAAGCTTCGAGCGAGGGCAAACTTACGATCCGTGCGCATCAAATCGACTTGCCGCAACCCGATTTTGTGAACGTCGATCCAGGCGAGTTACCATACGATTAAGACTGCGGGATGGCGGGCGGGGCGTCGTGCAGCGCACGCGCGGCGACCCGTCAGGCCACCATTGCCGCTGCTTTTTTCAGATCAACTGACACAAGCTGCGATACGCCTTGCTCGCCCATTGTCACGCCAAACAGCCGGTCCATCCGGCTCATGGTGACGGCGTGGTGAGTGATGATCAAGAACCGCGTTTGTGTCCGCCGCGTCATCTCGTCCAGCAAGTCACAGAACCGCGTCACGTTGGCGTCGTCAAGTGGCGCGTCGACCTCGTCGAGCACACAGATTGGCGCAGGGTTTGCCAAGAACACTGCAAATATCAGCGCCAAGGCGGTCAATGTCTGTTCCCCACCTGACAACAACGACAGCGTCGACAGTTTCTTGCCCGGAGGTTGGCACATGATCTCGAGGCCCGCTTCCAGCGGATCGTCGCTTTCCACCAAAACGAGTTTCGCTTCGCCGCCGCCAAACAAGTGGCTAAACAGCAATCCAAAGCTTTCGTTCACTTGCTCGAACGCGGTCAAAAGCCGCTCGCGTCCTTCTTTGTTCAGGCTGGCGATCCCGTGCCGCAGGGCTGCGATCGCGGCCTCAAGATCAGCTTTCTCATTCACCAAATTGTCGTGCTCGTCTTGCACGTCTTTGCTGTCTTCTTCGGCTCGCAAGTTCACCGCCCCAAGGCTGTCGCGCTGACGCTTCAGGGCGTTGACCTGTCCTTCGATCACTTCTGCTGCGGGCATCTGGTCCAGATCGGTATCCAAGCTTTCGAGCAATTGCGCAGGCGTGACCTCTTGGGCTTCAAGTATCCGTTCTTCGGCGTAGGCGACGTTTTCGCGGGCTGCGTCGGCACGGGCCTCTGATCTTGCCCGTGCTTCGCGTGCTTCGGACGCCGCGCGCTCGGCGTCACGTTCGGCGTCGGCGGCATCGCGCAGAGCGGTATCGGCCAGTGCCAGCTTGTCGGCGGCGGCTTTGCGGCGTTCTTCGGCCTCATCGATGGCGTCGGCCAATTCGGCCCGTTTTTCCGAGATTTCGTGTGGTGCTTCGGTCGCGTCTTGCAGTTCGAATTCAGAGGCTTCTTTGCGTTCAGCCAGTTCAGAGGTGCGCTTATTGGCTGTCTCTAGGCGGTGTTTCCAGCCTGACACTTCCTTGGTAATTTCTTGGGACCTGCGCAGGCGTGCGTCGCCTTCGCGGCGTAACTCTTCGAACCCAGACCTGCGCGACATCATGGTGATCCGCGCGGCCTCTACGGTCATTTTCAGATCTTCGACCTGATCCCGCGCTGTCGCCAAATCACCCAGATCAGTGGCTGCTTTTTGCGCCTCGGTTAAAGCGCGCCGTGCGCTTTGTGCGTCGTCTTCGTGGCGCGTCACGGCCAGTCCGAGGCTTTCGAGCTTGCCCTCGGAGAGGTTGCGATCTGCCTCTGCACGGCTAGCGGCGCGGTTTGCTTCGCCAACCAGACGGTCGGCGTCGCGCCGTGCTTGGCGGGCGGCTTGATCGGCCTCGGTCAAAGCTGCCAAGCGCCGCGTCAGCACCTCGTGGGCCTGTGCGGCCCCCATTGCTGTCGCGTTCAATTCTTCCAGATCGCGCTTAAGCTCGACCAAGCGGTTCAACTGTTGCAAGCGCAGTGCTGCCGCTGATGGCGCATCCTCGGAGGCGGCGCGGAATCCGTCCCAGCGCCAAACGTCCCCTTCGAGTGACACAAGCCGCTGTCCGGGTTTCAACACGGCCTGTAGCTGCGCCCCTTCTTCTTGGCGCACGAGCCCGACTTGGTTCATGCGCCGTCCCAATACCTCTGGCACATCGACAAAGTTCGTCAGGGGCGCGACCCCGTCAGGCAAAGGTTGTGCTGACAAATAGGGAGACAAGGTGGCCCAGCCAGAGGCGGCGTCAGGCCCGATTGCAGGCGCGCGTAAATCATCGGCCAAGGCGGCACCCAGCGCTTTTTCATAGCCGCTTTGCACGGTCAGCAGATCCAGAACCTGCCCGCCTTCTTTGGTATCGCGCTCAACGAGACGCGCGAGCGCTGCGACCTCGGCCCGCAATGCGTTGGCTTCACCTTCGGCCTCTGACCGCTGCACGCGCGCGTCGCTTTCGCGCAGTTGTGTTTCGGCGCGTGCGGCTTCTGCTTCGGCCAGTGTCAGGTCTGCTTTTTCAGCCGTCGCAACGGCCTGCTTTTCGGCAATACCTGCGGCTTCAAAATCTGCTTCGGCTTGTTTGAGAGCGGCATCCGCTTGCGCCATTGCTGCCTTGGCTTTTTCGGCCTCGGCTTCTGATTTTGCCAAGGTGGTCCGGTTGTCGTCAATCAGCCGCTGGGCGGATTGGTGGCGGGCGGCAAGGCGGGCCACGTCTTCTGTTTGTTGCGACAGGTCTGCTTCGCGTTCTTGCAAAACGCCGCCTGCTTCGCGGGCCGCATCTTGGGCGGCTTCAAGGCGGTCGTCATGGCCTGCGCCTGCTTTGCTGATTTCACGGGCTTCCCATTCGAGCCGCTCAATGGTTTCGCCTGCGTCTTTGTTCAGACCTGCTTCGCGGTCGATGTCGCGGGCCAGTTGGTCGATGCGTGCGCGCAAGGTTTCGATGGTTTCCAAGGCGCGGATTTCTTGGTCTTTGAGCGTGTCGCGTTGCACTTGCAGGCGTTGCAAGACAGCGGCGGCGATGGCTTCTTCTTCGCGCAAACCAGGCAGGACGGCATCGGCTTCAAGGCGCAGTTTCGCGGCCTGCCGCGCGGCTGTTTCGGCGGAGGCTGCCGCTGTGGTCCGTTCGCGCAGCTGCTGCCCTGCCGCAAGCATCGCCTCGTCTGCTTCTTTCCAGCGGCGAAACAGCAACATGCCTTCGGCACGGCGCAGGTTCTCGCCGATTTCGCGGTAACGGGCGGCTTGGCGGGCTTGGCGGGCAAGTGTTGCTAGCTGGCTTGCCAATTGTTCGACCACATCATCGACGCGGGTCAGATTGGTTTCCGCGCCTTTGAGTTTGAGTTCGGCCTCGTGACGGCGTTGGTAGAGGCCCGAGATGCCCGCTGCCTCTTCCAAAATGCGCCGACGTGATTTTGGTTTGGCGTTGATCAGTTCAGAGATTTGCCCCTGCCGTACAAGCGCGGGGGAATGCGCCCCCGTGGAGGCGTCGGCGAAAAGCATTTGCACGTCACGCGCGCGCACGTCTTTCGAGCTGACCTTATAAGCCGATCCTGCGTCGCGGGTGATGCGGCGGGTGATTTCCAGATTGTCGCTGTCGTTAAACGCGGCGGGGGCCAAGCGTTCGCCGTTGTCGATGATCAGCGAGACTTCGGCAAAGTTACGGGCGGGACGCGTTGAGGCGCCAGCAAAGATCACGTCTTCCATGGACCCGCCGCGCATCGCCTTGTGCCGGTTTTCGCCCATGACCCAGCGCAGCGCCTCTAGCAGGTTCGATTTGCCGCAGCCATTTGGCCCCACAACGCCGGTCAGCCCATCCGCGATAATCAAATCGGTCGGATCGACGAAGCTCTTGAAGCCATTCAGTCTGAGTTTGCTAAAACGCACGCGGCTGCCCAGTGATTCCTTTAATGACCTCGAAATTGCACGTAGGCAGCCCGTAGAGTCAACGAAAACACCCCCTATCTGGGGAAAACCGCCCAGTTATCCACAAGATATTGCGGTTTTGGCCGCGATTTGAGTGTTGTTTGGTGAATTGTCACGGCTGCGGGTTTGGCCTAGCTTGGTCCAAAGTTTCGCAAAATCGGACCATCCAATGCTCATCGTTGCCCGCACAGACCCGCATGACCCGCAAGCCACGGCGTTGCTAAAGGCCAGTCATGCGTTGATGCAGAGCCTGTTTCCGCCCGAAGATAATTTCTTTTTGTCGATCGACGATCTGTGCGCCGAGAACATCCATTTTTTCACCGCCCGCGAAGATGGTATGGTGCTGGGCACGGGCGCGTTGGCGGTCAAGTACGGCTACGGCGAGATCAAGTCGATGTTTGTGTCCGAGGATGCACGTGGCAAAGGTGTCGGCGACGCATTGCTGCGCCAGATCGAGGACCAAGCCAAGATCGAGTTCTTGCGGGTGCTGAAACTGGAAACAGGGAATGTGCTACATGCCGCCCATAGGCTCTATGCGCGGCACGGGTTTTTGCCCTGTGGCGTCTTTGGCGATTACACCGAAGCCGCATCGTCCATCTTTATGGAAAAGACGCTATAGCTTACTTTTTGGCGGCTTGTGCTGCCTTCATGCGTGCAAGCAATTCTTCTTTGCTTGGACGGTCGCCAAATGGCTTTTTCTTAGACCCATGCGCGTTATGTTCGGCATGTTTCGGTGCGTTCTTGCCCAATTTTGGTGCTCCTGAAGCTTTGTAGTCCATGGTCGGTCCTCTTGATGTGACGCGTCACTACCACGATGCAAAAGCATATGCACCTAGCGGTCGCACGAAATAATCAGATACCTGTCGCTACAAAAGCCACGCCAAAATATGCGACCATAATCGCCAAACAAAACATTTTCATCATAACTGCCCACCTGCGTTTTTTCTTGTTCTACCCTTGATCAGCCAATTTGAAGAAGGGGAAAAAACCCGCCAACGCACCAGAACCCTGTGCAGATGCAACAAGGTCACAGGCGGTGTGGTTTTCGCGCATGACTTGTTAGGGATCAACACCTAAGCTTTTGAAGAATAATTTGAAAAAGGGATTCGCTTGATGAAGATTTTGACTACCTCACTGACGCTTGTATTTCTAATGGGCGCATGCGCCACCGCAGACATAACCCAACCGCCGATCTCGGTCACACCCAAAGACCCACGCGCCGCAGTTGGTGTTGATATGTATGGTCGGTCACGTGCTGCGGGCGCCCAGGTTCCGCGTTTTCGGGGGCAGGACATGGTGCAGGTCCGCACGAACGGATCGCGCGACGGCGAAGGTTACGGCGAGATTGTTGGGTCGCAGTGTAGTTTGGATTCGGGTCTTTATACGGCCAGTTTTCAGACCCCTGCAAATATCGTCGTGCCTGACTATGGCCCCGATTCACCTGCGTTGTTCGTGATGTGCACGGCCCCAGATGGTCGCACCAAGTCGGTGACTGCGGGTGCTGTGAACCTGACGAGCCAAGCCCGCAATGCATCTGCCGCTGGCACAGGAATTTTGGGCGCGATTATTATTGGCGCGGTCAACGAGTCCCGCCGCGACAATGAAACAGATGACTTTGGCTATAACCTGATCACCCTGCCGTTTCCTGCAAAATAGGCATGCACTCTAGGTCGGCGCTGATCACGATTGAATCGCCGACCATACTGCCATCCGCGACTTTGCATCCGCTGACTTGTTCCATTGCAGCGCGCGCGCGCGGTGCGACATAGTTCAGGTTGGGTGCAAATTCGCTATTGATCCGAATGGCCTGCGCTTGCCCGTCTTTCAGCCGCACGTCAAAGGTGCTTTTGCCGATGCTCACCCGTTCTGGATCTATCCCCGCATAGCCAAGCGGCGGCGTATTGCAGGCGCCAAGTGCGGCGAGGCAACTCAATAGTCCTATGATTTTCATCCGTTTCGCCTTTTGCTGCCTTGGTTGATAGGGCCGTAAATTGGTTAACAAAGCGTTACATTCGCCAATAATGCGCCTTGCCGCCGCAAGGAAATTAACCTGCCTCTTGCGTCTGCTTTTTGTATCCCGCAGTCTTTGTCCCGACACATGATCGATGAAAGAGACCCCCTATGCCCAAGCACCGCGTTTTGACTGAATTTGGCATGGGCACCAGCCTGCGCCGCCAAGATTATACCCAAGCGGCCCGTCGTGCCCTGCAGGATGCCCTTTGGCACAATTCGATTAATATGGCCGAACTGTTTGGTTTCCCCAAAGAATCGATGATTATTGATGTCGAGATTGCCTGCCAGCAGCCTAATGCTGTGGATACCGCCGCCCTGTTGGATATTTTTCCCTATGGCCAGCCCAATGTGACGGTATCCCACGGCGGGTTGGATATACCCCGCCCTGATGGCAACCCAACGGTTATTGCCAATGCTGCGATCAATGTGTCGTTTGAGATGGAGCGTATCTGATGGACCAACGCATGATTATCGAGATGGGTATGGGCAACGATTTGCACGGTATGGATTACCAAAAGGCCGCAGCCCGCGCGATTGAGGACGCCTTTCGTCATTCCACCTTGCCGACTTTTGGCACGCTTGAAATCCCAACAGATGCGATGCGTGTGCAGGTAACGGTGGGCGTGCAGGAGCCTGACAAACTGGACACGGACGCCTTGGCAAAGTTGCTGCCGCGTGGTCGTGCCACGGTTATAGCGGTCAAGGGTGGTCAGAACGTGCATCATGCCGCAACTGGCGATACGGCGGTGATTGCCACCGCCGCTGTTGAAGCATTTTTGCCCAATCAATCCGCCAATTGGAAAGCGGTCTAGAACCCGCGCACGGCCGAGAGGGTTGCACCTGTTGCCAGTGCCTCTTCGTCGATTTTGCACGCGATGATCGCGACGGTGCCACTGGCCTTGGCCCGCGCGAAGGCATCGGCAAATTGCGCCCCGTCCGTGACCAGCTCGCCATGTCCACCGTAGGCTTTGGCAAGCGCTACAAAGTCGGGGTTTGCCAGCATCGTGCCTGACACCCGTCCTGGATAGTGCTTTTCTTGGTGCATCCGGATAGTTCCGTAGCGCCCGTTGTCCATGACAATCACAATCGGTTTTGCGCCGTGCTGCACCGCTGTCGACATCTCGTTGCATGTCATCTGGAAACAGCCGTCCCCTGCAAGGCAAATGACATCCCGATCAGGGTGTTCCAATGACGCCGAGATCGCCGCAGGAAAGCCGTAACCCATCGACCCAGAGGTCGGCGCGAGTTGCGTGCCATGCTGTTTGTAGACGAAGTAGCGGTGCAGCCATGCCGCATAGTTGCCTGCCCCGTTTGTCAGGATCGCGCTGTCGTCCAGATTGTCAGAGAGCCATTTGATGACTTGCTCTTGTTTGACCGCGCCGGGACTTTCCAGCGGTGTGATCCATGCCTCGTAATCTGCGCGTGCTGCTTTTCGCCATGCGTCCCATTGCGGTTGCAGTTCCATCGTTGCAGCCATGATAGCCAGTTGCGCCACGGCAGAGGCGGCGTCGCAGACATAGCTAAGATCAGCGCCGTAGACCCGCCCAATTTCGTTTGCGTCTGCGTGGATGTGCAGGATCGTCTTTTGCGGATTTGCAGGATCGACGAGCGTATAGCCTTGGGTTTCGATATCGCCAAAGCGTGTCCCGATTAGTAGTAGGCAATCGGCGTCGCGGACCCGCTGCGCGAGTTTCGGGTTCACGCCCACATTCAGGTCACCCGCAAAGTGGCTGTGGCGGTTGTCCATGTAGTCTTGTCTGCGGAAACTGGTCACGACGGGGGCGCCTGTGGCCTCGGACAGCTTGGCCAAAGCACCTGCCGCTGCGACGCTCCACTGCGACCCGCCCGCCACGATCAAGGGGCGGTCTGCGGACATAAGTGCGGTCAAGATGTCTGGACCGATCCGCCTAGCGCCTTGGGTAACTTGACCTGTGAAATCAGGCACGTCTGCCTCGGCGCTGAGCATATTTTCGGGCAAGGCCAGCACGACAGGTCCGGGCCTGCCTGCCTTGGCGACGCGGAATGCGCGGGCGATGTATTCGGGCAGGCGGTCGGTATCGTCAACTTGCGCAGTCCATTTGGCCAGCCCGCCGAACATGGCGCGGTAATCCACCTCTTGGAAGGTTTCGCGGTCAGTTTGCCGGTTATCGATTTGCCCCACGAACAGGACCATCGGCGTGCTGTCTTGCATCGCCACATGCACGCCTGCGCTGGCATTGCATGCGCCCGGCCCGCGGGTCACAAAGCAGACGCCGACGTCGCCCGTCATCTTGCCGTAGGCTTCGGCCATCATCGCGGCACCGCCCTCTTGGCGGCAGACCACGTTGTCGATCCCGCTGTCATAAAGCCCGTCAAGCGCTGCCAGAAAGCTTTCGCCTGGCACGGAAAACACACGGCGCACGCCCAGTTTTCCCAGTTGATCGCTTAGAATTTTTCCGCCGTGACGCAGCATTACAAATCTCCCTGCACATTTGCGCACAGCATGTGTCAGCTTGTGCGAAGTGGCAACAGGGCCGAAACAGTTTATGTATCCCCCAAGCAAAGAAAAGGACTTGGATTATGACAAAACTACTGGGCATTTCGGGCGCGTTGCGTGCCGCATCGACCAACACGCAATTGGTGCATAATGCGGCTCGCATTTTCAATGCCGATAGCTTTGTGTTGGCGGACCTCAACTTACCGCTTTATGACGGCGACCTTGAGGCGGAGGGCATCCCTGCGTCGGTCCAGACCCTTTCAGATCAGATTAAAGAGGCGGATGCGGTGATTATCTCGACGCCTGAATACAACAAGTCGATTTCGGGTGTTTTGAAGAACGCGCTGGATTGGGTCAGTCGCACCGAAGGCAGCCCTTGGGCCGACAAGCCTGTTGCGATTATGTCGTCTGCGGCAGGTCGTGCGGGGGGTGAACGCGCCCAGTTTGCTCTGCGCCTGTGCATGATGCCGTTTGGCACGCGCCTGTTGCAAGGCCCTGAGGTTTTGATCGGATCGAACTTTCAGGAGTTTGATGAACAGGGTAATTTGACAGGTGAGCGCTATATCGCGGTGCTGACGACTTTGATGGAAAAGCTGCGCGCAGAAATCTAAGCGCGCACCGAGATTTCGATCAGGTTTGCATCGGGATCGCGCACATAAAGAGACATGATCGGCCCTGTTGCCCCTGTGCGGGCGATGGGGCCGCTTTCGATTGGGACGGACTGAGTTTTCAGATGTTGCGCCCATCCGCCCAAATCCCCAGTCACCAGAAAACAAAGATCGGCGCTGTCTGCGGTCGGTGTTTGCGCCTTAGGGTCGAAAGGGGATGCGGCGGGGTGCAGGTTGATCTTTTGATTTCCGAATTTGAGAGCAGTGCGTTTGGAGCCATCAGCGGGGTGGAATTCCTGCACTTCCATGCCAAGCACATCGACGTAGAACCGAACGGTCTGAGTGATGTCTGCGACAGTGAGCACAAGGTGATCGAGCGAGGTCACGCGTAGCATTTGATCATTCCTTCTCCGTTGGCTTAATGTCTGCTTATGACAGATCAATCAAATCAAGCGCAAACGATCATTGACCCGCTGGACGTGGCCCGTGCGCAGGCCTTGCAGGCGACCCTTGGGTTGCCGCCTATAGTAGCTGGCGCACCTTTACCCCCCTTTGCCCATCACATCTATTTCTGGGATGCCCAGCCCCCTGCCAATCTTGGTCGCGACGGTCATGTGGCCAAAGGCAGCTTTATCCCCGATGTGGGCTTGCCCCGCCGTATGTGGGCTGCGGGTGAATTGGTGTTTCACCGCCCGCTGCTGGCGGGTGTTCGGGCCGAGAAGACGTCTGTGATTGAGGGTGTCACGCGCAAGACGGGTCGATCCGGGCCGCTCGCGTTTGTCCGCGTGCGCCATGACATCAGGCAGCGTCAAGGCTTGGCTTTGACCGAATGGCAGGATTTGGTTTACCGTGAGGACACGCCGGAAGCTGCCCCGCCCCCGCCTGTTGCCGACATTGACGAGGACGTCGCCGAGCAGGTTCAATTCGATAGCACGGTCTTGTTTCGCTATTCGGCGCTGACATTCAACGGCCACCGCATTCATTATGACGAAACCTATGCCCGCGAGGTCGAAGGCTATGACGGTTTGGTTGTGCATGGTCCTTTGCTGGCGCATTTGTTGATGGGCTTGGTGCAGCGGCAGTTGGGTGCGTTGAACACGTTTAGCTATCGCGCCACCGCGCCCTTGATGCACCATGAGGCCGCAACGCTGTGTTGGAAAAACGGGCGTGCGTGGGTCCGTGGCCCTGACGGGCGGCAATGTATGGTGGCTGAGGCGACTTAGAGGCTGCGGTCTGGTTTAAAGTCGTCGGGGATTGTGTCTTTTCCGTCTAAGATCAAATCCGCCATGACTTGTCCGACTTTGGGTGCCATGCCGAAGCCGATCTTGAACCCACCGTTGGCCACAAATTCGTCTTTGCGAAATGGGTGTTCACCAAGCATGGGCGCGCGGCTGCGGCTGCGGGGGCGCACGCCTGCCCAGCGCTCGACCACGGGGGCGTCGGCCAAGACGGGGAAGACGCGGCGCGCTTTTGCGATGACGTCGTCGATCTGGTGGTCGTTGGATGTTGGATTATCGAAGTCTCGTTCAGAGGTTGAACCGATCGCCACTGTGCCGTCGAAATGCGGCACGATATGCAGGGTTTCGGCAAAGAGTTGCGGTAAGCCTGCGGCGTCGAATTTTAACAAAGCGCCTTGCCCTTTGACCCCGCCCCCGACAAGTCGCGTGTGCTGGGCGTTCATGTCTTGCAGACCGCGCCAGCCTGTGGCCCAGACGACGTGTCCCTGCGGCGTTCCGTCGGTGGTGATCTGACCGCCCAGCGATTGCACTGCTGCGGCCAAGGCGCGGGTTGCCGCACGGGGGTGGATCGACCCTGTGAGCGTGTCGCGCACGATCATGCCGCTGGGGCTGGGCGGCATCCAGTTGGCATTGGGGGCTTTGATCACTTCCCAAATAGCGTTGTCTTGCCACAGGTCTTTTGCGGTGCCTTCGCGGGCACGGGCCAGCGCGATGGCTGCGTGATCTGCCAAAGGCTGCAAGCGGCCGCTGCGGGTGTACCCTGTGGGGAGGTCCGTCAGTGCGCTGACCTCTGCCCAGAAATCTGCCTGCATCAAGAGGCTATCGAGTTGGAAAGCCTTTTTAGCGTTCCAGTTTTCGGGAACATGGGGCGCAAGTGCGCCGACGACCCCGCCGCTGGCCCCCGAGGCGACCCCGTTGGGATCAATCACCTGCACCTTTGCACCGCGCTGCACGCAGGCGTAGGCGACCGACAGGCCAAACACGCCTGCCCCCATGACTGTCACATCGAATGTTGCCATTTTCCGCCTCACCGCTCAAAGATAAGCAACCCATAAGGCAAACCGACATGACCGACCAGACAGCCCCTCTACATTGGCGCGAAACAGATGCGGGGCGCGTGCCTGTGTCCGATCAATTTGACGATCCGTATTATTCGCTGGTTGGCGGGTTGGACGAGACGCGGCATGTGTTTGTGAACGGCAATGACTTGCCTGCACGGTGGGATCAGGATTTGCAGATTGCAGAGTTGGGATTTGGCACGGGGTTGAACCTGTTAGTCACATGGGCGGATTGGCTGAAGGCCCCGCATGGCACGCTGCATTTTACGTCGTTTGAGGCGTTTCCGATGGATAAGGCGGATATGGCGGCGGCTTTGAGTGCGTTTCCTGATGTTGCCCAACTTGCTGGGGTTTTACTGGACCGCTGGTCAGCGGGGGACGGCCCTGTTGTGTTGGCCGATGGTTTGACGCTGGACGTGATCATTGGCGATGCCCGCCAGACGTTGCCTGCGTGGCAAGGGCGTGCGGACGCGTGGTATCTGGACGGATTTTCGCCTGCGAAGAATCCGCAACTTTGGGAGCCAGCATTGTTGCAGGCTGTGGCCGATCATACCAATGCGGGCGGCACTGCTGCGACCTATTCTGCCGCGGGCCATGTCCGACAGTCGTTGACCCAAGCGGGGTTCTGCGTGGAGCGTGTCAAAGGGTTCGGCACCAAACGCCATATGACCGTCGCTGTGATGCCTGATGCAGAATAACCCGCGCCTTGGCATGTGGCTGATGTGTGCGACCGCGTTCATCTTTGCGGTGCAGGACGGGATCTCGCGGCATTTGGCGGGTGAATATAATGTGCTGATGATCGTAATGATCCGCTATTGGTTTTTTGCGGCCTTTGTTATCACTATCGCCGCCCGCAAAGAGGGGTCAATTCGCGCGGCGGCAGCGACCAAACAGCCTGTGTTGCAAGGTTTGCGCGGCCTGCTTCTTGCGGGCGAAATTTGCGTGATGGTCGCAGGTTTCGTGGTGTTGGGATTGGTGGAAAGCCATGCGATTTTTGCTTGTTATCCGCTGTTGGTTGCCGCGTTCTCGGGGCCGATTTTGGGTGAGAAAGTCGGCTGGAGGCGCTGGGCTGCGATTGGTATCGGATTTATCGGGGTTCTAGTCATCTTGCGCCCCGGATTTGCGGTGTTTTCGCCCTATGCCGTGATCCCGCTGACATCGGCGGTCTTGTTTGCAATCTACGGCTTGCTGACACGGTTTGCGGCCCGCAAGGACAGTGCTGCGACGTCGTTCTTTTGGACGGGCGTGATGGGCGCCATCGCGATGACCTGCGTGGGTGTCTGGTTCTGGGAACCGATGACGCAGCCTGATTGGATATGGATGGGCGCGCTGTGCATCACGGGCGCGTCGGGGCATTTCTTATTGATTAAGACCTATGAGGTTGCAGAGGCCTCATCCGTCCAACCCTTTGCCTATTTGCAACTGGTTTTTGCCACGATGATCGGGATCGCGGTGTTCGGCGAGACGCTGGCGTTGAACGTGGGCATCGGTGCTGTGATCGTTGTCGGTGCGGGCCTGTTTACATTGCTGCGCAGTCGCCGCGTTACCCCCCAGGCCGGCTGATCGGTCGCGGGCTGGATATTGGTGACGGACCGCTTGGCGATACGGGCGTTTGCGACGCGGGTGCAGCGGTTGGCGCGGTGACGGGTTCCGGCACGGGCGCGGTGACCTCTGGTCGCACGCGTGGGCGTTTCAGCGGCTTTTCCCCAATCAGCAGATCCATGAACTTGATCGGCCCTGTTTTGCCTGACAGGCGTGCCTCGTAGACGGGGATGCTTTCAGTGACGCGCATGACATAGTTGCGGGTTTCGCGGAACGGGATGTGTTCGATCCAGTCGATGACGTCCGCTTCGCCCACGCGCGGGTCGCCGCGTTCGTCCATCCAGTTGCGCGGGCGGCTGGGCCCTGCGTTATAGCCAGCGGCCATCATGACGGGGGAGTAGCCGAATTGTTCCTCTAGCTGGCTGAGGTATTTTGACCCCAGCCGCGCGTTATAGGCGGGATCGGATGTCAGCCTTCCTTTGCTGTAGGTTTCGCCCAAAGTCCCCGAGACTTCTTTGGCTGTCGCGGGCATCAATTGCATGAGGCCCAATGCGCCCACGGGACTGCCGACACCTGCGTTAAATTCACTTTCGCGCCGTGCGATGGACAGCGCCAGTGCAGGATGAACGGGCAGGTCCATTTCGGCAAGTGGGTGCAGTGGGAAATAAATGGATGGCACGAGCACGCCGCGCGTCACGGCGGTTTTGCCAAGCAACACTTGGAAATAGGGCTCGTCCATTTCAGCCAATAGCGCACCGAGTTGGGACAGTTCTGTCGCGTTCAATTGTTTGCCCAATTCCGCAAAGAAAAGCACAGCTTTGCCGCGGTCCCCCGCTTGCAAGAGGATGAGTGCCGCGGCGGTCATGTCTCGGGTTAGAAACGGTGCTTCTTCCCAATCGGTGGGGTCTTGTGCGCCTGTCAAATCGGGATCGAGCGACAATCCCAGCTTTTCGGCAGCAAGCAAGCCGTAGAATCCCGTTTGGTGCTGGCTTGCGATTTGATAAGCGGCTTGGGCTGCGGGTTCATTGCCCAAAACGTCTTGGGTGCGCCCTATCCAATATTGCATGCGCCCTTCGGAAATCGGGCTGTCGACGGTTGCGTCGGCGGCTTGGAAATGGGTGAGCGCGAGGGTTGGCTGGTTAAGGTAAGTAAGCGCCACATAGCCTGCGATCCATTCCAGATCGGCGAAGGACGATCCTTCGCTCAAGAAATGGTTTGCAGCCAGATCGTAGGCGCTTTGCGCCCGCCCTTCGCGCATTTCCCAGCGCGCCAGAACGCGTCGCCAGCTAGACCAGCGGAAGGGTTGGCCAAGGGCCTCAGCAGATGTGGATTGTTCGCGCAAAATCTTGATCGCTTCGGTCCTGTCACCCCTGCTGGACAACCAATTGTAGCGGTCATAAGCTAATCCGACGTCGTCTTTTAGCACCTCTGGCACGGCTTGAACCCGCGCCGAGATATCGCCAAGTTTCTTGATGTAGCCAATCCGCGCCTGTGCGAGCGCAGTTTGGTCGTCGTCAAGGAGGTCGAACATCCGCTGCGCCTCGACTGTCCGCCATCGCCAAAGAAGCGCGTCAACGCGGGCGTTGTGATGGGGTGCAAGTATGTCGGGATAGGCGTCGATCATTGCCTGATGACCCGTGTTTGACAGAATGGACCCCAACCATGTCTCGATCAACATTTTGTCGGCGTCCGCTTTGCGCCCTTTTGCAATAAGCGCGTCGGCCAACCGCACCGCCCCTTCGCCTGTTTCTGGCGCGATGTCCCCGAACCATCTGATCAGCGCATCAGGGTCATAACCGTCTGGGATCGCTTCTTCGCCTCTGGCCCGCACCCGCAGCAGATTGGGCCAGTCACTGCGTCGCGCTGTGAAATCGACGTAGTCCCCGAATGGCGCATCCCCGTCCAGCAGCCGCATCCACGTGATGAGGTCGTTGGTCACTTTATCAGTGGTGTCGGTGATGGAATATGCGACCTCCCAATCCTCGCTGGATGCGGCTTTGATCGCGTCAACTGATCCTTGGTCAATGACCTGTGCGCCCACCGCAAGGGGTGCAAAAACAAGAGCAGTCACAACAGCTAAAAAACGCATTTTGATGTCCTAAAAACAACGGGTCAGACCGACCCTAACGGTTCATATAGCGCGGGCAATGTGAAAACTTGTCCATCGGCGGAAAGGCGTCTAATGTCCGCGCGATTTCAACGGTTCGAATCCACGAACCATCCATAAGGATACGCGTCATGTTCAAAGGGTCTATGCCTGCACTTGTCACGCCGTTTACAAACGGCAAAGTGGACATTGAAGCGCTGAAAAAACTTGTGGACTGGCATGTGGATCAAGGCAGCCACGGTCTTGTGCCTGTCGGCACGACTGGCGAAAGCCCGACCTTGACGCATGAAGAGCATGATCTGGTTGTTCAGGTCGTTGTTGATCATGCCGCAGGCCGTCTTCCTATCATTGCAGGGGCTGGGTCGAATAACACTGTCGAGACTGTCCGTCTGGTGCAGGCCGCAAAAACCGCTGGTGCTGATGCGGCCTTGGTTGTCACCCCTTATTACAACAAGCCGACCCAACGCGGATTGATTGCGCATTTTGAGGCCGCCGCTGCTGTGGGTCTGCCGATTATTATTTACAACATTCCGGGCCGTTCCGTTGTGGATATGACCCCTGAAACGATGGCCACATTGTCAAAGCTACCGATGATTGTCGGCGTTAAGGATGCGACGGGTGATCTGTCGCGCGTCCCCAAGCAACGGATGCGTTGTGGCGATGATTTCTGTCAGTTGTCGGGCGAAGATGCTACCGCCCTTGGGTTTAACGCCCATGGTGGCGTTGGCTGTATCTCGGTGACCGCCAATATCGCGGCCAAGCTATGCGCAGAGTTCCAAGAGACAACGCTGGCTGGTGATTATGCCAAGGCGTTGACCCAATTGGACCGTCTTATGCCATTGCATGAAGCTGTCTTCATGGAACCCGGCGTTGTAGGTGCGAAATACGGGATGTCTTTGCTGGGGCTTTGCTCTGACGAGGTCCGTTCGCCACTGACCCCGCTAACCGATGAGACCAAGGCAGCGATCAAATCGGCGATGCAATATGCAGGTCTGATCAACTAGGATTTATTCGCCGCGCAGCCAATCCGCTGCGCGGCGCACTTCCCCACATCCGCCGAACTTTGCCGCGCGAGAAAGCTCGGCATCTAGTCGCGCAATGCGCCCTGTCCCCATCTTTACCCCTGCTTCGGGCCAAAAGGCGGTGACGTCGAGGATGTCTCCGTTCCGTTTCATGTCGATCCGCCCGATCAATTGGTCACCTTCCATAACGGGAAAGACGTAGTAGCCGTATTGCCGTTTGGGTGCTGGCACGAAAATTTCGATCCGGTAGTGATAGCCAAACAGCCATTCCGCCCGCTTGCGATCCCGCAGGGCTGGATCAAAGGGCGACAGGATGCGGATCCGGTTTTGTGGGGCGTCTACGGACAAGTCCAAGATATCAGGCCGCGCAAACACGCGTTTGATGCTGCCGTCTGCCCCCGCGATATCGACCTCGATGACCCGCCCGTCGGCCAAAGCGGCATTGGCCCAGTCTTTTGCCTCGGCTTTGGTCGTCAGGTCCCAGAATGCCGCAAGTTCGGTGCTTGTCCCGAAACCCAGTCTATCCAGTGCCGCCCCGCAGGCCCAATCGACGGTCTCTGCTTCGCCCACCCAAGCATTCAACCGCTCAGCCGGAATAACCCGTTCGGTCAGGTCATAGACCTTTTTGAACCCGTCGCGCCGCACAACGGATAGCTGCCCTGACCGCCAAAGATATTCGAGGGCCGTCTTGGAGGGATGCCAATCCCACCAGCCCCCCGAACCCCGGCTTTCGTCTGTACCCACGTCCCCTGATCCGCAGGCCCCGTGGTCTGAAACTTGGCGTAGGACGTCGTCGATTTTCTTAGTGAAGTCGTCACGGCGCCATTCTTTCCAGCGCCCTTCAAGTGTGGCTGCGTCGCGGGCGAATTTGTGCCGCCAGTGCGGGAATAGCGCGATGTCAATCGCGGCCGCGTCGTGGGTCCAATGTTCGAACACATGGCGATCGCGGGCTAAGGCGTGCCCCAAAGCTGGGGGTCTGTATTGCTGTCTGCGAGACCATAAAATCAGGTCATGCGCGCGTGCAAATGTATTCACGCTATCGAGTTGCACAAAACCCAAGTCGCCAATCACCCCCGCAACATCGGCACTTTTGCCGCCGCCGCTGGGAGCGGCACTCAGCCCATGTCGCGCGAGGAAAATATGCCGTGCGCGGTTGTTGTCGATGACAGGTGTCATTTGTGACGCCCGAGGAGACTATTGATCTGGTGGGTACGGATTTGGCGTAATGCCTCGACCAGAATGGCGGTGACCAACCCAAAGTTCAACAAGCCGTTTGCCGCAGCCATCCCGCCGAGCAATCGCCATTCTTCAGGCAGCAGGATGTCCCCGAAGCCGAGGGTCGTGAAAGCCACGAGCGAAAAGTAAACGGACAGCTCAAGACTGTCGAAGATCCCCAAGCCCATCATCGCAAAGGCCCACATCCAGACCCCTGCCGTGATTTGCGCCAAAATCCAAATTGCAGCGACTATCAGCACCAGAATTAGTTTTGGCCGATGTGGCGGGCGCGCAAGCCAGACCCTTTGGCGCACAAAGACCACCTCCATGACCCAAAAGCTGGCCCCGGCCATGAGAATTGACAAAAGTAGAAGAACCGAGCCGATTGCGATCTGCGTGAACATTTTGCCTCTCAAGGATAGTTTTGGCCAGCATACCGACACATCTGCGCAATACCAGAGCGGTGCCTCTCTTGTGCAACCGCCCCCCGTGGCCTATCTGATGCAGACAATGGCTAAGAAACCCGAAAACAAGAACTATAAGGTCCTCGCGGAAAATCGGCGTGCGCGTTACGATTTTGCGATCGAGGAAGATATGGAAGTCGGGATTATCCTGCATGGCTCTGAAGTGAAGTCGTTGCGCGGCGGTCAATCCAATATCGCGGAAAGCTATGCCAGCGTAGATGACGGCGAGTTGTGGCTGACCAATGCCTACATTGCCCCCTATGATCGCGCCATGTTCGGCCATGAAGAACGCCGCAAACGCAAGCTATTGTGCAAGCGCAAGGAGCTGGCCAAGCTGTGGAATGCAACCAAGCGCGACGGTATGACAATCGTACCGCTTGTGATGTATTTCAACGATAAAGGCCTTGTGAAGCTGAAGATCGCTATCGCTAAGGGCAAGAAAAACCACGACAAACGCGCCACAGAGGCCGCCCGCGACTGGGGCCGTCAAAAGCAGCGTTTGCTGCGTCATGGCGACTGATTTTACGGCCGTGACGGCCTGACGGGTAATTTCTGACGATTTCTCCCCTATTGCGACAATCTGTCCACCTGTTAACGTTTTGCTAACCACGGGGTTCAGGCCGACCCGCTGGGTCTAAAAATCGTGGCCAGAATTTATGGAAGGAACTGGGGACTATGGAAACAATGATTGCACAACTCGTTGCAGGCGCCGTTGGCGGCAACGCAATCGGCAAAGCAAAAGAGGGCCTGTCGCTGGGCACAATCGGCAACACGGTTGCTGGTCTTGTTGGCGGCCTTGGCGGCGGCCAGATCTTAGGCATGCTGTCAGGTGGCGATGCGTCTAGCCTGATCATGTCGATCATCGGCGGCGGCGGTGGCGGCGCGGTCTTGACGGCTGTCGTCAGCATGATCAAAAGCAAAATGGCTTAAGGCCAATTGCCTTGAAGTTTAAAGCGGGCGTCCCAAATCGGGGCGCCCGTTTTGCGTCTGTTGTCCTTGTCAGGCTGGGCCGTGCAGGATAGTCAAAGACTATATCCCAGATTGACGGAGGCCTTTCATGACTGGCGCACTAAAAGATGATCCCAAAACGCTGGTCAGCACTGACTGGCTGGCCGCGCATATCAAAGACCCAGATCTGCGGATCATTGATGCCTCTTGGTATATGCCTGACGCTGACCGCGACGCCGCTGCCGAGTACAAAGCCGCGCATATTCCCGGCGCCCGCTTTTTTGATATCGACGATATTTCAGATCACCGGTCCGAGCTGCCACATATGGTTCCGCCTGTTGAAAAGTTCATGTCCCGTATGCGCGCGATGGGCATTGGCGACGGCCATCAGGTTGTTGTTTATGACGGCTCTGGTCTGTTTTCTGCCGCCCGCGTTTGGTGGTTGTTCCGCCTAATGGGCAAGACGGATGTTGCTGTGCTGGACGGCGGTTTACCGAAGTGGAAAGCGGAAGGTCGCGCCATTTCAGATATGCCCCCTGTTGTCCGCGACCGTCACATGACGGTCAGCCGTCAGAACCACTTGGTCCGTGATGTGACCCAAGTCGCCCGCGCCGCCAAGCTGGGTGATCATACGATTATTGACGCACGCGGTGCGGCCCGTTTCAAAGGTGAAGCGCCCGAGCCCCGCGAGGGTCTACGCTCTGGTCACATCCCGTCGTCGCGCAATGTCTTTTATGGCGACCTGATCAACACTGATGGCACGATGAAGACCAAGGCTGAAATTCACGCTGTGATGGAAACCGCGGGTGCGGATTTGACAAAGCCTGTCATCACGACCTGTGGGTCTGGTGTCACCGCCGCAATTCTTTGCCTCGCGTTAGAGCGTATAGGCAAAACCGATCATTCACTTTACGATGGCTCTTGGTCCGAATGGGGCATGTACGCCGATCTTCCTATTGCAACCGGAGCCGCATAATGCTGCAAAATCTCAAAGCCCAACCCGCTGATAAAATTCTGACCTTGATGGCCGCCTACCGCGAAGATCCGCGCGATACCAAAGTTGATCTTGGCGTCGGTGTCTATAAGGATGCCTCTGGTAACACCCCCGTCATGCGAGCGGTAAAAGAGGCCGAAAAGCGCCTGCAGAAAGAGCAAACGACAAAGGCCTATGTCGGCCTTGCCGGCGATCCTGCGTTTTCGGATGCGATGATTGATCTTGTGCTGGGTGATACCCTGCCGCGTGACCGCATTGCTGCTATTGCGACCCCGGGTGGCACGGGCGCTATTCGTCAGGCGCTGGAACTGATCAAGCTTGCCGCCCCAGATGCCACGGTTTGGTTGTCCGATCCGACGTGGCCGAACCATCCGTCGATCATCAAGTATTTGGGTATGAAGTCTAAAACTTACCGCTATTTCGACAAGGAAAGCCGCAACGTTGATTACGTCGGTATGCTGACTGATCTTGGTGCTGTTTTGCCCGGTGATGTGGTTTTGCTGCATGGCTGCTGCCACAACCCAACGGGTGCAAACCTGACGATGCCGCAGTTGGATGGCGTGATCAAGTTGCTGCAAGACAAATCAGCGGTCCCTTTTGTTGATATTGCCTACCAAGGTTTTGGTGACGGGTTGGATGCGGATGCACAAGCCACGCGCAAAATTGCCGCTGCTTTTGACAATGTGCTGATTGCGGCATCTTGTTCCAAGAACTTTGGCATTTACCGCGAGCGCACGGGCATTTTGATGGCCGTCTGCAAGGATGCTGCCCAACAGCCGCTGGCCCAGCAGAACCTCGCGTTCTTGAACCGTCAGAACTATTCATTCCCACCAGATCATGGCGCACGTGTTGTGACCACGATCCTGAACGATCCGAAACTGCGCGCTGATTGGGAAGCCGAGCTGGAAGAAACCCGCAACGGTATGCTGGGCTTGCGCCAGCAACTGGCCGACGAATTGCGCCGCCTAACCAATTCGGATCGGTTTGATTTTCTTGCAGATCACCGCGGCATGTTCAGCCAGCTTGGCACGACCCCCGAACTGGTTGAAAAACTGCGCGCTGATCACGGGATTTATATGGTCAGCGATAGCCGCATGAATATCGCTGGACTAAATGAAAAGACCGTGCCGATCTTGGCAAAAGCCATTGTAGCTGCTGGTATTTAAACCATTAGGCGGCGCGGGATTGCCCTGCGCCGCCGCTACAAAATGCTGCACCTGCAAAATGATCCTTGCGATCCACTGCGCAACATTCTAACTCTTGTTGCGATAAAATCGAAATAAAGGTGCGCCTCCATGTCATTCCGTCTGCAACCAACGCCCCCCGCCCGTCCGAACCGCTGTCAGCTATTTGGCCCTGGGTCGAACGTGAAACTTTTCGCAAAAATGGCGGCGAGCGCGGCGGATCTGATCAACCTTGATCTCGAAGACAGCGTATCCCCGTCAGACAAAGATATTGCGCGTGCCAATGTCATTGAGGCAATCAATACAATTGATTGGAACACCAAGACACTGTCCGTGCGGATCAATTCGCTGGATACCCCGTATTGGTACCGCGATGTTGTGGACCTTCTAGAACAGGCGGGTGACCGTCTTGACCAGATCATGATCCCCAAGGTCGGTAATGCCGCCGATATTTATGCCGTTGATGCGTTGGTTACTGCGATTGAGGCCGCGAAAGGCCGTACAAAACGGATCAATTTTGAAGTCATTATTGAATCTGCCGCAGGCCTCGTGAACGTCAACGAGATTGCTGCCTCTTCCCCCCGCATGGTCGCCATGTCGTTGGGGGCTGCGGATTATGCGGCCTCTATGGGGATGCAGACAACGGGCATCGGTGGCACGCAGGAAAACTATTACATGTTGCACGGTGAGAACCGCCATTTCTCTGACCCGTGGCACTGGGCGCAAACGGCGATTGTGGCGGCATGCCGCACGCATGGCATCCTGCCTGTTGATGGTCCGTTTGGTGATTTCTCTGACGATGAAGGCTACCGCGCCCAAGCGCGTCGGTCTGCGACCCTTGGAATGGTTGGCAAATGGGCGATCCATCCAAAGCAGATCGGCTTGGCAAACGAGGTCTTTACCCCGTCAGCCGAGGCGGTTGCAGAGGCCCGCGAAATCCTTGCGGCGATGGCCCAAGCCACGGCAAACGGTGAAGGTGCCACTGTTTATAAGGGTCGTCTGGTTGATATCGCGTCGATCAAACAGGCCGAGGTTATCGTCAAGCAATCTGAATTGATTGCAGGCTAGGCCTGCACGTCGGCTGCGTCGCGTGTTCCTTATGACGTTGCGTCGCAGCCTTGCGCCCATTATATCTACACGAACAACTGTAGAGGCGCCCCATGATCCAATATCTTGAGTTCGAAAAACCGCTTTCCGAAATCGAAGGCAAGGCCGAAGAACTGCGCGCTATGGCGCGTGATAATGACGAAATGGACGTCGAAATTGAAGCGACGGCGCTAGATAAAAAAGCGGCTGACTTACTTGATAAGCTTTACAAAGATTTGACCCCGTGGCGGAAATGCCAAGTAGCCCGCCACCCAGACCGCCCCCATTGCCAAGACTACATCGAGGCATTGTTCACGGAATATACGCCCCTTGCTGGCGACCGTAACTTTGCTGACGACCACGCGGTTATGGGCGGCATTGCCCGTCTTGATGGGCGTCCTGTTATGGTAATCGGCCATGAAAAGGGCAACGACACCAAGTCACGTATCGAGCGCAATTTTGGCATGGCCCGCCCCGAAGGTTACCGCAAAGCGATCCGTTTGATGGACCTTGCCAATCGCTTTGGCCTGCCTGTGATTACCCTTGTTGACACACCCGGTGCATATCCGGGCAAAGGTGCCGAAGAGCGCGGTCAATCAGAAGCGATTGCCCGTTCAACTGAAAAATGTCTGGATCTGAGCGTGCCGTTGATCTCGGTTGTGATTGGCGAAGGCGGATCAGGTGGTGCGGTTGCATTTGCGACGGCGAACCGCGTTGTGATGCTAGAGCATTCTATCTATTCGGTGATCAGCCCCGAAGGCTGCGCGTCAATCTTGTGGAAAGACGGCGGCAAGATGCGTGAAGCGGCAGAAGCTTTGCGTTTGACCGCGCAGAACCTGAAAGAACTGGGTGTTTGCGACGAAGTGATTGTGGAACCCCGTGGCGGTGCGCAGCGCGACAATGCTGCAGCGATTAAGTCGGTTGGTGAGGCTTTGATCCGCCAGCTTGATAGCTTTGAGGGCAAAAAGCCGGATGCAATTCGCAAAGCACGCCGCACAAAGTATCTGGCGTTGGGATCAAAGGGACTGGCTGCTTAACGCAGCCGGTTACCACATGGTTTTGGCCGCGCGTGCCCCCCGAGCGGCGTCATAGGTCACCCCGTCAAATCCTGTTTCGGCTTCATTTAGAAAATCCCCCACGGTTGGCAGCCCTGCCCCGTGGTTTTCCCCGTTCCACGTCCCTGCCCGCATAAGAGCGCGCGCGCATTGGCAGTAGACCTCTGCCACATGCACAACGACCACAGACCTTGGTGCTTGCCCTTTATCCTCAAATTGATTGATCAGATCGGCATCCAGGTGGACTTCGGCGGTTCCGTTCACCCGCAGGCACACATTCACGCCTTGCACGAGAAACAGAAGGCTGATCCGCCCGTCGGCTACGATGTTGCGCAGCGTATCCATCCTATTATTGCCGCGCCAGTCGGGAATCAGCAACGTCTTGGGGTCAGCTATCCGCACCACAGGGCCATCATCGCCACGCGGACTGGCGTCCGTGCCGTCAGATCCAACCGTGGCGATCACGCAAAGCCGTGAGGCCGCGATCCATTTTGCCGACAGGGGCGTGACATGGTTGGCCACTTTGATCAGCGAGGCTTTAGCAGGTATGCCGTAGATCGCCTCTAGCTGGGCAATGTCAGTGACTTTGGGCATCAAACCCTGCCTCAGCCATCAAGGCGTTCGAGCGTTCTTCGACATCTGCCTCCAGCTTTTTCATGAAGTCGGATACTGGCATTCCCGGTGCAATTGCAGGCAGAAATTCCACGATAGCGACCCCTGGCTTGCGGTAAAACCCGCGCTTGGGCCAGAAGACCCCAGCGTTGGTGGCGACGGGCACACAAGGTTGCCCCATGTCGCGGTAAAGCGCCCCTGTGCCAATTTTATAGGGTGCCTTCACCCCCGGTGCGATCCGCGTGCCTTGGCTATAAATGATCAATTGCCCCGCCATGGTTTTACCTGATTTAACGTCTGCGAGCATCTTTTTGATCGCCAACCCGCGTTGTCCGCGTTTGACGGGAATGCAGCCGATGCGCAGCCCGAATTGCCCCAAGACTGGCGCGTACTTCAGGATGTCTTTGAAGATAAACTTGCCCCGTGGCATCGCATTATAGATCATCAGAACGTCTAGGAATGATTGGTGCTTGGCCGCCACAAGGGCCTCGTAGGTAGGCGGCTCGCCGCGCACTTCGAACCGCAGTCCAATCATCCATTTGGCCGACCATTGCACCCAGCGGCAATAAGCGTGGCACCCCGAGATCGCCCCACGTGGCGACCAGATTGCCCAAGGCGCCCAGAGGATGCCCACGACCAGCATCGCGACATACATCTGCAAGTTAAACAGAATCGAGCGGATCATTTGGATGTTGTATTTCATGACTGTTCCCTCAGGGTTTTCAGTGCAGCAGCCCGTGTCGCGAAAAACGCGACAGCGGCAGCAAGTGGAGGGATGGCAAGCGGCCAGAACCAATGTGCACCTTGGAAGCCCAGCCCCGTCAGGAACCCGCCTGCGACGTCGGCAGAGGGCAGTAGCAATATGGCGAGCACGCCTGCGACGGTGCCGATTGCCGCGCCACTTAAGGCCCGCAAGGTAAACCTGCGCACAAAGGCGCGCGCGATGTAGATGTCGCGCGCCCCCACAAGGCGCATCACGCGGATCACCTGTGCGTTTGCTGCAAGTGCTGCTTGCGCCGCCAGCGTGATCATCGCCGCAGTCGAGGCCGCAATCAGCACAAGCGCAAGCCAGCCAAGACTGCGCAGCCTGTTGGCCGCAGCCACCAGCGGTTCGCGCCAGCGCGTGTGATCGTCGAGAACAGCGCCGGGTACTTCTGCTTGCAGTCGCGCCCGTAGCCCTGTTGCGTCATAGCCGTCACCTTCTTCGATGATCTCGATTAGTTGCGGGATGGGCAGGTCTTCGATGGGCAGTTCGGGGCCGAACCATGGCTCTAGCAGTTTTCGTTGTTCGTCTGCGGTCAAAGGGCGCGCTTGTGCCACACCAGGTGTGGTTTGCAACACCTCGACCGCAGCCAGAAGCTGGGCGTCGGCTTGATCGGCGGGCGCAGAAATGCGCAGCGTCGAGGTTCGCGCCAGTTCAGCCGACCACCGATCTGCCAAGCGCCCTGTTGCAAGCGACAATGCCAATGCAAAGACTGCGAGGAACGCCATGGCCCCCGCAGTGAACAGCGTCAGTCGCGCGGTGAACCCTGTCGGAGGCACGGCCCGATCGGCCTGGGGATCACCTGCAACCAGATCAAAAAGGCGGGTAATATCAAACTTCATAGCTCGACCCCCGCTTGCATCAATCGGCGATCTTTGAGCCTGAGTACGCGGGTCGCGACCTGCGTTTTTGCGGCACGGATGATGTTCATGTCATGGGTCGCGATCAGAACGGTTTTACCCATCCGGTTGAGTTCAATCAGCAGAGTCAGCAGTCGCTGCGACATTTCCCAATCGATGTTGCCTGTCGGCTCGTCTGCGATGATGACATCAGGTGACATGATGACCGCCCGCGCCAAGGCCGCGCGCTGCCGCTCACCGCCTGATAGCTGCGGCGGCAATTGAGTGGCTTGGTTTTGCAGGCCAACCCAGTTCAGCAGATCGGGCAAATTGTCGGCGGCTTCATTCTCGCGTCCAGATACCGTCAGCGGCAATGCAATATTGTCGGTCACGGGCAGATGGTCGAGAAACTGGCAGTCTTGGTGTACGACACCGATGCGCCTGCGGGCCATTGCGACCGCATCGCGGTCCATCGTGGCTGCATCCTCGCCGAAAAGTCGGACTTGCCCGCCCTTTGCAAGCAATTCGCCGTAGCACAATTTGAGCAACGTCGTTTTGCCTGCGCCCGAAGGTCCAGTCAGAAAATGGAACGATCCAGCGGCAAGATTAAGCGAGACTTGGCTGAATAGTTCTGCCCCGCCATAGCTGTAGGCCACATTATCAAGGTCAATCACGGTCATATCCTTTAGCCTGATAGGCCTGTTGGACCTGTTTTGCCCAAATTTGCAACAGTTTTCAATGTTTTGACATAGGCAACAGTCGCATTTCATTGGCCTTTCTTTTGCCATTAGGTAAATAATGGTTAACAAAGCTGCGCGAAGATGCGGCATGACGGGCATAAAGGGAACCTAAAATGCGACTGATCTGTCCAAACTGCGGGGCACAATACGAGGTGGCGGATGACGTCATCCCCATGGACGGTCGCGATGTTCAGTGCTCCAATTGTGCCCACACATGGTTCGAGGACCGTGGCGCGTCTGATATCGAAGACGAGTTCTCGGAAGAGATCGAAGCCCCGTCCGAGACAACCGACGACGCGCAATGGGGTGCTGAAGACTATGCGCCCAAGCCAGCTGTCACGCCAAAGCCTGCGCCGCAGCGTCAAGAATTAGACCCTGCGATTGCCGATATCTTGCGCGAAGAGGCCGCCCGCGAAGCTGCAGCCCGCCGTGCCGAGGCCGAAGCGATGGAAAGCCAGCCCGATCTGGGTCTCGACAGTGCAGACGCGGCCCCTGACCAACGCACAGCCGAGGCGCAGGAACGCATGGCAGAGCGCAAAGGCACGCCCATGCCCCCCCCCGCAGCCCTGAGTCGCGCAGCGATTGCCGCGGCTTCGCGTGGTGATTTGCTGCCTGATATTGAAGAGATCAATTCCAGCCTGCGGTCCGAGTCCGAGCGCGGCACAGGCTATGCAGAGATCGAAGATGCGCCCAAGGCCCGCAAGCGCGGCGCACGCACTGGGTTCTTCGGCGTGCTTTTGATCCTTGCGATCTTGGCTGCGATCTATGTCTTTGCTGATAAAATCCGCGACATGGTGCCTGCGCTGGATGGACCACTCACGACATATGTCGAGACTGTGGACACGGGCCGTTTGTGGCTGGATGCCCAGTTGCGTCGTGCTGTGGACGCGATGAATGGCGATGATACTGCCGCTGAATCAATGGAGTCCACTGTTGAAGAAGCTCCATCGCCGACCGCCAGCACCGATGCCCCAGAGATGGCACCTGTGACTGAATAAAGCTTAGAACTGGTCCAGAAGACGCCGCAGATAGTCGCGTTCGACTTCTGGTCGCGCTTGTTCGGCGGACCGTCTGCGGATTTCACCCAGTAGTTCTTCGGCGCGCCGATAGACGTCTTCGCCTTGCAGTAAGCTGTCATCGGTACCGAATTGACCTGTATTGCCAAGTTCGCGCCCCAGTGGATCGCGCCGTGTCGGTTCCACGCGTCCTGTGGCTTCGCCGCGTTCGGTCCCCTGCCCGGGTTCGGCAGAATCGTTTTGCGCCAAGGCCTCGTTCAAAGACCGCATACCGTTGCGCAGCGCATCCATGGCTTCGGCCTGTTGGTCAATTGCTTGCGCCAAGTCGCCATCGCGTAGCGCCTGTTCGGCCCCATTCATCGCCTCTTCGGCACGATCAAGGGCGCCGCGTGCGGCTTCTCCCGCTTGACCGTCGAGGTTGGGCAAACCGTCTTGCTGGCGCTTCAATTCATCGCGCAAAGCCTGCTGGCGCTCGGCCAAGCTAGCCTCGCCGCCAGATCCACCGTCGCCTTGCTGACCCGAGGTCGCGTCGTCGCCGACGCCTTGCCCTTCGCCTTGCTGGCCATCTTGGCTTTCGGATTGGCCATTCTCACCTTGCTGGCCTTGGTTTTCGCCTTGTTGCTGTTCCCCTTGGTTCGCGCGGTCTTGCAGGTCACGAAACGCGTCATCGGAGAGCTGTTCTTGGTCTTGCAAGGTTTCAGCCAAGTCTTGCATGGACTGCTGACCTGGCGTGCGCGGCCCACCCTCGCCGTTTTCGCCTTGAGTGATGCGCATGTTTTCCATCATCTGGTTCAACTGCTCCATCAGCTCGGCGGCTTCGGCCATGCGCCCTTCTTCCATCAGCTCTTGGATACGGTCCATCAGCGCTTGGATTTCATCCTGACCGATTTCGCGTGTTTCGTCAGAATTGTCGGCCTGATCTGTTCCATCGGAGGGTTCCATTTGGTCCGCAAGCATCTGCATATAGTCGTTGGTCGCATCGCGCAGTTCTTGCATCAACTCGGCGATTTCAGCGTCAGAGGCCCCGTCGCGCATTGCCTCGGCCAAGCGTTCTTGGGCGCGGCGCAGTCGTTCGCGCGCATCGGCAAGGGTGCCGTCCTCTAGCTGGATCGCAAGGTCCCAGAGTGCCTGCACGATCTCGTCTTGCACGGGCGCTGTCAGCCCGCCCATATTTTCAAAGCTTTCCACGCGCCGAATGATCGCACGCATCCGCAGATAGGTTGTCTCGTTAGAGAACAGCCCTTCGGGGCGATGTGAAATCGCGCGCATGATTTGGGCCACGCGCGGCGCGTTGGCGCGTGCCCACATCAGATCGCGGCGCTGTTCGATCACGGCTTTTGCAAAGGGTTGAAAGAAGCGCCGTCCGGGCAGGATCATTGGCTCTGCGGGGCTTTCGCCGACTTGCCCCGACGCGTCGACGACTTGCATCTTGAGGGTCACAGGCAGGTTTGCCAGCGGGTGTTCGGACAGGTTTTCGACCAGAAATGCTTCGAAATCAGCGCGGTCACCGTTAAAGGGCATCGGAAGATCCAGCACCAGTGGGTCGATCCCGTCAGGGTCCACAGCTAAGCCATGTCGACGTTCAACTGCGCCGAGGTCAAGCGCAATCGTCGCGGTCCCGCTGTCAACGCCGTAGTCGTCGAACCCCAAAAACGGCTGAGACATTTCACCCATGGCGTCAGCCTCAACCGGCCCTGTCAGTTCGACAAGCGGGGTCGCGTCCGCGATAACCCGCACGTCCCAAGATGACCCATTTTCACCCTCAATTGTAAGGGTTCCTGATGTCGCGGCGATAAAGGCCTGTTGCGCCTCGGATGCCGCGCCGAGGTCTTCGGTGCGACCTGAAATTGTCTCTGACACGGTCAGCGCACCGACCTCGCCATAGAGCCGCAAGGTCACTTTGCTGCCCGCTGGCACCTGCAATAGCCCTGCAGGAATATCGTTGAGGTAAAGTGCGGGTTTGCCTGTATATGTGGGCGGTGCGACCCATCCTTCCCACACTGGGCCTGTTGCTATGACCATTCCACTGCCGGTTTGATCCCCGACAGAGCCCACCCGCCAGAGCGAGCCGAACATCAAAGCCGCGACAAAGAACAGTAGCGCAATGAACCGTAGTCCGAACGGGTCGCGGTCAGAAATTCGCAAATCAGGGTCGACAGGTTTTGCGGCGTGGCTACGCGTTTGCATACGGGCGACGTGGGCGTGCCACACGGCCTCTGATGCGGGATCACCGCGCCCGATTGCTTGTGCATCAGACAGTGCCGCGATGGGCCGTCCGGGAAGGGCGGCATCAACGCGGGCCAGTGCATCACTTTGAGTTGGCATCTTGAACCGACGTAGCCCAAAGACCAGAGCCGCGATCAAGGCTGTGGCGGCGATGACGACGAGAATCCAGAATGCTTCGAGAGGCAAGACGTCTTGCCAGCCGAACATTAACGGCGCGAGGCAAACGAAAATTACTGACCACAGCGGCCAGAAGGCACGCACAGCGTTTTCGGCAACCATCCCGACAAGGGTGGCAAAAACGGGCCATTTCAAATGGCTCAGTTGATCAGTCGGGGTCGCCAGTCTGCCTCTCCCAAGTGTGCGGTGGCGTTAAAGCCATTGCGGTATGATATCGCGGTCGATCATCTCTTCATAGGTAGGGCGTGCGCGGATAACTGCAAATTGATCGCCGTTGACCAGCACCTCTGGGATCATCGGGCGCGAGTTGTATTCCGAGCTCATCACCGCGCCGTAAGCCCCCGCAGACCGGAAGGCGACCAGATCATTTGCTGCCAATACAGGCATATCGCGCGCTTTGCCGAAGGTATCGCCACTTTCGCAAACTGGGCCGACAACGTCATACTTTGCGGGAGTATGAGCCACGTCAGGTTCGATCACAGGCACGATATCATGGTGTGCTTCGTACATGGCGGGGCGGATCAGGTCGTTCATGGCCGCGTCGATAATCAGGAATTCGCGGTCTTCGCCTTCTTTAACATATATGACCTTGGACACCATCAGGCCCGCGTTGCCTGAAATCAGGCGCCCCGGTTCGATTTCGATTTCGCAGTCCAGATGCCCAAGCGTGCGCTTGATCATCGCGCCATAGTCGCTGGGCAGCGGCGGGGCCTCATTTGAGCGGGTGTAGGGAATGCCCAAGCCACCGCCCAAGTCCAGACGGCCAATTTTGTGTCCATCCGCGCGCAGCGTTTCGACAAGATCGGCAACTTTCAGATAGGCAGCCTCGAACGGGGCCAGATCGGTCAGTTGCGACCCGATGTGCACGTCGATGCCGATGACCTTGAGGCCTAGCAATTCAGCAGCCATTTTGTAGACAGCACGCGCGCGACTGATCGGAATGCCGAATTTGTTTTCGGATTTGCCCGTCGCGATTTTGGCGTGGGTCTTTGCGTCGACATCTGGATTCACGCGGATCGTGATCGGCGCCTCGACGCCCAGCTCGACCGCAACTGCTGACAGCACAACCATCTCTGGTTCGCTTTCGACGTTGAACTGTCTGATCCCGCCCGTCAGCGCCATGCGCATTTCGTCTGCGGTTTTGCCGACCCCAGAGAATACGATTTTGTCGCCTGAGACGCCTGCCGCTTTCGCGCGGCAGTATTCGCCCCCCGACACGACGTCCATGCCCGCGCCTGCCTGCGCCAAAACACGCAAAACTGCCTGATTAGAAAGCGATTTCATCGCGAAGCATACCAGATGCGGCATCCCATCCAAGGCCTCGTCGAAGAGTTTGAAGTGCCGCTGAAGGGTCGCTGTGGAATAGACATAGAACGGCGTCCCGACGGTGGCCGCGATGTCGGCGATGGCAACGTCTTCTGCAAACAATTGACCGTCGCGATAAAGAAAGTGATCCAAGGCGCTGCCCTCTTAAATGTCGTTCCAAACGGACATATCAGATTGGCGGCAAAGCCCAACCCTTGTTGCGCGAAAATCCGATTAATCGGTAGGCTTGGACCGTAGATAAAGATAGAGCGGCAGGCCGCAACTGACCCCGATCCCAAAGGTTGCGGGAATTGCGATCAATCCGATCCAGTTCCGCCGCGATGTGACCTCGGCAATAATGAACACAGTCAAGGCAATCGCTGCGATCGTCAAATCCCAGACCAGCCCTGAACTGGCCGCGTTGGCGTGCCATGCGTCGACCATCTTGCCCAAGTCCAGACCTTCGGCCCGGAACCATTGCACAAAGTAGAACATCGGATGGATCGCGCCCCAGACCGCTAACGCAAGGTAAAGCTTTCGAATCATAGGCCTGCGCTAACTTTAACCGGACCTTGTCCCGCAGAGATAGACGCACCGCCTGCCCCGATGCCCAGCCCGACAGCAGAGTTTTTGGCCCCTAGCGACAGGCGCGGCACGATGCCCCCCGGACCGATGCCAAAGCCAAGCTTGGCCGTTGGCTGCAAAGGATCACCCTCTGCGCCGCAAGCCGCAAGAAACCCAACCAACCCGATCATAAAGACCTTTTTCATCCCAAAACCTTTTTCCATTCCGCGATGCGCAAACGCACTTGCGCTGGTGCCGTGCCGCCAAAGCTGACGCGGGACGCCACGGAATTTTGCACGCCCAGCACGTCAAAGACGCCTTGGGTGATACCATCGTGCACGGACTGCATCTCGGCTAGGGTCAGATCGGGCAAATCTTCCCCCTTGGCCTCGGCCATTGCCACAAGTGTTCCTGTCACATGGTGAGCGTCGCGGAACGGCAAACCCAATTCGCGGACCAGCCAATCGGCCAAATCAGTCGCGGTTGAGAACCCAGTTGCGGCGGCGGCTTCAAGTGAAGGCACGTTCGCCTGCATGTCGCCAACCATCCCTGACATAGCCGCGAGCGCCAACATCAGGCTATCAGCCGCATCAAAGGTCTGTTCTTTGTCTTCTTGCATGTCCTTGGAATAGGTCAGCGGCAGCCCTTTCATGACAGTCATCAAGGCAACATTCGCCCCAAAAATCCGACCGATCTTGGCGCGGATCAATTCGGCTGCATCAGGGTTGCGTTTTTGCGGCATGATTGACGACCCTGTGGACCACTTGTCGGACATTTTGACAAAGCGGAACTGCGCAGAGGACCATATCACCAGTTCTTCGGCCAAACGCGACAGGTGCATCGCGCAAATGCTGGCGCTTGACAAGAATTCGAGGGCGAAATCACGGTCCGCGACCGCGTCCAAAGAGTTTGCCATTGGCCGGTCAAAGCCTAAGGCCTCTGCGGTCATGTGCCGATCAATCGGGAACGACGTGCCAGCCAAAGCCGCGGCCCCAAGTGGTGAGGTGTTCATGCGCTTGCGTGCATCGGCAAAGCGCGACCGATCGCGTGCGAACATTTCGACATAGGCCATCATGTGATGCCCCCATGTGACGGGCTGGGCGACTTGTAGGTGCGTAAAACCAGGCATGACCCAATCGGCGCCAGCTTCGGCCTGTCCGATCAGAGCTTTCATCAGGGATTCTAATGCTTGGTCAGCGGCGTCGCATTGATCGCGCACCCAAAGGCGGAAATCGACGGCAACTTGATCATTGCGCGAACGTGCGGTGTGCAAGCGCCCTGCGGGTTCACCGATCAAATCCTTCAGCCGCGATTCGACATTCATGTGAATATCTTCAAGGGCTGCGGAGAACGGAAAGTCGCCCGCTTCAATCTCTGACAATACCGTGAGCAGGCCTTCCCCAATCGCATCCGCATCTTTATCAGTAATGATACCACAGGCGGCCAACATGGCGGCATGTGCGCGAGACCCTGCAATGTCTTGGGAGGCCATACGACGGTCAAAGCCGATGGATGCGTTGATTGCTTCCATGATGGCATCAGGTCCGGCGGCGAAACGGCCACCCCACATTGTGTTCGCGGTCTTGGTCATGTTGAAAAGGTGCTTTCATGCGCAAGTTAAAATCAGTTCTGCTTTATACGGCCCTTGGGCTGCTTGCAAA
>JAIBDT010000003.1 GCA_024686085.1 Loktanella sp.
CTGATCTTCCGCGCCTCGCTAGCAGTCCGTTCCGTTTCCAGTTCGTCCCGCCCGTCTGGCGCCCCGTGTCTGACTGTGTGTCTCTCCGGTAAGGGGGGTTCTAAGGTTAGTTCCAAAGACCCGCAACCCCTTTTTTCAAGATTTTGCGAATTTTCCTGATCATTTGGAAAAACTCGCGTTTGGTCCTTATTTATAAGGGATTTTCTTCGGCCACTTTATGTCAGTGACGCGTGAATGGGTCCGGTTTCTGCGCCTAGTGCAGGTAATTTCGCCCCCCCGCCCTGTGGATAAGTCAGACTCGTCTCACTTCACTGTATTTCTGCCCCCAAAACTTAGCCGAATTGATTCCTAAAACACCTTTGATGGAGTGGGGATTCGGACATTCCTCCACATTTTGATTCCTTTTCCCGAATCCATGCCTTGGTCATGACCCCTTTGACGGTCGCTTAAGTGCGTCCGCCAGCGCAGAGCCGAACGCGCCGTGGCTTTTAACCTCCGCAGGACGGGCGCTTGCTGACTTCTTGCTCTGCGATGGCTTTTCCCCTGCCCGACTACGCGGCTGGGATGTCGCGTCGTTATCCTTGCGCATTGTCAGGCCAATCCGCTTGCGTGGCACATCGACCTCGGTCACACGCACGCGTACGACATCGCCAGCTTTCACCACCTCATGTGGATCTTTAACGAAACGGTCCGCAAGCTGGCTGACATGTACCAACCCATCTTGGTGCACACCTATATCTACGAACGCACCAAACGCTGCAACATTGGTAACAGTCCCCTCGAGGGACATCCCCACTTTAAGGTCTGTTATACTGTCGACACCTTCAGCAAAGGTTGCTGTCTTAAATGTAGGGCGCGGATCACGACCGGGCTTTTCCAACTCCGTCAGAATGTCGCGCACAGTTGGCAGGCCAAAGCTGGCCTCAACAAACTGTTCGGCACGCAAATTTGCCAGGGCACCGCTATCCCCCATGATCGCACGAATATCACGTCCACAGGCCTGCACAATTTTGCGGGCGACGCCGTACGCCTCTGGGTGAACTGATGAGGCGTCCAGCGGTTCGGTCCCATCCGTGATCCGCAAAAATCCCGCGCATTGCTCGAACGCTTTAGGACCAAGGCCTGCCACCTTTAACAAAGCTTTGCGAGTAGCAAACGGTCCGTTGGCATCTCGGTGTGAGACAACATTCTGTGCCAATGATGGACCAAGCCCCGCGATATGAGAAAGAAGCGGAGCCGATGCCATATTCAGGTCCACCCCAACAGCGTTGACCGCATCCTCGACAACCGCCGCCAACGATTGTGCCAACCGGCGCTGATCCACGTCATGTTGATATTGGCCCACGCCAATCGCTTGTGGTTCAATCTTGACCAGTTCCGCCAACGGGTCTTGCAAGCGCCGCGCGATCGACACTGCACCTCGGATGGACACATCTACATCAGGAAATTCCAACGATGCCAATTCAGAGGCTGAATAGACCGATGCTCCCGCTTCTGACACGATCACAGGTGTGGGGCGCGGCGATCCTGCGGGCAGCGCATTGATCACGTCCGCGACCAAGCGCTCAGATTCGCGGCTTGCCGTGCCGTTGCCAATCGCGATCAATGCAACACCATGCTTTTTGATCATCTGTGTTAAAATATCAGACGCGCCACGCACATCCATACGCGGCTGAAAAGGATAGATTGTTGCCGTGTCCACCAGTTTACCTGTCTCATCGACAACAGCGATCTTGCAACCGGTGCGAATGCCGGGATCAAGTCCCAGGGTCGCACGCGCGCCCGCAGGCGCCGCCAACAGCAGATCACGCAGATTGCGCGCGAAAACCTCGATCGCTGCATCATGGGATCTGCGGCGCAAATCCGTCATCAGATCCATGAACATTGATAAGCTAAGCTTAATATTCCACGCCCAGCGCGCTACATCGCGCAGCCAGAGATCTCCCAAGCCATCGCCACGAATACCGATCTCGGCGGCGATTATGCCAATGACCTTTGGCAGGCCCTCTTCAGGATCAGGAGCTATATTGACTGTGACGATCTCTTCTTTGGACGCCCTCAAAATTGCCAAGGCGCGATGTGACGGGATCGCGGACCATTTTTCGCTATGATTAAAGTAGTCAGAGAACTTGGCGCCTGCGTCTTCTTTGCCTTTCATCACCTGCGCGGTAATCAATGCCTCTTTCTGCATGACGTCACGCAGGCGGCCCAGCAAACCAGCATTTTCGGCCAGTTCCTCGACTAGAATATCACGCGCGCCGTTCAGCGCGTCCTTTTGAGTCAAAACAGCTTCACTTATATATGTCTGCGCCAACACAGCAGGATCGGCGTGGCGGTCATTCAATATGGCACGTAAAAGCGGCTCTAACCCGTTCTCGCGGGCGATCATCGCTTTGGTGCGACGCTTGGGCTTATAAGGAAGGTAGAGATCTTCCAAAACGGATTTGGTGTCGGCAGTTGCAATCGCACGGGCCAAAACGTCGGTCATTTTACCCTGCAACGTGATCTCGGTATGAATACTTGCGCGGCGCTTTTCCAGGTCACGTAAGTAGTCCAAGCGCTCGGCCAGTTTGCGTAGCTGGGTATCATCCAGACCACCTGTCGCTTCTTTGCGGTAGCGGGCAACAAATGGAACTGTATCGCCACCATCCAACAATGCGACTGTCGCCGTCACCTGTTCTGAACGGGCACCAATGTCTGTGGCAATCGTGCGGGCAATACGGTCTGAAATAGCGGTCATGGGGATTTCCTTCTTATACTCGGACATCTTTGATAACGCCGCTCACAATCGACGCCAAGGCAATGTTCACGCGATCAGAGAATAATTTCAGGCAGCAGCGCAGATTGCGCCGCTTTTGAATTACGACTAGTCATTGGTTAAACCAGTCACAGGCACCCAAACAGGGACATCTTAAAATGATCATAGGGCACATCGGCGCACGCGCGGGCAGCAAAGGCGTTCCGAACAAAAACTTTCGGGTCATGCACGGCAAGCACGTAATTGACTGGTCGCTGGACCAACTGATCGCACACTCACAGATCGACGCGATCGTCGTGTCAACAGACAGCCCCGAAATGTATGAACACGGGCTAAAGCGTGGTGGACTTGATATTGGATTGCGGCCCGCGGAACTGGCCACTGACAGCGCAGGCAAATTTGCGGTCTGGCAACATGCACTTGGCGAGGTTGAAAAACAAACAGGCCCTGTCAGCGCATTTGTCGACCTCGACTGCACCTCGCCTCTGCGGCTTCCCGAAGATATCTCAGGAGCGATTGATCTTTTTCAGTCGGACGCACCCGACATGGTGATGTCATGCTGTATCTCGCGCAAGAACCCATACTTTAACATGCTGGAGACCGACGTTACTGGCGCGTTGAAAGTGTCCAAACCCCTACCCGGTCATGTGCTATCACGGCAAGCGGCCCCAATCGTCTATGACCATGTCGGGTTGGTTTACGTCGTCAAACCTGACTACCTAAAGAGCGCAAAAAGCCTCTTCGAGGGACGAGTCATCCCCTATATCGTGCCAGAATCCCGCAGCTTGGACATCGACAGCCCGCTCGATTGGGAAATCGTCGAATTCCTATTGGGGCGGCAAATCGAACAGGGTCTGCGCTAACGCCAGCCTTGCCAAAACCGCAGCGATTTTTGCTTAGCCGCAAAGCTAACCTTTAACGCCTCGGAATCGTATTCTGTCGCGATCCAATCGCGCACACTGATCCCCGTTTGGTTAAACCGCGCCTCGTAAGTATCCAGAAAGTGGTCTAAAACTCCCGTCGCTGTGCGGCGAATATGGATGAAATCAAAGCTCAACTGTTTCTTGGCGGTCGCAATATCTGCGCCCCCGTAGACCAGAAGATAGAGGGCAGATGCCAACCCCGTGCGATCAGCCCCCGATTTGCAATGCATTAAAAACGGTTTTTCAATGCGGTCAAAAACCTCGAACAACATATCCAAACGCTCCACCGTGGGGGCTTCGCGGGCGGACATCTTAAAGCACTCTAGTTTCAATCCAAGCCGGGCGCAGGTTTCGACCTCGAACAAATACTGGGGCATGTGCTTCCCGCCGCGCAAGCTGAATACTGTAGTGATGCCCATAGCGGCATAGTCCTCGAACCGCTCGGTCGTCGGGTGGTTGGACCGATAGACGCCGTCTGCAACTTTCGCAAAGTTATGCCAGCGATAGCGCAGAATACCGTGATCCACCCAATTTAGTTGGCGTTGGGCGCGCTTGCGGCCCTTAGGGGTCAAAATCTCATAGGCATTTTTTGTCATGCGCACCATGTGGCCGATACGGTGCCACATTGCAACTATTCCAAGCACAGCCTACAACCGATCAACGCTAAAACAGGAGCCAGACATGGACATCGCAGGCCGCAAAATCGGACCAAAACACCCGCCCCTTGTGATCGCCGAAATCGGGATCAATCACGGCGGTGACCTGAATGTGGCAAAAGATATGGTACGGCTGGCTGCATTGTCGGGCTGCGAGATGATCAAGCACCAGACCCACATCATCGAAGATGAAATGACCGACGAGGCCAAACAAATTTTTCCGCCAAACGCCGACGTGTCCATTTGGGACGTGATGGAGCGTTGTTCGCTCGGCCCAGAAGACGAGAAAGCGTTGAAAGACTACACAGAATCGCTTGGGATGATCTGGATATCCACACCATTCTCACGTGCCGCTGCTGATTTTCTCGAAACGCTCGACGTGCCAGCCTATAAGATCGGCTCTGGCGAGGTTGATAACCTGCCGCTGATCCGCCACATCGCGCGCAAAGGCAAACCTGTAATCATGTCCACAGGCATGCAAACCATCGACAGCATCCGTGCATCCGTGAAAATCCTTGATGATGCGGGTATCGAATACGCGCTGCTAGAATGCACCAACCTCTACCCGTCCCCACCTGAAATTATATCGCTTCAAGGGGTCACTGACCTTAAAACCGCATTCCCGAATGCAGTCGTCGGCTTTTCCGACCATTCCATCGGGCCTGACATGGCGCTGGCGTCAGTGGCTTTGGGCGCGTGTATTCTAGAGCGCCACTATACCGACACACGCTACCGGATCGGCCCCGACATCATCAACTCGATGGACCCGTCAGAACTACGACACATCATTGACCGCTCGCGCGAAATTCACACGGCGCTGCACAATCCCAAGCAACGCACCCCATCCGAGGAAGGCGTCTATGCCTTTGCGCGGTCGTCTGTTGTTGCAGACCGCGACTTACCCGCGGGTCATATCATCACAGAAGCAGATATCTGGGCCCGCAGACCCGGATCCGGCGAAATTGCGGGATATGAGTTCGACGCAGTGGTCGGAAAGACGCTTAATCGCGCCGTCACTCGCAACACCCAACTAAAGTGGGCCGACTTGACAGATACATCCACCTGATGCTGACCATCTCAATCGTTATCCCGACCAAAGATCGGCCAAACTTCGTGCGCACCTCAGTGCGGGCGGCTTTGGCCAGCTTGCCCGAAGGTGGTGATGTGATTGTGATCGACGATCACGGCGACAAACAAGCCCAAGACGCGCTTAAAGACATCAAAGACGATCGCCTGCGGGTGTTACGAAACACGGGAGATCGCGGCCCGTCGATTGCACGCAATTTCGGGGTCGCGCAATCGGGCAGCGATGTCATCCTCTTTGCAGACGACGATGACCTGCTCAAACAAGGATACGCAGCCCATGTACTCGCACTCGCGCAGACAGCCCGCTATGGGTTTTGCGCGATAGATAGCTTTGTAGATCCTCCCGCAGAAATACCCGCCTTTGAGCCTCAGGGTACAACTGACATAAGCACCCTCCCCTTCAAGAAACAACTTGGTGGCTTGGGCTGTGGATTTTGGGTTTACCGCAGTGACTTTCTTGACGTCGGGCAGATCAATCCCAAGCTGCGGGTCAATGAGGACACCGACTTTTCCCTGCGCCTATTAAAAGCAGAGCTGAAAGGTGTCTTTGAAAATGGAACTGGCGCCATGATACGTCAGCACGCAATTTCGATCGCAAAAGGTGATTTGGGTCAAATTACCAAACGGTCTAAAGACAGCGAAAGGGCTGGTTACTTTGCAACGATCCTCGCCGATCACGCAGATTATCTTGAACAGCGCCCAGAAGCGCAGGCCTATCTCCGCAAGCGCTTGGTCAAAATGTACGCCAAAGCAGGACAAATACGCGCGGGCTTTCTGGCCTGCAAAGCATCGCCTGCGCTAATTGGCTACTTTTTCGTCAATCTCATGACCTACTCCGTCGCACGCAAATAGTTAGCCCACGATTTTGTCAAACATATCAGCGGCCTGCGATTGGGTGCGCTGCAAATAGGCCGCAATATTAGCAGTTTCTTTATCATCAAATGACCAATCGTGATCCGCGACCATTTGCGGCGACAGATCAGCAAGCGCAATCAATCGGCGCGGATTAAGTCCAACATCGTCAAACAGCGCCTCGATCTTCCACGAATTTGACGAGATGCAGATAAACGGCGTGCCAGCGGCGAGGTTTAAACAAATGCCATGGAACCGACCCGTTACCGACAGTGACTTAGTGCGCAGCAAATCGAGATACGCCTCTTCGGACGACAAATACCGCAAATTCGGATAACGACGCTCTTGCACCGCTTGGCGCAGCTTTAGCGTATAATGACGATACTGACGGATCAGCCATGGGCGATACGGATTTTCTTCGCGCAAAGAGATCGTCAAAGGGATCAAATCGGCCTGCGGCGACATATCGCGCGAGAACTTCGCCAACCCTGCCGACACCGTATTGTGCACGGAATCGCCAACCATGACGCCGGAACGTGCCTGCCCGTTGTCAGGCAAAGCCCCTGCACTAGTCGACAAATCACCCAGCCAAGGCACCGGACGACCAACGGCTTGGGTCAAAGCCGCAGCGCTGCGGCTTTCACGAGCATAAATATGGTCAAAGCGAGCCAGACGCGAGCCCCATTCAGGTGGGTTATTCTGGTAAATCGTATTGATCAACGATAGCTCTTTGCCCTTCGACACGGGATGATCGGCAATATCGACCAGCCAACCCGCCTTTTTGCGCCCGCCATGCAACGTACCCTCGCCATTGATCACAATCCCATCAGCCTGTGCCAATATAGCCAAAGCCTCGGGGGTCGTTTGCCAGTTCTGCTTCCCGTCCAGACGTCCAATAATCTCGCCACCTCGCACCTGCAAACCATCCTCGATGATACGCATCACACGCGCACAACCAAAGTGATGACCTTGCATATTCGTGTGGTTCATAAGAACGAATTTCTTTGCGGCCATCGGACCATCCTCGCTGAGATTGCTGTTTTTGGGGTGCAATAGACAAAAACTCATGGCAGTGACACTGAGTTCGGTCAAGTGTTCTTGCTCGCCTCCCAAAAACACGTAGAAAAAGAATATGAAAAAATCGATCCTCTTCGTGACAGGCACGCGTGCCGACTTTGGCAAAATGGAACCGCTGGCAATCGCCGCACGGGACGTAGGTTTTGCCGTGTCCTTCTTTGTGACGGGTATGCACATGCTGGACCGTTACGGGTTGACCAAACTTGAAGTACATCGCACCCAAGGTGTCACCGTGCACGAATTCCTTAATCAACGCGCGGGCGATCCGCAGGACATGATCCTAGCCAAGACCGTCATGGGATTTTCCGACTTCGTTGCCGAACACAAACCAGACCTTGTGGTCATCCATGGCGACCGCGTCGAGGCGCTGGCCTGCGCGCTGGTGTGTGCAACGAACTACATCCGCTGCGCACATGTAGAAGGCGGCGAGGTCTCTGGCACCATTGACGAAATCTACCGCCATTGTAATTCGAAACTGGCCAGCCATCACTTTGTATCGTCGCAAGATGCGGCCGCACGGGTCATGGCCTTGGGCGAAGATGCGGCCAAAATCCATGCGATAGGATCACCCGAACTTGATTTTCACAGCCAGCCCTCTGGTGTGACCATCGACGACGTGCGCACCCGCTACGCACTGCCTGATGGCGCGTTCGGCATTTGTATTTTCCACCCTGTCACGTCAGAAGCGGACACAATGGGGACGCAAGCGCGAGCGCTATTTAATGCCATGACCGCCTCTGGGCGCAACTTTGTCCTCATTGCACCAAACAACGATCCCGGCTCTGCCGATATTTTCAAAGCCATCGACGCCTTGCCCACCGATCGTTTTCGGGTCTTGCCGTCTATGCGGTTCGCACATTTCTCTGAGCTGATGAAAAACGCATCCGCGATGATTGGCAATTCGTCCGCAGGCGTGCGCGAAGCCCCCTTTATCGGCCTGCCTTCTCTCGACATCGGAAGCCGGCAAACCAATCGGGCGAAATCGGCCTCGGTGTTTTTTGCCGATGCTCACGAGACTGACAAAATCCGGGACTTCCTTTCAACGCAATGGGGCAAGCCCTACGGGCGTGACGATGGGTTTGGCGGCGGTAGCGCGGCACAGCGATTTGCAGATGTGATTGGCCAAGAAAGTTTTTGGTCGGGTAGCCTGCAAAAGACATTCCATGACGCCATCTAAACCAGCCCTGTTGCAGATCTATCTTGGCGCGCGACACCTTGTGCCGCTGATTGCAAAGCCTTTTTTGAAAAAGCGCCTGCGTGCGGGCAAAGAACACGACACGCGCTGGATTGAAAAGCTGGGGCAAGCGACGGTTGCGCGACCAGCGGGGGCGTTGATCTGGCTGCACGCAGTTGGATTGGGCGAGGTGTTGTCCCTGCGCGGTTTGATCGCCATCATGGGCGAAATGGACCCAACGGCGCATTTCCTGATTACCTCCACAGCGCTGTCTTCGGCCAAGGGCATTGCCAACCAACTGCCACCGCGCACGCAGCACCAGTTTCTGCCGCTTGACGCACCAAGTTATGTCAGATCATTCCTAGACCATTGGAAACCCGACCTCGTTATCTGGGCAGAGCAGGACATTTGGCCAGGCATGGTGCATGACGTCCAGAAACGCGATATCCCGCAAGCACTGATAAACGCACGGATGAACACGGTCTCACTGAACAAACACATGAAGGCTCGCCGCCTTTATCAGTCGACCTACCAGCAGATGGATATGATCACAGCGCAAGACAATGAAAGCGCGCAAAATCTCCAAGCATTGGGCGCGAGAAAACCAATCGCAATAAATCCGGCGATGAAGGCAAGCGCACCCGCTTTGAGCTGTGATGAACAGGCACTCAAGAATTTGCAGAAAGTCATCAAAAATCGTCGCGTTTGGATCACTGCCCCAGCCCATGGACCTGACGCAGATTTCGCGATCCGCGCTCACAAGACTTTGCTTGCGCACGACCCGACGGCTCTACTGATTATCGCGCCTCGCGACGTTAGATTGTCATTGCCCGAAGACCTACCAAGGCGAAGCAAGGACCAAATGCCCAGCGGGCCGATCTGGATCGCTGATACGCTGGGGGAACTAGGATTGTTCTATCGGCTCGCGGATACCGCCCTGATCGGCGGTACATTTAACGACATCCAAGGGCACTCTCCTTGGGAAGCCGCAAGCCTCGGCTGTGCGATCCTACACGGCCCGCAAACCGCAAATTTCGCCAGCGATTTTGCCAGTCTCAAACGCAATCATGGTGCAGTTCCTGTAGGGTCTGCTGACGACATCGCAAACGCCCTGTTGCATGCCAACCGAGATGCACTGACGCAAAATGCAATGAGCCTGATTGCAACGGCGCGCGCTGATCTACGTCCTTTTGCGCAAGCTCTGCTTTCTCTGAGAGGGCGGTCATGACCCGCTGGCCCGACCCGATCCTTCGCGTTGCACTTTGGGTCTACGAAGCGCTCTGGATCATTTTGACCCCTATCGTTTGGCTTTACTTGCAAAAACGTGGCAAACGCGATCCACTTTACGCGGCACACATCGGCGAAAGGTTCGGGCATTATAGTAGCCCGATCAAAGGGGCAATCTGGGTCCATGCCGTCAGCCTTGGCGAAATGCGCTCTGCCACGCCACTGATCCGCGCCATTCTGGCCCGTGGGGAAACCGTAGTTACTACACATTTCACACCAGCCGGCAGACGCGAAGCCCAGCGCGAATTTGCATCCGAAATCGCGGCAGGCACGTTGCAGTCACTTTGGGTGCCTTACGAGACCAGCCGCGCCTACCGGCGTTTTCTAAAAGCTTTTAAACCCCGACTTGGTCTTGTGATGGAGATCGAAGTTTGGCCGATGATGATCAAAATGACCCGGAAATACGGCACCCCGCTTTATATGTGTAACGCGCAATACCCCGTCAAAAGTTACGAAAAAGACAAACAAGGGCTGGGCCTGCGCGCACGGCTTTTTGGTGGATTCGCTGGTGGGTTTGTGAAATCCCAAGATCAGCAAAACAGGCTCGCTGCGGCAGGCCTACAAAATATCCATGTGACAGGCGAGTTACGATTTGACCAACCCATGCCCCCAACACATCTGGCAGCAGCGGTTGTTGCGCGGCCCATAATTGCGGGTGACCGTGAGGTCATTACACTGACCAGTGTCGTCGAAGGCGAAGACGAGACCTACATCAACCTTATCAAATCCGCTCCTGCGCCGCTATATATCTATGTACCACGCGCACCTGAGCGGTTCCAAGACGTGGGCGACATGTTGGAAGCTGCGGGTTTAAAGGTCGCACGCAGATCATCAGCCCTTACACACGACCTTGCTTTGAAGGCTGAAACAGAATGCGATGTACTGCTCGGCGACAGCATGGGCGAAATGTATTTCTACCTTGGCCTTTGTGATCGCGCCATTGTCGGCGGCGGCTTCGTGCCAAAAGGCGCACATAACATCATCGAGCCTTTGGCCCTACGCAAACCTGTCATCGTTGGGCCGCACATCTGGACAATCACCTATCCCGTGGTGGAAGCGATAAAAGCGGGCGTATGCACGATGACGCCAACATCTACGGCTTTAGTAGACGCCGTCATAAACCCAGCGACTATAAGCGAGGCGCAGATCAGCGCGTTCTACGAAGAGCATGCAGGCGGCGTCTCACGGACGCTTGCGGCCCTCGACGCCTTACAACCGCGTTATTGACCTGCTTCATGCGGCCCGACGGCGGTGGCCTTGATAATCGCATAGGCCTCTGAGCCAACATCCAATTCCATCTGGCGGTAACTTGCCTTCGTAATTCGTGCCAGCAGCGCGGTTTCCCCTGCCATTAGGCCTACGGCCACGCCGGGGCCCTGCCCGATTTCAATTGCTGTGACCGTAACAGGCAGCACATTTCGCGCCGATATCTGCGACGGGGCAACGCGGGCCAAAATCACATCTTGGGCAGGGATGCGCACCCGCATGTTCTGGCCAATTTGCCCGATATGACCGGGCAAGATTAAACGACCACCCTCAAACTCAAGCGCCGTCAACGCGTCTTCGTGGTCATGCTCCATAACCGTCGCCAGCAATACAGCGCCCGCGTCACGCTCGCCAAGCATTGGGACGGACGCAGGATGCGACAGCACATCGCCCAAACCACCCGCACGCACAACACGGCCCTGATCGAGTACAACAATCGTATTGGCCAGACGCGCAACCTCGGACATGTCATGACTGACGTAGATCATCGGAACTTCGACCTCGTCGCGCAGGCGTTCAAGATAGGGCAATATCTCGGCTTTACGCGGGCCATCCAAAGCGGCCAAGGGCTCGTCCAAAAGCAGCATTGCAGGATCGCTCATCAAAGCGCGCCCCAAGGCAACGCGGCTCTTCTCGCCGCCCGACAAAGCCTTAGGATAGCGCGGCAGCAGGTCACCAAGACCAAGCATATCAATCAAACGGGCACGCTCATGATCACCGCCATAAGCGAGGTTTTGGGCCACCGTCATATGTGGAAAAAGACGTGCATCTTGAAACACATAGCCCAATCCGCGTTGGTGGATTGGCACATGCGTCAGATCCCGATCCGCAATCACAATGCGGCCCGCGTCAGGTGTTACAAGCCCCGCAATTGCATTAATCAATGTCGTCTTACCTGACCCCGACCGCCCAAATACCGCGATCACCCCAGCAGGGGCATCAAACGCCACATCAAGCGTAAAATCCGCAAACGCCTTTTTGATCTGCACTGAAATCATCGGGCGACCATGCGGCGCGCCAGCCATTCAGATGCCACCAATGCACCCATCGCCAATGCTACGGAAATGCTGACCAAAACGACGACAGCGCTTTCTTGGCCGGGAACCTGCAGTAATCCGTAGATCGCTGAGGGGATCGTTTGGGTCTGGCCTGGAATAGCCGCGACAAACGTGATGGTTGCACCGAACTCTCCCAATGCTTTGGCAAAACCCAGCACGGCACCGGCAACAATTGCGGGGGCAATCAATGGCAAAGTGATTGTCCTGAACACCCGTAAATCAGATGCGCCTAAGGTGCGTGCGGCGTCCTCTAACCCTGCATCAACAGCCTCGAACCCCAAGCGGATCGCCCGAACCATTAGTGGAAATCCCATGATCGCCGCAGCCAGTGCGGCACCTGTCCAGCGAAATGCAAAGGTGAAGCCAAACCAGTCAAATAGCAGACCACCAATGACCCCCGACTTTCCGAAGACGACTAAAAGAAGATAACCCGTAACCACAGGCGGCAGAACCAACGGCAAATGTACCAATCCGTTCAAGACAACATGACCGCGAAACGATTTACGTGCCAAAATATGCGCCACCCAAATCGCTAAAGGCAACGCAACCACCGTCGCCACAGCAGAGACACGCAAGGATAGGAAAATCGGTTCCCACATCATTCGTTCACCGGTGAATAACCAAAGTCAGCCAATAAGTCTTGCCCCACTTGCCCGCGTAACGCATCCCAAAAAGCGCGCGCTTTGGGATCATCGCTGACCAATCCACCTACATATCTAATCGGATCATGGTCCGTCGGATCAAAGCGGGCAACGATTTGCACAGCATCCGTCGCTTGCGCGTCAGTCGCATACACCACACCAAATGGCACTTCACCACGCACAACCAAAGTCAGTGCAGCGCGTACACTGTCAACTTCGGCCAGACGGTCTTTCACGGCGTCCCATAGGTCGAGATTTTCCAGCGCTTGTCGCCCGTAAACTCCAGCCGGCACTGCGGTTGTATATCCCATCGCCAATCGACCGTCGCCCAGCGCAGTTGGCAAGTCAGCCAACGTCAGGTCAGCCGCCCCCACAGGTCCGATCAATACCAGTGCATTGCTTGCAAAATCCATTACATCTGCCACCTGCGGCAAAGCCGCTATCCACTCGGCATTCGCGAGCAAAACCACATCTGCAGGCGCCTCCTGCTGGATTTGGCGGGCCAACGTGCCGCTGCCCGCATAAGAAACCACAACGTCCCCCACGCGCGCGGCCAAAGCATCAATCGGCTCTTTGAGGCTTGCAGCTGCGAACACCACCACCGGTTCTGCGAACGCAGGCTGAACGCAAAGCGCAAGACAAAGGGACACGACGTATTTCATAGCGATGACTATCAGGTCAGGGCGCGGAACTAGCAAGAGGCAGCCTTGCGGCAATCTGTGCCACGCGTTCTGAAACCTCCGCCGAAATCGGCCCGTTACGCGGCGCATCGCGTAAGGTCGTCACCCAATGTGCCTTGGCGAATTTCTCGCCCATTGGCCCTTTCCAATGCAAGTCGCGCAATACGTCCTGCGCCTCAGTTGGCAATACATCGGGAATGTCTTTCCTGTTCAACGTGGCCCAAACACCCGTCCATAACCTGCCGACCGACCACGGGTTATACCCGCCGCCGCCCATCACAAGATACCGCGGTGACATGCCCCGCAATGCAGCCACCACCGCCCAGTGCGCGTTATTTGACAGGGCCATGCGCGACTGCGGGTCTTCCAAAACTGCATCGGCACCGCATTGCAACACAACTGCATCGGGGGCAAATTGTGCAATTGCGGGCAAAATCACCGCCTCTCGGACAAGCGCCATTTCATCGTCATTGCAGCCACGCGGCATTGGCATATTGATCATATTGCCGACGCCGACTTCACCAATATGCCCTGTACGTGGCCAGCGGTCCTGCTCGTGGATTGAGATCAACAAAGTGTCGGGATCACTATCAAACCCCGCGGCTACACCGTCTGCATGATGGGCATCAATATCTATATAGGCAACACGGCGGGCACCGTTACGGCGCAACGATTGGATCGCCAAAACAGGATCATTGAGATAACAAAACCCGTTCGCGCGATCTGGCATTGCGTGATGCGTCCCGCATCCAGGCGCATAAATCACGCCACCCTGGGCCAATAATTCGCCTGCCAGTAGCGCAGCGCCCGCCGATGTGGCTGGCCTGCGAAACATCTCGGCAAAAATCGGGTTGGACGGGGTGCCAAGAGCATGACGCGCGCGAATTTCGTCTGTCACTGCCTGTGCTTGCTCGGCAGCCACAAGCGCCGCAATATACTCAGCGGTGTGAAATCCGACCAAGGCGGCGGGCTTCGCACGAGGGCTGTTGACATAGCAATCGGCCGGCAACCACCCCAATGCACGGGTCAAATCCAAAACAGTCGACACACGCGGCACCCGCAAAGGATGCCAATCGCCATAATGAGAATGGCGATAAATTTCGGATGCGATCATTCGCGGGGTTGCCTGCGCGGCGGGGGCGTGGAAACTTGGGGTCATTCATGGGATTTATCCCGACTTCGGAAAAATACCATGCCTAAACTTCCTCAAAAACCAGTCCCCCTCAAACTGCGCAGCGGCGGCAAGACCGATGTGCGGGCGCAATTGGCAGCACTTTGCTACCGATACAAAGGCGAAAAGCTACAAGTTTGCCTTGTCACAACGCGCGGAACAGGACGTTGGATTTTGCCGCGCGGATGGCCCACCCACAAGTATACCCCCGCTGACGGGGCCGCGATCGAAGCCTTTGAAGAGGCAGGCCTCACAGGCACGGCGCACCCCAATAGCATTGGAGCCTATAGCTATGACAAGCCGCTGGGGGACGATGTGACGCCTGTGATGGTGATGGTCTACGCGATCCACGTGACCCAGGAAGCCAAGAATTGGCCCGAAAAAGGTCAACGCAAACGCGAATGGATGTCGACCAAAAAAGCGGCGCTTAAAATCGACGAATTGGGGCTGCGGCAGATCGTTGCGCAATTCGATCCCAAGCGCTTGCACATTGCACAAACCAAATAAAACACTAACTATCGGCTCATGATCAGATTTACGCTTTCTTGCGCCAACGCCCATAGCTTTGAATCGTGGTTTAAATCCAACGATGCCTGCGACACGCTGATGTCAAAGGGCATGGTTTCTTGCACGACGTGCGGATCTACGACAATCCGTAAGACCCTGATGACGCCTTCTGTGGCGACCAAAGGGCATGTGGCGCAAGCCAAGTCAGACCCCGCCCCGTTGGAAAAATTGCGGCGGGAGGTCGAGGCAAACTCTGAATATGTCGGATCCAGCTTTGCGGTTAAAGCGCGCGAAATGCACGAGGGCACAGCCGCCGAGAAATCCATTTACGGCGAAGCCACCCCCCAAGAAGCGCGCAGCTTGATCGAAGACGGTGTCCCTGTGTTGCCCTTGCCCTTCATCCCGACCAAAAAAGCGCACTAATCAAGCACCATAGCCTTATGATCTTGCACGTGCGGGCGGTGCAGCATATGACACCCGCGAAATAATCAGCAAGGTGCAATGATGCCGACACTTGTGATGAAATTCGGCGGAACCTCCGTCGCAAACCTTGACCGGATCGCGCGCGCTGCAAAGCGCGTCGCATTTGAGGTCGCCAAAGGCTATGACGTGATCGTTATTGTCTCGGCGATGTCGGGAAAAACCAACGAAATGGTGGGCTGGGTTAATGAAACCTCGCCGCTATACGACGCCCGCGAATATGACGCGGTTGTCTCAAGCGGTGAAAACGTGACCGCTGGATTGATGGCCCTGCGATTGCAGGAGATGGATATCCCCGCACGCAGCTGGCAAGGCTGGCAAGTGCCAGTGAAAACCACCTCCGCGCATTCATCCGCACGGATCGAAGAAATCCCGACCGACAACATCAACGCCAAATTCGGCGAAGGCATGAAGGTCGCGGTGGTTGCAGGCTTCCAAGGTGTCAGCCCTGAGGGCCGCATCACGACACTTGGCCGTGGCGGGTCCGATACCACTGCCGTCGCCTTTGCCGCCGCCTTTGGTGCAGAGCGGTGCGATATCTATACGGATGTTGATGGCGTCTATACAACCGATCCACGCATCACATCCAAGGCACGCAAACTCGATAAAATCTCTTTCGAAGAAATGTTAGAACTCGCCTCTCTTGGGGCCAAAGTCCTACAAACACGGTCGGTCGAACTCGCAATGCGGTTCAAAGTACGCTTGCGTGTGCTATCATCATTTGAAGAACCATCGGACGAAGCTGGAACGCTTGTCTGCGATGAGGAGGAAATCATGGAATCCAAAGCAGTGGCCGGTGTGGCCTATTCCCGCGACGAGGCAAAGATGACCCTCGTATCCGTCGCTGACCGTCCCGGTATCGCCGCCGCGATCTTTGGCCCCTTAGCCGAAGCAGGCGTAAACGTCGATATGATCGTGCAGAACATCTCTGAAGATGGCCGCACTGATATGACGTTCTCTTGCCCAGTCGATCAAGTGTTGCGCGCGCAAAAGGCTATGGAAGAAGCACAGTCTTCGGGCGCGATAAACTACCATGATCTGGTCACCGATGAAGGCGTCGCAAAAGTGTCCATCGTCGGCATCGGAATGCGCAGCCACGCAGGTGTTGCCGCAAAAATGTTCACCACATTGCGCGACGAAAATATCAACATCAAAGTGATCACTACATCCGAGATCAAGGTCTCTGTGCTGATCGACCGCAAATACATGGAACTCGCCGTGCAAGCCCTGCACGATGCTTTTGACCTCGATAAAGCAGCGTGACTGTACCCAGCACGATGTCCGGCGTGGCCCTGATGGGGCATGGCGGCGCGGAAATGCTGGAATGGAAAGACGATTTGCCCGTGCCAAAAATTGGCGCGGGCGACGTGCTTTTACGGGTACTTGCGGCGGGTGTGAACAACACGGATATTAACACCCGTACGGGCTGGTATGCTAAAGCAGTGACAGGTTCGACCGCTGACGGCGAAGTGGCCGAAGGCGGTACATGGGACGGCAACGCCCTAATGTTTCCACATATCCAGGGCGCGGATTGCTGCAGCGAAGTGGTGGCCGTGGGAACAGGCGTTGACCCTGCCCGCATCGGAGAGCGCGTTATCGTGCGGACAATGCAAAACTGGACCGATGCGGCAGGCAGCACATCGGTCATCACTCTCGGCTCTGAACGCCAAGGCGCATTCGCGGCATTCATGGCTGCGCGGTCTCGCGACGCGGTGGCGGTCAACTCCACTTGGTCCGATGTCGAACTTGCCTCGATTCCATGTGCGACTACAACCGCCGAAGGCATGCTACAACGCGCCAACCTTGGCGCAGAAAACGTCCTAATAACAGGGGCGTCTGGCGGTGTTGGCTCTGCGGCGATCATGCTGGCAAAACGGCGCGGCGCGACCGTTTGGGCGGTAACTAAAGCAGACAAGGCTGACGAACTGCGCAAAATCGGGGCGGACCATACCATCGACCGTGATGCTGATTTTGGCGAAAACATCTTTGATGTCGTGATTGATCTGGTCGCAGGTCCGCGCTTTGACGACCTGTTGAACGCCCTCAAACAAGCGGGGCGTTACGTGGCCTCTGGCGCCATCGCAGGCCCACTTGTTACCTTAGATGTGCGTACTCTTTACCTCAAAGACCTGTCTCTTCTCGGCTCCACCGCGCAGCCAGACAGCATTATTCACGATGTGGTGGGCTACATAGAGCGCGGCGAAATCAAGCCAATTGTCGCACAAACATTTCCGATGCGTGAAATTCGCAGCGCACAAGCCGCATTTATGAGCAAGACCCACGTCGGCAAGATCGTCCTGACCCTAGACACCTAAGAGTTGCAATTCCCCTTCCCCTCTTGGGTCGTGGCAAGTAAACAAGACCCATAGGGGGGCTACATGCCAGAACGGGTTGAATCAGAAAGCCGAAAGCTACTTGGACGGTTGCGCAATGCACTGGCCGAAAGCAGCGAGGGCCAAGCGCGACTTGATAAAGTCGTTGAACTGATCGCATCGTCGATGCGCACAGAAGTGTGCTCGATTTACCTGTTCCGCGACGCCGAAACCTTGGAACTTTGCGCGACCGAGGGCCTACAAGCCGAAGCGGTTCACCAAACACGCCTGCGCCTGACCGAAGGTCTCGTCGGACGCACTGCACGCGAACGGCGGGTCATCAACACCGCTGACGCACCTAACGCGCGTGGGTTCCGCTACATGGCCGAGACGGGCGAAGAACGATATTCCTCGTTTTGTGGTATCCCGATTCAACGGCTTGGCGATGCATTGGGCGTTTTAGTCGTGCAATCCAAAGCGGCTCGTGAATTTAGCCCCGACGAGGTATACGCACTAGAAGTCGTCGCAATGGTGATCGCCGAGATGACCGAGCTGGGGGCCTTTGTCGGCGAAGGGGCCGCGTTGTCCGCGCGCCATACCCAGCCACACTTGTTCCGCGGGTCAATCGCCCAAGAAGGCGCATCTGAAGGCCACGTCTTTCTACACGAACCTCGGGTGGTGGTGACCAACCCAATCTCTGACGATCCGGATATCGAACTTGCGCGTCTGCGCGACGGGGTCGAAACCCTGCGGGTCGGACTGGATGACCTGCTTTCTGGCAATGCAAACACTGATGCGGAACAGAAAAAAGTGTTCGAATCCTACCGCATGTTCGCCAATTCTCGATCATGGTTGCGGCGTATGGAGGCCGATGTCGAAAACGGCCTCTCGGCAGAAGCTGCTGTTGAGAAAGAACAATCCCTCGCACGGGCAAGGCTGTCGGCGGCAGGTGACGCCTATATGCGCGAACGACTTTCCGACCTTGACGACCTTTCAAACCGCCTTTTGCGCATCCTGACTGGGCAAGGCGCGAACACAGGCGAACTGCCCGACAATCCAATCCTCGTGGCCCGCAATATCGGCCCGGGCGAATTGCTGGAATATGGCAAGGCGCTCAAAGGGATCGTGCTTGAAGAAGGATCGGTCGGCAGCCACGCAACAATCGTCGCGCGGGCATGGGCCATTCCACTGGTGATCAACGCCAAAGGAATCACCCGCGAAGCGTTAAACGGCGACAATATCCTTGTAGACGGGGATCAGGGGATCGTGCATTTGCGCCCCGACGACGACGTTCAAAAGGCATTTAAAGACAAAATCGCAATGCAAACGCGGGCGCAAGAACGCTATGCCTCGATCCGTGAAATGCCCGCCGAGACCAAAGACGGGACTATTATCTCGTTGCAAATGAACGCAGGTTTGATGGCTGATTTGCCATCGCTCGATGGATCAGGAGCCGAAGGGGTTGGGCTTTTCCGCACAGAGCTTCAATTCCTTGTCCGCAACCAAATGCCAAAACGCGGCGAGCTTTCCGCGCTTTATACCCGTGTTCTTGACGCGGCCAACGGTAAACCCGTTGCGTTCAGAACACTCGATATCGGGTCCGACAAAGTACTGCCCTACATGAAGGCCAATGACGAGCCAAACCCTGCAATGGGGTGGCGCGCGATCCGCGTAGGGCTGGACAAACCAGGCGTGCTGCGGATGCAATTACAGGCGCTGATCCGCGCAGCAAACGGCGGACCACTCTCGGTGATGTTCCCGTTCATTGCGCAATATGACGAGTTTAAACAAGCCAAATCCGAAATGGACAAGGCGATGGACCGCGAGAAAATTCTCGGACATCCGCTGCCGTCAAAACTGCGGGTGGGGGCAATGTTGGAAACGCCGTCACTGGCTTTTGCACCCGATGCGTTCTTTGAAGAGGTCGACTTTATCTCTGTCGGCGGCAACGACCTAAAACAGTTCTTTTTTGCAGCAGACCGCGAAAATGAGCGCGTGCGTAAACGCTATGATACGTTGAACCCTGCATTCCTGCTATTTCTGCAGGGGGTCGTCGAACGGTGTAAACGCTATGGGACGCAACTGTCATTTTGTGGCGAAGACGCGGGCCGCCCGGTAGAGGCGCTATGTTTTGCAGCTATCGGATTTCGGACGCTTTCAATGCGGCCAGCATCGGTCGGTCCAGTTAAGCACTTATTGCGCAGGGTCGACCTGACAGAAGTGCGCGACATCATTGATGGGTCAATCGCAGCAGGCGATCCCTCCGTCAGACGTGCGGTTGCTGATTGGCTTGTCTATCAAGTCTAGGCGCGGTTGACGGGTAATTGCTTTGTGGCAAGCACCGTGTGAAACTCGTCTAGCACGGCGACCTCGCCATGTTCGCGCGCCAGCTTTCGCAACCCGAAATGCACATGCGCCATCGCGACATAATAATCAGTGAACGCGTAATTTGTGCCTGCACCCGCAGCAGCACCCAAAATCGGTACGGCTTGGGATGCCAGCTTCTGGGACAAGACCGCCGCAAACCGCGGGGCAACTTTTCCCAACAATCCATGCACAGCAGCGCCCGTCAAACCAATCCGCGCACCGAAAAACGACGTATTCACGCCGTCATCTTCTGTCCCCGGACCGCCTGCGCCAAAAACGGCCAGACACTCCATGCGCACCGCCTCATCCGTCGGGTCTTCGCCGTATTGCGCCGCGACACCCTGAACGGCGCGGAAAATAACGGTTGTCGCTATCGGCAATTCGGCCAATGCCGTGGGCAAGCCGCCCAACCCACCCAATGCACCTGTCAGCACGCTTAGGGCGCGGTGGGCATTATCAGAACCGCTATAATATGTGCGCGAACGACTGGCCGCATCATAGCTGGCCTGCAACGCACGGCGGGCCGCCTCGTCGACTTGGGTCCGCGTGCCTGCGGGCAACATCTTCAAGCCGTCTTCGACCTGACCACCCACATAATTGATCGCTTTCATCAACACGCCATTCGCACGGCGTTGGCGCACAACCAAAGCTGCAACCTGCGCGCGGGCGTCGTCTGTCAAACCATCAGAGGTGATTATTTCTGTGCTCATCTTTCACAAGTAGGCAGCACGGATCCAGATTTCAATCTGACCACCCGGTCACCTCCCCTGCGACACCATCCCAAGCCTTGTCACGCAAGGCCACACCAAGCACGCGATCAGGATTTGTTGGGGGCGGCATGATGACCTCGCCTTTTAAGTGATCAAAACCAAAGCGATGGTAATACGGACGGTCGCCCACCAGCAAGATCCGTTCCCACCCTCCTTTCCGCGCAGCGGCCATACTACGGTAAATCAACATCGCCGCCAGCCCTTCGCCTTGACGGGTCGGATGCACCGCAACGGGGCCAAGCAAAGCCACATCCCGCCCGTCGACGCGTACGGGCCAATAGCGTATTGCCCCCGCCAGGATGCCCATCCCGTCCCGCGCAGTGAAACAAAGCGAAGCAATCGGCGGCACACCTTCGCGCAAACGGTAGGACGACAGCGCAGACCGCCCCGGCGCGAAGCAAAGGTCGTATAGCGCCTCGACCTCCCACCAATCGTCAGGCGTTTCTGGGGCCAATGTAATGGCTTCTGGATTCATCGCCTGCGGTCTCTGGTCATTCGGTTAGTGCAAAGCTACCTGTTGTTAGGTCGAACGAAAAGGCAAGATAATATGTTTTATGAACCAAAAAACGGGCACGGGCTGCCGCACAACCCGTTTAACGCAATCGTCACACCGCGCCCTATCGGCTGGATCGGGACGCGCGGCAATGACGGGGCAGACAATCTGGCCCCCTACTCATTCTTTAATGCCGTGGCCTACGAGCCGCCGCAAGTTATGTTTTCCTCAACCTCGGCCAAGCCTGATCGGGGTGACACCAAAGACAGTGTCGGCAATATCCGACAAACGGGTGTCTTTTCGGTAAACGTCGTGTCATTTGCGCTGCGTGACGCAATGAACCAAACCGCTGGGGGATGGGGCAAAGACACTGACGAGTTCGACCTCGCAGGACTGGAAAAAGCAGACTGCACCACGATCGACTGCCCGCGCGTGGCGGCATCCCCTGCAACATTGGAATGCAAAGCCACCCAAATCGTGCGACTCTCAGGTGCCACGAACTATGCGGTCTTCGGCGAAGTCACCGGCATTCATATGCGCGACGATTGCATGACTGACGGAATGTTTGACTTGCGCAAATTCAACCCGCTGGCGCGCCTAGGATACCAGGATTACACGAGCGTTACCGACATATTTAGCATCCAACGCCCGACCTAAGACGCAAAAAGCCGCCGCAAATGTCTTTGTGGCGGCTTTTCAATTTGGCTGGGTCCAGTTTAGTGGCTACCCAAAATCCCCGTTTTCACACCGTAATCGGCAGCAATCTCATAGTTGGGATCGTCATCGCTATCGATCATCAAGTGACCTGCTTTTGACAGCAACATATGGCAATCACGGCTGAGGTGACGCAGTTGAATGCGCTTGCCTGCCGCCTCGTATTTACCCGACACAGCCTCGATTGCTTGCAAGGCCGACTGATCGGCCACACGGCTGCCGGCAAAGTCAATGATGACCAAATCAGGATCGGTTTCAATCTCGAACAACTCGGCAAAACCATCTGACGAGCCAAAGAATAACGGGCCGTTGATCTTATAGATCTTTGATCCATCCAACAGCTCGGTGTTCGCATAAATCCGCTTTGCGTTGCTCCAAGAATAAGCCAACGCCGACACAATCACACCAACGACAACAGCCGTAGCAAGGTCGGTCATCACCGTCACAATGGTCACAAGGATTGTGACAAATGCATCCATTGGCGGGACCTTGGCAAGGATCGTCAAGGAGTTCCAAGCAAACGTACCGATCACCACCATGAACATCACACCGACCAAGGCGGCCAGCGGGATTTGCTCAATCAAACCCGATGCAAACAGAATAAAGCTAAGCAGGAATAGGGCTGCAACAATACCAGCGACGCGCGTGCGTCCACCTGATTTTACGTTGATCATTGACTGACCGATCATCGCACAACCGCCCATACCGCCGAAAACACCCGTCACTGTGTTAGCCACACCTTGCGCCACACATTCTTGCGAGGCGCCACCACGTTTATTGGTCATTTCGCCCACAAGGTTCAGCGTCAAAAGGCTTTCGATCAAACCAATCGCCGCAAGAATAAGCGAGTAAGGCAAGATGATCTTGAACGTCTCAAACGTAAACGGAACCGCAGGAATATGGAACGCTGGAAGGCCACCTTGGATCGAGGCCAGATCGCCCACACGGGGGACATCCAAGCCAAAGCCAATCACAATCAACGCCACAATGCCGATACCTGCCAAGGGCGCTGGGATTACATTCGTGATCCGTGGCATCACCCAAATAATAAACATTGTCAGCGCGACCAACACCAGCATCATGACCATCGGGGCGCCTGACAACCATTCGCCAGACGCAAGACCATGACCGCCGCCATCTGCCGTACCTGGCACTTGGAATTGCCCCAGTTGGGCTAAGAAAATTACAATCGCGAGGCCGTTCACAAAGCCTAGCATCACAGGATGCGGCACTAGGCGAATAAACTTGCCCCAGTGCATGACTCCGACAAATATCTGGATCAGCCCCATCAAGACGACCGTAGCAAACAGGTACTCAACGCCGTGCTGGGCAACAAGTGATACCATCACAACCGCCAAAGCACCCGTCGCACCCGAAATCATCCCCGGACGGCCGCCAATCAGCGCAGTGATCAGGCCCACGATAAACGCAGCATAAAGCCCAACCAACGGATGAACCCCCGCAACAAAAGCAAAAGCAACCGCTTCGGGCACCAATGCCAATGCAACGGTCAGTCCCGACAACACCTCAATACGCAGGCGCGCAGGTGTCAGCGGCGCATCGCCGTCGCCAAAGGAAAGGTTTTCAGAAGCATAAGCCAAAAGTCTACGGGGCATAAGGAACCTGTCTATAAGTCATGGATGTCATGTGTGTTGACGCCCCCTAACAAGCAGGCGATGGAATGTCACCCCTGCTGACGAAACGGCCAGTCCGAATGCGACCTGTAAACACCCATGAGGGAGCGCTGTTAGCCAAGGTAATCCATGATCGGGCAGTCCGGTCTGTCATCGCCGCGACACGACGACACAAGATGGGTCAACTCATCGCGCAATGACTGCAACTCGCGCTGCTTGATCTCGATTTCCTTCAGGCGCTTGGTAGCGATCCGCTTAACCTCTGCGCTGGAACGATCCTTATCTTGGTAAAGGCCAAGTAACTCGCGACATTCCTCAATACTAAAACCAAACTCGCGCGCGCGACGGATGAATATCAATTTGCGCACAGCCGCATCGGTATAGGTACGATACCCCGCATTGGTGCGTGATGGCGCTTCAACCAAGGCAATATCAGCATAGTAGCGTACCGTTTTCACCGGCAACCCTGCGGCGAGCGCCGCAGCAGAAATGTTCATGATCTATACCTCCAACTTTACAGCTACGGGAAGACAAGCCTCTCTTGCAAGCTCGAAAAAGTCTTTCGATATTTCCCTGAATGCCTGATTTGGCCCAATGCGTCGTGACAATGAGCGCCGCATATAGACCAGAACAATAACGGACCAACAGGATCAACTAAAGACGGCAACCCGCTTGCGCCCGTACGGTGCTTCAATCACACTGAAACATGTGACCCACAAGCTGCGCATCGGAGGCACCCTATGCAAACATATCTTGGTATCATTGGCGGCTCAGGGCTTTACGACATCCCCGGATTGGAAAATGCAAACTGGACAGATGTCGATGGCCCGTGGGGAAAACCCTCTGACGCTATCTTAACTGGCACCCTTGAAGGCCAACCCATCGCGTTCCTGCCACGACATGGGCGTGGGCACGTACATAGTCCTTCAACCGTGCCATATCGGGCCAATATTGACGCTCTCAAACGGTTGGGTGTGACACATGCCGTCTCGATCAGCGCCTGCGGATCGTTTCACGACCATCTGGCCCCCGGCGATTTTGTGGTGGTAGATCAATTCATCGATCGCACCTTTGCGCGAGACAAATCATTCTTTGGTACTGGCTGCGTGGCACATGTCAGCGTTGCTCACCCAACCTGCGAGTCACTTTCATCCGCTTGCCTTTCGGCTGGAAAGAAAGCGGGAGTCACCATGCATAACGGGGGCACCTACCTCGCGATGGAAGGCCCGCAGTTTTCATCCCAAGCGGAAAGCCACATGTATCGGTCTTGGGGATGCGACGTAATTGGCATGACCAATATGCCAGAGGCAAAACTGGCGCGAGAAGCCGAGCTGCACTACGCAAGCATCGCGATGATCACCGATTATGACAGTTGGCACCCCGATCACGGGGCCGTCGATGTGAGCCATGTGATAAAAACACTGCGAGGTAATGGTACCAAAGCGCGTGATCTCGTGGTCAATCTGGCCCGCGACATGGCGCAAAGCCAGCAGATTTGCGAAGCAGGCTGCGATAAAGCCCTGACCCATGCAATCATGACGGCCCCTGATAAGCGGGACCCTGACTTAATCTCAAAACTAGACGCCGTCGCAGGACGGGTCCTCTAAGGAAAATCGATGAAAACCGTCCAAGACTACATCCGTACAATCCCTGATTTCCCGCACGAAGGGATCATGTTCCGCGATGTCACGACCCTATTCTCTGATCCGCGCGGCTTTCGGATCGCGATTGATCAATTGCTTGCGCCCTATGCTGGCCAAGACATCGACAAGGTCGTAGGGCTAGAGGCGCGCGGATTTATCCTTGGGGGCGCGATTGCACATCAACTTGGCAAGGGTTTCATTCCGATCCGTAAGAAAGGCAAATTGCCAGGCAAAACCATCGAACAGGCCTATACCCTCGAATACGGCCAAGCGGTTATGGAAATTCACGAAGACGCATTGCAACCGGGCGAAAAGGTTCTGATGGTCGACGATTTGCTCGCCACTGGCGGCACGGCAGAGGCTGGGATCAAACTGATCGAACGCATGGGCGCACAGGTCACGGGCTGTGCATTCGTTATTGACTTGCCCGACCTTGGTGGCCGCGCCCGTCTTGAAAAAATGGGCATGGCGGTTCATGTGCTGTGTGCTTTCGACGGGGACTAGTCCCCGCCGACCGGTTGGGGGCCAGCCCCCAAACCCCCGGCATATTTGGGCTCGGAAAATGAATAGCGTTTTGCGTTTCTCACTCAAACTGGGCTTCAGTTAACTCGCGGCAACACGGCGTTTGGATTCATGATCCCATCAGGATCTAACGCCGCCTTAATCGCGCGCATCATAACCAACTTTTCTGGGTCACCGTAGCGCTGCAAATCATCGACTTTGAGACGACCGATACCGTGTTCGGCACTCACCGATCCATCCATTTTATGTACCAAATCATGCACACAAGTTTTAATCACCGCGCGATCAGCTTCGTGATCGTTGCGGTTTTTACCTGGCAATGGGAACACGTTATAATGCAGGTTCCCGTCGCCAAGATGTCCAAAGCAATTGATCCGATACCTGCCCAGCTGCGCCAACGCGCCACCGGCTTGCTCAATAAACGCAGGTATCATACTTAGTGGCACCGAGATGTCGTGACTACTAATTGACCCGATACGGCGGTTCGCTTCGGGGATACTTTCGCGGATATGCCATAGCGCGCGACGCTGGGCGTCGCTGGATGCAATGACCCCATCGCTGACCAATCCACCCGAAAGGGCCGCTTCAAACAATGATGTCAAAGCAGTTTCCGGCGAAAGTCCGTCGGCTAGCCCCACATCTATCAAGACCGACCATTCTGGCAGGTTCTCAAGTGGCATTTTAACCGCAGGCCCGACCTCAGCCAGAAAAGCAAAACCTTGCTGGTGAATTAGCTCGAACGCGCTGAGCCCATCACCGACAAACCGCCCGGCAAGTCCCAGCAGCTCTAGCGCGGCCTGTGGTGATGACACTGCAAATAGTGCGGTGCCTTGGCGTGTGGGCCTTGGCATCAACTTTAGCGCGGCCTTGGTGATCACCCCGAGAGTACCCTCTGCCCCAATGAACAAATCGCGCAAGTCGTAGCCGGTATTGTCCTTGCGCAAACGTGACAATCCGTTCCAGACAGACCCGTCTGGACGCACCACCTCTAACCCCAGACACTGCGCGCGGGCGTTCCCGTAGCGTAGCACATTCACGCCACCCGCATTGGTCGACAGCACCCCGCCAATGCGGGCGGACCCTTCAGAGGCCAGAGATAGGGCAAATAGCCGGTCTACGTTGGCAGCCGCCACCTGCACATCCGCCAAAATTGCGCCCGCATCACAGATCAGGACATTCTCGGTCGGGTAAACATCGTGAATACGGGTCATTCGGTCGAGCGAAAGAATAACGGGCGCAGGACCATCTGCGATAGTCTGCCCACCGACCAAGCCTGTGCCTCCGCTGTAAGGAACAATCCCGATACGCGCTCTTGCACATGCCTTTACAACTGCGACGACCTCAGCGGTGTCACTGGGGGCAACAACAAGACCTTGCCCCGCCCACCGCCCGCGTGGTTCGCTTAAATAAGGCGCGGGATCACGAAACGCGGAGACTGGCAGCACTGCCCGCAATTGGGCCTCAAATGTGGGGGTCACAGGGTTCAGCATATCTTCGCTCCGTTCAATTCCCTTTACATGGGGCAAATTCAAGCGCGGGCCAACGAGAAATTCAAAACAGCGCGCCATTGGGCGGTGGCTGATTCATGACACAGACCATATAGTTACATGAACCACGCAAGGACGCGAAACAATGCTGCAAAAACTTCTCACCGCCCTTTCGCTTTGCCTGATCGGTGGCCCGCTGTTCGCGCTGTGTAACGCGCCAAGTTATCTTGACCGGCTTAACCCGCCCGAAACAGGCGAAATCGCAAGCTATGCAAAGGAACTGCTTTACGGGAACGGGACGCATTGGGTCGCAACACGCAATGGTAAAACCCTCAATATCGTCGGCACAATTCACGTGGCCGATCCGCGCCTTGCGCCAGTAATGCGTGATTTGCAGCCATGGATGACCCAAGCGGATCTGATTCTGCTCGAAGCTACACCCCAAGACGAAATCGCTTTGCAAAACGCAATCCAATCGGACCCCACCGCATTATTCTTGCCCGACGGTCCAACACTTGCAGATCGGCTGGACGACGACACATGGCAACGCCTTGTCGATGCCGCTGCCGCGCGGGGCGCACCTGCAGCCATCGTCGCGAAATTGCAGCCTTGGTATCTGATGATCCTGCTCGCTTTGCCACCCTGTGCGCTGGCAGAAATCGCAGCCGGAGAGCGCGGGTTGGATCATCTGATCATGCAAGCAGCGACGGATGCAGCGATCCCTATGCAAGCGCTCGAGCCTTTTGATACGCTTCTTAAAATCTTCCAAGACGGAACGCTTGAAGAACAATTAGAAATGTTAAGCCTTGGGATCATGGATACCGACGCCCAAGAAGAAATGCTAACGGCGATGCGCGACAGCTATTTTACAGAAGACATCGGCATGTTGATGGGGCTCAGCCGTGTTGTTGCCAAACACATCCCCGGACTTGATCCAGAAACGGCCCTGAAACTGACCCAAGACAGCGAAGACTTGGTTTTGGCACAGCGCAATCTCGCTTGGATGCCTGTTATCGGGAAAGCCGCAGCCAACCACGACAACATCTTGGTAGCGGTCGGGGCGGCACATCTGAGCGGCGAACAAGGTCTTCTGAGGCTTTTGGAAAACGACGGCTGGACCCTAAGCCGCCGCTAAACATCCGACCAGTCGGCCAGTCCCTTGCGCCCTGCATCCGTCAAACCATAGACACCACGCGAGACGCGCTCGAACCAGCCATAATGATCGTCGGCCATGATGCGGGTGGCCAAAGGAACTTCGGCCCACTCTTTGACCTTTACCCCCGCACTGGGACCGTGCACCGCTAAAAAGCGGGCACAAAGCAGCGCATCCTGACGGTAGCCTGTGACGATACCGTGGCGGGTAGCACCACCTTCATTGGGATCACCCTTGAGACGGTCAAAGGCTTTGAGCAAGCGCTTGGCTGACTTTGGCTGCTTACGAGGCACGTATCCACCCGGATCAGCATGCGCCGTTACGTGACCGTCGCGCAAACGGACAGTCAGCACACCCAACCCGACACGGCGGGCCAGTTTGACGTTGTCCTTCAATGACCGCTGGGCTGCCTTACCGGCCTTCTCAGGCACCGCAACATAAACCAAATCAGTAACCGCCAAACGATCAATGCCCTGATGAAACAGGGCCAAGGTAAACCCCAGCTTCAACTCGACCAAAACGGCAGGGTCACCTTTGCGGACCGCCATGACATCGACGGCACCAACTTCACCCTTCACGTCATAGCCTTGCCTTTGCAGATAGGCTTTGACGGGGGCGTAAAGGTCAGCCTCGCGTTGTTTTGTCATGCGTTATATCCGCCCTGCAAAATCTGCACCGTGACAGATCTTGTTTTCCCTCTTATATAGCGGGCAAATCCTCCCTGATTTAAGGCAAATTGACAATGACTACTCTGATTTTTGGGCACAAAGCCCCCGACACTGATTCCCTAGGCTCTGCGCTGATCTGGGAATGGTTCATGAACCACACTGGCGTTGATGCGCAGGCAAAACTTTTGGGCACACCAAACACCGAAGCGGCTTTTGTCGCCAAGCGTTGGGGCTTTGAGCTGCCAGAAATCATTTCAGATGTGGCAGACGGCCAGTCTTGCGTGATTGTGGACACCAACAACCCAGCTGAATTGCCCGCCAACATCAACGGCGCAAACGTCACAGCAATCATCGACCACCACAAATTGGTCGGCGGTCTTGAAACAGCGGGTCCAATCGACATCACGATTCGCCCTTTGGCTTGCACCGCAACAATCATGCTGGGCCTGATGGGCGAGCACGCAGAGCACCTGCCAGACGCCATCAAAGGCTTGGCGCTGTCATGCATCATTTCCGACACTCTTGAATTCCGCTCACCAACAACAACGCCAACAGATAAAGCATTGGCCGAAGTTTTGGCCGCTGACCTGAAGATCGACATCAACGCCTACGCGACTGAAATGTTTGAGGCAAAATCCGACGTATCGTCGTTCTCCGACGCAGAGCTGCTGCGCATGGACAGCAAAGAATACGCTGTTGGTGACACCAAGTTCCGCGTTTCTGTTCTTGAAACAACAGCGCCAAAAATCATCATCGACCGCAAAGACAGCATCATGGCCTCCATGACTGACGTTGCAGCGGAAGACGGCGTTGACCAAGTGCTCTTGTTTGTCGTCGACATCCTGCGCGAAGAAGCCACCATGATGATCCCGAACGCGCTATCCAAAACAGTGGCCGAAGCCTCCTTTGGCGCGACAGTCACGGGCGACATGGTTGTCCTGCCCGGCGTCATGAGCCGGAAAAAGCAGATCATTCCAAACCTGAAAACAGCTTAATTTCTGCAAATTATCGATCAGGGGCGCTTTATGCGCCCCTTTTTTGTGCCATATGTAACTCAGTGTACACTCCCTCCGCCCTACAGATAGGTTTCCAATGTCCCAGATCATCTCCGCCTTCGACGAAATTTCTGGGCAATATGACGCCGCATTTGTGGACCTTTGGGGCTGCATGCACAACGGGATCACGCCTTTCCAAGACGCAATTGCCGCGATGAAAGCCTTTCGTGCCAAGGGCGGGATCGTCGTGCTGGTCACCAACTCGCCGCGCCCGCGCTTTTCCGTCAAAGGACAACTTGAAGAGATGGGGATGCTGGACGATTGCTATGACACAATCGCCACTTCCGGGGATTCGGCACGTTCTGCCATGTTCCAAGGGGTCGTTGGGAACAAAGTCTACTTCATGGGCGAAGCAACGCGCGACGCTGATTTCTTCAAGCCATTGAACCTGCTCGAAAACCCCATTGAGATCGAACGCGTGCCTTTGACCCAAGCAACAGGCATTGTTTGTTGCGGTCCCTTTGACACACAAGCCGATCCAGACGTGAACCGCACCGATTTTCTTTGTGCGCGCGAGAAAGGAATGAAATTGCTCTGCGCGAACCCCGACATCATCGTAGACCGCGGCGAAACCCGTGAATGGTGTGCAGGCGCATTGGCGGCACTTTATACCGAAATGGGCGGGGAAAGCCTGTATTTCGGCAAGCCACATCCGCCGATCTATGACCTCGCCCGTCGGCGTCTCGCAGCCCTCGACAATACACCGTCCGACCCGCGCATTATCTGCATTGGCGACGGGATTCGAACAGACGTGCTGGGCGGGATGCAAGAAGACCTCGACACACTGTTTATTTCGGGAGGATTGGCCGCGGCAGAGACAAAAACTACGGGCCAGCCCGATCCAGCGGCGCTAAGTACCTATTTGGAAACGGAAATGCTGTCACCGACTTACACGATTGGCCATCTACGCTAGGTCAGATAAGTCTTGATTTTTCTGCGACTGCAAAGTAATAAAGTTACAACAACAGCCTGATAGGCGGTTTTTTATTACCTAGCGGAGACAGAAATGTTGGACAACGCACCTCGCGGTACCATCTGTATCGAAGACATCGAAATCGGCATGATCCGGACTTTGCGCAAGGTCGTGACCGATCAAGACATTGAAATGTTTGCCGAGGTCTCGACCGACCGCAACCCTGTGCACCTTGACGAAGAATACGCTCAAGACACCATCTTTGGCGGACGCATCGCGCACGGCATGTTGACCGCCGGCCTGATTTCCGCCGTGATCGGCGAACAACTGCCGGGCCATGGCACTGTTTATCTTGGACAATCGCTAAAGTTCCTCGCGCCAGTGCGCCCTGGCGATATGGTTTTGGCGGAAGTCGAAGTGACCGATATCGACCATTCCAAGCGCCGCGTAACGATGAACACACGCTGCCTTGTTGACGGGAAAAAAGTGCTGGTTGGCGACGCTACCGTTCTGGCACCGAGCCGCAAGTTCGACTGATACTTGCACCCCCGCGCATCCCGCGATACGCAACAATATGCACATCATTCGCGACCCTTATTTCATCGACCCAAATGACCGCGGCGCAGCCGTGGCAATCGGGAATTTCGATGGCGTTCACCTTGGCCATCAAGCCGTTATCGATATCACGCGCAAAGCCGCTACAAAAATTGCCGCGCCGTTAGGTATTCTGACCTTCGAGCCACACCCGCGCACGTTTTTCTCCAAAGATAACAACCCGTTCCGCCTGATGAACGCAGAAGCCAAGGCAAACCGCCTTGCAAAGCTAGGCGTCGAAAAACTGTATGAATTGCCTTTCAACGCGGCCCTTTCCGAACTGACTGACCGCGAGTTTGCCCAGACAGTAATCTCCGATCAACTTGGCTTGAAACATGTGGTTGTTGGGTCTGATTTTTGCTTTGGCAAAGGTCGGCAGGGTAACGCAAAATCCTTACAAGTCTTTGGCGACGAGATGGGTTTTGGTGTGACCATTGCTCCGCTATTGGCCGTCGGCGACAAAGAGGTCTCCTCCACCGCCATCCGCACAGCGCTCACCCAAGGCCGCCCCGACGAAGCCGCTGAGATGCTGGGCCACTGGCATCGCTTGGAAAACAAGGTAATTCGCGGCGAACAGCGCGGACGTATCTTGGGCTTTCCGACAGCAAACATGTCCATCGACAATCTGCATCCGCCGAAATTCGGCGTCTATGCAGTCAAAGTCACCGTTCTCGACGGCCCGCACGCGGGGCGCTACGACGGCGCGGCCTCGATCGGCGTGCGTCCGATGTTTGGCGAAAACCGCCCGAACTGTGAAAGTTATCTCTTTGATTTCAAAGGCGACCTTTACGGTGCAACGCTGTCCGTCGCCTTGGTCGAATACCTGCGCCCAGAGTTGAAATTCGACGGGCTCGACGGGCTCATCACGCAAATGGACGCCGATTGCGCCCGCGCAAAAGGAATTCTCGCCAATGTCTGATATCAACCGCGATGGCTTGCGCCCCGGGTTCTGGAAAACCATCCCAATGGACGAATTGACCCGTCCGGAATGGGAAGCAATCTGCGACGGCTGCGGCAAATGTTGCCTGAACAAACTCGAAGACGAGGACACCGGCAAAGTCGATTTGACCCGCGTGGCATGCCGCCTTTTGGACGGCGCGACCTGCCTTTGCAGCAAATACGTGATGCGCCACCAATATGTGCCAGAATGCATCGTACTGACGCCCAAGACGTTGGAAGATAACATGTATTGGCTGCCAAAAACCTGCGGCTACCGCCTCGTGGCCGAGGGACGCGATCTTTACCCCTGGCACCCCCTGATCTCTGGCGATCCACAGACCGTGCACGCCGCTGGCGTCTCGATCAAAGGGATCACCATCGCCGAGGGCGACGTGGATGAGGACGACTGGGACGATTATATCATTGAGGAGCCAACATAATGTACTTTGCATCTGACAACGCGGGCCCGGCCCATCCAAAAGTGCTGCAAGCATTGGTCGACGCCAACACTGACTATACCCAAAGCTACGGCGCCGATCCGATCATGGATGAGGTCCGCGATATGGTGCGCGACATGTTCGAAGCCCCTGACGCCGCTGTCTATCTGGTGGCAACTGGGACGGCCGCAAACTCAATCCTATTGGCGACACTCGCAAACCCGTGGGACACGATCTTTTGCTCGCCGATGGCGCATATCCACGAAGACGAATGTAACGCGCCGGAATTCTATTCCGGAGCCAAGCTAACGCTTGTTCCCGCTGAAGACGCGAAAATGACGCCCGAAACATTGCGCGCATCCATGCTTGCCGAAGAATCGCGCGGTGTGCACGGACCACAACGCGGTCCCGTCTCGATCACACAAGTCACTGAAAAAGGTACGGTTCACAGCCTCGATGAAATCCGCGCCTTGACCGAAATTGCCCATTCATTCGGGTCCAAAGTACACCTAGACGGCGCACGGTTCTGCAATGCGCTGGTGTCATTGGACTGCACCGCGGCCGAGATGACATGGAAAGCAGGCGTTGATGCGGTCAGCTTTGGCGGCACAAAGAACGGACTAATGGGCGTGGAATGCTGCGTGATCTTTGATCCAAAACTAGCATGGGAATTCGAGTTGCGCCGCAAACGTGGCGGGCATCTGTTTTCCAAGCATCGCTATATGTCGGCACAAATGAAGGCCTATCTGACAGGTGATCTGTGGCGCGAGATGGCGACCTCTGCCAACACGGCAACGGCACAATTGGCCGAAGGGCTGCGCGCACATAACCGCGCCGAGCTTCTCTATCCCGTTGATGCCAATATGATCTTCTGCCGCCTGCCCCGCCGCGACCACCAGCGCCTTTTAGCAGCAGGTGCAGTCTATTACACGTGGGATGGCGATCCGGAAACGGGCGACCCAGACGAAATGCTGACCGCCCGTTTTGTTACGGATTGGTCGATGACCTCTGACAAGATCGACCAATTCTTGCAGATACTGCGGTCCTAAAGCGTCCCGCCAAGCACAGCGTCAAGATCGTCTAGGCGGTCTTGACCCCAGAAACGCTCGTCTTTGTCGGTGATAAAAAACGGCGCACCAAAAACGCCGCGCATCACGGCTTCGTCTAGGTTACGGCCAAAGCTATCCGCGCCCGTCAACAGACCGCTATCGGCCAACGCCGGATCAAAGCCCGCTTTTTCCAGACAATCACGGATCACGTCATCGTCTGCGATGTTGCGGTCCTCGGCCCAGCAGGCCGCACCAAACAAGTGAACCAGCTTGCCCAAATCGCCGCCGCCCGCAGATTGCGCCGCAATAATCGCATAGCCAGACGGCGCGCCATTCGTTGGCCAATGCGCGGGCTTCAGATTCAACGGAAACTTGGCCTTTGCGGCACGTCGCCGCATATCTTGCAAGCGGTACTCTTGGCGGTTGGGGTGGCGATCCTTTGGGGGCAAGCCACCCGTGCGCGCAAACAGCGCCATAATATCCAACGGCTTATAGGTAATCGTCGCACCGTGCTTTTGCGCGATTTCCTCAACCCTTGTCCCGTTAAGATATGTGAACGGTGACAGCGTGCTAAAGAAGTAGTCGATATGCGGCATTTTGCGCTCCAAGGCTGCGTGATTTCTTTGCCTGAACGTAACGCTGTGTTAACCCGTGTCAACGTCACGATTCTGTTGCACTGCAACCTAGCCTTCTGCCAAAGGACCACGCCTATGCCGTTCACCAATGCCCCAAAACTGATCTCAGGTAATGCCAACCAACCACTTGCGCGGGCCGTTGCGTCTCGCATGTCGATGCACCGCGGCGTTGATGTCGGGCTTGTTGATGCACGCGTCGAACGGTTCAATGACGGCGAGATTTTTGTCGAGGTCTATGAGAACGTGCGCGGCGAAGACATGTATATCCTACAGCCGACCTCGAACCCTGCAAACGACAACCTGATGGAACTGCTGATCATCTCTGACGCGCTGCGACGGTCCTCTGCAGGGCGCATCACGGCTGTGATCCCCTACTTTGGCTACGCACGCCAAGACCGCAGGTCTAAGGCCCGTACGCCGATCACGGCCAAGCTAGTCGCGAACATGATGGTCGAAGCAGGGATCGAGCGCATCCTGACCCTTGACCTTCACGCGACACAGATCCAAGGCTTTTTTGATATCCCTGTCGACAACCTCTACGCATCTCCGGTGTTCGCTCTGGACGTCATGCATAACTTCAAAGGCAACATGGAAGACGTCATGGTTGTCTCGCCTGATGTGGGCGGGGTGGCCCGTGCGCGTGACCTTGCACAACGGATCAATGCACCACTGTCGATCGTGGACAAGCGCCGTGGCAAGCCGGGCGAAGTGGCCGAGATGACTGTCATCGGGGACGTGAAGGACCGCACATGCCTGATCGTTGACGACATCGTTGATACGGCAGGGACACTGTGTAAAGCGGCTGAGGTGCTGATGGAGCATGGTGCCAAGGAAGTGCATTCCTACATCACACACGGCGTCCTATCCGGCCCTGCGATTGAACGGGTTGGCAAATCTGTGATGAAGAATTTGGTCATTACCGACACAATTCAGGCGACCGATGCCGTCAAGAACTGCCCCAATATCCGCATCGTGCCAACCGCACCGATGTTCGCCCAAGCGATCCTGAACACATGGAACGGTACATCCGTGTCGTCCCTGTTTGATCACAAGACCCTCGGGCCAATCTACGAAGGCATGTATAGGGCCTAAAGGTCCCAAACATCATCGGCACGCACTGGGCCGATAGATTGCCAAGCAACACGACAGCGGGCGACCTGAGTGTCGCCCCACGTGCGGAAAACAATGTCAAAGCCCTGAGGGCTAATGTTTTCAGCCTGCACATCATAGCGAGAGTTTCCGCTGTTAGACGCATCCAACATCGAAATTGAAAGATAGACGCTCGGCGTTTCGCGATAAGTTTCCGAAAACACGACAGGCAAACGCGTGTTGCGTGGGCCCTCGCCCGTCCACATTTCACCATCATGCTCAAAATCCGAAAACAAGACGACATCGCCTTGGTCGACCCCGATCACATTACTATTCAACTTGCGCATTTCGCGTCCTGTTCTTGACTACCCAAAGGTAGTGTAAAATTAAACTTTGGCAAAAAAATGATTAATAAATAAAAAGGGCCCCGCATTGCGAGGCCCTTTGGTCACAATAATATGCGACTTAGTTATTTGCAGTCAGGCCGATGTGGCCACCAATAGCGACCATATCTGACAACAGCTTTGCAGCATCATCCACAGGACCGGGTTCGTTTTTGAACACTTCCTGCGCGGATACGTAAGCTGCTTTTGCTTCAGAAAGCATTTCGTCGAAAAGCTCTTGGGTCATCTCAGCGCGTGGCAGCGCCTGTTCAGCAAGAACAGACACACCCGTTGCTGTGATTTCCGCAAAGCCACCAGAAACGATGTATTCATCGGTCCCGCCGCTATGCAAAACCTTCAAAACGCCAGGGCGCAATGTGGCGATGGTTGGCGCGTGATCAGCCATAGCTGTCATATCGCCATCCGCACCTGGGATCTGCACTTCGGTCGCCTCAACAGAAGCCAAGCGGCGCTCTGGTGAAACAAGATCGAATTGTACGTTTGCCATCTAGGGGCTCCTTACGCGGCAGCTGCCGCCATTTTTTCTGCCTTAGCAATCACTTCGTTGATGCCGCCAACCATGTAGAAGGCGTTCTCTGGAAGGTGATCGTACTCGCCAGCCACAACAGCTTTGAACGACGCGATTGTGTCTTCCAAAGCAACCTGAACACCAGGAGAGCCTGTAAAGACCTGTGCAACGTCAAACGGCTGGGACAGGAACTTTTCAAGTTTACGCGCACGTGTAACAGTCAATTTGTCGTCTTCTGACAATTCGTCCATGCCCAAAATCGCGATGATATCCTGAAGCGACTTATAACGCTGCAAAGTCTGCTGAACATCGTTTGCTACCGCATAGTGCTCTTCACCAACAATCGCTGGGTCAAGAAGACGCGATGTGGAATCGAGCGGGTCAACCGCAGGGTAAATACCCTTCTCGGAAATCGCACGGTTAAGAACCGTTGTCGCATCCAAGTGAGCAAACGAAGTCGCCGGCGCAGGGTCGGTCAAGTCATCGGCAGGTACGTAAATCGCCTGAACGGATGTAATTGATCCGTTCTTAGTCGATGTAATGCGTTCCTGCATCTGGCCCATGTCTGTCGCCAATGTTGGCTGGTAGCCAACAGCGGAAGGAATACGGCCCAAGAGCGCGGAAACTTCGGAACCAGCTTGCGTAAAGCGGAAGATGTTGTCCACGAAGAACAGAACGTCTGTACCAGATTGGTCACGGAACGATTCCGCCATTGTCAAACCTGACAAAGCAACACGCATACGCGCACCTGGAGGCTCGTTCATCTGACCGTAAACCAAGGCCACTTTGGACTTTGTCAGGTCGTCCGCGTTGATAACGCCGGATTCGATGAATTCGTAGTAAAGGTCGTTACCTTCACGTGTCCGCTCGCCCACACCCGCAAATACGGAGTAGCCAGAGTGAACTTTCGCGATGTTGTTGATAAGCTCTTGAATAAGAACTGTCTTGCCAACACCCGCACCACCGAACAGACCAATTTTACCACCCTTGGCGTATGGCGCCAGAAGGTCGATAACTTTGATGCCTGTAACCAGAACTTCGGAAGCAGTGGACTGCTCTTCAAATGCTGGGGCTTCAGCGTGAATAGAGCGACGCTCTTTTGTTTTGATCGGGCCTTTTTCGTCAACAGGGTCGCCAACGACGTTCATGATACGACCAAGTGTCGCGTCACCAACTGGAACCGAAATCGGTGCGTCCATGTCAGTCACTTCTTGACCGCGAACTAGACCTTCGGTTGCGTCCATAGCGATTGCGCGAACTGTGTTTTCGCCAAGGTGCTGCGCTACTTCTAGCGTCAGCGTCTTGCCGTTGTTGTCAGTTGTCAGCGCGTTCAAAATCTGTGGCAGGTCGTCACCGAACTGCACGTCAACGACGGCGCCGATGATCTGCGTGATCTTGCCTTTTGCGTTTGCCATAATGGTTTTCTCCGGTTTAGAGCGCTTCCGCGCCCGAAATAATTTCAATCAGCTCGTTGGTGATCACAGCCTGACGCGAGCGGTTATACTCAATCGTCAGCTGGTCGATCATGTCACCAGCGTTGCGTGTCGCGTTGTCCATTGCCGACATACGTGCACCCTGTTCGGATGCCGCGTTTTCGAGCAATGCAGCAAAGATCTGCGTGGCCACACCGCGCGGCAAAAGATCGGCCAAGACGGCCTCTTCTGACGGTTCGTAGTCGTAAAGAGCAGCTTCTGCGCCCTCAACTTCTTCGAACTGTGCAGGAATAACCTGCAATGCGGTCGGGTGCTGGGACACAACATTTTCAAAGCGGGCAAAGAAGATGGTCGCGATGTCGAATTCGCCAGCGTCAAACTTTGCCAACACGTCCTTGGCGATACTTTGTGCGTTCGCGTAGCTGATCCGCTTTACAGCAGACAAATCTACGTGCTCGATAAAGTGCTCACCAAGCTCGCGCTTGATCACGTCACGGCCTTTTTTGCCGACAGTGATGATTTTCACTGTCTTGCCTTGGGCCAGCAACTTTTGCGCGTGTGCGCGTGCCAATTTTGCGATGTTGCCGTTAAAGCCGCCGCACAGACCACGTTCAGCAGTCATCACCACCAAAAGGTGGGTCTGATCGCTGCCAGTGCCTGACAACAACTTTGGCGCGGCTGCAGATCCAGCAGCACCAGACGCCAACCCAGCCATGACCGCGTTAAAGCGCTCAGTGTAGGGGCGGGACGCCTCGGCTGCTTCTTGGGCGCGGCGCAATTTTGCTGCCGCGACCATCTGCATCGCCTTTGTGATCTTGCGGGTCGATTTGACCGACGCGATCCGGTTTTTAAGGTCCTTAAGACTAGGCATCAGCTAAGTCTCCTTATCTTAGGAAAGGGTTCAGGCGAAATCTTTGGCGAACGCGTCAATCGCGGCCTTGATCTTGTCTTCTGCCTCACCTTTGATCTTTGGATCTTCTTTGGTGATCATATCAAGCACGTCTTTTGCGTTTGTGCGCAGGTGCTTCAACAAACCAGCCTCAAAACGACCAACCTGCTTTACGTCGATCTTATCAAGGTAACCCTTGGTGCCTGCATAGATGACGCAGACGATCTCGGCGTTGGACAGTGGTGAATACTGTGGCTGCTTCATAAGCTCTGTCAAACGAGCACCACGGTTCAGCAACTGCTGTGTGGACGCGTCAAGATCAGAACCAAACTGCGCAAACGCAGCCATTTCGCGGTACTGAGCAAGCTCAAGCTTAACCGGACCAGCAACAGATTTCATCGCGTTTGTCTGCGCGGCGGAACCAACGCGGGAAACGGACAGACCTGTGTTCACAGCTGGGCGGATACCTTGGAAGAACAATTCAGTTTCCAAGAAGATCTGACCATCGGTGATCGAAATCACGTTTGTCGGAATAAACGCAGAAACGTCGCCGCCCTGTGTTTCAATGATTGGCAGCGCAGTCAAAGAGCCGGAACCATTGTCTTCGTTCAACTTCGCAGAACGCTCAAGAAGTCTCGAGTGAAGGTAGAAAACGTCACCTGGATAAGCTTCACGCCCTGGTGGACGACGCAGAAGAAGGGACATCTGGCGGTAAGACACAGCTTGCTTGGACAGGTCATCATAGATGATCAATGCGTGGCGGCCATTGTCACGGAAGTGCTCTGCCATCGCAGTTGCCGCATATGGGGCAAGGAACTGCATTGGCGCTGGGTCAGAAGCAGTCGCAGCAACGACGATTGAATATTCAATCGCGCCGGACTCTTCAAGTTTCTTCACCAACTGCGCAACTGTAGAACGCTTCTGGCCGATCGCAACGTATACACAGTAAAGCTTTTCGCCTTCTGTTGTCGCTGCATCGTTGTAAGACTTCTGGTTCAGGATCGTATCAAGCGCGATCGCTGTTTTACCTGTCTGACGGTCACCAATGATCAATTCGCGCTGGCCACGGCCAACTGGGATCATCGAGTCTACGGATTTCAGACCAGTCGCCATAGGCTCGTGAACTGATTTACGTGGAATAATGCCTGGCGCCTTAGAGTCAGCAACCGCACGCTTCTTGGCTTTGATCGGACCTTTGCCGTCAAGTGGGTTGCCAAGACCATCAACAACACGACCCAGCAGCTCGTCCCCGACAGGAACGTCCACGATCGAGTTGGTGCGCTTAACAACGTCACCTTCTTTAATGTCGCGGTCAGAACCGAAAATAACGATACCGACATTGTCAGCTTCGAGGTTCAGGGCCATCCCGCGGATACCACCGGGGAATTCAACCATTTCACCAGCTTGGACGTTGTCCAGCCCGTAAACACGCGCAATACCGTCACCAACGGAGAGCACACGGCCCACTTCGGCGACTTCGGCTTCTTTACCGAAGTTTTTGATCTGGTCCTTAAGGATCGCAGAGATTTCAGACGCTTGGATCGCCATGTTATCCGACCTCTTTCATAGTGTTCTGGAGTGCGTTGAGCTTGGATTTGATCGACGTGTCGATCATCTTCGAGCCCACTTTTACAATAAGACCGCCGATGATGCTCTCATCCACGGTCGCTTTGATCTTAACATCAGCGCCAATTTGCGCCTTCAGTGTTTTTGCCAAGCTCTCTGTCTGCGCCTTCGTCAGCGCCTTGGCAGAGGTTACTTCTGCTGTCACTTCGCCTTTGTGCGTAGCAATACGCGTGCGCAGTGACGACAAAAGCTGCGGCAAAACAAACAAGCGACGCTTGGACGCCATCAGCGCCAGCACGTTGCTTGTTGATTCCGACAATTTCATCTTTTTGGCAACGGCTGCAATCGCAGACCCCTGCTCTTCACGACTGTATAACGGCGAAGTCAGCAAAGTCTGCAAATCCGCGCTATCAGCCAATGCGGCCTCTAGTGCGTCAACATCCTTTTCAAGCGCTGGGAGCGCTTTGCCGTCGATTGCCAATTCAAACACAGCTGTCGCATAGCGCGCAGCGATGCCTGTGGAGATTCCTATTGGTTCGGACACGTCCACCCTTCCGATGTCTTAGGCCCAGTCCTATTGCCATAGTGACGGCAACAAGAGGGCAGCTTACGCAAACCCTCACAAAGTCGCGAGGGCGGCAAAATCATGGCCGATGTAGCAGAGCGTTCATCACCTCGCAACCGCCTTGCATGGTCAAATTGTCGCCATTTGGACATCAATTTCCATGTTCTTTGACGCAAGGGCGGCTTTGTCGTGACCTGTCGGACATTATATACATGCTTTTCCTCGCCACATTGGGGCCTCAAAATCATCTGATTGCTATGATTTACATATAATTAACGCGTGTTTTGCTTATCTGGATAAGGTTTCGACGAATGTATTTTGATTATGCCGTTCTTGCTTTGATGGTTTGGGGTCTCGGCGACGCTATTTTCAATTCTGGCGAAATTTCTGACGATTCTGATGATGTTTGGCTGCCCGACACCGACGAAGAGATAGATAATAGCGGTGATGGTAGTGATTTGCTGGATAACGATACAGGCGATTCTACGGATGAAGGCGTGACGCCAGCGCCCGAAACGACCGATCCTACCGAAGACCTTGAGGGCGGTGAAGCAACACCCACGCCCGATCCAGAGCCCGAGATCAATGAAGACTACGTCTACATCAGTGGCCCAACAACCGTGGCCGTTGAGACAGAAGGCGAAGTGTCGACATCTGTTTTTGATGACATTGACTATGGCATCGCACCAACGGCAATCGGGACCGATGTGCGCGACATCATCGACGCCAGCGACGAGACAGGTTTCAACCTCAACATCGAAGCGGGCGCTGGTGATGACACCGTTAACTTTGGCTTTGGCGCATCGGTGAACGGCGACGAAGGTGCAGATATCCTATCCTTAACCGTGACACAGAATGCCTTGGCCTCTGATAACGATGTGGGCCAGATCAACATGACCGACACCGCCGATACCCTGTCGGTCACATTCGAAGATGAAACCCCAGAGTTCGTGCACACGGTCCGCGGCCAGACCGTCACAACCGTTGACGGTGTCACAACGCAAGTTGACTGGATCGACTACTACGTCAGCGACACCGAAGCGCTTGGCGAGGCCGATCTTGCAGAGGGCAGCTATCCAGCCACAGACGCCACCCGTGTTTTCCGCGCGATCTTGGGATCTGGCGCCGAAGGGGCGACCGATATCAACGACGATCCAGCTATTGTGGTAAACCGCACCATCGCTACCCAAGTTGATCTGACGATCTAAGTGGGCTGCCACGCGCCGTCTCCGGAGTGCCATTCATCCCTTCAAGCGCACGCAAGGGGCGCTTAACTACCTCGGTCAGGCCCGTGCGGGTCGGTGCGGCCATGTGTTTGCTGACTTCGACCATCAATACACCACCTGCGGCGACATAGGGGACATTATGGCCGACCCTCTCTAACAAAGGGGCCATCTTGCGCCAAATCCTGCGGTGCGATGGGGGTTGATAGAGCATCGAAATGGACCGCTCGGTCACAAACTGGTGCCTGCGCAGCAGCGCATCCAACTGGCCAAGCGAGAACGGACGCCCAAAACCGAACGGGGTCTTATCGGACCGGGACCAGATGCCCGCACGATTAGGGACGACAAAAACAGCGCGGCCTCCGGGGCCAAGCACCCGCCAACATTCATCCAGCAGCGCATCAGGGTTATCGGATGTCTCCAACCCATGCATGACCACCAGCTTATCCACCTGCCCCGTCTGGATCGGCCAGAATGTATCCTCACACAAGACAGAAACATTGGGCTGACCGGCAGGCCACGGCATCACGCCCTGCGGACCCGGCATCAGGCCAATCACGCGTCGCGCCTCGGCCAGATACGGGCGCATCAACGGGACTGCAAAACCAAAGCCGGCAACTGTCTGCCCCTTTGCCTCGGGCCAGATGCGGGTCAGCTCGTCGCGAATAACTCGCTGCGCGCCGCGCCCAAGGGCGCTGCGGTAATAAAAGTTGCGCAGATCAAGAACGTCCAAATGCATTGCAGTCGGCCCTCCTTTGGGCAAGAGTCGGGATCACAATAGCAACTCGGGATCATAACGCCATGCCTCTGACACTGACCACTGTTCCATGCTTGCAAGACAACTACGCATTTATTGTCGGAAACCATGACACGCGTGAGGCCACCGTTGTTGACGTGCCCGAAGCCGCGCCTATCAACGCAGCCCTTGTGGCAGGCGGATGGACCCTGACCACCGTGCTACTAACGCACCACCACTGGGACCACATCGACGGGTTGGACGGGTTGGATGCACGCGCCAGCGTGAAAGTCGTGGGCGCGGCTAGGGATGCATACCGCCTGCCCCCCCTTGATATCGCCGTGACAGAGGGCGACCAGATCGATGTGCTTGGCGAAAGGGTCAGCATCATTGACGTATCAGGACACACCATCGGACATATCGCGTTCCATTTCTCGGACTCCAAACTGGCATTCACCGCCGATAGCCTGATGGCTTTGGGCTGCGGACGGCTCTTCGAAGGCACACCCGCGCAAATGTGGGACAGTATGCAAAAATTCAAAACCTTATCCGCGGATACGGTCATTTGCTCGGGACATGAGTACACACAAAGTAACGCACGATTTGCCGAGACCCTTGACCCAGATAATTCCGATCTTATCTCTCGTATTGAAGGGATTGATGCGGCCCGCGCTGCGGGTGAACCAACCGTCCCGACCACGTTGGATATGGAACTTCGTACCAATCCGTTTCTACGTGCCGATGATCCGGCCCTCAAGGCCAAGCTAGGTATGAAAAACGCCTCTGCCGCAGATGTCTTTGCGGAAATTCGGGGGCGCAAAGATCGGTTTTGACCAAAATCGCAGCCGCAAAGGTGACCGATCAGCGAAAATTCCCGACCAACACGTCACTTCACGAAGATTGTGACCACAAAACGCAAAAAAGTCCTTGAAGGTTCGGCAATAAAACCAAACCTTAAGGATAAGAGGCCACGGTCGATGCGAACGCTATGCTGTTCCGCCGACCCCGAAGTATGAAGGAGCACGCACGTGCCATCTTTTTCGACAACATTAGAGCAATCCATTCACGGTGCGTTGGCCCTTGCAAACGCGCGCAAGCACGAGTTAGCAACGCTAGAGCATTTGTTGCTGTCCTTGATCGATGAACCTGATGCGGCCCGCGTTATGCAGGCCTGCTCGGTCAACTTGGACACCCTGCGCAAAGACCTAGAAGACTTCATCGAAGATGATCTGTCGACCTTGATCACCGACGTCGAAGGGTCCGAAGCTGTGCCAACAGCCGCGTTCCAGCGGGTGATCCAACGCGCCGCGATCCATGTGCAATCATCTGGGCGCACAGAAGTGACAGGCGCGAACGTGCTTGTCGCGATCTTTGCTGAACGCGAAAGTAACGCCGCCTACTTCCTGCAAGAGCAAGACATGACACGCTACGACGCGGTCAACTTTATCGCGCATGGCGTCGCAAAAGACCCCGCCTTTGGCGAACAGCGCCCGATCTCCGGTGCCCCCGCTGACGGCGAAACCCTTGAAGACGGCGAAGGTGACGCCAAAGAAAGCGCGCTGGCGAAATACTGCGTCGACCTGAACGCGAAAGCGTCCAAAGGCGATGTTGATCCGCTGATTGGCCGCAACCATGAAGTCGAACGCTGTATCCAAGTGCTCTGCCGCCGCCGCAAGAACAACCCGCTGCTCGTTGGCGATCCCGGTGTGGGCAAAACCGCGATTGCAGAGGGCTTGGCCTTTAAAATCGTCAATGGCGATACACCAGAAGTGTTGTCAGAGGCCACGATCTATAGCCTTGATATGGGTGCCCTTCTCGCTGGCACGCGTTACCGTGGCGACTTTGAAGAACGCCTAAAGGCAGTGATGACCGAAATGGAAGACCATCCTGACGCGGTTCTGTTCATCGACGAAATCCATACAATCATCGGCGCGGGTGCGACATCCGGCGGCGCGATGGACGCGTCCAATCTGCTCAAACCTGCGTTGCAAGGCGGCAAGCTGCGCTGCATGGGTTCCACGACTTATAAAGAGTTCCGTCAGCACTTTGAAAAAGATCGCGCCCTTGCGCGTCGTTTCCAAAAGATCGACGTAAATGAGCCGTCCGTCGAGGATGCGGTTAAAATCTTGCGCGGACTAAAACCGCACTTTGAGGAACACCACGGTATCAAATATACAGCCGATGCGATCCGTGCGGCGGTCGAACTGGCCGCGCGATATATCAATGACCGCAAGTTGCCTGACAAAGCGATCGACGTGATCGACGAGGCAGGTGCTGCACAGCATCTGGTTTCTGAATCCAAGCGTCGCAAGACAATTGGCGTCAAAGAGATCGAAGCCGTCGTTGCAAAGATCGCGCGCATCCCACCAAAGAATGTGACCAAGGACGATGCAGAAGTTCTTAAAGACCTCGAAAAGTCACTTAAGCGCGTTGTCTTTGGTCAGGACCCCGCGATCGTCGCGCTATCATCAGCGATTAAATTGGCCCGTGCGGGTCTGCGCGAACCTGAAAAGCCAATCGGTAACTACCTGTTCGCAGGTCCAACCGGTGTGGGTAAAACCGAAGTGGCCAAGCAGTTGGCTGACACGCTTGGCGTCGAATTGCTGCGCTTTGACATGTCCGAATACATGGAAAAGCATGCGGTTTCGCGTCTGATCGGCGCGCCTCCGGGCTATGTAGGTTTTGACCAAGGCGGCATGTTGACCGACGGTGTGGATCAAAACCCGCACTGCGTTCTGTTGCTCGACGAAATGGAAAAGGCCCACCCTGACGTCTACAACATTCTGTTGCAGGTCATGGACCACGGTAAACTGACCGACCATAACGGGCGCACCACTGATTTCCGCAACGTGATCTTGATCATGACGTCGAACGCGGGTGCATCCGAGATGTCCAAGAACGCAATGGGCTTTGGTCGTGAAACCCGTGAAGGCGAGGACACTGCCGCGATCGAGCGGACGTTCACGCCCGAATTCCGCAACCGCTTGGATGCGATCATCAGTTTTGGCGCCCTGCCGAAACCAGTGATCTTGCAGGTCGTCGAAAAATTTGTGCTGCAACTTGAAGCACAACTGATCGATCGCAATGTGCATATCGAGCTGACACCAAAAGCAACCGAATGGCTGGCCGATAAAGGGTATGACGCAAAAATGGGTGCACGTCCTTTGGGCCGCGTGATCCAAGAGCACATCAAGAAGCCGCTCGCGGAAGAATTGCTATTCGGTAAGTTGATCAAAGGTGGTTTGGTGAAAGTTGGCGTGAAGAACGGCAAGTTAGACCTGAAGTACGAAGAGCCACAGCAAGCCCGCATCAGCGGATCTGGCGACAAGCCGCCATTGCTGACCGCCGAATAGAATGCGCGCGCATTTGGTTACCTTAATAGCCTTCGCCGCAACACCAGCGGCGGGGGAATTTTCGTTGACCTTTCCGTTGGACTGCAGGCTAGGAGACGATTGTTATATACAGCAGTTTGTTGATCTTGATCCTTCTGCGGGTATTTCAGATTTCCTATGCGGCAGCCTGGCCTATGACGGGCACAAAGGCACAGACTTTGCCTTGCCCAACTTGGTGGTTCAAGCCGCGGGGGTCCCTGTTCTCGCCGCCGCGGATGGAACAGTATTGGGCGTTCGCGATGACATGGTCGACACCCTGCAGCTTGGCCCAGACGCGCCCGACGTATCCAACCGCGAGTGCGGCAACGGCGTCGTGATCCAGCACAAGGAAGGCTATGAGACCCAGTATTGTCATATGGCGCGGGGCTCGGTGACGGTGGAAACGGGGCAAGCTGTTGTTGCTGGTGCACCGCTTGGCTTGGTCGGACTTTCGGGGCAAACCCAGTTCCCCCATCTTCATCTATCGGTACGCAAGGACGGCAAGGTGGTTGATCCTTATAATGCCGACGGCCAAAACACCTGTCCTGATCCAACCTTGCCGTCGCTGTGGTCAGAGGTGATGCCGACCCCGCCGGGCGGCATTGTGAACGTCGGTCTTGCCGATGCGATCCCGACATTTGACGCGGTCAAAGCGGGCATTGCCGATACCGGCGCCAAGGCCGACGGCCCAGCGATGGTTGCATGGGTCCATTTGTTTGGACCCAGATCGGGTGACATTTTGCAGATTACGATGATGGGCCCGGATGGCATTACATTCGAGAACACTCAGACCTTAAAGCGCGATCAGGCACGCGCGTTTCGCGCCGTAGGAAAACGCACACCAACAGGCGGTTGGACCAAGGGTGATTATGTTCTGAGTAGCCAACACCTGCGCGGAGATCAAGTTCTGGACACATCGACCCGTATGTTCAGGGTCGATTAACGCTCTGTTAACTTCAACTCGATACGGCGGTTCTGCACGCGCGCCGCGCTCGTGTCAGCGGGATTGAGCGGCTGGTATTCACCAAATCCGTTTGCGGCCAACCGTTCTGGCGGGATGCCAAGGAAGTTCACCATATAAAGCACGACTGACAGCGCCCGCGCCTGCGACAACTCCCAGTTGTTGCGGAACTGCCCACTGCCTGACAACGGCACGTTATCCGTATGCCCATCAACGCGGATCACCCAATCAATGCCGTCTGGAATATCATTGGCGATGCTTCGCAGAATTTCTGCCACATTGGCAATTTCGCCGCGCCCCTGATCCGACAGTGTCGCACTGCCTTGCTCGAACAGGACCTCGGACGAGAACACAAAGCGGTCGCCCTCAATCCGCACCCGATCTTGGCCTTCCAAGACGTCGCGCAACTGGCCAAAGAAATCAGACTTAAACCGTTCAAGGTTTTGCGCCTCGGCGGCAAGTCTTGCGGCCTCCTCCTCAAGCCGTGCGCGTTCGGCCTGTTCGAGCGCCAAGCGGCGACGTTCTTCGGCAGCGACCCGTGCAAGGGCTGTATTTAGCTGCGCGCCAAGGGCTTGAATTTGAACGTTTGCTTCGACGTCGGCATCCTCGGCCAGGTTTAGCAAGGCTTGCAGCGTTCCGACTTGGCTGCGCAATTCGGCGACTTGTTCGTTCAAAAGTGCGACCTGCCTTTGACTTTCAGCGGAAAGGGCTTTCTCTTGGGAAAGTTCCATGTTGGCCGTGGCAAGCAGTGCGGCTTGCTGTTCTTGGGCGGTCATTTGCGTGCCAGCCTCGGCCTGTGCGGCCGCCATGGCGGCCAAAGCGCTGGCCAGTTGTGCCCGCAATTCGGCGCGATCGTTTTCTGTTTCCGTGCGTGTTTCAGACAGAGAACTGACACGCGCTTGCAAGTCTTCATTTGCAAGAAGTGCGGCCGCGAGCCTGTCCTCGAGGCTGCGCCGCGCGTCTTCTGTGGCCTCTCCAGAGGCTGCAACAGCGGCTAGCTCTGTTTCAAGTGCCTGTTTGGCAAGCACCGCTGCGGCAAGTTGTTCTTGGATTTCAGCCTCGGTTTTCTGACCTTCTGCCAATGCAGCGTCGAGGGCTGCGCGGGCAGCAGCAAGCGCATCTTCGCCTTGTGCCCCATCGGCCAAGGCCGCCGCGAGACGTGTTGTCAGATCGGCGGTTGTGTCAGCAGCGCTGTCCAATTGCGCCCGTGCCTCGGCCAGTTCGGCGGCGGTTGTTTCTTGTAGGCTGAGGGCCGCCAACAGCCGCGCATCCAGATCGGAGCCTTCATTCAGTGCCCGCGTCAGATCGTTTTCGGCGTTTTGTTGCGCCAACAAGGCGGCTGCCAATTTCATGTCGAGGTCTTGGCTGGCCGCATTTGCGGCGGCCAAAAGCGTCAGTGTTTCTTCCGCTTCGCGCCGCTTTTGTTCGAGCGTTAGCGTCATTGCGGTCAATTCCGTGTCCGCGTTTTCCAACCGTTCGCGCAGGGCCTCGGCTGCTGCGGCATCAACCAGCTTTTGCGCTTCTAGATCGGAGATGCGGGTTTCACCGTCTGCGACCAATGCTTCCAACGCTTCACGTCGCGCGGCGGCAAGGCGGGCCGTTTCGACGCCCTCGTCGATTTCGGTACGGGCTTGGGCCAATGCGAGGTTCAGCGCCTCTTGCTCGGACATCAGTCGCGTTTGATCGGCCTCAAGGGCGCTGATCCGCGCGGTCGCCTCTGTCCTCTGAGCCAAAAGCCCCGCGACTTGTGCCTCGAAGCCTGTGATCTGGTTTTGGGCCGAGATTAGGGCTTGGGCAGTTTGGTCGCGCTCAATTGTCAGCCGCGCAATTAGGTCGCGCTGTTCGACGGCTGCGTCTGAAACGCTTGCAAGGTTTTGCGCCAAGCTGGCGTTGCTGTCTTCTGGCAGCCCGAGAGCCGCGGCCAAGCTGGAAATCTCGGCGGCCAGTTCATCAAGTTCGGACGCCTGCCCTGTGATCGTTTCGCGCAGCACGAACTGGATCACCATAAAGATGGTCAGCACGAACATCAGAACCAGCAATAGCCCCGTCATCGCATCCACGAACCCGGGCCAGATGGCGTTTTGGAAACGCCCAGAGGAGCGACGGCTGAGCGCCATATCAGCTATCGCCGCTTTGCGGGCGACCACGGCCAGTGCGCACAGCGCGGGTCAACCCAGCGATATCCGCGCGCAGATCCGCGATGGTTTCCTGCCGTCCGGCGGACATTTCTTCCAAGATGCGCAACATTTGAACGTCAATGGACCGCAGTCGCATCCGGCTTTCGGCGTCGATCCCGTCAACGCCGCTATCGCGTAGTTTTTCGATCAACCGTTCTTGACCGTCTGCGACCCGCGCGAGCAATTCATCTGTGGCCCCACTGGAGCCGCCGCCCGTTTTTTCAAGCGCAGAGGTCAACAGCGCAAGTCGTTTGTCCAGATTGCTACGCTCTTCCTCAGAGCGCATGATCAACGTTTGCTGCGCTTCAAGTTGCTGCGCCATGTGGTCCATAAATTCGACCATCATGCCCGCCTCGCCGGTGTTTTCGTCGCCTGACGAAAACCCGAGGCGTGTGATAGTGGACAGCCATTCTTCGAGTTCGCGGTAGAACCGATTTTGGCCGTGGGATGCGAAAAGTTCCAAAAGGCCCACGATCAATGACCCAGCCAGCCCCAAGAGTGATGATGAGAACGCGGTGCCCATACCGCCAAGTTGGCTTTCGAGGCCTTTTTGCAAGCGCCCGAAAATGTCTGCGCCGTCTTCGCCGTCGGCGGGGTTGAGTGACCGGATGGTTTCGACAAGTGCGGGTACGGTTGTTGCAAGCCCGTAAAACGTGCCGAGAAGACCTAGGAAAATCAGTGTATTACCGATGTATCGGGTGATTTCGCGGTCTTCGTCGATCCGCTGTGCCACGGATTCCAAAATGGAACGTCCCGCGGTGGACGAGAGTTGCATCTTGGCCCCGCGTGATCGCAGAAGCGTCGCGAGTGGTGCCAGCAGCCCCGGTGCTTGGGTCATCTCGTGGCCAAGCCTTTGTTTGGCAAAGCCTTCGATCCATTGCACCGACCGCATCAACTGCGCGACTTGTCCAAAGCACGATAAGACACCCAAAACGAACACAGCTAGAATGAGCCCGTTTAAATACGGGTTCGACCAAAAGATCGCGGCGATTTGCCCAAATCCGATGTAGAAAACGGCCCCCACAATCGCCAGCACGAACAGCATCGAAATGATCTGTCGCGTCGGTTGTGAAAACTGCGGCTCTACCTCGGTTTCCTTTGTTATATCTACCACAAAGGTGTCCTCGTCATTATTGTTAACCGCACCATAGGCAAAGGGCTGCGAAATCCCAAATAAATTCCGCAATTGGCGCGATCACCCCTGTGCGAGGTCTTTGACCCGACCGACCAGCCACGTCATGTCGTCATCCCTTATCCCCATCATATCGAGATGGTTGGCTGTGTTATAAAGGTATTCGGGGTTCGGCCCGCGCCCGCCAACAGCGTGGGCGATCATGTGTGCTTGGGTCTCGAGGTCGAATTGGCAGTATTGCTCGTGGACGGGATCGATGACGTAGGCCAAGGCTTCGACTTCGCTTGCGTCTTCTAGCATCAGGGTCACGTGGCGTTCGACATAGGCCGATGAAATCAGTTCCCGTTCACGCAAGGCAGCAAGAACGATATCTTCTTCTTCAGGTCTGACTTGAAAGGCGACCCCAGTGCATTGCCCGCCGCTGACCGCATCAAGCGCCAGAACAAGGCCCGGGTTTTCGACCGTCCCCCGATGGTGGATTGATAACATGCAAAAGCTGCGGTGATAATCTTTGAGGACCGCGCGTTTCTTTTGCACAGGCTCAAACCCCGGGTTCCATAAAAGTGATCCGTATCCAAATACCCATAGCGCCATGATGCTGGTCCTTTCGCAATGGGCCCTATAAACACGAGCCAAGACATGACGCCAAGGGGGAACCATGCGCCGACTTACCATTCTTGTGCTGGCATTGGCCGCAATTTATAGTGCCTATTGGTTTATGGGCGCCCGCACTGTCGAAGGCGCGGCCACCGCGCGTATCGAGCAGATGCGCCTTGATGGCTGGACGCTGGCGTATGACAGCTTGGACACCCAAGGGTATCCGTCCCGTTTTGACACCACCGCAAGGGCACTGAATGTGCAGACCCCAACCGGTGATTTTGGTCTTAAGGCCGCTTTCGTGCAGGCCTTGTCCCTGTCTTATAAGCCTAACGAGGTTATTCTTGTTTTGCCTGACGAACAGGACGTGACGATCGCTGGTGTCCCGTTGACCGTTAAGTCAGACGGTTTGCGTGCAAGTGCTGCGGTCGGGTTAAACACTGATCTGGACCTAATCCGTTTTACTGCCGAAGTTGGCCAAATGTCACTGGATGGGTCTGGTGGCACCGTGTTTTCTTTGTCCAATGCGTTATTGGCTTTGCGCCCTGCAGCCGATGACACCTTGTCCTATGATCTTTTTGCTGATGTGGATGATTTGGCGTTGCCTATCAATTTGCGCAAAATTCTGGACCCTGCGGGGAATTTTCCCCCGATCCTAAGTCAGTTCACGGTCGACGCGAATGCCACTATGGATCGCAAGCTGGATCGTCACATTTTGGACGAGCTGAAGCGCCCTCAAGTTGATGCGTTCAAGCTGAATGGTATGACAGTTGCATGGGGTCCGTTGTCCTTGCGCGGCACGGGTGACGTGACGATTGACCGCGTGGGCATCCCGTCGGGCATGATCACGTTGGAGGCGCAAAACTGGCGCGAAATGCTACAAATGGCTGTCAACGCAGGCGTTGTCGATTCCGGTGTGTCGCGCACCTTGGAAACGATGGGCAGCTTGTTGGCAGGTGGTTCGACCAGTCTGTCGCTGCCTGTGACGTTTCAGAACGGCATGATGCTGATTGGTCCTGTGCCTGCTGGTCCTGCCCCACGGTTTCGCTAACCTTTTGAAAACAGACCCGTTAGCGCACGTTTCACGAGTGCTGTCACCGAGGGCCGAGGCACGGCGCGGAAAGGCAGTGGGCGGCAAACCTCTAAGGCTGCGACGCCGACCCGCGCGGTCAGTGCGCCGTTGATTACCCCTTCGCCGAACCGTCTTGAGACTTTTGACATGATCCCGCCGCCTGCGATGGACCCGATCAAGTCGTCGCCCACCGCCACCGCACCCGTTGCTACAAGATGCGTCAACACGGTGCGCGTCAGCCGCCAGCTGCCGAATGTGCCAGAACGTCCACCGTAGATTTCAGCGATTTGGCGGATCATGCGCAGGTTTGCGGTCAATGCTGTGAAAACATCTGCCAAGGCCATTGGCACGATCGCGGTGACGGTCGCGACTTGACGTGCGGCGGCTTCGACCTCGCGCATGGCCCTTGCGTCCAGAGGTGAAAGGACTGTGATTTCGGCCAGTCCAAGTAGGCCGTCCGCGTCAAAGACGTCGTTCATTTGTTCTGACAGCCGTTCGCGTCCCCATGTGGTGTCGTCGCGGGATGCGTAGAGTTTATTCAGTTGTTTGATCACGCTGCGGGCTTGGGCGAGGTCGTTGCTGGCATAGGCCGCATTCGCCGCTTTGTGCACGCTGTCGAGCCTGCGCAACCGCGCGAATGCTGCGATTTCACGCAGGGCAATAACCGCAAGCACGAGGCAAAACAGGATCAGCAGCGCGGTTGCGATACCCCCAAGAATGGGTGACCGCACCAGCAGTCCGTTGATGTAATCCCACGCTGCCAATGAGACGATAAAGCCTGTGAGCGCCAGCGAAAGCGACCAGAACCAGCGCGCAAGGCGGGATGGTTTTCGCGCCGCGATACTGGCGACTTGCTGCATGGACGTCTGCCCCTGCGCCACGTCGGGCACGGCGGCAGCCAGTGCAGGTTGTGCGATGTCATTGTCGTCGAGGTCAATCAGGACGGGGCCACGGTTTTCTTTGCTCATAGCCGGTCCCCGATCAGGAATTGCGCTGCTTTATCAAGGCGGATGTGCGGCGGTCCGTCACCTGGTTTGAGGTCCAACGGTGCGGGCGCGAAGTTCATAACTTGGTAGTCATCGTCCAGCCATTTTTCCGCCCCTGCCCGTGCGGGTCCCAGCAAGTGTGCGGGATCACTGGGTAGTTTACCCGGATAGAATGCTGCTTGTTTGCCGTTTTCCAAGAGCCGCCCGCGCACGACGTCCAAGGGGCCATCGCGGTGGTCGATGGTTTGCTCGACCGTTGTCCGCAGCGCGGCAATCGACATGGCGGCGGTTTGCGCGCCAGCGAAATCGGCGCGGTCTTTGGCGTCACGCAACAGCGCCTCTGTGATGGCGGTCAGTTGCCCGTGTTGGCTGTGGTGCAGGTGGTCAGCTTTGGTGGCCGCAAACAGGATTTTCTCGACCCTTCGCCCTTGGAACAATCGCGCAAGGAACGCGTTACGTCCCGGCCTGAAGGCCCCAAGGATCGCGGCCATGGCGCCTCGTAGGTCTTCAATGGCAGGTGGTCCTGCGTGGATCGCGCTAAGCACATCGACTAAAACGATTTGGCGGTCGATCTTGGCAAAGTGGTCACGAAAGAAGGGTTTGACCACATTGCGTTTGTAGCTTTCAAAGCGCCGCGCAAATTCGCGCCCCAAAGATTTGCGCGCCCCTGAATGGGGGGGCAATGGTGCAAAGGTCAACACGGGCGAGCCCGCCAGATCGCCCGGCATCAGAAACCGACCTGGTGTGCAGTCCGAAAAGCCTGCTTCGCGGGACGCGTTCAGATGCGCGGTGAAGGATGCCGCGAGGGATTTGGCCTGCACCTCGTCGAGGTCGGCATCGGGGTCGACGTCTGCAAGTTCGGCCAAGAATGCATCGCCCATGGGCCGTCCTTTAGCGCGGGAAATCGCCGCCGCTGACCACTCATCATAGCTGAGATCAAGCAGGCCGAGGTCCAAAAGCCACTCGCCCGGATAATCCACGATGTCGATGTGAATGGTGCGCGGCCCTGTCAGCCCTGACAGCAAACCAGTGGGTTGCACACGAAGCGACAGGCGTAATTCGCTGATTTGCCGCGTGCCTTCGGGCCACGTCGGGTCGGGAGATGTGAGTTTGCCCAGATAGGTCTCGTAATCAAAGCGCGGCAGGGTGTCGTCCGGTTGCGGTTGCAGATAGGCGGTTTGAATGGCGCCTGTGCTGGCCGCGACAAGCTGGGGCATTCGTCCGCGGTTCATAAGGTTTGCGACCAGCGCCGTGATAAACACGGTTTTGCCCGCACGACTAAGCCCTGTAACCCCCAAACGGATCACGGGGTCCGTAAACGGCGCTGTGACAGTATCGGTGACTGCATCTACGCTGCGGGAAATGCGATCGGCAATTGCGGCGATAACCAAAGGTGTTCCGTCCCTATTCATCGGTATTTGTCCTAAGATAGGCATACCGCACCCCGATGTGTAGGGATTGATTTCTGCGCACCCTCCCCCTAAGCGATCTGTATGCCTCGTTTTGCGTTACAAATTGAATATGACGGCGCCCCGTTTGCGGGCTGGCAGCGTCAACCTGATCAGCCCTCTGTGCAGGGCGCGATCGAGGCTGCATTGGCGAAACTAGAGGCTGGTCCTCATACGATTGCCGCCGCAGGTCGCACGGATGCGGGCGTGCATGGTTTGGCGCAGGTGGCCCATTGTGATTTGCAGCAGGACTGGAACCCGTTTCGTCTGTCCGAGGCGCTGAATTTTCATTTGAAGCCTGCCCCTGTTGCGATTGTGAATTGCGCGCGCGTTCATGACGAATGGCACGCGCGCTTTGATGCCACAGAGCGCCGTTATCTATTTCGCGTGATCAGCCGCCGCGCCCCTTTGACGTTTGAGCGTGGCAATGTCTGGCAGGTCAAATATCCGCTTGATGTGGCGGCCATGCAGGCGGGTGCTGATATGTTATTGGGCCAGCATGATTTTACGACTTTTCGGTCCACGATGTGCCAAGCGTTAAGCCCGATTAAGACGCTGGACGCGTTGCGGGTGTCCGAGCAGCCCACGAATGGCGGCACCGAATACCAGTTTCACGTCCGCGCCAGATCGTTTTTGCACAACCAAGTCCGCAGCTTTGTCGGCACTTTGGAACGGGTTGGATCGGGCGCTTGGGCGCCTGAAGATGTAGCGATTGCTTTGGCGAAGCAGGACCGTGCGGCCTGTGGCCCTGTTAGTCCGCCGGATGGGTTATACCTTGCTGGCGTCACGTATCCGACGGACCCATTCGCCTAGTCGTTATCGGTCAGCCCCGCACCTGCACCTGCGATCCGCGATGCCTCTGTCGCGGGGACGTAGGTTTTTGCAGCATAGTCATTGAACACTTGCCATAGTTGATCTGACACAAAAACGGGCCGTGCATGTGGAATTACCGGTGCGGCTTGATCCGATTTTGAGACGATCAGGTCCTCGTCCTCAAACCGGTGCGAGATCGCGATGCCATGCACTGCGAAAAAGGCAGAGACGACGACATGCGCGCGCGCTTTGGCGATGGTTACCTTGTTCACGCCTGCGCGGATTGCATCAGCGGCCATTGGCCCTGCCAGTGCGACTGAGCCACCTTGGATACGAAGTGCATCCCCCTGCATGGTAACAGAGGGTTGATGCGATTGGACTGCCAAAATATCAGCGATGACGTGCAAGGCTGCGGGGTCGGTAGCCGCCATGTAACCCGCTGCTTTTGCAAGGTCTTCGCAGTGCCCCAATGGCACGCCAGCCCCACGCGCCGCTTTGAGGACCATACCGCAGATTTCGTTGATTGACCGCTTCATAGTCCGCTCACCGGGAGCCACCAATCGTCGGCGTTGTCCAATTCATCGGCCAAAGGCGCGCCCTGCGCCAATGTGATCCGTGTCCATCTGTCGGATTTTGGGTCGAACTTTGCCGCCCCGAAAAACGACAGCTTGCAGCGCAACATGTCGATCGGCAGGCAGTCTGACCCGATCAAATTATCTCTGATTTCGGCGTAGGCGTGTTTAGCAAGGCATTGCACCCGCCGCACGGCTGCGCGGTGTTCTGGGTGGTTTTGCAGAAACATGAAAACGGGGCCTGTCGCATCAGTTAGGTCGGCGAACAGTGCTTTGACTTGTCGCGCGATGTCGAGGGGGCTTTCGAGTTCAGCGCCCTCTTCGGCATGTCTGTCGCCCAGCCTTGGTTCGAGCTTTTCCTCGGACACATACCAAAAGCGGGCGTTGTTGGGCATGGTATCGTAGTCGGTTTTCACGGCCCAGTCCCAATCCCGCCCAATGAGGTCTTTCAAAGCTGCGCAATCCATTGCGGGATCGATTTCGGGCGCAAACGGCGTTGCCATGCAATCGGCCAACCCGTCGATCAGATCGCCGAAAGGTTCTAATAGCATTGCGGCGAGCAGTTCTTGGGCGTCGACGGAATAGGCTTCGCTAGCGAGGATCAGCTTGTCGATTGGTATGTCGCCCGTCATCATTTCTGGCGTCATCATGCGCGTGATTTGTGGCCATTCGCGGCGCAGGGTTGCGATCCGCTCGGCTGCGATTTCGTCTGGCACATTCCATTCTGCAAGGTGAGCTGCTGCCCGTGCCGCAAGTTCGTAGATTTGTGTGATTTGATCGGCGCTGAGTGCAGGCACCGCCCGCACCCACGCAATCGCCGTTTCGCGGACCTGCATCCACGCATCCAGTAAGAGAGGGTGGTTGACCAAGAAAGGTGCCATGCCCAGCCCTGTCGCGTTTCCAATACCCAAGCTACGCTTGATGGTGCGGTCCAATGGTGCACCGCCGACATGTTCGACAAGATCGTGGGTGAACCCGCGGATCAGCCAAACGGTCAGCATCTCGGCTGCGAAGGGCCCTGACAAAAAGGGCCGGTCCTGAATGATACCCCGATCCGCGATCCCGAACTTGCCATTGCCGTAAACGGCCGTGGTCCGCATCAGATAGCCCGTTTGCCGCACAAGATCGACGTCAGGTTGTTGCCCTTTGCGCAGGGCGTCCGCCACGTGATCGAACAAACGCACAGACTTATTTGCGCGGCTTAGGATGAGGTCGCGCTGGGTGAAACGGGCTGCTTCTTGCAGAGGGGCTACGGCCACGACCCGTTCGATTTCGGCGGCGGAAGGCACCCCGTCATAAAGCACATAGGCCGTGTCCCACGCGGTTGCGATCACGCGGTCGGTGCGCATGTCGGGCGGCAGGTCCGTCGAGACCGCAATCAGCGCATAATCGAACCCGCCCAAGCGCAACTGATAGACCGCATGGCCATACCCATCAGCGGATATTTGCCAGTGGGTGCGGGTGATTTTGACGTCTTCTTTGGCCAAGTTGCGTGTCAGGGTCCGCAGAAACGAGAGCCGGTGTGGAAAGGCCGCCCCCATTCGCCGCAAGCGCATGACTTTTTCAGCGGGGCGCATACGCGTTTGAAGCGGGCTAAATCCGTTTACTGACTGCACTTTTTTCCCCACCTTCATTTTGCTCTGCGACACATAGCATAATTCAGCGTCTCGTGTTGTTTCACAAATAGACATTTTATCGTCTGATTGCGGCGCAATGCGGGTCTTTACCAGATCTAGTGCTCTAAATCGTGATCACCACAGCACTGGGCATTTAGACACAATCGCTATACAATGTTTTTAAACTTAAAGTGGCGATCAAGGGGCCAAACCATGCAGAAAACGATAAGCATTTTGGCTGTGCTTCTGGCATCGTCTACAGCGGTTTTTGCCCAAGACGTTACCTTGGATGTTTTGGGCGATGATGAAACGCTGAAAGGCGTCTTGACGGGTGCATCGCTGGCCCTGTCGTTGGACCCTGAGGAAGGGCTAGGTTCGCAAGATTATATTGCTGCCGCGCGTGCCGATTACCGCCGTTTGGTGACAGCGCTTTACGGACAAGGACACTATGGTGGCACGGTGTCAATTCTGGTTGATGGCCGCGAAGCGTCGTCGATTGCCCCGTTAGATGCGCCGAGACAAATCTCGACAGTTTCGCTGCGTGTCGATCCCGGACCACAGTTTACGTTTGGCAAAGCCACGTTGCAGCCATTGCCCGCGGGCATCGTCCTGCCCGAAGGTTTTGCCGCAGGTCAGGTCGCACAGTCCAAAGTCATCAAACAAGCCGTCGGTGAAGGCGTCGATGCGTGGCGTAGTGCGGGCTATGCCAAGGCGGCCGCTGGTGACCAACAGGTCACGGCCCGCCATCCGCAGCGCGAATTGGACGTGGCAATTGCCTTGGACACTGGCCCCCAACTGACCTTTGGCGCATTGACCATTACAGGCAACACCGACGTGCGTACCGCCCGTATTGAAAAGATCGCGGGTTTGCCAGTTGGAGAAATCTACGACCCCGAAGATATTAAAAAAGCAGAGCGCCGCCTACGTGCAACAGGCGCTTTTGACAGCATAGCCGCCGTTGAGGCCGACACAATCGGCCCCAACAATACCTTGCCGATTGAGTTGCAGGTGATTGAAAGCAAGCCACGCCGCTTTGGATTTGGCCTAGAGCTGTCGTCCATTGAAGGGCTCAAGGTCTCGACCTACTGGATGCACCGCAACTTTATGAACGGTGCCGAACGGTTCCGCGTTGACGGCGAAGTCTCTGGCATTGGTGGTGAGACTGGCGGTATTGATTATCGCCTTGGTGCCAGTTTTGAACGCCCTGCGGTTTATGGCGCAGAGACCGATTTCTTTGCCCGCGCAGAGCTTAGCCGCACCGACGAGCCTGATTACCTGTTAGATAAAGTCGCATTTGAGATGGGTTTGACTCGCCCGATTTGGGATGATTTGACAGCCCAGATTGGTGTCGGCCTGCTGTCTGCCCGCGAAGTCACCCCAGAGGGCACCCGCGAATATACGCTGTTCACGCTGCCGCTTGAGGCCACGTTGGAGCGCCGCGACAATACCACAGACGCCAAGTCGGGCTATTACATTAATGCCGAGCTGACCCCGTTCATCGATATTTTCAGCGGTGACTATGGCGCACGCATGTTCGCAGATGCGCGGGCTTACCGCAGCTTTGGCGCGGATGAAAAGCTGACGCTGGCTGCCCGCACACAGGCCGGCACCGTTTTGGGTGGCGATTTGAACAATACGCCTGCGGACTATCTGTTTTACTCGGGCGGCGGTGGATCAGTGCGCGGACAACCTTACAATTCACTTGGCGTGACCAGAACAAGCGGCGGCGAGACCTATCAGACCGGTGGTTTGTCTTATGTCGGCGCCCAGCTAGAGGCGCGCTATTCTGTCACCGATAAGATTGGTGTCGTCGGGTTTTACGATTTTGGTCAGGTTGGCGCGGACGCAGGGTTTGGTGGAGAGACCCAGTGGCATGCGGGTGCGGGTATTGGTGTGCGCTATAACACTGGGATTGGCCCCATCAGGTTAGACATCGGCACCCCCGCCAGTGGCGATAATATCGCTAAATCCGTTGCGGTCTATATCGGGATTGGACAATCGTTTTGAAGCATTACGCCCTAATCCTAGCCCTGTCGCTTGCCCCAGCTTTGGCAACTGCGCAATCCCAAGAAGATGTCGACAAAGGGTATTTGACCACTTTGATCGAAGACAACTTGTCGGGTGACACGCGGGACGTGAACATTATCGGTTTTGAAGGTGCGCTCAGTTCTGCCGCATCTTTGCAAAGCATGACGATTTCGGATTCGGAAGGGATTTGGCTGACCCTTGAAGATGTGGTTCTGGATTGGAACCGGTCTGCCCTATTGCGTGGCCGCATTGAAGTGAACACGCTGAGCGCCGAGCGCATCATCGTGTCGCGTGCGCCGATATCCCAGACATCCGCCCCGTCCCCCGAAGCCACCCCATTTGCCCTGCCAGAACTGCCAGTTGGCATTGAGTTGGGCGCGCTGGATATCAAAGAGATCATCCTCGGCGAGCCGTTTTTGGGTGAAGAATTGCGCCTGAATTTGACGGGCAGTGCTGCATTGTCTGGTGGCGAAGGCACGGCGAATATTGTGGCGACCCGTTTGGGCGACAAGATGGGTGTGTTCAAGATTGATGGTGCGTTCACCAATGAGGACCGCGTGTTGTCTTTGCTGCTTGGCCTTGAAGAAGGTGCTGACGGTGTTGCGGCGAGACTACTCGATTTGCCGGGTCGCCCGTCGACGAAGCTGCAAATTGATGGCACAGCCCCATTGGATAACTATGCCGCGACAATTGCGTTGGCGACGGATGGCCAAGACCGCATTTTGGGTGATTTCGCCCTGCGCACAGATGCTGAAGGTCAACATGTTAAGCTGGATATTGGCGGGGATGTGACCCCGCTTTTTGCGCCTGAATACCAAAACTTTTTCGGCGATGATGTGAAGCTGCGTGTCGATGCGCTGACGTCGCCAGATAGCCAGATCAATCTTGAAACTTTTGATCTATCTGCCCAATCGTTGCAGCTAAGTGGCAGCGCCGATATCGGGTCGCAGGGCTGGCCTTTGCGGTTAGACCTCAAGGGCCAGATTGCCGCCGAAAACGGCGGGGACGTTCTGTTGCCCTTGTCCGGCCCAAAGACATATGTCGAAACCGTGGCACTGGACCTGTCCTTTAATGCCGCAGTGTCGGATGAGTGGAAGACGGCGTTCACGGTCAACGGCTTTGACCGTCCGGGTCTTTTTATGCAGCAAATTGAGATGTCTGGCGGCGGTATTTTGGTGCCTGGTGAAGGCGATATGCAGGGCGAAGTCTCTGCGCTGCTGACCTATTTGGTTGATGGCTTAGAGTTGGACGATGCCGGTGCTGCACAGGCCTTTGGCGATCAGATTTCAGGTGTTTTCGAGGCATCGCGCACGGAAGGTAGCCCTACGCGCATTTCCCAATTCACCTTAGAGGGTCCGGGGATTGAGGCTTTGGCTGATGCGACGATCCGAGGCACCAAGGCTGGCCTGCGCACGCAGACAAACTTAATTTTGACCGTTAACGCGCTAGAGCGGTTTTCCCAGCTTGCCGGTCGCGAATTGGCCGGTGCTGCCGAGATCGCGATAACCGGTACAGTCGCCCCGCTTGATGGTATGTTTGATTTGATCGTGTCGGGCACCACCGATGATCTGGCGGTCGGAATTCCACAACTTGACGCAGTGTTCAAAGGGCGTGGCGACATTTCGGCAGCGGCTGTGCGCGACACCGACGGCACGCGTCTGGAGGCGTTCCAAATCAAAACGGGCGCTGCGGACTTGACCGCAGACGCCGCGTTGACCAGTGGTGAGAGTGACGCGAAATTCGAACTTGTCGTAAATGACTTGTCTCTGATCGAGCCGAAATTAAGTGGCCCTGCACAAATGCGCGGCACCGCGGCGCGCGATCTAAAGGGCGTGATGACTGCCGATATGACGGGCACGTTGACGGATACCCTGTTCAAGGCTTTGGCAGAAGTGAACCCGACCCAAGACGGCCAAACCGTGAATCTGTCGGTCACGGCTGATGTCGCAGATTTCAGCCGCTATGCCCGCCTTGTGGGTCGCGATTTGGCGGGGGCTGCGAAATTGGACGTGTCCGCAGTTCTGCTCGGTGATGGGCAGCGCTTTACTGCGATGGTCGATGGCACGACACGCAATTTGGCTGTCGGGATGACGCAAGTTGATCCTTTGCTGCGCGGTGCGGGCACATTGTCTGCCAAGCTGTCGCGCACAGGTATCGACCGGTTTATTTTACACGAATTGAATATCGCTACTGATACCACCGAAATCACCGCAAGCGGTCGCGGTGGCATGTCAGGTGCCGCAGAATTCGACCTGAATGCGAATATCGCTGATGCTGCTGTGTTGGGCCAAGGCTTGCGTGGGCCTGTGATTGCGACGGCCAAAATCTCCCGCGACGAGACCGAGAACGGTGATGTTTCGGTGCAATTTACTGGACCAAGCACAGCTGTGACTTTGGCTGGTAAAATTGACCCTCAGTTACAATTTACAGGTGTTGTGGATGCCGATGTGGCGAACCTTTCCACCTATCAGAGCCTGATTGGACAATCTGTTTCGGGTGGTATTTCGGCACGCGTATCGGGTTCTGTCATGCCTGATCTCTCGGCCTTTGACGCGACGGTTTCGGCGCAGACCACCAACCTAGGTGTCGGCAATGAAATCGCGGATATTTTGCTGGCGGGCAATGGTCGCTTGAATGCGGACGCCAGTTTGAATGACGGCAATTTGCAGGTGAGTGAACTCGATGTATCGACTGCAAACGTCACATTGTCTGGTAACTTGGGCGGCCAAGCAGGTGCCGGCCGTGGAACGTTCGAGGCTCGTTTGCGCGACGTCGGCGTTTTGACCGATCAGCTATCTGGTCCTGTCACGGCATCTGGCACCGCATCGTTGGACCCGAATGGCAATTGGGGCGTGAACGCGGACGCCGCAGGCCCGGGGGGCATTACGGTGACCGCAAATGGTCAGGTTGGCGCGGGCGGGCAGTTGAATATCAACACCTCTGGCCGTGCGCCATTGGGACTGGCCAACGCGATGCTGGAGCCGCGCCGTTTGTCAGGTGATGCGACGTTTGATTTAGCAATCAACGGCCCTGCGGCCCTGAACTCTGTATCTGGACGCGTGGCGCTTGTTGATGCACGGTTGACTGCGCCCACGTTGGCCCAAGGCCTGCAGAACATCTCGGGCGGCGTGACGTTGCAAAACGGGTCTGCGGATATCAACATCAGCGGTGATGTGTTGGCGGGCGGGTCGCTGGCGATTTCAGGACCGGTGTCCCTGACTGCCCCGCAAAATGCCGATATCTCGATCACGCTGAACGAAGTTCTAATCAAAGACCCAGAGCTTTACCAGACGACCCTTAGCGGTGGCCTGAATGTCCGTGGCCCTTTGACGGGCGGTGCTGTGGTGTCGGGCACGATCAATCTTGGCCAGACCGATTTGCAAGTACCATCATCAGGTGTCGGGTCTTTGGGTGATTTGCCGGACGTTTTGCATTTGGGAGCCCCCGCACCAGTGCTGCGCACTTTGGATAAGGCAGGAATTGCCAAGAACGGCCAGCCTGCAGCCACGACATCGAGCAGCGCGCCCCCCTATCCGCTCGACATCACGATCAATGCTCCCTCGCGGATTTTCATCCGTGGTCGTGGGTTGGATGCAGAGTTGGGTGGCACGTTGAACATTGGTGGCACAACCAAGAACATTCAGCCAACCGGCCTGTTTGAGCTGGTACGCGGACGTCTGAGCATTTTGCAGCAGCGTTTTGAGTTGTCCGAGGGCAGCGCCACAATGCAGGGCGACTTTATTCCCTACATTCGCTTGGTTGCGACCACGGAGGCCCGCACAGGCACCAAGATTGATATTATCGTGGAAGGCCCTGCAACCGAACCAGAGGTCAGCTTTATTTCGACCCCGTCCCTGCCACAGGATGAGGTGCTGTCGCAGCTTATCTTTGGTCGTGACATAGAAAGCATTAGCCCGTTGCAGGCCGTTCAACTGGCGGCGGCTGTAGGCACACTGGCGGGTCGCGGCGGCGGGGGTCTGATTGACAACTTCCGCAGTGGCATTGGCCTTGATGACTTTGACGTCACGACCGATGCTGAAGGCAATGCCGCTGTGAGTGCGGGCAAGTATCTGTCCGAGAACGTCTATACGGACGTGACTGTGTCCAGCGATGGATCAACAGAGATCAACCTGAACCTTGATGTCACTGAAGAGATTACCGCCAAAGGCACGGTGGGTGCCGATGGCGAAACCAGTATCGGTATCTTTTTCGAGCGCGACTACTAGCCTGCTTTGGTCATGATGACTTGGGCGGGCTCGTGGTAAGGGCAACCGACAAAATGCCCATCCCCAAGGTCGATCATTGCCGGTCTGTCACCTGCGCAAGAGGCTTGTGCCTTGGGGCAACGGGTGCGGAACACGCAGCCTGATGGTGGTGCCAGCGGCGATGGCAATTCACCTTCGAGGATTGGCCTGATCCGCGCTTTTTCAAGCTTGGGGTCGGGGATCGGCACCGACGAAATCAGTGCTTGGGTGTAGGGATGTTCTGGTGCGGTGGTCAGCTTCTCCGCGCTCGCCATCTCCATTTGACGCCCCAGATACATCACCACGATCCGGTCGCTGATGTGTTTCACGACAGACAGGTCATGCGCGATAAAGATCATCGAGAGGCCAAAGTCGCGCTGTAGTTCCATCAGCAGGTTCACGACTTGCGCTTGTACGGACACGTCCAAGGCAGACACAGGTTCATCGCAGATCAACAGCTTGGGCTTTAGGATCAGCGCACGTGCGATCCCGATCCGTTGGCACTGTCCGCCCGAAAACTCATGTGGATACCGGTTGACCAGATTGGGCAGCAAACCCACCCGTTCCATCAGTTCTGCGACCCGTGCTTTGACCTCTTTGCGCGGCGTGTTCGGTTCGTGGGTTACAAGCGGCTCGGCGATGATATCACCGACTGTCATCCGAGGGTTCAAGGCCGCAAGCGGGTCTTGGAAGATCATCTGCACATCGCGGCGGTGCACGCGGCGCTGTCGCGTGTCCATGTTCGCAAGGTCGGCCCCCTCAAACAGGATTTGCCCGTTTGAAGATGGCACGGTCCCAACGATGGCGCGCGCGAGGGTGGACTTGCCCGACCCGCTTTCGCCCACAACCCCAAGGCATTCGCCTGCCTTTAGGTCAAACGACATCTTTGAGACGGCGTGCAGCTTTTGTGCGGGCGTCCAAGGCCAGGCGCCTTGTTTGCGCACATCGAATGTCACGGACAGGTCTTTGACGGAAAGAATGGTGGACATTACGCGACCTCCGATACGGGGATGTGGCACGCGCGGCGGCGGCCATTTGCGGTTGTCTCCAACGGAGGTCGCACCGAAGGACAAGTATCAGCGATGACCTGCGCACAGCGTGGCGAGAACGGGCAACCTGTTGGCAGGTGCGACATGTCGGGGGGTTCGCCCGCGATGGTCGCAAGGGATGCATCGTCGCGGTCCAGCCGCGGGACAGCGCGCAAGAGGCCACGGGTGTAAGGATGATTGGGTGTCTCGAAGACTTCTTCAGTTGTCCCTTCTTCCATGATCTGCCCGCCGTACATGACCAGCGTGCGGTCACAAAACCCTGCAACGACCCCAAGGTCATGCGTGATCAGAATGATGGCCGCGCCAAAGTCGGTCCGAATATCGGACAAGACCTGCATGATTTGCGCTTGCACGGTCACGTCGAGCGCCGTTGTCGGTTCGTCCGCGATCAGTAGTTTAGGCTGGCACAAGAGCGACATCGCGATCATGATCCGCTGGCGCATCCCGCCCGAGAATTCATGCGGGAACGACCGGATACGGTTTTTGGCATCAGGAATGCGCACCGCGTCAAGCATCCGTACGGATTCAGCGATTGCCTGTTTCTTGGTCATGCCTTTGTGCAGCGTCAGTACCTCGGCCATTTGGTCACTGATCCGTAGGTATGGGTTCAGGGACGTCATCGGGTCTTGGAAGATCATCGCGATTTGCTGGCTGCGTACTTTGTTCAATTCCTTGACGGACAAGCCCAAGAGTTCAATGCCGTCGAATTTGACCGACCCAGTCGCGGCCCCGTTGCGCGCCAATAGACCCATTGTCGCAAATGCGGTCTGGCTTTTGCCTGAACCGCTTTCGCCCACAATCGCCAGGGTTTCGCCAGCGTCCACGTTCAGCGACAAGCCATTCACCGCGTTTACATCGCCGTCGCCGGTTTTGAATGTGACCTTAAGGTCCTTGATTTCCAGAAGGCTCATATCAGCGGTCCTTTGGGTCGAGTGCGTCGCGCAAGCCATCACCGACAAAGAAGAAGGCAAAGATCGTTACGACAAAGAAAAACAGCGGGAAAGCAATTTGCCACAGAGTGCCATATTGCATGGTCCCTGCCCCTTCGTTGATGAGTGCGCCCAGCGAGGTGTTGGGTTCTTGCACCCCAAGCCCGAGGAAGCTGATGAAGCTTTCAAAGATGATCATGTTTGGCACCAGAAGGGTTGCGTAAACAATCACGATCCCCAGCAAGTTTGGCACGATGTGTTTGAGAATGATTTTGATTGGATGCACACCAGTTGCGACGGCAACTTCGACGAACTCTTTGTTCTTGATCGTCAGGGTCTGCCCCCGCGCGATCCGTGCCATGTCGAGCCATGAAATGAGGCCGATCCCCAAAAAGAGCATCAAGATAGACCGTCCGAAAATGACAAGCATCAAGATCAGAACGAACATGAACGGGATTGACATCAAAACGTCGACGATCCGCATCATGATCCCGTCCAGCCGCCCGCCAAAGTAGCCAGCCGTCGCGCCGTAAAGCGTGCCAACAACCACGGCGACCATCGCACCGACGATACCCACCATCAGCGAGATGCCTGTACCCTGCACAACCCGCGCATAAAGATCACGCCCGTTGTTGTCAGTGCCAAAGAAGTGCCCCGTCTCGAAAGATGGCACGCCCAAGTGCGCGTTGCGCCCTGTCAGCGAGAAGTCGACAAAGTCGCGTTCCCACTCGGCCACAAGCCCGCCGAAAAGCGCGAAGGCTGCCACAAGCGCCAAGAGGATCAGCGAGACCAAAGCGGCTTTGTTGCGCATGAACCGTGTCCGCGCGTCAGCCCAAAGAGACCGCCCTTTGATTTCAGCGGCGTCCATCGCTTGCGCGACGCCGTCCATAGATTTGGAATTGGGAAGCATGTTACATTCTCCCTTTCACTTAATAGCGGATCTTCGGGTCGATCCATGCGTAAAGCACGTCCACCAGAAGGTTGAACAGAATAGTCAGGGTGCCCACCAGAATGGTGATCCCCATCATGACCGAATAGTCACGCGTGAAGGCCGAGTTCACAAAGAACGTGCCAATCCCCCCTGTCGAGAAGAAGCTGTCGATGACGACCGAGCCTGTGATCATGCCGACAAATGCAGGCCCGAGATAGGACAATACGGGCAGCATTGCGGGCTTCATAGCTTGTTTCCAGATCACGCGGCGCATCGGCAACCCTTTGGCTTGGGCTGTGCGAATGAAGTTGGTGTTCAGCACTTCAAGCATCGAAGACCGTGTGATCCGTGCAATGGACGCCATGTAGGAGGTGGAAAGCGCAATCACCGGCATGACCAGATAGGGCCATTCGCCACCGTTCCAACCGCCACCTGGCAACCAGCCAAGCCACAGCGTGAATGTCAAAAGCAAGATTGGCGCCATAACGAAGTTTGGCAGAACCTGCGCACCGATGGAGATACCGACGGCGAGGTAATCAAGCCAAGAGTTTTGTTTGATGGCAGCAGCAACCCCAAGGCTTACGCCTGCAAGGATTGCGACTACAAATGAAATCGACCCGTAGGTCAGTGTCACAGGAAAGCCCTGTGCGATAATGTCGTTGACGGACCGGTCTTTGAATTTGAACGACGGACCAAAATCAAAGTGAAACACGACACCGACAATATAGTCGTAAATGCGTTTCCAGAACGGTTGGTCCAAACCGTATTTCGCTTCAATATTTGCCAGTACTTCGGGTGGCAGCGGGCGTTCAGAGTTAAACGGCCCACCGGGGGCTGCATACATCAAAATGAACGAGATCACGACGAGGATCAGCAACGTCGGAACGGCGACGGCGAGCCGTCGGGCTACAAAGCTAAACATGTGTATTGGTCCGCGTATCAGGGTGCGACAAAAAGGCCGCGCCCCAACGATGTGGGGCGCGGCTGCGAGCAGTTAGCGGTTATTCACCAGCAACCTTATAGAGGTCTTTGGAGTACCAGTTCTGCTGGAAGTTGTCGTAAGCCCAGCCTTTAACAGTGCTACGCAGCATTTTGTCTGCCGAGTAGTGGTAGATTGGGATGATTGGCGTATCTTGCGCGATCATTTGCTCTACCGCAGTATAGTCAGCCTGTGGGTTATCAGCAGTTTTGGCGTGTGCCAAAAGCGCGTCAACCTCAGCGTTGTTATACTTGGCGTCGTTGTAGCCAGACTCGGACTGCATCAAGTCAAGGAAGGTAGACGCTTCGTTATAGTCAGCACACCAACCAGCACGCGCAACTTCATAGTCTTGGTTGCCGCGTGTCTCTAGGAAGACCTGCCATTCTTCGTTTGCAAGCTCGGTCGTGACACCAAGTGTCTGCTTCCACATCTGGCTGATCGCGATTGCGATGCCTTTGTGCGCGTCGGATGTGTTGTAGATCAACTTGACGGATACTGGGTTGTCGGACCCGTAGCCCGCAGCTTCCAAAAGCTCGACGGCTTTTGCGTTGCGCTCTGCCTGCTCCATTGACGCCATTGGGATGTCAGGTGTTTCAAACCCAGCAGTTGCCCAGTGTGTAAATGTGTAAGCGGCTTTTTGGCCACCAGCCAAAACGTTGTCGACGATCACATCGCGGTCAACGGCCAACGACAATGCTTTCCGCACGATTGCGTCTCGCAAGGCTGGATTGCCTGTTTCTGTCATGTTAATGGTGTAGTAGTAGGAACACGCGTTTGGCACAGACATGATGTCGTCTGGATATTCCGCCTCAAGGGCTGGGAACTGGCCGGACGGTACTTCTGTGCGATCAAGCTCCCCTGCAAGGAAGCGTGTCAGGGCCACGTTTTCATCGTTGATCACAAGCGATGTGGTCTTTTCGATGATCGTGTTTTCGTTGTCCCAATAGTTTACGTTGCGCTCGCGGACGAGTTTTTCTTGTGGGACATGTTCTGTCAGCACGTAAGCACCGTTGGAGACCATGTTGCCTGGCTTGGTCCAGTCAGAGCCGAACTCTTCGATGACGGCGCGTGGCACTGGGAATGTTGTAAAGTGCACAACCATCTGCGGGAAGTATGGCAGCGGCTGGGTCAGTTTTACGACCAATGTGCTGTCGTCAACAGCGGTTACGCCGAGAGTTGATGGGTCCATATCGCCTGCAATAACCGCGGACGCATTTTCGAGGCTCATCAATTCGATGTACCAGCTATATGGAGACGCGAGTTCTGGGGACGCTGCGCGCTTCCAAGCGTATTCGAAATCACCAGCAACAACAGGTTCACCATTTGACCATTTTGCATTATCACGCAGCGTGAATGTATATGTCAGCTTGTCATCAGAGACTGTGTAACCCGTCGCCACGCCTGGAACGAGATTGCCGTCACCATCTTGTGCCATCAGGCCTTCAAAAAGGTCACGCAGAATGTCGCCGCCTGCGCTGTCTTCAGCAACACCTGGATCGATGGACGGGCTTTCGTCCAGATCGCGATATGTAAAGGATTGGTCAGTCGCCAAAACTTCACCAGTCTCAGGGTGCGTTGCGTGGCCGTCTGCAAATGCAGCCGTGCCGCTGAGCAGCAGGATAGCAGCGGTTGTTGCTTTTAATGTTGATTTCAAAGTCATGAAAATCTCCCAGTGTGAAGAGCTGTTTACCCAGCTCTCGTTTCCATTATCTCATTCGCCCCAAGGGCGCTGATAAGGCATAGTTTGATCTGCTGGTAAAAATGGCAAGCGCAATCTCGCTTTGCCCTTACGGCAACCTTCCAAACCCTGATTTGCTTTTCAATCTGCCAAGAAAACCCTCCTCCGGCGAAATTTTTGAAATGCAAATGCATGTTTAACGGGTTCAAGTGCAGCACATCTTGCGCAATTTTATTCGCCTTATGCGGTCGTGACTGGATAAACTTCACTTGCCCCACTAGATAAGGGACACCCAATCTGGAGCCGATACCATGACCTCGCTTGCCCTCGCTGACCGGAAAGGCTTGCCCGATGCCCTGCAAGTTTTGCTGGCTGAGTATCCCCGCGCAATTTGGGAAATCGATCCCGGATTTGACGGGCTGATCCGCTTTTGGCTCGATCGCCACTTGATGTTTCGCCGCGTGGTGGCGGACATGCAAAAGGATGCGCAAAAATTCATTGATAGTGGCTTTGATACCGATCAATATGCGTCCCGCCTTTCAAGATTGGGTGGCATGTTTGTGAACGGTCTGCATGAGCATCACACGATAGAAGACACTTACTATTTTCCAAAGCTCGCGACCAAAGACACCCGCATTGAAAGTGGTTTTGCCATACTCGACAAGGATCATCACGACATTGATGCCTTGCTGAACAAATTCGTAGGAACCGCCAACGACGTACTGAATGCACGCGATAAAAAACCCGCAATGCGCAGTGCGACGGGTCGTTTTGAAACAGAATTGGGTGTTTTGGAACGGTTGCTGGACCGTCATTTGAATGACGAGGAAGAATTAATCGTCCCCGTCATTCTAAAGTTTGGATCAGCCGACTTGGGTTAAGCGCGGTTCATCCGGTTTTCGATCAGGTCCTCAACGACAGACGGGTCGGCCAAGGTTGACGTATCGCCCAGCGCGCCAAAGTCGTTCTCTGCAATCTTGCGCAGGATGCGGCGCATGATTTTGCCAGAGCGCGTTTTTGGCAAACCAGGTGCCCACTGGATCAAGTCAGGCTTGGCGATCGGTCCAATCTCGGACCGGACCCATTTTTCAAGCTCTTTACGCAACTCGTCCGTCGGCTCTTGTCCGTTCATCAGCGTCACATAAGCATAGATGCCCTGTCCTTTGATGTCGTGCGGGTAGCCAACGACCGCCGCTTCGGCGACAGCGACATGTGCAACAAGTGCGCTTTCGACTTCGGCGGTGCCCATGCGGTGCCCAGAGACGTTAATCACGTCATCGACTCGGCCCGTGATCCAGTAATAGCCATCTTCGTCGCGCCGGCAGCCGTCACCTGTGAAGTAATAGCCTTTGTAGTCAGAGAAATAGGTTTTCTCGAAACGGTCGTGATCGCCCCAAACCGTGCGCATTTGACCCGGCCAGCTATCTTTGATGCAAAGTACACCCTCGATCCCGTTGTCATGCAGCTCTTCACCAGTCGTTGGCTCTAGCACGACAGGCTGCACCCCAAAGAACGGCAATGTGCAGGATCCGGGTTTGGTCGCAGTCGCACCAGGTAGCGGGGTCATCAAGTGGCCACCAGTTTCGGTCTGCCACCATGTGTCAACGATCGGGCATTTACCTTTGCCGACGACATCGTTGTACCAGTTCCACGCCTCTGGATTGATCGGTTCGCCAACGGTTCCAAGAACGCGCAGATCAGACAGGTCATGCTTTTCAACAAAGCTGGTGCCTTGCCCCATAAGGGCCCGAATTGCGGTTGGAGCCGTGTAGAACTGGTTGACCTTGTGCTTGGCGCAGACTTCCCAGAAACGTCCGGCGTCTGGATAGGTTGGCACGCCTTCAAACATGATCGTGGTCGCACCGTTCGCAAGCGGCCCATAGACGATATAGCTGTGTCCTGTAACCCAACCCACGTCAGCCGTGCACCAGAAGATGTCACCGTCTTTGTAGTCGAACGTATATTCATGCGTCATCGCCGCATAAACGAGGTAACCACCTGACGTATGCACAACACCTTTTGGCATCCCGGTGGAGCCAGATGTGTAAAGGATGAACAGCGGGTCTTCGGCGTTCATCTCGGCAGGGGCGCATTCGCCTGATGCCGCAGCAGATAGCGCGTTATAATCGTAGTCGCGCCCTTCTGTCCAAGTCGTCTGTGCGCCAGTCCGCTTGACAACCAGACATTTCACGCGGTCATCGCAGTGCAAAAGCGCTGTATCAGCGTTTGATTTCAAAGGCGTCGCGCGCCCACCGCGTGGTGCATGGTCTGCCGTGATCAAAACCTTTGCGTCTGATCCGTTGATCCGTGCGCCCAGCGCGTCAGGGCTGAAGCCCGCGAACACGATGGAGTGAATCGCACCAAGACGCGCACAGGCCAGCATCGCATAGGCGGCTTCTGGGATCATGGGGAGATACAGGATAACGCGGTCGCCTTTGGTTACGCCCAAGTCTTTGAGGACATTCGCCATGCGGTTGGTTTTGTCGTAAAGCTCTTTATAAGTGATGTGCAGCGCTTCGTCTTGCGGGCTGTCGGGTTCCCAGATGATCGCGGTTTGATCGCCGCGTGTCGCGAGGTGACGGTCCACGCAATTGGCCGCGACGTTCAGCGTGCCATCCTCGAACCATTTGATCCCAACTTGGCCAAGCGTGAAATCAGACGATTTGACCTTGGTGAAAGGCTTCATCCAGTCGATACGTTTGCCGTGTTCTGCCCAAAATGTATCTGGATCAGCAATCGATGCTGCATACATCGCATCATAAGTCGCCTTATCAGCATGTGCGCCCGCGGCCATTTCGGCCGAAGGTGGATATAGTTTGCTGGTCTCTGACATGGTCTGTCCCCCCGAAAATATTGATATATCGAATGAGGCTTGCGCCCCTAGTCTCCCACTCGCCTTTACCTCCAAAGTCGAGCCCTTACCGCGCATCATGTGGTTTTTCCTGTTCGTTTCCAAGTCCATGCATGGATCAGGGTGGTGAATTTTGTAAATTTCACATTGGCCGCATCTGTTTCGTGTAAATAATTTTACCACTATCGCAATATTAATAGGTGTTAAGAACGCATTAACTATTCTGTGGGAAATTTGTCGTTCTTATCGGAGCAAGTTATGTTCGCCAAATTCGCAATCATCTTTAGCTTTTGTTTGGCAACGTCGGCTAACGCTGGGGCATGGTCACGCGAGAAAGGCGAACTTTTCATCGCAGCAGGTGGGAATTTTTTACTATCAGAGGGCGCCCGCCTGCCCGTGCACTATGATCCTACCCTATATGCGGAATATGGAGCCACTGAGCGGGTCACCCTCGGGCTGGATATTCACACCGCTGACGCGGGACGCATTGGCACGGCCTTCTTTTTCGCAAGCTTTCCGATTGGTGACCTTGCCGCGCGAGACAAATTTGCAGCCAACCTTGCATTCGGATTACGCGCTGATACAGCACACCCAACCGAGACATTGTTGCGGGGCGGCCTGTCATGGGGGCGCGGATTGGAGAACGGATGGCTAGCGGTCGACGCTACTGCGACATACGGCACATTCGCGCGAACATTTCGCCCAAAGGTGGATTTAACGTGGGGTCATCGCTGGTCAGAAAAGTGGATGACATCAATACAGATTCAAACGGGACAAGGCTTTACCAACGACTATTACGCCAAGATCGCGCCGTCGATTATCTATGACCTGCGAGAAAACATGAAAGTCCACTTAGGCGCCGTACACGCCCTGACAGGAGACCGCGGATCGGGTCTAAAATTGGAAACTTGGCTGACGTTTTAGCCCCAAAGAACAATCGCAATGCCTATGCCGAGCAGACTGCAGGTTGGCCCGTAAATCATCTGATCCAGCTTGGCGAACGGTTGCTGTGGCGTCATCCTGCGCCACATGGGCAGCCACGTCAGGATCCCACGCAGAAGAAAAACGATTGCGGACGTCCCCAAAATCAGATCACGCAGAAAATTTGGGTCCGCGACCAGCGAAAAGACCACAACGATCAGGCCCGCAGAAACGAGCGCACACGGGATTGGACCTGGCATCCGCGTCGCGTCAGCTGCACCGACCACACATTTCACAAGGCGTTCTTCGTCCCGAATGGGAAACCAGACCCCGATCCCCCAAAGGGCGTGGATAATGGCAACGACTGAAAGTACAGTCGCCAAGAGGGTTACGAGAATCGTCATGTCGTAATCATAGACAGAACCCCACAAACAAAAAGGGGCGACACTGCGCCCCTTTTCCTGAAATGAAAGACTTGGGTCTTTATAACGGGTTATCCATACGAACAACGAACCGCACGCTGCCCTTTACCGCCTTGCCCCAGATCAGCTTAATGTCACGACCATTCGTACCCTGCCCCGTCTCAACAGAAGGCGCAATGTATTCGACGTTATTGCTGGAGTTTCGAATTGATCCATCCGCAACAACGGATTCAACAACCCGGGCGCGGCCCTTGAACGGCAAGTAGGGACCGGAATCCGCCGTCCAAGTCGACGCTGCCGTAGATTGCGTGTGGTTCAATGAGGCAGGGTTGAAGACCTCTTCGGATACGCCATGGAAGGTGTTGCCAGCAAAGGTCACCATCCGCATGCGGCTGAATTCAAGGTCTGCGAAGGTGGTATCCACTTTCTCGACCCGATCAATCGAGCCGTTGATAGACCGAAACACGTTACCGATTACCGAAAAGCCATGGATAAAATGCCCGACTCCGTAAGGCTTAATCACGATAAATTTGAACGAGTCGGCAACATTGGAAGCAAAGAAAATGTTATTCGAAATCGTCAGACCACCAAACGAGAACTGATTTCCAAGACCCGGATCAGCACTGTGCTCATTGGTCCATTCAATGAAGTTATTATCGATATAATTTCCACTGAAGCTGGACGATGGATTTGGCGATGTAATCACCACGCCGCCTGTACGCACACCATTTTGCTGCGTATCCCCTTGGAACCAGTGGTTATCTGTCATCAAGGTTGTTGAACCCCCAATGACCGCGAAATGCCGGAACATCATGATACGGTTGTCACGAATTTTGACATCGTTGGCGTTTGTATTCATTGCAATAGTCGAGCGGCTTTGAACATTCAGCGCGGTCTCGTTCGAGTTGAACTGACAGCGGTCCACCATCATGCCTTGGCAACCCGTCCCGATCGAGGTCAGCCCTCGGTCCTTTGGTTTCGTAAAAAAGCAATCTCGGACGTGGAATGTAATGCCACTGGACGCAAGCATGACGCCGCTTGCAAAACCGTTACCCTGAAATTCGATATCGTCCAGAACAAATTGGCTAAGGCTTTGGAACCCACTGAAATCGAGTAGGTATTTAAAGCGCTTAAACGTAAAGTTTTGCGTCCCCGCCGCATCATAAAGCGGCGCGCTGATGTAAACAATCTTGGCCCCAATATTGATACCGCTGACGTAGACATCGCGCCCGACACCAGTGCCTGTGACAAGCGATCCGACTTGGACGTTTGCCACATTCACGACATTGCTGAGACGAGTGGGATTCGATGTCGAATAGGTGCCCTGCGATGTAGTTGTCGATGTGTTCCAACTGGAAGAGCTTTCCGCTTGGAATTGCCCGTTTCGAATAACACGCCGTGTTGCAAAACTTGTGCGCGATGGATCAGCTGCTTGCATGTCGAGCGGTTCAGACAGCGAAATGCGGCGCCCGCATAGATCAAGCGACTCGTGGTCTGCAAAGTTCAAAAGAGCCTGAAACGCCTTTTTAAATGCTGTCGTCTCGTCGCCGAATGCATTGAGATAGTTTTCAAAGTTGTAGCCCTTTTGCAGAATAAACCGCTTGCTCGTGGGCTGCGTGATCGTGCCTTCGAACTTTACCTTGCTTTCAATGGTCACGTCTTGGGACAATTTGAAAGTCCCTTCAGACACCAAAACAGTCCGACCGTTGGCTGCGGCATCTGCAGCCTCGAATGCAGCACTGTCATCGGTAGATCCGTCGCCCTTTGCACCATAATCACGCACATCGACCATCGACATCATGTCGCGGGTAAAGATAGAGGTTACGTCTTCGATTTCGATATCATCGACCCGCACCAAACCACCGCTTGCACCCGTCAAATCAATTCCAAGGTGACCGAAAGATACGCCGTTCCAGACCATATCTACGCCAGTCCGGTCGCCTGTCGCAATGATTGCAGTGACCTCCACAACCTCGCCGTAAGTGGTCAGCTGTTTGCTCGGTCCAACCTCCACCACGCCGTTTGCGTGAGAACCACCTGCTTGCCCTGCCCAACCCGCAACGCGCACAGATGGCATAGGTCCAGCAACGGCCTTAACCTTGGCGCGCACTTGCAGATAGCATCCGGGCAAAATCGGCGTTTCCCCCATGTAGCGTACTTTGGCGATTGTTGCTGACTTCAGGACCTCTAAACAGCCCGAAAAGTCTTGATCCGAAGCGACAAATACCCCGTCTCCACTGACCGCATATGTATCAGACCCAGGCGTCCCATCGCCGCTGGACCAAACGCCCAATCCTGCAGAAAATGGAAGTGGGGCGAAAACGACCCCGTCTGTAATTGCCTTGTTCATGAATAACCCTTTCCAGAAAACCAATGCAAAAGCGGTCCGGAAAAGTCGCCGGAGCCTATCGCTTAGATTTAACTTTCAAGAGTAAAGGTGACCTAAGAGCACCGTGACGGTGCCCGTCGCAACGCGTTTAAGCACCTACATCGGGGGTGGGCACAAAGTTAACACCGTCAATTTGCCAACCTTGCGGTGTTTCAATCATTTTGTAATCGAACATATAGGCGATCCCGTCTTTGCCGATCACAAGGACCCGCTGGAAAATGGCGCCGCCCTCTTCTCGTTTGGCAAGGAACCGTACTGACGTATTGTCCCAGATCATCGGGAACGACCGCTGTACCATTATGCCGAAGTTCTCCGGTCCGCCAAAGATGCGTTTGATCATCGGGCTTGCAAAGTCAAATGCGCCCACGATATCGCGGTCATTAAAAGCATCCAGCTGTTGTGAAATGACGTTATCGAACGCGCTTTGCGCCTGCGCAGCACCGAAAGACAATCCAGCCCCTACCGCAAAAACCAGTGTAAATAACCGTCTCATCGCCACCTCCATCCGTTTAATCTATGCTAGATACGGATGAAGGCGGGTTTTAGTTTCAAATTTGGTTCAAGCTGCGAGCTGTGTCTCGATCAGCGAGACCGTCTCATCGACCCCGTAAAGTGCAATGAAGCCACCAAAACGCGGTCCTTGGCTCGCCCCAAGCAGCACCTCGTAGAGTGCGGTGAACCAATCGCGCAGTGGCTCGAACCCGTGCTCTTTGCCGACAGCGAAGACCATTGATTGCAGGGCTTCTGCGTCCAATCCGCCATCCCAGACCTTTAGGCGCGCAACCAGATCTTCCATCGCGTTGCGTTCTTGATCGCTTGGCGCGCGGAACACTTTGGTCGGTTTCACAAAGTCGTTGTAATACCGCACCGCAAATTCTGCGGCCTGATCCATCTGCGGGTTTGTCGCCGCCGATGCTTCTGGCGCATAGCGCTGGATAAAGCCCCAAAGCGTATCCTTATCCTCGGCCCCCGAAACGGACGCCAAATTCAACAACATCGCAAAAGGCACAACCATATCAGAGGCAGGCACATTGTGGCCGTGGATATGGAACACAGGGTTGTTCAATTTGCCCGCATCATCCTGTGTCGCATAGGCACGCAATTGCTGGTGATACTCGTCGACCGCTTTCGGGATCACGTCAAAGTGCATGCGCTTGGCTGTCTTTGGCTTGAGATACATAAAGTAAGACAGGGATTCCGTAGCCGCATAGGTCAGCCATTCGTCAATCGTCAGGCCATTGCCTGAAGTTTTCGAAATCTTGTGGCCCTCGGAATCAAGGAATAATTCATAAGTGAAATGCTCTGGCGCACGACCACCAAGAACGCGGCAAATGCCGTCGTAAATTGGCGTGTTGGTTGCATGGTCTTTGCCATACATCTCGAAATCAACGTCCAAAGCCGCCCAGCGGGCGCCAAAGTCCGGCTTCCACTGCAACTTACAATTGCCTCCCGTCACGGGCATTGTGATTTCGGTCCCGTCAACATCGTCAAATGTGATCTCGCCTGCCTTGCTCACGTTCTTCATTGGCACATAGAGCACCTGCCCAGTTGTCGGGCTGATAGGCAGAAAGATCGAATATGTTTCGCGACGTTCATCACGCAACGATTTCAACATAATCGCCATGATATCGTCGTAGCGCTCGGCAGAGCGGATCAAAATTTCGTCCATTTTTCCGGCTTTGTAGTAGGCCGTGGAACTGGCGAACTCATATTCAAACCCGAACGTATCAAGAAACGAGTTCAGCTTGGCATTCATATGGTCGCCAAAGCTGTTATGTGTCCCAAAAGGGTCAGGAACAGCTGTCAAAGGCTGCTGCATAAACGGTTTGAGCGCCTCTGGGTCAGGCACGTTGCCCGGAATTTTTCGCATCCCGTCCATATCGTCCGAAAAGCATAACAGTTTCGTCGGGATGTCAGAAATAACTTCGAAGGCGCGACGCACCATTGTCGTGCGCCCAACCTCGCCAAACGTCCCGATGTGGGGCAAACCTGACGGGCCATAGCCAGTTTCGAACAAGACGTAACCCTTCTCGGGGTCCTTCTTTTCATACCGTTTGAGCAAACGGCGGGCTTCTTCAAAGGGCCAGGCCTTGGAATTCATCGCAGCGTCACGCAAATTAGTCATGTTATCTCTCAACGGTTGAAACGGCGCCCCAATGGCAACCTATCGCGCACTCCCTATTGCGCAGGGGCCAAGGCGTCAATAAATCGGTAGTAGATTGAAAAGGATATTTGATATGACACCCGACGCAGCAATGACCGGACAAGACGCATTGGCAGCACTAATGGTCGCAGTTTCCGCCTCTGACGAGGAAATCAGAACAGCAGAACTTGTGAAAATGTCCAATGCAATTAATAATCTGCCTGTTTTTGCAGGCTATGATGCGGAACGCCTGCCGCGTATTTCGAAAATGGTTTTTGAACTTCTTGAGCAAGAAGACGGGTTGGAGGCACTTTTTGGACTGATCCGCGACGCACTAGATGAACGTCTTTTTGAAACGGCCTACGCGTTATCGTGTGACGTGGCGGCCGCTGATGGCACAATTGAAGGCGCAGAAGCCCGCATGCTTGAAGAGATTCGCTACGAACTGAACATCGACCGCCTTCACGCCGCAGCTATCGAGCGCGGATCACGTGCGCGACACATGACGTTCTAGTTTGCGACGTCGTTCAACGCCGCCCAGCGTTGCAGCAACACCTGTTGCAACCGTTTCGCGTTGGTGTTGAACGTGATCGACCCCACCGGTTGTTCGCCGCCCGTAATCTTGCCGCGTTCACGCGCCTCTAGATCGGCCGCAAAGATTGCGAACGCCAGTTCGCGTCCGCTTGCCGTACGGATATACCCCGCCAAGGAAGAAACGAAATTCAACGTCCCTGTTTTGGCCTGAACGATTGCGGGGTAGTTCTTAATTGGTTTTTTGTTGTCGTCCCGCATGACGATGTTTTTCATGATCGGGAAAAGCTGCGCCTTCACATTCTCCGCCGTCAAAAAAGACACCATGTCGCCAGCCGATATCCGCGATGCATCGCCAAGCCCCGAATGGTCAGCAAACTCGGGTCCGATCCCTGCACGGTCTTTTGCCCAACGCGTCATACCCAAAGCAGATGTCCGTAGACCACGTGTTTGGTTGGTCAGGGTTTTCGTCGCTGCGAGACCTGCCGCCTCGGCAGTCAGATTTGTAGAGTATTTCAGCATGTCTCGCATCACGTCCCGCAAATTCGCGCTTTCATGAACTGCGATAACCGGCGCATTTGGCAATGCGGTGATTTCGACGGGGCTTTTGAGAACCAATCCGTGACTGCGTGCAAAGGTCGCGAAAACCTCACCTGCGTACAGGGCTGGATAACGCACAGGCAACCACCGCGACCCACCGCTGCCCAGCGCCCTTTTGGCGACAGTCCATTGGTCAAAATTGCCGCCATCACGGTAGGTATAAAGCGGTGCAGACCTATCGACGATCTGCATGCGCGCAATTTTGACCTCGGGCCGATATAGCTCGCTGCGTGCATCCATCGTCACATTATATGACCCGCTTTGCCGCTTCCATTCAAAATGAACCCGATTGAAATTCAAGTTTAGCCCTGACAATGCGGGGTTATAACCAAGGTGGTCTAATTGCGTCTCATCTATTTCGTCCAGGTTCGGCAATGCGTTGTCATAGACCTGAAATCCGCCGCGCACTTCTTTCAGCCCTGTATCAGCGACCAGTTGCGCAAGATTTGCAAGATCATCGGTCACTAGATTAGGATTTCCGCCACCCACCAAGATTAAATCACCGTCTATAATACCGTCTCTTACAGGACCATTCGCAAATATCCGTGTTTTCCATCGATAGTCCGCTCCCAGTGCCTCAAGCGCATAAAGCGCTGTGACCGCCTTAGTGACGCTCGCTGGTGGTTGCTGGATTTCTGGATCGTGCTGATCAATTATCGCACCCGTTTTCGCATCTGCAACGACGATGCCAACCTGACCGGTAACACCCGAGGCTTCGACGACTTGTGCCAAGGTTTGGCGCATCTCTGGCGTTATTGTTCCCGCTGCAGCGGGTCGCGCAACGGGTCGCAATGACGTCAAAGGTGCATCTGCCAGCCCTACGGTTGCGGCACCACTTAGCAAAGCGGACAGCACTGCGCGGCGCGAATATTGAATGCTCACTTTGGCACCTCTGTTTTTTGTGTTGCAGCCCAATCTCCAGCGTCACGAATTGCTGATGACGATTGTGCGGACATCGGCAAGTTGACAAAGCACCATGCTGGTGCCTCTGCCTGCCCCAGTTCTTGCGACGCGTTGCCACGCAGCATATGGCGACGATAGACGTTTGCCGCTTTAGACAGCCGCGCTGAGATACGATCATCGGGACGCGCAAGCACGCCAACCGGAACGGTCTCCATGATCCATTGCCAGTCTTTCCAACGGTGGAACTGGGTCAGATTATCGGCCCCCATCAACCACACAAATCGCGCATCGGGGTATTCGTGCTGGAGGGCGGCAATAGTTTGAGCGGTATATCTCGTGCCTAAGCGCAGTTCTATGTCTGTGACGTCTACTTTGGGATGCTGCATCAGCTTGCGGGCATGCCCCAACCGCTGTTCCATGGGTGCGGGACCATTGTGTTTCAGCGGATTACCGGGGCTGACAAGCCACCACACACGATCAAGCCCAAAGCGTTTCAGCGCAGCTTTAGTGATGTGAACATGTCCTTCATGCGCAGGGTCGAATGACCCGCCCAAAAGGCCTATCACCTGCCCTCGTCCTGCTACTGGATCACCTTGCACTACACTGCCTTTAGCCGCTTACAAAATAGACCTACGCAAGAATTCACGTAAACGCAAAGGGATGAATGACTATCGCGGGATGTAATCAAACCGTGAGAAACGTGCCTCGGTCCCTTGCCCCGTCAAATCATAAGCAATCATGCCCACGAATGCGCCCGTAAACGACGCATGTTCGCCGCGCCCGCCTTCATCCGAAATGACAGATGCATCGAGTGCGGGACCAATTGCAATCCAGTCTGCGCCTTGACGATACCAGAATTGCTGAACCGCTGCATCCACTGTTACCCGTAATTCAACGGCCCCAATGTCAATTGCAAGGGGGTCTGCGTGGAATGTTAGGTTCCCGTCCGGCCAATCCCCAGCGCAAGACATCACGGTCAAAGCGCGCCCGATAGCTGGCTCATGGGTGAGCAAAACCGCATGAAATTTATGACGGTTGTAATAAGTCGTGAGACCTGCCGCATGTTGGTAGGTCGTGGCAGACATATCCACCAGAGTGGACGCTTCATAGCTATGGTGTTCTTGCCTGCGCGCCACAAGGGCTTGCTCGAACCAACTGCCGATACTTTCCCGACCGATCAGCACAAGCGCATCTGGCTCTGTGCGAAAGATGCGGTCAGGTTCTGGCGTGCGCAGCCACTGGAACTCGGTCGGTAACGCCCCGTCAAATACCCGTAGTACAGGAGTTGTAGGTTTTTGAGCTACATTGACGGGTGCAGCTACGCGCACCGCAGGCACCATGCCACCGCGTTCCAGATAGAGCCAATCGTCGCGCCAGACGACGCGCTCAATCCCTGTTTCGCGCCCCATGGCGCAAAAAGGTTTACCTTGTGCGTCAGGGATCGGGCGGCCCATGAGAAAAGTGTGATAATGGTCACCCCAGTGGGTCTCGACGTATTGACCGTGCCCTGTGCGTTGGATCGGCCCGTCAGATCCGTCGGCGCAGATCACATGCAAGTTTGGATGATCATCATACGGGCCCCAAATGTTGCGGGACCGTGAAAGGGTGACGGCGTGCTGATATCCTGTACCGCCCTCAGCTGTTGTGAGGTAGTAGTAGCCGTTGCGCTTGAACAAATGGGGCGCCTCTGTCAGACCACGCGTTGTGCCTGCATAAATTGATTTGACCGGTCCAAATAACCCGCGGTCTGGCGACCATTCTTGCAGCAAAATGCCATCAAAGCTGTCGTGCGTAGGATTGGCGCCCGTGCCCTGCCCGCGATGATTCCATTGCACATTTGCAAACCATTTGCGCCCGTCATCATCATGAAACAGCGTTGGATCAAACCCACTGGAATTCACAAACCACGGATCGGACCAATCGCCATCAATCGTGTCGCAGCACGTGATGTAATTGGGCGCATCTTTAAAAGCCCCATCAAGCCGTTTCACGTCAGTATAGACTAGCCAAAACTTACCGTCAGCAAAGGACAAGCAAGGCGCCCAAATTCCGCAGCTATCCGCGTTGCCGCGCATGTCTAACAAGGCTTTCCGGCTCAGCGGACGTGAGACCAGCGTCCAATTCACCAAATCGCGGCTATGGTGAATTTGCACACCCGGATACCATTCAAATGTCGACGTCGCGATGTAGTAATCTTCGCCTACACGGCAAAAGGACGGGTCGGCATTGAAGCCGGGCAGGATCGGGTTTTGAATCACGAATCAATTTCCGCCGATGTCGCCCAAAGGTTGATTTTCTCCTCGTCAGCATAGGTGTCGATCTGCGCCAACTCTTCTGCCGTAAAATCAAGATTTCCAACCGCACCAGCACAATCGACAACCTGCGAAGCCTTCGATGCCCCGATCAGTGCGGTCGTAATGCCCCCGTTCCGCAACACCCATGCAATCGCCATTTGCGCCAAAGTTTGACCACGCGTTTCGGCAATTTCATTCAGCTTTTTGATGTTTTCGATAGCACGCTCAGAAATCATAGTCGGCGCGAGTGATTTACCCTGCGATGCACGTGATCCTTCAGGAATGCCGCCAAGATACTTTTTGGTCAGCATACCTTGTGCTAATGGCGTAAAGGCGATGGACCCAACACCCAACTCGGTCAGGGTATCTTTCAGCCCGTCGCGTTCGACCCAGCGATTGAGCATATTATAGCTTGGCTGATGGATAAGGCATGGTGTGCCGAGGTCTTTCAGAATGGCGACAGCTTCGCGGGTGCGCTCGGCATTGTAGGAAGAAATCCCCGCATATAGCGCACGCCCGGATCGCACGATGTAATCCAACGCGCCCATGGTTTCCTCAAGCGGTGTGTCCGGATCAAACCGGTGCGAGTAAAAGATATCAACGTAATCAAGGCCCATGCGCTTCAGCGACTGATCACAGGAAGACACCAAATATTTCCGACTTCCCCATTCGCCATAAGGGCCATCCCACATCTCGTAACCCGCTTTTGAACTTATGATCAGCTCGTCACGATAGCCTTTGAAATCCTCAGCCAGAATAGAACCAAAAGCATGTTCAGCCGCCCCTGCTGGCGGGCCATAGTTATTCGCGAGATCAAAATGCGTGATCCCGTGATCAAATGCAGTTCTGCAAATATCCCGTTTGGTATCATGCGGCGTATCGTGGCCAAAGTTATGCCAAAGCCCAAGTGACACTGCAGGTAACTTGATCCCAGATTTCCCACAACGACGGTAAATCATCTTTTCGTAACGGTCAGCGGCTGGAACATAGGTCATGACATTCTCCTAAAACGTTTTCGCAAACCAATCAGACGAAATCAAAGCTGTCAAATCCAAACATGGCCCCTGGGCTTTCGGCGATTGCCCCAGAGGCCAACCCCCGTTATCTAGGGTCAAATTCCTAAACCCGAGCGGAGCGTCGCAAAATGGCTAGCAATCAATTCGTCTACTTTATGGACGGTGTTTCAAAAACTTATCCCGGCGGGAAAAAAGTTTTCGAAAATATTCGCCTGAATTTCCTTCCAGGTGTGAAAATCGGTGTCGTCGGTGTGAACGGTACAGGTAAATCCACCCTGATGCGGATCATGGCGGGTCAGGATAAAGACTTTGCGGGTGAAGCTTGGGCGGCTGAGGGCGCGCGCGTTGGTTATTTGCCACAAGAGCCGCATTTGGACGAAACGTTGACCGTTCGTGAAAATGTCATGCTAGGTGTCGCAGACAAGAAGGCAATTCTTGATCGCTACAACGAACTGGCGATGAATTATTCTGACGAAACCGCAGACGAGATGGCCAAGTTGCAAGACGAGATTGATGCGGCCAACCTTTGGGATCTCGACAGCCAGATCGACGTCTCGATGGAGGCGCTGCGCTGCCCTGCAGACGACGCTGATGTAACTACACTTTCAGGCGGTGAACGTCGCCGCGTGGCCCTATGTAAGTTGCTTCTCGAAGCTCCTGACATGCTGCTTCTTGACGAACCGACCAACCACCTTGACGCTGAAACAATTGCTTGGCTCCAACAGCACCTTGTTGATTACAAAGGCACAATTCTTATCGTAACACACGACCGTTACTTCCTTGATGCGATCACCGGTTGGATTTTGGAACTCGACCGTGGGTCAGGCATTCCGCACGAAGGTAACTATTCTAGCTGGCTGGAAGCAAAGGCTAAGCGTCTGGAAAAAGAAGCCAAAGAAGACAAATCCAAGCAACGCACATTAGAGCGCGAACTTGAATGGATGCGTCAAGGTGCCAAAGCGCGGCAAGCGAAATCCAAGGCCCGTATCAGCGCCTATAACGATCTTGCTAACCAGTCCGAGCGCGAGAAAATGGGCCGTGCCCAGATTATTATTCCGAACGGCCCCCGTCTTGGGAACAAAGTCATCGAGGTCGAGAACCTGAAGAAAGCAATGGGCGACAAGCTATTGGTCGAAGGCCTGTCCTTTGATCTGCCCCCTGGCGGTATTGTTGGCGTCATTGGTCCAAACGGCGCGGGTAAATCTACGCTGTTTTCGATGCTAACAGGTCAAGCCCAGCCTGATGAAGGCACAGTCAGCTACGGAGATACGGTTAAGCTGTCCTATGTAGACCAGTCTCGTGATGCGCTATCTCCAGATGCGACCGTCTGGGAAGAAATCACTGGTGGTGCCGAGATTATCGAACTGGGCGATGCATCAATGAACTCGCGGGCCTATTGCTCGGCGTTCAACTTTAAAGGTGGCGACCAGCAGAAAAAAGTAGGCCTGCTGTCAGGTGGTGAGCGTAACCGTGTGCATATGGCCAAGCTGCTGAAATCTGGTGGCAACGTGTTGCTGCTCGATGAGCCGACCAACGACCTAGATGTTGAAACATTGCGTGCGCTTGAAGATGCTCTGACATCATTCGCGGGTTGCGCGGTTGTCATCTCGCACGACCGCTTCTTCCTCGACCGGATTTGTACCCATATCCTTGCGTTTGAAGGCGATGCGCATGTCGAATGGTTCGAAGGTAACTTTGAAGACTACGAAGAAGACAAAAAACGGCGCCTTGGGGCCGATGCGATGGAACCTAAGCGCATGAAGCACAAAAAATTTGTGCGATAATAAAATGGGGCGGCTGTCAAGGCCGCCCTTTTTTGCTTAGGCAGCCTTGTCTTCACCGCTGCCCTCGATGTCACCCTCTGCGACCGTCTCAGGCGCAGGCAACGCAAGCGCTTCATCAGGCATCTGATCAGGTAGGTCGAGTGTCACTGACCCTGTGGCCGGATCAATCGTGACTTTTGGCTTGTCTATCATCAACGCCACGACTTCATTCACTTCAGCCAATGCGCGATCAATTGTCTGGCGCTGTGTTTCCGCGACGGTCTTGATGCCGCCAATGCGGGATTTAATAAAGTTGAACATCTGATTTCCCCAGTTCTTGGTTTCTCTCCCTTCTTAGTTGGCCTGCAAGACGCTTTGCAGGGGAAAGCCTGCGGCTTTCTCCCATCAGGAACGACACTAAAATGGACGTGCTCGCGAAACAGCAACAATTTATCAACAATTGTCTCCCATATCTGCAGTTGAAGAAACTAACGTTGATGAGGTGTAGGTGCGGGTTTTCGTTGTTGTTTTTTGTGGGCTTTGCCAGTTTGCGCCGCTCCAAGCTAATGCAGAAATGGCATCGCTTCTTGGCGGCAACGCCCTGCAAAGCGGCCGCATTTCAATTATGAAAAAGCCAAACGGCGCAGTTGCACCAGAAGGCATAATCCACGACGGCAGCCTCTTTGCAGGCCAAGGCGGGCTAGGCCTTTTTGCACCCCATCCGGTTCGCCCAACGAAAGCAGCGATGCGACGGGCCCCAATTACAGCTAGCCCATTGTCTCAAAATCTAACCGTTGCAGCGCACATTCGGCAGATTATTAGTCAAGCCGAAGCTGGTCGCAAAGGATATGACGCAGTTCAGCATGGCGCGCGGCGGTTGCCCCATAAGCAACCTACGCAGATGACTATCGCAGAAATTTATCAATGGATCGAACAGACGCCGGGTCAACCTCATGCAATTGGCCGATATCAGTTCATCCCCGCCACACTAAAACGACTTGTGCGGAAGTTGGATATGTCTCCCCATGAGACCTTTAACGAGACTATTCAAGACCGGCTGGCAGATGTATTATTGGAAGAGGCAGGCTTAACCCAAGCAAAACGCGGGGAGATTTCGCGGCAAACCTTCATGAACAACTTAGCTAAGATTTGGGCCGGATTGCCCAATTCAACGGGCAAATCACACTACCACGGACATGCAGGAAATCGTGCGACGATGACTTGGGCGCGATTCCGCGCCGAAATGGAAAAGATCTTTCCTAGCTGATCACTTCCGCTTCACGAATTCGGTTAAAATGACAATCCGTTGACCTTCAACCCGCCCTTCGATGTGGCCCGCATTATCTTGAACCAACGAGATACTGCGTACGGCTGTGCCGCGTTTTGCGGTAAAGCCTGCGCCTTTTACGGGCAAATCCTTGATCAAAACGACCGTATCGCCGGATGCAAGAACAGCGCCATGTGCATCGCAATGGATCAGTGCGACATCTTGGGCGCGACCCAGAACATCCGGTTCTAACATCATGCCGGCCCGAGTTTCTGTGGCCCATGCCTCACCGATTTCACCAAGTTTGCGCCATACGGCGATTTGAACGGCAGGCTCGGCGGACCAAGCTGCCCCTTCTAATGCTCGCCAATGCCCGCTGGCGGCTGGTCTGTGGCCCGCGCAAGTCTGACAAAAGACCGCGTCATCACTTGATGTGACTTCAACCCTTTCAAGTCCTTCCGTTTCGCCGCAAATCTCACAAACACCACCGGATCGCGCCAGTAATTCATCAATATTCAATACATTCTCCTGCAAGATTGTCCGTAGACATGCCAAACAATTTTGCGAACTGAGCAGCAGATCTGTTGCTTTTTCGACTCTCTATTAAAAAACTGCACAAATTCCGCGCAATTTCGCCCTGATTGTATGGCTTAGTAAGATCAACAGCAAAACGCAAAGGATTAGTCTGATGGGCATTTCGATGGTTTTTATCAGTAGCTTGATGGCCGCCGCCGTCGCAGCACTGGCGATTTTGTTTGCTGGGTCCAGTTTGCTAGAAGCATTTGGAATCTACGCGATTGTCGGTGCAAGTTTGTTAACGGGCTGGATCGCAGAAATGATATACTTTGAAGACCCTAACCAGTTTTAAGTCTACCTAGTTTTACAACCCACGCGGATAACACTTGCTATTTTTGGCAAAAAGCCCCATCTGGGGGATGCAAACGTTATTCTATCTCGACCCACTGTTCTCCTTTTCGGCTACAGTCTTTCGATATTGCACTGACTAAGCCGCGCTGTCGCACTCCGCGGACAGACTGAAAATAAAGGATTATCACCATGGCTACTGGTACAGTAAAATGGTTCAACGCAACTAAAGGCTTCGGCTTTATCGCTCCTGATGGCGGCTCCAAGGATGTGTTTGTACACATCTCCGCTGTTGAGCGTTCCGGCCTTACAGGCTTGAAAGACGACCAGAAGGTTACTTTCGACATCGAAGCTGGCCGTGACGGTCGCGAATCTGCGGTAAACTTGGCTCTGGCCTAAGTTACCCTTTGGGGCGCCGGCTTTTGCTGGCGCTCCAATCCGGCAGCAAGCTGCCGCACGAACCCCTCCCCTTAAAAAATCTTGATTTTGTTTGGTGTCCCGCACATGCTGCGGCTGCGACGTCGCACTATATCGACCACTGACCCCATGCCGGCCCAGTCTTTCGATTAAGATTTGACGAGCCGGTCCGCTGCACTTTCGCGAGCGGTTAAATAGGAGGAAGCAACATGGCTTCAGGTACAGTGAAGTGGTTTAACACCACAAAAGGTTACGGTTTTATCGCCCCAGATGGCGGAGCAAAGGACATTTTTGTCCATATTTCTGCAGTAGAACGGTCAGGTCTGACAGGTCTGAAAGACGACCAGAAAGTCACCTTCGACATCGAAGCGGGACGCGACGGTCGCGAATCTGCCGTCAATCTTGCGCTTGCGTAAATAAAGAGAGAGGCGCCTCACTGGGCGCCTCTTTTGATGTCTGGATTAATCTTCCAAAACAAATGTGATCGTAACGACAGCCCGGCATCTCTGAACGTCGCGCCCCTTGACCGTCACCTTTTGAGGGACTTGGGGGCGCGCTTGATCCCATTCTCTACTGCGCCATCAAACGACTTAGAGGACGAAGAGATGACTTCTGTGACTTTTGCAATCAACATGATGGCTCCTTTTTATGTTATCGGACTTACACTTAGATATGGATCCGAGGCATATCGCGCAACGCAAGCGTCACGCCGCCTATTGCTGAAGGTCGAAAATCAAGTCCAGTATGATGGGGCCAATCGCAGCAACGTTCGCCGCGACACCCTTGGCGTTTGGATGGATACCATCAGGTTGCAGAAGGTCTGCCACACTGCCTTGCGCGCCCGCCTCTGCCAATAGTCCTGCAAATATATCCGGATAAAGCGGCACAGAAAATTCATCCGAAAGGCTGACGTAGCTTGCATCAAACTGCGCCTTGAACGCGGGGCCATAGTTGCCGCCAGCCGTGATGCCGACAAGCAGTGTGTCAACGTCAGCAATTTCGGCTTTGGCTAAAATGCCGCGCAAGTTTTCTTTGCTTATCGCAGGGTCGAGCCCCCGCAAGTAGTCGTTACCCCCTAAAGCCACGATTAGGCCGTCAACATCAGGCGTCAAGGTCCAGTCGGTACGCGACAGGCCACCAGCGGTGGTATCCCCTGATACGCCTGCATTCAAAATCTCGACATCGGCACCTTGGGCGTCTAACCACCTCTGCAACTGCGGTACAAAACCATCTTCCAATGGCAACCCGTATCCAGCTGTCAAACTGTCTCCAAGTGCCGCAATCTTCACAGTTTCTGCATAGGCGCTACCCGATAACGCGGCAATTGCGATGCATAGGTTGCGAACGGCGCGCAATGCCCCATATCCCTTAATGTGTATCCAACAAAAGGCCTGTCTCATGTCAAATCTCGTTCTCTCGCTATCACATGCATCTCTGTCGCTAGACGGGAACGCAGGCAAAGTCGACATTTTACACGATATTACCCTAGATGTGATCGCAGGTGAAACACTGGGTTTGGTGGGGCCAAGTGGGTCAGGCAAATCATCTCTCCTTATGTTGATGGGCGGGTTGGAACAGGTCACATCGGGCAAAATCACGTCTTTGGGACAAGAACTAAGCGCGATGAACGAAGACCAACTTGCCCACTTTCGTAGAGACCATATGGGTGTGGTGTTTCAATCTTTCCACCTTATCCCGACAATGACCGCACTTGAAAACGTTGCAACGCCGCTCGAATTGGCAGGCGCAGCTGACGCTTTTGACCGCGCTGCGGCCGAATTGGAGGCCGTTGGTCTGGGCTCACGAAAGGACCACTACCCTAGTCAAATGTCAGGGGGCGAGCAGCAGCGGGTCGCACTTGCACGTGCATCAGCACCTCGGCCCAAAATACTATTGGCGGATGAACCAACGGGGAACTTGGACGCGACAAACGGCGGCGCCATTATGGATTTGCTGTTTGATTTACGAGACAAACATGGCGCGACCTTGATCATGGTTACCCATGCCGCAGATCTTGCTGCGCGTTGTGACCGCGTCATTACCCTAAACGATGGTCGGATCGCATGAGCATCAAAATCGCAGCAAGGTTCGCCCTACGAGAAATGCGCGGCGGGCTCCGTGGGTTTCGTGTGTTTCTGGCCTGTCTGGCGTTAGGCGTCGCAGCGATTGCCGCGGTCGGAACTGTCCGCTCTGGTATTGAGGCTGGCCTTGAAAAAGAAGGTGCAGCCTTACTTGGAGGCAACGCGGAGGTCGAATTTACTTATCGATTTGCCCGCGAGGAAGAGCTTGAGTGGCTTTCTTCCATTTCCGAGACGATCTCGGCAACCGTTGATTTTCGCTCTATGATTGTTGTGGAACAGTCAGGCACAACAGAACGCGGCCTGACGCAAGTCCGCGCAGTCGACAATGCCTATCCGTTAATCGGCAATGTGACCCTTGATCCCGACATGCCGATTAACGCAGCACTTGCCGACAATGGTGGTGTGATGGAACGCGTCCTTGCTGATCGACTGGGACTAAATGCGGGCGACACATTCAAGCTGGGTGAACAAGCATTCGTCTTGCGCGCCATTCTCGAACGCTACCCAGACAATGCGTCTGGCGGGTTTGGCTTGGGGCCGCGCACCATTGTAAAAACCGCCGATCTCGATGGCTCAGGCCTTTTGGCCGAAGGCACGCTGTTTTCAACGCAATACCGTCTGGACCTGCCCGAAACGGCTGATCTAGATGCCCTAGCGGCACAAGCAGAAGCCCAATTTCGCGATACGGGGTTACGCTGGCGCGATAGCAGGCGGGGTGCTGGCGGAACCGCGCGGTTTGTAGAACGCATCGGAGCCTTCTTGATCCTGATGGGGCTTTCCGGCCTCGCGGTTGGCGGCGTCGGCGTGTCCGCCGCAGTCCGGTCTTATCTCTCGGGCAAAACAAACGTGATCGCGACGTTGAAGACACTGGGCGCAACCCGCCGCACGATTTTTCTAACTTACTTCTTCCAAATTGGTGTCTTGACCCTTGTCGGTGTGGCGCTTGGATTGGTCATTGGAGGGACATTGCCTCTACTTCTCGCGCCAATAATCGAGGCGCAATTGCCAATCCCTGCTGATTTCCAGTTTAGCGTCGCTCCGCTTGCAGAGGCAGCACTCTACGGCATTCTAGCCGCTTTTATATTCACGCTTTGGCCATTGGCGCGGACTGAACAAATTCGACCAGCAACACTCTTCCGAGATGCGTTTGGCGCAGGACAACGCCTTCCAGCGTGGCCCTATTTAGTTGCGACAGCAGTCCTGATTGCTGCGTTGCTTGGGGCTGCGATTTGGTTTTCAGGAACAGTCTTTTTGACGCTTTGGACTGCTGGCGGTATCGCTGGTGCACTGATCATCCTCGTGCTTGCCGCATTCATTGCGCGGATCACAGCCCGTGCGTTAGGCAAACGCACCCGTGGTTGGCCAGTTGTACGATTGGCGCTAAACGCCATTGGCGCAAGGAGCGGCGAAACCACATCTGTCGTTTTGTCCTTAGGACTGGGGCTAGCCGTACTATCAGCCGTTGGCCAGATTGATGGCAACCTGCGGGCATCATTCGCCGATGAATTGCCAGAGGTCGCCCCGAGCTATTTCTTTGTCGACATTCAGCCGGACCAGATTGATGGCTTTCGCGCGCGACTAGAAAATGATCCTGCGGTGCGCCAAGTTGACACTGCACCCATGCTGCGCGGCATAATCACCAAGATTAACGGGCTTCCCGCAGAAGAGGTCGCAGCTGGCCATTGGGTTGTGCGCGGCGACCGCGGGGTCACCTATGCTGCAACACTTGAAACACCCTCAGAATTGACTGAGGGGACATGGTGGGCCGCGGACTATAATGGGCCTCCGTTGATCAGTTTCGCTGCCGAAGAAGCCGCAGAGATCGGATTGAGCCTTGGCGATACAATCACCGTCAACATCCTTGGGCGCGATATCACGGCAACGATTGCAAGCTTTCGCAATGTGAATTGGGAAAACGCAGGCATTGGCTTTGTCATGACGATGAATCCTTCAGCGCTTGCAGGTGCGCCGCATAGCTGGATCTCGACGGTCTACGCAACACCGGAATCCGAGGCGGCGATCCTGCGCGACCTTGCAGGAATGTTTCCAAATATCACCGCGATCCGGATTCGCGACGCGATTGATCAAGTCGTCACATTGGTTGGCGGAATTGCGGCGGCCACACGCTATGCCGCACTTGCGACACTGGTCACTGGCTTTCTTGTTTTGATAGGGGCAGCTGCTGCGGGCGAAAGGTCGCGCACTTATGAAGCGGCGGTCCTGAAAGTTCTTGGCGCGTCGCGCAGAAGAATTCTGCTCAGCTTTACGCTACGCGCCGCCCTGCTAGGGCTTGCGGCAGGGATCGTTGCTTTGGCAGCGGGAATCTTGGGTGGTTGGGCTGTCACGACATATGTGATGGATGGCGAGTATTCGGTGATCTGGGCGAACGCGCTGCTGATTGTTGGTGGCGGTGCCGCAGCGTCCCTGCTTGCGGGCCTCGCCTTTGCGGTCCGCCCACTAGCCGCAAAACCAGCAGGTATTTTGCGGGCCCGCGAATGACAAAAAAACAGGCCGCAGCGTATTTAAAACCCGCGGCCTAATTTTTTAAATCTTTGGCTTATGCGCCAACAATGGCATCACTTCAGCCATCTCTGGACCGCGCTCTCGGCCTGTTACGGCCTTGCGGAGCGGCATGAACAACCCCTTGCCTTTGCGGCCAGTTGCCTCTTTCACAGCAGATGTCCAAGTCGACCACGTCTCCGCCGCGTAGGGCGGATCACCAAGCAGGTCATAGGCTTGGGCGATGAATTCACGATCTTCGTCTTCAATCAATGGTGCAGCACCATTCTGAAAGAACGCCCACCAATCCGCGATATCGTCCAACTTGGTGATGTTCCCTTTGACCGCATCCCAAAACGCGACCTTTTTATCGGCTGGCACATCCGCCAGATGATCCGCAACTTCTTCGGCGCTTAGGGTTGCGTGATAGCGCGCAGTCAGCGGCCAAAGATCCTCAAAATCAAATTTTGTCGGCGCAGACCCAAACTTGGTTACATCAAAACCATCCACAATTTCCTGCACGGTTGACCGCAATTCGACGGGTTCAGAAGACCCCAGACGCGCCATCAACGACAAGATCGCCTGCGGTGCGATGCCTTGCTTGCGCAGGTCACGCAAAGCCAAGGTGCCAAGGCGTTTGGACAATGCCTCGCCCTGCGGCCCCGTCAGCAATGAGTGATGCGCAAAACGCGGTACAGTACCGCCCAGCGCCTGCATGATTTGAATTTGGGTCGCTGTGTTGGTCACATGATCAGAGCCACGCACAACATAGGTCATGCCCATTTCAACGTCATCAACCACTGAGGCGAGCGTATAGAGAATCTGACCGTCATTCTTGAACAGAACCGGATCCGAAACCGAAGCCGCATCGATAGAGATATCACCAATAATACCATCGTCCCATTCGATACGTTCCAGATTCAACTTGAACCGCCAATGAGAGCCACGCTCGGCGCGCAATTTGTCTTTTTCTTCCTCAGTCAACGCCAAAGCAGCACGGTCATAAACCGGGGGTTTACCCATGTTGAGTTGTTTTTTACGCTTGAGGTCAAGCTCGACCGGTGTCTCAAAGCATTCGTAAAGACGCCCCATGTCGATCAGTTTTTGCTTTGCTTCCAGATACTTATCCATACGCTTCGACTGATGCTCAACACGGTCCCACGTCAGTCCCAGCCAAGTCAGGTCATCTTTGATGCCTTGCACGTATTCGTCTTTGGACCGGACGGGGTCGGTATCGTCGATCCGGAGCACAAAGGTGCCGCCGTTCTGACGGGCAATTGCGTAATTAAACAAGGCCGCACGTAGGTTACCAATATGGATATAACCAGTGGGTGATGGGGCAAAACGAGTGGTTGTCATGAACTGATCTCCTGTTGTCTAAGGATGTGTCAGACCGCAACGAAATTGTCCAGTTAGGTCGGGAAAACTGACCATTTTGCATCAAGGTCTTTGAGACCGGCGCGGATCAATTCTTCGAGAACGGCCAAATCAACATCAGCCAGTTTGTTGATGTATAGACATGCTTTACCCATTTTATGCTTTCCAAGCCGAGACAGAATTTCACCAAAATCTTGGTATCCAGGCATGATATAGACCGAAAGCGACGCCTTGCGCGGGCTAAAACCAGTGGCGCAGAAGTCGCCCTCTCGACCACTATCATAGATGTAGTGGTAAGACCCATATCCAACGATTGTCGGCCCACACATCTTTGGTTGCCAACCCGTGATTTTTCGGAACATTTTGTCCAGTAAGATTGAGTCTGCACGCCGCGTCGCGTGTTCAACTCGCGAGATGAATTCTTGGACTGCGGCTTCGGTTTGCTGGGTCTTGTTTCCGCTCATGGATCGATTTTATCAAAATCGTCACTTTTGGAAAGCATCGAGATGTTAAAGCCAATGAAGCTTAGCGAAATGCAGGTCCATGCGCCCAGACAGTCATCGAAATACGACTACCTTGGGTGACTGGGGTGACCCGGTGCAACATATAGCTTGGGAATATCGTCACTGTGCCGCGCGTGACTTTCGCTTTGACTGTGTGGCTGGACGGCATAACTTCTAACGTGCCTCCGCTATAGGCATCGGGTTCCGACAGTTGCGCAACAAGTGTTAGCTTGCGGAGTCGTGCAATCCGTCCGTCGCCAATGTCGCTATGCCAATCGAAATGGCCCTCTCTCGCGCCATCGTAGTGGGCGACTTGGACGCTTTCTTTAAACTCGGATAGATCGAAACCATAGACATCACGGTTCGCGACACGCACCAGATCGATGATCGCATCCATTACCCAGCTTGTATCAGGCACGTTGTCGAGCCAGACCAAATCGGCACGCCGGATGTTATGATCATGGGTTTGTCCGACCAGTTTTGCGTCTTGTGGAGTAGCGCCTGCTGTTTGCAGCAAAATACGGTCGCAATCCGCCAAAGAGAACGCCGCAGGGATCGTGTGAACGGCGTGCATGATAAGATGCTTTCAAAGTATGGACGAGCGTTACGCCCGTCCCTCCGTTTCAGCAAGAAAATACTAGCGCATATCCATGATTTTACCAAGAATCTGATTCTCTATGGCGAACTTCATGACTTCGGCAGGATCAGTTGTGATCGTAGCCAAATCAACCTTAGTCGCTGAACATCCCTGTGCCGCGGCACTTTGCTGGTTAACTTCGCGCACGAATCCACGTTTTACCATAGAGTTCACTAACCAATAGAGAACCTTGTCTTGTGCAGACGCGTTGGCACGCTGTTGCAGGTTACCGCCACCTTCAAATTTCGCGTCACACATAAAGCTAAAAGTGGCGGTGCTAACTGACGCGCCGCGGTTCACATCACCTTTTACGCCTTGGTGAAAAAATTTGATCGGCGCGGCTACCATTGGTGATCCGTTTTCGATTGTTGGTAGCGGGGCAGAAGGCGTTTGTGTGCACGCTGAAAGGCCAAGCGCAACAATCAAAGCAGCCGAGGTTCGCAACATGATAATACCTGTAAGGGTTATGAATGATCTCGCCATCTATTCACGATCGGATATCGCCGATCAAGCCAGAAAGCATGCTTTGACAGACGCGTCCCAGGGGCAGACTGGAAGCGTTTGTATTCCGAGATGTAGAGCAGATGCTCGATTTTTTTGACGGTATCCCGTTCAAATCCGGCAGCGACGCAATCAGCGACGCTTGCCTCACCGTCGACAAGCATCATCAAGATACCGTCAAGGACGTCATAGGGCGGCAGGCTGTCGCTGTCTTTTTGATCGGGGCGCAGTTCGGCTGATGGTGGCTTCTCAATGATCGCCACAGGGATGACTTCGCCAGCGGGGCCTTTCATCCAGACTGCGTGATTGGCGTTGCGCCAACGGCAGGTCTCGAAGACCCGCGTTTTATACATATCTTTGATGGGGTTATAGCCGCCCGCCATATCGCCATAGATGGTGGCATAGCCGACTGCGACCTCGGATTTATTGCCTGTGGTCAGGAGCATTTCGCCAAACTTGTTGGATTGCGCCATGAGCAACAGGCCGCGCAGCCGCGACTGGATATTTTCTTCGGTAAGGTCCTCTTTGAGGCCCGCGAAAAGTGGCGCGAGTGCTTCGGACACTGCGGCGCGAGATTCTGCAATAGATACAACGTCGTAGTGACAGCCCAGCGCATCGACGACAGCTTGTGCATCATCAAGTGACGCTTGGGACGTATATTCAGACGGCAGCATGACGCAGCGGACGTTCTCTGGTCCAAGCGCGTCGGCGGCAATGGTGGCGACGATCGCAGAATCGATGCCGCCAGAGAGACCAAGTAACACCTTTTTAAAGCCCGTTTTGCTCATGTAGTCCCGCAGGGTTTCAACCATCGCACGGTAGTCTTGACCTGTAGGACTATCGAACGAAGCTTTTTCACCCTCGGCCGCTTCCCAACCGTCAGCCGTTCGAATGAAGTCAACATGTGTGATATTGCTGTCGAACATTGGCAGTTGCACCGCGAGTTTACCACCACGGTTCAATACGAAGGACCCCCCATCAAACGCCTGATCGTCTTGGCCACCGACCATATTTAGGTAGACGAGCGGCACGTCATTTTCGATCACGCGAGCGACCATCGTGTTCACCCGCTTTTCGATTTTACCGTGATAGTAAGGCGATCCGTTCGGCACGAGAATAATCTCGGCGCCGCTTTCGACCATGGCCTCGGGAACATCTTCATACCAAGCATCTTCACAAATCGGGCTGCCAATGCGTGGTCCGTCAGGCATCGCATAAGGCCCTTGGATCGCCCCGCGGCGGAATTGACGAACCTCATCGAAAACGTCGTAATTTGGCAGGAAATGCTTGAACTGTCGCGCGACGACCTTGCCTCCGCGACAGATGTGGTAGGCGTTATAGAGCCTGCCATCTTCATAATATGGACCGCCGATGCCGAGCGTAGGACCGTCAGCGCAGCCTGCGGCAAGCGCGTCGATCTGCGACATGGCGTCATTGTAGAACGCGGGCTTCATCACGAGGTCTTGGGTGGAGTAGCCTGTAATGAACATCTCGGATAGCGCGACCATGTGTGCGCCTGCTGCGCGCCCCTGTTCCCAAGCATCCTTGGCCAGAGCAGCGTTGCCGACAAGGTCGCCTAAAGTGGGGTTCAACTGTGCCAAAGTCAGGCGGAAATGATCGCTCATGGTCTTATCCTTATGATCGTACGCTAGATGTAGCAGATTAGTGAGCGAGGGAAAGCCGCTTGCGGCCCCCTTCCCCGTTGTCAGGCAACCGTCACTCGATTAGGTTGCCCAAGAATGAACGCGAACAAGGTGGACAGTATGAACGGTTTTGGATGGCAAAAAGCAGCTTTTGTGGCTCTTTTCTCGCTCAGCGCCTCGGGTCTTGTCGCGCAGACCGTTCAAACCAAGCAATACGATGATGGCGGTGTCTATGAGGGCGCTTTCCTCAACGGAAAGCAGCACGGCATTGGCACGTACCGTTTGCCCAATGGCTATGAATATACTGGCGACTGGGTTGAAGGCGAAATTCGAGGCACCGGAACTGCGCGTTTTCCAAATGGATCGATTTATGAAGGCACGTTTATTGCGGGAAAGCCGTCTGGCACGGGTAAAATTACCTTTTCAGATGGTGGCACATTCGAGGGCGATTGGCTTGATGGCAATATCACAGGGCGCGGCATCGCAAATTACGCCAATGGCGTAGTTTACGAAGGCGAGTTCCGCAATGCCATGCACCACGGTGTCGGCACAATGCGTGGTCCCGGCGGTTATGTTTATGAAGGCCCTTGGATCAACGGCGTAAAAGAAGGTGAAGGCACCATTACCTATCCTGACGGCGCCGTTTACGCTGGCACACTGAAAGCTGGCGAACGCGACGGTACAGGGACGCTGACCATGGCTGATGGCTTGGTTTACGCGGGCACGTGGGTCAACGGACAAATTGAAGGTAACGGCAGGCTAACACAGCCAAACGGCGATGTGTTCGAAGGAGACCTTGTCGCAGGGCGCAGACAAGGGGCTGGCGTCGTCACTTATGCCAATGGCGATCTTTACGAAGGCGGCTTTGCCGACGACAAGCGCAATGGTCTTGGCACATTTACAGGCACCGATGGCTACAAATACGTTGGCGATTGGAAAGCGGGCCAGATCGAAGGCGCGGGCGAAGTCACGTACCCTGATGGGTCCGTCTATGTAGGCACGTTTACAGCCGACCTTGCAGACGGCACGGGTAAAATCACCTACTCTGATGGGTCCACCTACGAGGGCGAATGGGATAACGGCGTGATTAACGGCAGAGGCATTGCAACATACGCCAATGGCTTGGTCTATGAGGGTGAATTCATCAACGCCAAGAACCACGGCACAGGCAAAATGACCTATGCAGATGGTTATACATATGACGGTTCTTGGGCGGATGGACAGCGCAACGGCACCGGCACGGCAACGTATGCGGATGGCACGGTCTACACGGGCGAATTCAAAGACGGACAACGACACGGAACAGGCTCGATTTCATTGCCTGATGGCTTCAAATATGAAGGCCAATGGTCGGATGGCGAGATCAGCGGAATCGGTGTCGCAACCTATGCCAACGGCGATGTCTATGAGGGCATGTTCGTGCGAGGCCGCAGACAAGGCGCTGGCACCATGCGATATACAACTGGCGAAGAGGCGACAGGCGAGTGGACAGATGGCACGTTGCCCTCAGCCGAAACGCCGGCACCTGTTGAATCGGACGTCCCGCCAGAGGCGCCTGTCGCTGATCAATAGATCAGTCTACCAAGGAATGGTTTTCCCCGCATAGTCGTAAAACCCGCCAGTTTCGTCGGGGCCAAGTGCGGCGATGACGTCAAGGATGTTTGCAGCCGCGATTGGGGCCGAAACTGTCCTATGTCTGCTCGCGTATTTCGCTGTGAAATCTGTTTCAACGGTCCCTGGATGTATTGATACACAAACCGACCCTTTGTGTGTGCGCGATAACTCTATCGCAGCACCGCGCACGATCTGGTTCAATGCGGCTTTTGACGCACGATAAGTATGCCAGCCACCAATATGATTGTCGCCAATCGACCCCACGCGGGCAGACAGCACTGCGACTTTTCCGGTCTTGGCAAGCAAACGCGGGACATGGCGCAGGATAAGTGAAGGACCGATTGTATTGACTGAGAACACCTCTTTCATGGCGTCTGCATCAATCGCTGAAAGCGATTTTTCTGGCGTCCCCAAGACGCCCAGCGCCACAATAATTAGGTCAAATGGTCCCCCGAGACGTCCTAACGCATTGTCCACCTTTCTTGGATCGGCCACATCAAATCCGTCATAACGCCGCGAAAGCGTTGTCACATCATCACCTGCACTAGCTCTAGCAAGCGCAGCCCCAATACCGCCAGAGGCGCCAATGATCAGTGTTTTTTTCATGCCTTGAACCTAGGTCACTGAATCAACAAGACCAGCGACCAAAAGCAATTGAAACGAAAACCTTCGCAATTTTCGCAGCCACGTCCGATAATCGGGGTTTTCTTTGCCCAATTCATGCGTATAGTCCTCCACATGAATACAACCGCACATATCATTTCAGGTGGCCCTTTGGGTCTAAACCTGCGTGCGTTGCTACTCCTTAGCTGCCTCTGAGCGTGCCATGTCGGTGCGACCGCTCAGAGGGGATACGCACCACCACTAGCTAAGGCATACAAGGAAATACAAAAATGACTGATCAAGTGTTGATTTTCGACACCACATTGCGCGATGGCGAGCAATCCCCAGGTGCGACCATGACCCATGCTGAAAAGCTGGAGATCGCGGAACTGCTGGATGAAATGGGTGTCGATATTATCGAAGCCGGTTTTCCTATCGCATCTGAGGGTGACTTTAAAGCTGTGTCCGAGATTTCGGCCCGCGCCAAGGACGCCACGATCTGTGGCCTTGCCCGTGCGAACTATAAAGACATCGACCGTTGCTGGGACGCCGTGAAGCAGGCGAAGTCTCCGCGTATTCACACATTTATCGGCACGTCGGAACTGCACCGTGCGATCCCGAATTTGACTATGGACGAGATGGCCGAACGTATCCACGACACGGTTACCCATGCCCGGAACCTTTGCGATAACGTGCAATGGTCTCCCATGGATGCGACCCGCACCGAGTGGGATTACCTATGTCGCGTCGTAGAGATTGCGATCAAGGCCGGTGCGACCACGATTAACATCCCCGACACCGTGGGCTACACCGCCCCTGTTGAGAGCGCGGACCTGATCCGCCGATTGATTAATACGGTTCCGGGTGCGGACGCGATCATTTTCGCAACCCATTGCCATAACGACCTTGGCATGGCGACAGCAAATTCATTGGCTGCGGTTGCAGGTGGTGCGCGTCAGATTGAATGCACGATCAACGGGCTTGGCGAGCGCGCGGGCAACACCGCACTTGAAGAGGTCGTGATGGCCTTGAAGGTGCGTAACGATATCATGCCCTTTACGACACGCATCGACACGACCAAGATCATGAATATCTCGCGACGCGTTGCTGCCGTGTCGGGTTTTGCTGTGCAGTTCAACAAGGCGATCGTTGGCAAGAACGCTTTTGCCCATGAAAGCGGCATCCACCAAGATGGGATGCTGAAAAACAAAGAGACCTTCGAGATCATGCGCCCGTCCGACGTAGGCTTGGCTGGCACGTCTTTGCCTTTAGGAAAGCACTCTGGCCGTGCGGCCTTGCGCGCCAAATTGTCCGAGCTTGGCTTTGATATGGCGGACAACCAATTGAAGGATGTCTTTGTCCGCTTCAAGGAATTGGCCGACCGTAAAAAGGAAGTCTACGACGACGATTTGATCGCATTGGTTTATCAAAACTCAGGTGATGAAGATCATGTTCGTCTGAAATCTTTGCGCGTTGTCTGCGGCACGGAAGGCCCGCAAACGGCAGATCTGACGCTAGAGGTTGACGGTGCAGAGGTAACGACATCGGCAACTGGCGACGGCCCGGTGGACGCGGCTTTTAACGCGGTCAAAGCACTGGTATCGCACGAAGCACGCCTTCAGCTTTATCAGGTCAGCGCCGTCACCGAAGGCACCGACGCGCAGGCGACAGTCTCTGTGCGTATGGAGGAAGATGGCCGCATCGCAACGGGTCAATCCGCAGACACGGATACTGTTGTGGCGTCGGTAAAGGCGTATATTAATGCGCTGAACCGCTTGATCGTGCGCCGTGCGCAAAACACTGTGGGCTATGATACCAAGGGCGTTTCTTACAAAGACGTCTGATAAATCAGCTTATTTCAAGGGGCGACCAAAGCGAGTCGCCCTTTCACTTTTCGAACTTAACTAAAGATTTTTGGACCAGTTCACCCTCTCGATGCTAACAATTCGAACTATTCTTCAAATTCCAAAATTTTCGAAACCCACGACTTGGCGGCAAGCCGCCCATCGGGTTTATCATTGCCCCTTTCCCCTGCGCCCCCCTGTTCCTATAAGGCAATTGCTTTGCGGCAGGGGAGTCGCGGGCATCATTTGAATTTCTCGCAAGGATTAGCTGCATCATGGCGATTTTCGGTAGTTTGTTTTCGTCGGATATGGCGATTGATCTAGGGACCGCAAACACGTTGGTTTACGTTAGGGGCAAGGGCATCGTTTTGTCCGAACCATCGGTCGTGGCCTACCACATCAAAGATGGTGTAAAAAAAGTTTTGGCAGTAGGCGAAGACGCCAAGTTGATGCTGGGCCGTACACCGGGATCAATCCAAGCGATCCGCCCGATGCGTGACGGTGTTATCGCCGACTTTGATACTGCCGAGGAAATGATCAAACACTTCATTCGCAAGGTTGCAAAGCGCTCTACGTTTTCAAAGCCCAAGATTATCGTGTGTGTACCACATGGTGCGACGCCTGTTGAAAAGCGCGCGATCCGTCAGTCTGTTCTATCTGCTGGTGCGCGACGGGCTGGTCTGATCGCGGAACCGATTGCTGCAGCTATTGGCGCAGGCATGCCGATTACCGACCCAACTGGTAACATGGTTGTCGATATCGGTGGCGGGACGACCGAAGTCGCGGTTTTGTCTTTGGGTGACATTGTTTACGCACGCTCTGTGCGCGTCGGTGGTGACCGTATGGATGAAGCAATCATCAACTATTTGCGCCGCCAGCATAACTTGCTGGTCGGTGAATCTACTGCTGAGCGCATCAAAACCACAATTGGCACGGCGCGAATGCCCGACGATGGCCGCGGTCAGTCGATGCATATTCGTGGCCGCGATCTGCTGAACGGCGTCCCGAAAGAGACCGAAATTTCCCAAGCCCAAGTTGCCGAAGCTTTGGCCGAACCGGTGCAGCAAATTTGCGAAGCTGTTATGACCGCACTGGAAGCAACGCCACCAGATTTGGCGGCAGATATTGTTGACCGCGGCGTGATGCTGACAGGTGGTGGCGCATTGCTGGGACAGCTTGATTTGGCCCTGCGCGAACAAACTGGCCTTGCTATTTCGGTGGCAGATGAGAGCCTGAATTGCGTTGCCTTAGGTACGGGCAAGGCGCTTGAATACGAAAAGCAACTGCGTCACGTGATTGACTACGACAGCTAGGAAACGAGGGACTTCCCTTGGCGAATGATCGCAACACAGAAGACTATTTCGGCCCGATCCGCAGACTGCTGGTCGGGCTGATCGTCTTTGCGCTGCTGGGGGTTTTCCTTGTTTGGCGTATCGATAGTCCGCGAGTTGAACGGTTCCGGGCTGCGGTTATTGACCGCGTTGTGCCCTCTTTTGATTGGGCGATGGCTCCCGTGACTGGCATTGCAGGGTTGATCAGCGACTTTCAGTCCTATTCACAGCTTGCGGCACAAAACGGTGATCTGCGTCGTGAATTGCAGCAGATGAAAGCGTGGAAAGAAGCGGCGCTTCAACTAGAGCAAGAAAACGCGAAATTGCTTGGCCTGAACAATGTCCGCCTCGACCCGCAACTGACCTATGTCACAGGTGTTGTCATGGCCGACAGTGGCAGCCCGTTTCGACAATCTGTATTGCTGAATGTAGGTATGCGCGATGGAATCGTTGATGGCTGGCCCACGATGGATGGCATCGGTTTGGTTGGCCGCATCTCAGGTGTGGGACAACAAACCTCGCGGGTCATTTTGTTAACAGACACATCCAGCCGTATCCCAGTCACGATCCAACCTTCGGGGCAAAAGGCGATCTTAGCAGGTGACAATACGCTGAATCCGCCGATTGAGTTTCTTGAAAATGCCGATCTCGTCCGCCCTGGTGACCGTGTAATTTCTTCAGGCGATGGTGGCGTTTTCCCCGCCGATTTGCTGATTGGCCAAGTCGCATTGGGCAATGATCGTCGTTTGAGGGTCCGCTTGTCTGCCGATTATGAGCGACTAGAGTTCCTGCGCGTTTTGCGGGCCCACCCACACGAAACTATCACGGACCCCGGTGGTCTGTTGGCTGGTGAAACAGTTGATCCTTTGACGCCTGAGGTCGCAATAGATGGCTGATGTCCCCACAACACGGGTGTGGCTGGGGCGTCTTATTTTCATCCTGATAGCGCTTGGCTTAATCTTCATCCAATTGCTGCCATTAAATACGCAACCCACAATTTGGGCTGCCCCCAATTGGGGCTTGGCAGTCACTCTAGTGTGGGTGGCGCGTCGTCCGGAATATGCCCCTACAATTGTCATTGCCGCCACTTTTTTCACGGCCGATCTCTTATTTCAAAGGCCGCCGGGGCTTTGGTCAGCTTTTGTTGTGATTCTGTCTGAAATCATGCGTAACCGTACTAAAGGTATTCGCAATATGCCATTTGCACTAGAGTGGGGGACAGTTTCGGTAGGCATTATTGCAATCACGCTACTTTACCGTGCTGTTCTCACGGTTGTGATGACCGCTCAGGCCCCACTTGGGCTAACATTGATCCAAATGGTCATGACAATTATCTTCTATCCTTTGGTGGTCGCCGTCGCACATTTTGTTTTTGGCGTGAGCCGACCGTCTTTGGGCCAAGTTGATAGTCGAGGGCACCGCCTATGAAACGCAATACCCGTGATATTGACGAAAGCGCGCGGAGCATTAGCCGCCGGGCGCTCGTTGTCGGAGCGGCACAGCTGGGCATTGTTGGTGCGCTTGGGTTTCGGATGCAATCCATGCAGGTTGAGCAAGCTGATCAATTTCGCCTATTGGCAGAAGAAAACAGGATCAACATTCGGTTGCTACCGCCAGCACGTGGCTTGATCTTTGATCTCAACGGTAATCCGCTTGCCGTGAACGAACAAAATTACCGCGTTGTCATGGTGCGCGAGGACGCGGGAGATGTGGGCGAGGTCTTGGAGCGTCTCACAAAGATCGTCCCGCTTGACCCCGAAAGCCTCGCGAATGCGATGGAAGAGATGCGGCGCCGATCGCCCTTTGTGCCTGTCACGATCGCAGACCGGCTGACGTGGGAAGATGTTGCGCGTGTCAATGTGAATGCCCCAGCTTTGCCTGGAATCATGGCCGAAGTCGGTCTATCGCGGCTTTATCCTTGGGGGGCCGATTTGGGCCATGTTGTCGGTTATGTCGGGCCGGTAAGCGACTACGATCTTAGCCGGATCGACGACCAAGACCCGCTATTGCAGATCCCCAAATTCCAGATTGGCAAAACGGGTGCCGAAAACAAGCTCGAACATTCGTTGCGAGGGTCTGCTGGTACAAAGCGCATTGAAGTTAACGCAATAGGTCGCGTGATGCGCGAGTTGGATCGCAAAGAGGGAAACTCTGGTGCTGATATCCAACTCACGATTGATGCTCGCTTGCAGTCATATGTCCAAGCGCGACTGGATGGCGAATCCGCGGGTGCTGTTGTGCTCGACCTTGAGAACGGAGATTTGCGCGCCGTGGGATCTGCGCCGACGTTTGATCCCAACATGTTTGTGCGTGGGATTTCAGTCAAAGACTGGCGTGACTTAAACGACAATCCTTACCGCCCTCTGGCTGCAAAAGCCGTGCAAGGGACATATCCGCCAGGCTCGACGTTCAAAATGGTCACGGCTTTGGCCGCACTTGAAGACGGTAAAGTTACCCCAGAGGAAACAGTCCACTGCAAAGGGTGGGTCGAAGTTTATGGCACGCGGTTCCATTGCTGGAAACGGGCGGGACATGGCAACATCAACCTGCATGAAAGTCTTAAACAGTCTTGTGACTGCTATTATTACGAGATTTGCCAACGCGTCGGTATCGATAAGATCGCCGAGATGGCACGCAAGCTCGGGATTGGGATTAGGCATGACCTACCCTTGTCGGCCGTTGCGTCTGGCCTTGCCCCCGACAAAGACTGGAAAAAGGACGTTCGCGGCGAAGACTGGCGGATCGGCGACACCGTCAATGCATCGATCGGTCAAGGTTATGTTTTGTCGTCGCCATTGCAACTGGCGGTTATGACTGGCCGTATCGCAACTGGGCGCGACATCACACCACGACTTGTTCGCGCGATTGATGGGGTTGAGCAGCCTAGTGGTGCGGGCGAAAACCAAGGCCTGAACGAGAACTATTTGCGCCGTATTCGTGCGGCGATGTCGGACGTATCCAACAGTTCGCGCGGCACAGCATACCGGTCTCGGATTACCGCGGACGGCATGGCCATGGCGGGGAAAACTGGTACCAGTCAGGTGCGCCGGATTACCGCCGAAGAGCGTGCACGCGGCGTGACAAGTAACGCTGATTTGCCATGGGAGCGGCGCGATCATGCGCTTTTTGTCAGTTTTGCACCTGTTGATAACCCGCGCTTTGCAGTTGCGGTAATTGTTGAACATGGTGGCGGCGGATCGACCGCAGCGGCCCCAATTGCACGCGATATCATGCTGCAGGCTCTTTATGACGGAGAGCCTCCGCTTAGCGCTTACCCCTCCGCTGACCGAGGGCGCATCGCAGAACAGCAGCGCAAAATCCGTGAACGTGTCCCGCCCGGATCCGTCGGGAAGGAGCGTGCCTAGCGATGAGTTACCTAGAACATAACGCCAAATACGTCCCAACCGGGTTTCGCAAACTTCTCTATCTGAACTGGCCAGTTGTGCTGCTGCTATCAGCGGTGTCGGGCGCGGGTTTCATCATGCTGTATTCGGTCGCGGGCGGATCAGTTGACCCTTGGATGGCGCCGCAAGTGAAACGCTTTGGCGTTGGCATCGTCTTGATGATCGCGGTGGCCATGGTCCCTATCTGGTTCTGGCGCAACATTTCCGCATTGGCTTTCAGCGCTTCTTTATTACTGCTCGTCGGTGTTGAATTCTTTGGCGCAGTTGGAATGGGTGCACAGCGTTGGATTGATCTTGGTTTTATGCGCCTGCAACCGTCCGAGTTGACCAAGATTACATTGGTCATGGCTTTGGCTGCGTACTATGATTGGCTACCTACCAACAAGACCTCTTACCCTGGCTGGGTGATGCTGCCTTTACTGCTTATTGTAGTTCCAACCGCATTGGTTCTACGGCAACCCGATCTTGGTACTGCGCTCTTGCTGCTGCTAGGGGGGGGCACGATCATGTTCTTGGCAGGTGTGCATTGGGCTTATTTTGCGACCGTGATTGCGGCTGGTGTCGGCACAATTGTTGCAGTTTTTCAAAGCCGTGGAACGACATGGCAGTTACTCCAAGACTACCAATATCGACGCATTGATACGTTTCTGGACCCTTCCAACGATCCTTTGGGTGCGGGGTATCACATCACGCAAGCCAAGATTGCGTTCGGATCTGGTGGTTGGACGGGACGTGGATTCATGCAAGGGACACAGTCTCGGCTAAACTTTTTGCCAGAAAAACATACCGACTTTATCTTCACGACGTTGGCCGAAGAGTTCGGGTTTATCGGCGCATCCACTTTGCTGATACTCTATGTGCTCATCATAGTGTTCTGCGTTGTTTCAGCTTTGTCGAACAAAGATCGCTTCGCGTCACTTCTGACCCTTGGGATTGCGATGACGTTCTTTTTATTCTTCGCTGTCAATATGGCGATGGTCACTGGACTTGCCCCCGTTGTTGGTGTCCCCCTTCCGCTTGTCAGCTACGGCGGCTCAGCCATGTTGGTTATTCTCATTGCGTTTGGGTTAGTCCAAAGCGCCCATGTCCATAGGCCTCGATAATGTTAAATGTTCTCTTTTCCGCCAAACCTGCCGCATGGGATGAATACCAAGCCCCATTGACCAAAGCCTTGTCTGATGCTGGATTGGAGGCCAATCTATCTTGCGAAATGCCATCCGCCGACGTCGATTACATTGTGCTTGCCCCCAATGGCCCCGTTTCCGATTTCGCCCCCTACGTAAAGACCAAAGCCGTGCTGAATCTTTGGGCCGGTGTGGAAAGTATCGTACACAATAAAACTTTGACACAGCCTTTGGCCCGCATGGTCGATAACGGCTTAACCCGCGGCATGGTGGAGTGGGTTGTCGGCCATGTCTTACGCCACCACCTCGGCATGGACGCACATATTTTGGGCCAAGACGGAGAGTGGCGCACGCCCTACCCGCCCCTTGCCGCCGATCGGCCTGTGACGATATTAGGTTTAGGCGAGTTGGGTCTTGCTTGCTCCCAAGCGCTCGTCACACTTGGGTTCCCAGTGACCGGTTGGTCGCGAAATCCGAAGTCTGTTGCAGGAGTTCGGTGTTTGTACGGGGATGCGGGGCTGGACCAATCCCTGTCAGACGCGCAAATTGTGGTGCTATTGCTACCAGACACGCCCGCTACCCATAACGTTCTTAACACCGAACGGCTGGCATTGATGGCCCGCGGCGCATTTGTCGTGAACCCCGGACGTGGACCACTGATTGATGACAACGCATTGCTTGCAGCTTTAGACAGCGGACAACTTACGCATGCGACACTCGATGTGTTTCGGGTCGAACCATTGCCCGGTGAGCACCCTTTCTGGGCGCACCCTCGCGTTACCGTCACCCCGCACATCGCCTCTACAACACGACCTGATACAGCTTCACAAATCATTGCCGAGAACATTCAGCGTTGTGAAAGTGGTTTGCCACTATTACACCTCGTGGACCGCGCAGCGGGCTATTAACGTAATTTGGGTGGCTTATTAGGGTCCATACCTGGCGAACCTGGGGCTTGTGGATCATGCAGCGCGGGCAGATCAAATCGCAAACCGACCTTCGCCAAATGCGCCGCCAACGGGTCTGATCCGCGCGCAAATAGAACATCCATCGAGCCCGCTTCGATCCCCGAGAATGTAAGAGCTTCACCTGCTGCACGCGCGAGCGCAGATTCCGATCCGGGTACTGCATCAATAAACGCCAGAACGTGACCGCGTGACTTGTCGTCGTAAGTAGCCGCCGCAAGGTACGCCATATTGGCAAGGCCCGCAGCAATAGCCAATTTACGATCCAATCCTGTGACGACAGCCTCGGGCAGACCCTTTGGCGCTGATACTTCAGTCAATCGCGCTTCTGCTTCTTGCGGTTGATTTTCCAAAGTGGCATGCAGCCAATCGACAGCCTCGGTGGGGATGAGCATGGCAGATGGGGCCACTTCCAAGTTCAGGGCCAACCCGATGCCCTGCCCTGTAATCATCCCTGACAACACGCGGCCCGAAAGGCCCGCATATGGGGCTTCGCGCCCAACAAATTGTGCAAGCCGTTCTTCACGGTCGAATACCAAAATGAATTGCTGGTCTTCGATTTCGAACAGCTCTGGCGTGACTTTGTCGCCCGCAGCCTCGGATCCGAGCAACATGAATAACTCGGTATCCGCAAGCCGTTCGTAAAATTGCAGACGCTTTGCATCATCTTCAGGTGAGGCGTCCATAGCGGCGTGGGCAATATCAAGGTCAGTCATCTAGCGCGTCTTTCACTGCTGTTTGTAGTGCGGGAAGTAACGCATCTGCAAACCAAGGATTTTTCTTCAACCATCCGGTATTGCGCCACGACGGATGTGGCAAGGGAAAGACACGCGGTGCATGGTCGCGCCAGCAAGAGACGCGGGCATGAACAGAACTGTTGTCACCAAGATGCCAAACCTGCGCATGTCCCCCAACCAAAAGGGTCAAAGTGGCAGCACCCAAATAATCCATAACCTGAGATCGCCACGTCGCGGCGCAAATTTTTGGCGGAGCCAGATCATGACCCGCATCATTGTAACCAGGGAAGCAAAACGACATTGGCACAATCGCGACCTTGCTTCTGTCATAAAACCTGTCCGACGTGACGCCCATCCATTCTCGCAATCTGTCACCAGACGGGTCTGTAAATGGCTTACCGCTTTGATGAACACGGGCGCCGGGCGCTTGGCCAGCAATCACAATACGGGGAGATTTTTCGAACCAAACAATGGGCCGTGGTTGATGCGCAGTTGCGGTGCTTGAAAATCGATCAACACAAATTTTGCAGGCAGCAATTGTTTGGTTCAGGGTCATAACACAATGCTAAACAATCACGCGGCGAGGCCAAGCTGAAAATACGTGGCCCAAAACCTTCATCTCGGCAGTGATTTTCCGCCTGCCGGATGTTTGTGCCTGTTTTTTGCCGTATTCATCGGTCATAGTCACGCAAAAGGGATGCCTGCATGATGGGCTGTTAACCTATTGTCGTCACAAATGACGATGCCCATATAAGGGCAAGAGCGGGTAAGGCATGTTAGAGTTTACAAACGTCAGCAAGTCCTTTTGGACAGGAACGCAGCGCAAGGTTATCCTTGATCGCGCTTCTTTTCGCGTGGAATTGGGCAACTCTCTTGGCATCCTCGCCCCGAACGGCACCGGCAAAACGACCCTCATCAATATGATGGCGGGGCTCGAAAAACCTGACGAAGGATCAATTTTCCGAGGCTGTCGCATCTCTTTTCCGCTTGGATTTATGGGCGGCGTTGTTGCCCGACATACAGCCAAAGAAAACAGCCGCTATATCGCCCGTCTTTACGGACTTGATCCAGATTATGTTGAGGCCTTTTGCCGTTGGCTGTGCGGGATCAATGAATACTTTGATATGCCCATTGGAACCTATTCCACTGGGATGCGCGCACGCTTCACATTCTCGCTTTTGCTGGCGCTCGATTTTGATATCTACCTCATCGACGAGGGGATGCCCTCGACCACCGACGCCGAATTCAACAAAAAGGCAGGCGAAATCCTGCGCGAACGACTCGAAAATACCACAGTGATCATCGTGTCGCACCAAGCTGCGACGCTTGAAAGGTTCGCAAAATCTGCGGCTGTGTTAAAAGACGGTAAGATCCACATGTTTGAAACCTTGGAAGAAGCGAAACAGTTGTATGACTACGAAACCCAAGGCTAAAAAGTTCCGTATCCGCCGTGATAACCCCATGGGTCAGAACGCCGATGCGCAACCGGCGACGCCACAAACGGCAGAGCAGCCGGTAACGGCTGCCCCAAAGGCGTCTCAAGGCCAAGTATCGACGGCTGCCGAAAACGCAATTGATGCTATCCGCCGTGAAGGGCTGACAGGTCGTCAATTGCGCATGGCCCGGCGCGTGGCTCAAAAGCAAGGCTTTGCAGTCACATCTGACTTTGACGCAGTGGCGCAATTACGCGCGGCGGGTATCGATCCGTTCCAGCGCAATACCATCTTAGAACTCGTGGCCCCCGAAAGTGGGGTGCCTGGCACCGGCGGACCTGCTGGGCAACCTGGCGCGGGCGGCGCCCCGACCCAAGAATTGGGTCGTATTCAGTTGCCGCAAACTGTGCCCGAACAAGGGGCCAACTTACCATCCACCGACCGCGCCGATCCTGCCAAGGATCGCACGTCGGCGATTATGAAGATCCAGCGCGACATTGCAAAACGTCGCCGTCGCAAGCTCGCGTTACTGTTGACGCGCCTTAGCTTTTTCGTCTTCCTGCCAACTCTCTTAGTTGGGTATTACTTTGTCGCGATGGCAACCCCAATGTTCGCCACCAATTCCGAATTTGTGATTCAGCAGGCTGAACCAGCAAGCGCGGCAGGTGGGCTCGGCGGGATGTTTGCGGGTACGTCTATGGCGACCCAGCAGGACAGTATCACGGTGCAATCCTATCTTGCCTCGCGGGCCGCTTTGGTACGCCTGAACGAAGATCACGGGTTCCAAGAGCACTTTAGCGACCCGAGTATCGACAGCATTCAACGTCTTGCGCCTGATGCAAGCAATGAAGATGTGTTTAGCGTTTACAAAAAGCGCGTAAAAATCAGCTATGACCCAACTGAAGGCATACTTCGCATGGAGGTTATTGCGGCAACCCCTGAGGCCAGTCAGAAATTCTCTGAAGCATTGATCGATTACGCTGAAGAACAGGTTGACCAATTGACGCGCCGCTTGCGCGAAGACCAAATGGCGGGCGCTCGTGCATCTTATGAAAGTTCAGAATTCCGCCGCTCAGAAGCTTTGGCAGAATGGTTGCAAATTCAAGAAGAAACGCAAATTCTTGATCCGGTCAGCGAGTCCGGAGCAATTATTGGTCAAGTTTCAGCACTCGAATCACAACGCCAGCAGCTGCAATTAAACTTAGCTGCGAAGCTAGGTGTCGCACGCCCTAACCAAGCACAGGTTGACGGACTGCGTGCGCAGATCAGTAGCCTAGATACGCTTATCAGTGAACTCCGCGGTCAAATGACAGCGGTCTCGTCAAACGGATCAATTGCGTCCCGCAATACAGAACTGCGTTTGGCGGAAGAAAACTATACCTTCCAAACAGTTCTGGTCCAGCAGGCATTGGCGCAAATGGAAGCCGCACAAATCGAGGCCAACAGGCAAGTCCGTTATCTCTCATTGGGTGTAGAACCTGTCGCTCCTGACGAAGCGACATATCCGCGCGCCTTCGAGAACACCGTGCTAGCGTTCCTGATTTTTGCAGGTATCTATCTGATGATATCGCTGACGTCTTCAATCCTCCGCGAACAGGTAACTGCATAATGATCGACGTAAATATTGGTGATTTGATAGTCAGTAACGACCGCCCACTTTTGGTGATTGCAGGCCCCTGCCAATTGGAAAGCCTAGATCATGCTCAGATGATCGCAGGTCAAATGGCCGAAAATTGCAAAGCCGCAGGTGCGCAGTTCGTCTTCAAAGGTAGTTTTGATAAAGCCAACCGAACGTCCCTATCAGGCAAACGTGGGTTGGGCATTGATGCGGGCCTAAAGGTCATGCAGGCCGTGAAGGATGCAATCGGTTGCCCTGTGCTAACGGACATACACTCTGCCGACCAATGCGCCGATGTGGCGGCCGTGTGTGACATCATGCAAATTCCTGCGTTTCTTTGCCGCCAAACCGATCTGTTGCTCGCAGCAGGAGAAACCGGAGCGGTAATTAACGTAAAAAAAGGCCAATTTCTAGCGCCGTGGGATATGCCCAACGTCGTTTCTAAAATCGAAAGCACAGGCAACAGGCGCATCATGCTTACGGAACGTGGCACATCGTTTGGCTATAATACGCTAGTTGCCGACATGCGCGGCCTACCGACCATGGCGAAAACAGGGTATCCTGTTGTCATGGATGCGACGCACTCTGTGCAGCAACCAGGTGGCCAAGGTGGGTCTTCGGGCGGGCAACGCGAATTCGCCCCAGTCATGGCGCGTGCGGCCGTCTCCCTAGGGATTGCGGCTGTGTTTATCGAAACCCATGAAACGCCAGACACTGCACCCTCCGACGGCCCCAATATGATTCCCCTCGACCAAATGGATGCATTGATCAAAAGTCTCATGGCGTTTGACGCCTTGGCAAAAGCTGATCCTTTGCGTGTTTAACCCACTATTTTGCGAATGCCTTTGGCCCGATTACATAAAAGCAAAATGAATAGCCGATTTTCCCATTTCGGGGCTTGAACAGCCGCCAAGTTCATCGTATTCACCGCCTCGCTGATGGGGTGTAGCCAAGTGGTAAGGCAACGCTTTTTGGTAGCGTGCACCGTAGGTTCGAATCCTACCACCCCAGCCAGC
>JAIBDT010000050.1 GCA_024686085.1 Loktanella sp.
CATCCGTCCAATAATAATGCGGAACGGCACAAGCGCGATCAGCGCAATCGCGATCTTCACGCCCCAGTCAGCCACCGCCAGCGACACCCAAAGCGGCGCCATTGATCCAACGTTAAAGAAAGGCACAGCGTCTTGCGCCCAGATGATCTGCTTTGCCGCAGTCTGGCTGAACCCGTTGAAAGCACTGGAAAAAGCAATGCTAAAGAAAATCGCCGTATCCACAATCGACGAGATCACAGTCGAGACTAAGGGTGCTTTCCACCACGATCCTGCCCGTAAACGGTTGAACACCGCGATGTCCAATAGCTGCGCCACAAGGAACGCCGTTGCCGACCCGATCGCCACGCGTAAGGCGACCGCAGGGCCGTATTCCAGCATGATCTGGCTACCAATTAACGAACATGTGATCCCCACAATCAGACCGACATAAACCACACGGCGGGCTGCGGCGGCGCCATACACACGGTTCATGATATCAGTCACAAGGAAAGCGAGGGGATAAGTGAACGCCCCCCACGTTAGCAATCCGTCAAGGATCAGGAATTGTACAAGGATATTTGAGGCCACGACAACGATGGCCATGGCGATCACGCCAGGAAGAAGCTTAGTCATTTTATTACATTATCCGTTTTAACAAGGGTGCGGCACTTGGCCCCTGACCATTCAGGGACGCGCTGCACTACCGCCTTGTGCGGGATCGGTCAATCGTCGATCTGATATTCGACAATCTGGGTTTGCTGGAAGAACCTGAAGTTATCGTCAGATATCATGGTCACACGGAGATGGTCTTCGGCATCGCGCCAAACGCTGATCCCTTCCAGATTGTCATGCGTGCCATTGGATGTCTCGATCAACGTCTCTTCACCTGTGCCATCCATCTCAAAACGGCGCACACGGGACTGAAACCCGATGCCCGTAAAGTGGCGCTCTAACACATAGAACCGTTGGTCAGGGCCGATGTCGGCCCCGACAACAAGGAAATTACCGCGGCGGGGAATATGAAACGGAATGTCCCATGTGTCGCCTTGCAAACGGTAAACAGGGAACGGGCGCGTCATGCGGCCCGACCGTTCAGGGATCGTGTAAAGCGCCCCATCGGGGCCAATTGCCAAGGCTTCGAGTGAGCTATTGGATTGCAAGCTGGCAAAGTCCGGATGCTGCGGCAAGGGCACGGCCCTCAACTCTTCTCCACCCTCCGCCCGAAACAGGCGGTGATAGGGGGCCTCGGTTGACATATAGATCGTGCCATCGGCCGCAATGGCGAGCCCTTCGCTATCTGGCCACCCCGGGATACCCATTTTCAGCGGCTTTCGAATACGCCCAGTTTTCGGGGCCGACACTGCGGTGATCAGCCCATCAATCCGCGTCAAAGAGGCGGTGACAAAGTATCCACTGCGGTCTCCAAGTGCGGAAAACGTCTTGCCGTCATCGCTAAGTTCAAGGCCAGAAAACCCACCGAATTGAGGTCTGTCATCGGTCCAGACGGTACTGCTGAGCAACGTGGTTTCAGCCGTAACTTGATGCCCGCAGCCTGCGAGCATCATAAGAACAAGGGCAATCCGCATCTTAGTTGTTAATCACACTCATGCACTGCGACGGGAGCTGCGCCAAGGTCAGCGGGCCGCGTGGTTTGCTGGGTGTGGCGTTCGGATTTGGGGGCGGCGGCTTCAGGATGTTGTTGACCCAAACCTGCGCATCCGCACAGCCGTCACCTGCGGGTGGTGGTGCTTGGTTTTCGCAATTTGCAGCGCCGGGTGCGCATTTCAGGCGCACGTGGAAATGATAGTGGTGGCCCCACCAAGGGCGGATTTTGTTAAGCCAACTGCGGTCGCCCTTAGCGTTTTTGCACATCGCAACCTTGGCACCTGGAAAGACAAAGATCCGTGCAACACGGGGGTCAGAGGCCGCACGTTTCAGGATCGCTTCGTGCTGGGGCGTCCAGCTATCGTTGGTAAAGGCCCCAGAGGCGCGGCGCATCGAGATCGACGACAGGTTCTCGCGCTCTGATGCGTCCAGGTTCAACCGGTTTGGAGGCAGCATCCAGACGTCGATGTCCAATCCCGACTGGTGGCTTGCGTGACCCGTTAGCATTGGCCCGCCGCGTGGCTGGCTCATGTCGCCGACATAAAGACCGTCCCACCCGGGTTGCGTGGCTGCAAAGCGCGACAGGTCTTGCACGAAATCAACCGTGATCGGTTGCGCCCAGTTGCGGTTGCGCGACAGACGCATGGCTTGCCACGTCGGTCCCGTTTCAGGCAGTTGCACAGCGCCCGCTTGGCAGCCCCGCGCATACCCGCCAATAGGTTCGGACCGTTGCGCCGAGGCGGTCGAGATATGACCGAACACGTTTTTGGCCACGCGTGTATCGCCTGCATTCTGCGTGCTGATATTGGCTTTTGCCGCCGGTGCTTGGGCTTTGTCGCCACCGCAAGATGCGAGGGCGGCGATAAGGGCTATTGCGATGCTGAAGCGGACCATTCTGCTCAGTCTCCGTCTTTGTTGACCCATCTTAGCAAAAATAGCCCGATTAGAAAGAGGAAGATCACGGGTAAGAACCCAAGTTGCGTGTTTCCCGTCGCAATCGTGAAGATCGTGATCAACATCGGCGCGAGGAATGCAGTGGCTTTTCCTGTCAGCGCAAAGAGACCAAAGGCTTCTGTCGGGCGTTCGGGATGCGTGTGTCGCACCATCATGGACCGTGATGAGGCATAAAGCGCGCCACCCGCCCCGCCGATACATGCTCCACAGATGTAGAAAATGATATCAGGCAGTTGTGACCCTGCCTCGAGCGGCATCATGAACAGCTGTTCGCGCGACATGCCCACGATGAATGTGCAGACCACGACAAGGATCACAATTGCGGTTTTGATCACAGGCTTTGGCCCGTATTTCGCGTCGCAAAGCCCGCCGATCCAAGTTGCCACCGCCGCTGCAATTGCCGCGATAATCCCGAACACGCCGATCTGGATGGTTTGCCAGTCCAGCACCAGCGCCGCATAGACGCCGCCGAATGCATAAAGCGCGTTCAGCGCGTCGCGGTAGACCATAGACCCCACCAGAAAGTTGAACAGGCTTTTGCGTTTAAACACCGATTGTAGTGTTTCCCAGAGGTTTGCCAGCACTGTGCCCATCGCAGGGGTTGCGTCTTTGTCGCTTGGCGCGTCGCGCACCCATAGAAAGAAAGGGATCATGAACACCGTAAACCAGATCGCGATGAAGGGTCCAACGGATCGCGTTCCTTCGCGCAAGTCGGGGTCGAGACCAAACAGAGGCGCAGTTCCCAAAAGGGTGACGCCCGCATCGTTTTCGGCCAGCAGCAAGAGCATGATAAACAGGGATACGACGCCGCCCCAATATCCGAAGGCTGCCCCTGATCCCGATATGCGCCCGACTTCTTCGTTGGTGCCCAAGGATGGCAGGATCGCGTTCACAAAGTTCAGCGCGCTTTCGGCCGCAAAGAAGCCCACGTAAAAGATGAACAACATCAAAAACAGCGAAGACCCGTCGGGGGTTAGTCCCCAGAGCATGGCAGATGCCACGACGTAGATGATTGAAAAGAAGATGATCCACGGGATTTTGCGCCCCGAGGTGTCCGCAAAGGCCCCCAAAACAGGCGCCGAGAGTGCGATCAGCAGACCAGCGGCGGATTGCCCGATCCCCCAGATTGATTGGGCTTGCGCGTCGGCGGCGGCCTCTGTCAGGCCTGTCCCAAGATAATATTCGGCGGCAACGGCGGCAAAGTATGGCCCGAAGATAAAGGTCAACCCAAGCGTGTAGAATGGCTGGGTCGCCCAATCAAATGCCATCCAGCCCCAGATACGTTTCTTTTGCGTAATCGCCATATGTCCCGCCCCCGCGTATTATTGTGGGGATAAGACACTGGTTAGGGGCGGGCTGGCAAGAGATGCTTTAATCGGCCGCAGGCAATTCGGGCGGCCAAGGCCGTGTGTTGTCGGCGTCGATCCAGTTATGCACCCATTGTGGCAATTCCGGAGACGTGCTGTCGCCATCAATATGATCAAACGCCCGCTGCGGCACGACGATCCCGTTCTTGTCAGTGATCGCGGACCGGTAAAGCGCTTGCACCGCACATTCGCCGTTTATCCAGATTGATTGGTCGATGTAAAAGAACCGGTGATCCCAGCCCACCGCACGGCTGACCATTTTGAACCGCACGAAGGGTTTGATCCGCTTGCGATACCGCACCGAGGTGCCCGCCATTGTCAGCCCCCAGCGATTATCGCGCAGGATTTTCAGCAGCCCCACACGTTTTGCGAGCACTGTTCGCCCCAGATCAAGGATGGTCAGAATGCGCCCGTTGTTCATTTCCAAGAACCCGTCGATGTCTTGCGGCCAGCAGCGGTGGTAGGACACATGGGTGCCCAAGAACGGCAGTTCAGGCGCATTTCGTGCGAGGATCATATCTTTGATAAGACGGCCAAAGGGATACATGAGCAGGGGCTTTCAATAAATTCAGGGTAACTTAATAAAATTGACGTTAACGTCAACTTGTGACCTAGGGGCAACCGTCCCCTTGTTCCAGAGCCAATCTGCCTTTACTTGCAAGAAAACCTTATGAAAGTCGAAACTGATGCAATCTTTGTTTGAAATCCTGATGCTGCTTTTGGGTGTTGCCCGCACATTCATCTTTGCCCACTTTATCATGAGCTGGCTGATTAGCTTTGACGTGCTCAACGTGCGCCAACCGCTTGTTGGTCAAGTCTGGTACACGCTGCAGCGTATCCTAGAGCCGATCTATGGCCCGATCCGCCGCTTTCTGCCAAATATGGGTGGCATTGACCTGTCTCCAATTGCCGCATTGCTGGCGATTTACATTATCGAGATCGTACTTCGGAACAACATCGCATTGTTCTACTAAAGTTTAAAACACCCCATCAGCCAACATCACCGCGGGCGATTTTGCGAAAGCAGATCCCTGCGGTATAAGCTGTTATCCAAATTTATCTGCACGATATTGGATAGCAATGGGGTGGTGACTTAGGTTCATTCCAAACTTGCCTGCACTTGCCCCGATGGTGCTGGCCGCAAAGAATGAATGGAGAGTCCCATGCGTCGCCTTTTAATTTCTGCCGCTTTTGCTGTTCTGGCGATCCCCGCGTTTGCCGAGGATGCCGCCCTGTTGATGGGGGTTGAGCGGTACCGCACGCTTGACCGTTTCACCGCCAGCGCTGACGTCACCGATGCCGCCCGCGCATTGCAGGATGCGGGCTATAATGTAGATACGCTTAAGAACAGTTCGGCAGATGATATGCGGGCGCTACTGGAAAAGCTGCAAGCGCGGAGCGTTGATGCCGACCGTTTGGTGGTTGCACTGTCTGGTCGGTTTGCCACGGACGGGGACCGCAGTTGGTTGCTGTCGCGTAATGCGCCTGTGCCGTCCCTATTTGGTATCGCTCAAGAGGGCATTTCTATCGAGAGCGTTTTGCAGGTGATGGCCGCCACGCCGGGCCAGTCCATTCTATTGCTTGCCTATGACAAGACAGAAAAGCAGGCCTATGATGTATCCACGCGCGCAGGTATTGGCCGGCTTGATATCCCGCAGGGTGTTGCGGTTATTCTGGGTGACCCAGAAAACATCAAAGATTTGATCGAGACAGCGATTGTTGTGCCCAATACCGAGATCGTCGCGCCCGTTGCCGCCAACAGCAGTATTGTGTTGCGCGGATACCGCCCCAAAGCGTTGATCATGCAGCATCCAGCCGAGCGCCGCGTTGCGCCATCGCCGTGGACGCCCCCCGTTTCGTCCCGTTCAGATACTGTTGATCCGCAAGAAGAGGCCGCACTATGGCAGCGCATGACGGCCCGCGACACGGTTGATGCCTACAGGGACTATCTGCGCCGTTATCCACGTGGCCAATATGCCCAAGCCGCAAACGATGCGATTGAGGCGATCCGCACAGAGCCGAACCGCGCCTCTCGACTTGCAGAAGAGGGCTTAGGTTTAACCCGCGACAAACGGCGTGCGATCCAGCGTGATTTGTCGATCTTGAATTACAACACGCGTGGCATTGATGGCATTTTTGGTGCCGGAACCCGTGCGGCCATTACAAACTGGCAGCAAGAAAACGGGTTTTCCCAGACCAGCTATCTGACCGACGAGCAGATTTCGCGGATTGATGGTCAGGCGACCCGCCGCGCCGCGCAGATAGAGGCCGAGGCCGCCCGCGAGCGCGAAGCACAATTGCGCCGCGATCGCGCGTTTTGGGATGAAACAGGCGCGAATGGTGGCGAGGCTGGGCTGCGTAGCTATCTGGACCGTTTCCCCGATGGTGTTTACGCCGACCGTGCAACGACCCAGTTGGAGAAAATCCAAGAGACCAAGCTGAACAGAGCCGCCCGCGCAGATCGCAGTGCATGGACGACCGCACGCGAGACCAATACTCAACGTAGCTATCAGACCTATCTGCGTGACCAGCCGAACGGATCATTTCGTGACGAGGCAGAGGCCCGCCGCACCGCGCTGCGCAATCAACAGACCAATTCAAACACCAACGCCCAAGCCCGTGCGACCGAAGAGGCGCTGGGCCTGAATGCCTTGACCCGCCGCCTCGCTGAAACCCAGTTGTCGCGGCTTGGATTGGATCCGGGTCCTGTTGACGGCACATTCGATGGCAAGACCCGTCGCGCCATTCGCGAATATCAGCGTAGCCGCAATCTGGAACCAACAGGGTTCTTGACCCAGATCGGATTGATCCAGTTGTTGGTCCGCATCGGGAACTAGGGATCTTAGTCGGCTGGCACGTAGCGTTCAAACACCAGGCGGATCAACCCTTGGGTGTCAGTGTTTACCTGACGGACCCCGATGAGATATGAACCAGCCTGCACGCGCGACGTGATCAGGCTGTTCAGCCCATCATCGTAGTCGTCATTGCGCGAGATTTCGCGGCCCAGATCGTCATAAAGGACCAACCAAGGGTCGCCTTCGCCCGCCGCAATCGCCTCGACCAGCAACATCCCTGATTCACTGACGTCGAATGAGTACCACTGTGCCTCGCCCCCGACTTGGGCGTCTTTGCGCATCCGGTTGGGCAATTCGCCAAGCGCCGTAATCTCGATGGACCCGTCTAGGGGTGGGGCGGCTTCGCCTTGTGCATAAAGGGCTGCTGCGGCGGCCTCTGGGTCGTAGACCGAGATTGTCAGGTCGATAGGCAAGGATGAGTCGTTTAATGCCCGCACCCCGACGCAGTAGTCGCCTGCCGGCAGCGGTGTTGCTTGGTCGATACGTGAATTCAGCCCGTTGCTGTCATCGTTTTCCGCCAAAGTGTCATCGCTGCTATCGTAAAGCACGATTGTCGGATCGGCAGTTTCGTTTTCGGCGGTGATCGAAATTGCGGTGGGTTCGGTCAGACTGAACGACCAAAAGCCCGTCTCGTCCACAGGTGCGGAAACTGTAGTGCCGATTTCGCCAAAGGGGCGTGCCTCGGCGCAGCTGCCTGTTGGGGCGTCGCTATCGCCGCCGCCACCCTCGGTCATGCCCGTTGTCAGCGCTTCTTGCTCGGCCCGCCCGATCCGCACGAAGGCGGTCATTGGTGCGTCGTCATAGCTTTTCATGCTCATGCAATAGCTGCCTGCATCCAGCGACAGTTCGGCGCGTGCCGCCCCGTTCCCACCAGAATCATCATCAGAGGCGACGATGCCGCCAGCCGAATCAAAGATTTCGATCAGCGGATCACCTGCGCCGCGCCCTGCGGCCTCGATCCGCACGTCGGTCGTGTTGGACAGGCTAAACATTGACACATAGGCATTGCCGCCTAGCACCAGCGCCATTTGTTCGCGGTAGGCGTCAGCCGTGGTGATGTCGGATGCGTCTTCATTACCGCCGATCCACTGGCCGCCTGCGCCCGCGCCGCCACAAAGGTCTTGGGCCGCGGCTGGCCCCGCGATGCAAAGCGCAAGTGCTGATGCGGAAAGTAGGTGGCGTGTCATTGGGCGGCTCCTTGGTCACAAATTTGACCCAAGCCTAGTCCCATCTTAGGGCGCAAGGCCAGCCACATCTGATGAAAAGCCCAATAAAAAAGGCCGCGCCCAGTTAAGGGAGCGACCTTTTCTAAGATCAATGCATTGCTGCGGTTTAGCCCTGACGAGCCTTAAACCGACGCTGCGTCTTGTTGATTACATAGACGCGGCCCTTACGGCGCACGATGCGGCAATCGCGGTGACGCTGCTTGAGCGAGCGGAGGGAGTTACGAACTTTCATGAGTTCATTCCTTCTTTGTCGCGGCGCTGCGATTGCGCCTTGGGTTGCATTCAGGGTCAAGGATGACCCCACTAAAATTCTGGTGGACGATACTGGGATCGAACCAGTGACCCCTTCGATGTCAACGAAGTGCTCTACCGCTGAGCTAATCATCCATGTCTGCTTTGGTGTCAATCCCACGCCCTATAACAAAATAGGACGCGGGGTGAGCCGCGTCAGTCGTGCGGTCTATAAAAGGAGTCGCGGGAGGGATCAAGGGCTTTTGAAAAACAGATTTATCGGGTTATGTAATTAATCAAAGGAGCCACTATGTTTGACGCACCCTATCAGTTGGAAATGCCCGATGCACGCACGACATCGGTGATTTTTGCGTCGCCGCATAGCGGGAGGGCCTATCCTGCGTCGTTTTTGCAAAACGCAATCTTAGATGCCAATGAAATCAGGTCTTCCGAGGATGCCTTTGTTGATCTGCTTTACGCGGATGCGCCGCAATATGGCGCCCCTTTGCTGACCGCACATGCGCCGCGTGCCTATCTGGATTTAAACCGTGGCCCCGAAGAAATGGATTCGGGGTTGATCGAGGGTGTGCGCCGTGTGTCACAAAACCCACGGGTTGCCAGTGGTTTGGGTGTTGTGCCTCGGGTTGTTGCGGGTGGTCGTCCGATTTATCGCGGGAAAATATCGCTGGCAGAGGCGCATCACCGCATCGCGGGCTATTGGCGTCCTTATCATGATGCGCTGCAAACCCTGATTGACGAAAGCCACCGCACCTTCGGGCAGGCGATTTTGGTGGATTGCCATTCGATGCCCCACGAAGCGTTGGATAATGTGACCCTGCCAGGCGGAAAGCGCCCTGATATCGTTCTGGGCGACAGGTTTGGTGCGGCGGCCTCTGGTGCTATTGTCGAGCATATCGAAGCCGCCTTTGGTGCCGCAGGGCTGACAGTTGCGCGCAACATGCCATTTGCAGGGGCCTATATCGTCCAGCACTATGGTCGCCCGTCGCGCAGGCAGCACGCGGTGCAGATCGAGATCGACCGCGCGCTTTATATGGACGAGGCGACGCTGGAACCAAATGCCAACTTTGACCCGTTACGCGCTGTTCTGACCGATGTGATTGCAGAGATCGCCGAGATTGGCCGTGATACGGGAGCGGCGCTGGCGGCGCAGTAGGGGAGGTTACCCCATCTGTCCTGCGAAAAAGTCCTCTGGGCTTTCGATTTCGACCAATCGCCGTCTGTCGATCCACCAAAATCTGTTGCCTACATTGCGCACAAAACTGCGGTCGTGGCTGACCAGCAGGCAAGCGGCGTCATGTGCAGTCAGTTCTTCTTCAAGTGCTTCTTGCCCTTCGATGTCCAGATGGTTGGTTGGTTCGTCCAGCAGGTAAAAGTTCGGGTGCTGTAGCCGTAGGACCAGCATCGCAAGCCGCGCCTTTTGCCCGCCTGACAGTTTTCCAAGGGGCCCGTCCTGCATCTGGATCGTGACCCCAGCGGCAGCCAACAACCCGCGCGCCCGCTGATCGCCGAGCCCAAAGTCGCCGATGGTTTGCATTGGTGTGTTGCTATCGTCGAGCTGGCTGAGGTGCTGGTCAGAGTATCCCAAACTGACCGATGGTGCGCATTTCACGGGGCTGTCCGCGCCGATCAGCGCCCGATGCACCATTTCGACAAGTTGCGTTTTGCCAGTGCCATTGGCCCCCAGCAGCACGATCCTGTCGCCTGGCGTGATCCATTTGGCCCCTGTGTTGTAAAGCCAGCGGTCGTCGGGTGTGTTCACGGCCAGATCGTCGAGTGTCACAAGCGCCTTGGCGTGGGTGCCGGCATTGCCCAGTTTGATCTCGCCCGCGCTTTTCTCGCGGTGCGCGGGTTTGGCGGCGGCTTCAATTTTGGCGGCCCGTTCGGTCAGTTGTTTGGTCTTGGTAATTAGCAGATCAGACCCAGAGTTGATTCCGATATTTTTCAGTTTGGCCGCCTGTTTGCGCAATTGACTGGCCTTGTTCAGGTCGTTTGCAAAGCGCCGTTCGTCCGCTGCGTCTGCCTCGTCGAGCGCCAGTCGTGCGTGGCTGAAGGACACCGCGAAATCGCGGCTGGTGTCTGCGCGCAGGAACAATGTGCGGTTGGTGGTCGCATCCAAAAACGCCCGATCGTGGCTGGTCATAATGACGGCCACATCACGCGGCAGGTTCCCCAACCAAGTCTCTAATAGGCCTATTCGGTGTAAATCGAGGTGGTTTGTCGGCTCGTCCAAAAGCAGCACATCAGGCTGGGTGATCCATGCTGATGCCAGCATTGCTGTCCGCTGCCACCCGCCCGAAAGTTCCCGCAATGGTGTCTGTTGCAGGTCATAGGGCACGGCAAGTTCGTCCAAGACCACATCTACGCGCCAGCTTTCGAAATCGACTTGTTCGACGGGCAGGGCGGCCAAGACTTTGTCATAAAGCGTCAGGTCGAGATCGCCCTCGGGCACGTATTGCGCCACGTGCCCGACGCGCAAACCGCGGGCGGTGGTGATATCGCCGCTGGTCGGTTCAATACCGCCCGAAATGCAGTTCAGCAGGGTCGTTTTGCCCCGTCCGTTTGCGGCGACAAGCCCCAGCCTGTCGCCTTTGGAAATGGTCACGGTCAGGTCAGAAAATAGTGGGTCGCCAAGCGTGACGCTTAGCTTTTGAATGTTGATCAGGCTCATGGGTGTCTTTCAGTCACAAGGGATCGCGCGATTGCGCGGGATAGGCGGACCTGCGATGTGGCCAGCCCTGCAAACGTATTTACAGGGCGTTTGTGGGACCGTGCTGAAGGCGGCGCGTCAGCTTGGGTCCTCCTGTTGTGATCTGTTTCATGGGGCTAGCCTAGGTTTGGCGGGGGTGAAGGGTCAAGGCCCCACTTGCGCGTCACCGCAGGGCGCGGCCTTTAATGATTGCGTCGGCGCCGAATTTCTCGCGGATTTTGTCGGCGGCGGCTTCGGCTTGCGCCCTTTTGGCCGCGTTAGGGTCTAATAAGTCGCCGATCCTGTCGGCGCCCTCGGCGCTGCCCAGCTCGCTAATCCCGACCCCGATCAGGCGAAACGGACCTTTGCTGCCTGTATTGTCGAACAGACTGCGCGCTGTGCGGTAGATCGTGTCGGCCAGTTGTGTAGGGTGGTGCAGGGATTGCCGCCGCGTGATTTGTTTGAAATCCGAGGTCTTGAGTTTCAGGTTCACGACCCGTCCGGCCATGTCTTTGGCTTTGGCCCGCGCAGATATCTTTTCGGCCAGCCGCCAGATGTGCCCGTCAAGAATGTCGGGGTCGCTGGTGTCCTCGTTAAAGGTTGTCTCGTTTGAGATGCCTTTCACGGGCGCACTGTTGGAGATGCGCCGCCCGTCTTCGCCCCGTGCCAGCCCGTAGAGCCGTTCGCCCATCGCCCCGAACCGATCATGCAGATCGCGTCTGTCCCAGCGCAAAAGGTCGTCGAAGGTCCGGATGCCTGCGGCGGACATGCTTTGCTGTGCGACAGGTCCGATCCCCCAGATCAAGCGCACAGGTTTGGGGCGCAGAAAGGCGGTGGTCTCGGCCATGCCAATCACGGAAAACCCGCGCGGTTTGTCGAGGTCAGAGGCCACTTTGGCCAGAAATTTATTGTGCGATAGCCCGATGGACCCTGTGAGCCCCAGTTCGGTTTTCATCCGTTTGATCAGACGCGCCAGCATGACCGCGGGCGGTGCGCCGTGCAGTTTTTCGGTGCCGGTCATGTCCATAAAGGCCTCGTCCAAAGACAAGGGTTCAACGACGGGGGTCAGTTCGTCCATCATTGCCCTGATCGCGCGGGACGCTTCGACGTAGGCGTCCATGCGGGGGCGCACGACCACGGCGTCGGGACAGAGTTTCAGCGCTTGGAACATCGGCATCGCGGATTTCACGCCTTTGATCCGCGCCACATAGCAGGCGGTTGATACAACGCCCCGATGCCCGCCACCGATGATGACGGGTTTACCCGCAAGGTCGGGATTGTCGCGTTTTTCCACGCTGGCATAGAACGCATCGCAGTCCATATGGGCGATGGTCAGATCGAAAAGTTCAGGGTGCGATATCTTACGCGGACTGCGACACGCGGGGCAGCGGGTTCCACGATCAAAGGTGGTCAGGCAGTCTTTGCAAAGTGTCGGCATGGCGCAAAGATAAGGCGCGCGCGCGCCCGTCACAACGGTTAAGGTGACGCCATGGAAGATGATTTTATCGGCAGCAAGCTAGCGTTAATGATCGGGGATCGGATCTTGGTGATCCTGCGCGACGATTTTGCGCATATTACCTTCCCCAATGTTTGGGATTTCCCCGGTGGCGGGCGTGAGGCGGGTGAGACCCCTTTGCAGACCATGCACCGCGAGGTGATGGAAGAGGTCGGGCTGGTCATTCCTGACGCCGCGATTGTGTGGCGGCGCCCCTATCCCAGCAGCACGGATGCGACCAAAACCAGTTGGTTTTTCGTGGCGATGATGCCCGCAGGGTTTGAGCAAGAGATTGTTTTCGGTGACGAGGGACAGGGATGGCAGTTGATGACGCTGGATGCGTTTTTTGCCCTGACCCGTATTGTGCCGTCATTTCCACAAAGATTGCGTGATTGGCTGGCCGATAGCGGCGAAGAATTGTTGAATAAGAGCGATATCACACCTACTTAAGCGTGTAGGGATTTGAGAGAGAGTTTGGATTATGAACCAAGTTGCGATGGAATTTGGCGGGCAGAATATTCTGTTTCTGGCCTTAGCTGTTTTTATCATCATCTGCATTATGGCGGGTGTGCGGATTGTTCCGCAAAGTCAGAAATTTGTTGTTGAGCGGCTGGGCCGTCTGCGTGTTGTTCTTGGGCCAGGCATCAACTTTATCGTCCCGTTTCTGGACCGTGTGCGCCATAAGGTGTCGGTGCTGGAGCGCCAGTTGCCTGCTATGTCTCAGGATGCGATCACATCTGACAACGTATTGGTGCAGGTCGAGACGTCAGTTTTCTACCGCATTATCGAGCCTGAAAAGACAGTTTACCGTATCCGCGATGTTGATGCGGCGATTTCCACCACTGTAGCGGGGATCGTCCGGTCAGAGATTGGCCGGATGGAGCTTGATCAAGTGCAGGCGAACCGGTCCCGTTTGATCGAGGCCGTCCGCGATCAGGTCGCCCAGCAGGTTGATGACTGGGGGATTGAGGTGACTCGTGCTGAAATTCTGGATGTGAATTTGGATCAGGCGACGCGCAATGCGATGTTGCAGCAGTTGAACGCCGAACGCGCCCGCCGTGCGCAGGTGACCGAGGCCGAGGGCACAAAGCGTGCTGTCGAGCTGAATGCGGACGCCGAGCTATACGCCGCCGAGCAAGCGGCCAAGGCCCGTCGTGTTTCTGCGGATGCAGAAGCTTATGCGACCCGCGCTGTGGCCTCTGCGATTGCCGAGAATGGCCTAGAGGCCGCGCAGTATCAGGTTGCCCTGAAGCAGGTTGAGGCGCTCAATAAGATGGGCTCTGCTGCTGGCACGCAGACGATTGTGCTGCCTGCCAATGCGCTGGATGCCTTTGGCGATGCGTTTAAGATGTTGAAGGGGAAGTAAGATGATCCTTTGGGAACAGTGGTGGGTCTGGATGTCGGGTGCGGTGTTGCTTGCAACGCTCGAAGTCCTTGCCCCCGGTTACATTTTTCTTGGCTTCGCACTGGGTGCGTTTGCGCTGGGCTTGCTGCTGTTGGTGCATATTCCGCTGGGTGGAATTGCTACGACCATTCTGGTTTTCGCGGTGCTGTCGCTGATTGCCTATCTTTTGATGCGCCGCGTCTTCGGGTTAAAGACAGGGTCCGTCAAAATTTGGGATCGCGATATCAACGACTGAACCCTAAAAAATGGCCCGCAGAACAATGTCGCGGGCCAGTTAGATCAAGTCGCAGACTGGGGACAGTCAGGGGACATGAGGCAGACTTGATCGGCAGTTAACTAAATTCGGTCATCAGGCCCTTACGCGCGCTGCGTATCGGACATGCGTAATGCGCGGTCTGCGAGACGGGCTGCAATTGTGGCGGGGTCCATCGACTGTGGTCCGTGCAATTCACACGGATAGCGGAATGTTCTTCCATCACGTTGGATATCAACAGAGGCCAGAAATACGCCTGCTTGCGCGTTGTACCGTAGGTTATTGATACGCATGATCTTCTCCTTCATGGGCTGTCATTGATATAGTAACGACCATGAAGGAGAAAAGTTTCACAACAGTTGAATAACGAAGACGTGAATCATTATTTGTTGGGTGATTTTGCCTGCGGCGACGCCATCTCGGCAGTAATCGCAAGGGCTGCGGCGCGTGGATCGGCGGCTTTCCAGATCGGACGGCCGACAACGATGTGGTCAACCCCGTCTGCGATGGCTTGTGCGGGTGTAGCGACCCGTTTTTGATCGCCCAAGTCCGCACCGACTGGCCGCACACCGGGTGTGACGATCAGTTTGCCTGCGGCCTCTGGCAAGGCGCGAATGAGCGCGGCCTCTTGCGGTGATGCGATAACGCCGTCGGCGCCTGCATCAAATGCGCGGCCTGCGCGTTCTTGCACCAGATCGGTGATACTGCCTGCTTTGATCAAAGACCCGTCAAGGTCGTCGCGGTCCAGTGAGGTCAGAATCGTCACGGCGAGAATTTTCATGTTTGACCCAGCCGCCCCTTCGCGGGCTGCGCGCACGACGTGCGGATCGCCGTGAACCGTCAGCAGATCAAGATCGAATTGCGCCACGCCACGCACGGCGGCCTCGACCGTTGCGCCGATGTCGAAGAACTTCATATCCAGAAAGATTTTTTTGCCGTGCTCGGATTTTAACTCGTTGGCCAGTGCAAGCCCGCCGCCTGTCAGCATCCCAAGCCCGATTTTGTAAAAGCTGGCGGCATCGCCCAGCTTTGTGGCCAGATCCATGCCCGCAAGTACATTGGGAACATCAAGGGCGACGATAAGACGGTCATCAGACATTGGGCGCACTCCATTATGATTTGGCGCGGTCTATCGTTTGCGGCTGACCGGCGCAACACATCAGGCGGAAATGCAAAAGACGCAGTCGCATTGGGGGCGACTGCGTCTTGAGGTTCACGGTGACGACACCCGAACATCGAGCGATAAACTGGGGAAGAAAAGCGCTCGAATTACGAATTAAAAAACTTACTTGTCACTTCGCGTAGTCGCGGGGGAATCTTTTGAAAATGGCGTGTCTTTGATAGCTTCGTCATGTGCCTTAAGTCGTTGCAAGATTGAGTCTCGCAATACCTTTGGTTTTGACGGAGTTTTCGTTTGCTCGTCTTTTGCCATTTGCATCGTATTCCCCTTTCCGTACCCTTTATATGGCGGTGTTGGTTTATAAATACTTGGGGAACTTATGCGTTGGGTTCCCCCCCTTTTGCCTTTGTCGATCTTGCAAGTCTGCCCTCGCGTTCCCATTTATATAGTGAGGCCCAAGAGGGTGTGTGCCGCAGTGGTGGGCATACCTGAGCAGGGTGCTTATATAAGGAGAAGCAAAGATGAACTTAGATAAGTTTACAGAGCGTTCGCGCGGATTTGTTCAAGCCGCACAGACGATTGCAATGCGCGAAAGCCATCAGCGGCTTTTGCCAGAACACCTATTAAAAGCATTGATGGATGACGACCAAGGACTGGCCGCCAACCTGATTACACGTGGTGGCGGTGACGCCGCTGCAGTCCGTATGACTGTTGATCTGGCTGTGGATAAAGTGGCCAAAGTCGGTGGCGACGCAGGGCAGGTCTATATGGATTCTGCTACCGGTAAAGTGATTGCCGAGGCTGAAAAGCTGGCCCAAAAGGCGGGTGACAGTTTTGTCCCTGTCGAGCGTGTCTTGATGGCGCTCGCAATGGTAAAATCCAAAGCGAAAGATGCGTTGGATGCAGGTAAGGTGACCGCCCAAGGTCTGAACGCTGCGATCAATGACATTCGCAAGGGGCGCACTGCTGACAGTGCCAGCGCTGAGGATGGTTATGACGCGCTAGCGAAATATGCCCGGGACCTCACTGAGGCCGCCGAGCAAGGCAAAATCGACCCTATTATTGGCCGTGACGAAGAAATTCGCCGCGCCATGCAGGTTCTGTCCCGCCGCACCAAGAACAACCCTGTTCTGATAGGTGAGCCTGGTGTGGGTAAAACCGCGATTGCAGAGGGTCTTGCCCTGCGCATTATCAATGGCGACGTACCTGAAAGCCTGCGCAACAAGAAATTGATGGCGCTGGATATGGGCGCGTTGATTGCGGGTGCCAAGTATCGCGGTGAGTTCGAAGAGCGGTTGAAAGCGATCCTGAAAGAGATTGAGGCCGCCGCTGGCGAAATCATCCTGTTCATCGACGAAATGCACACGCTAGTAGGTGCAGGTAAGGCTGACGGCGCAATGGATGCCGCCAACCTGATCAAACCTGCGCTGGCCCGTGGCGAGTTGCACTGTATCGGTGCCACGACCTTGGACGAATACCGCAAGTATGTGGAAAAGGACGCAGCCCTTGCCCGTCGTTTCCAACCGATTGTGGTCGAAGAACCAACCGTTTCTGACACGGTGAGCATTCTACGCGGCATTAAGGACAAATACGAGATGCACCACGGTGTGCGGATTTCCGACAGCGCCTTGGTAGCGGCTGCGACCCTGTCGCACCGTTATATCACGGACCGGTTCTTGCCTGATAAAGCCATCGACTTGATGGACGAGGCTGCAAGCCGTTTGCGTATGGAAGTCGATAGCAAGCCAGAGGAACTCGACGCGCTTGATCGTTCGATCTTGCAGTTACAGATCGAGGCTGAGGCGCTGAAGAAAGAGGATGACGCTGCTTCCAAAACCCGCTTGGGCAAGTTGGAAGAAGAGTTGGCCAACCTTCAAGAGCGTGCCGCCGAGATGACCGCTAAATGGCAGGCCGAGCGTGATAAGCTGGAAGGCTCGCGTGAGCTGAAAGAGAAACTGGACCGTGCCCGTGCCGATCTGGATATCGCAAAGCGTGAGGGCAATCTGCAAAAAGCAGGTGAGCTGTCCTACGGTGTGATCCCAGAGCTGGAGCGCAAGATTGGCGAGGCCGAATCTGCGGATGATCTGATGGTCGAAGAAGCCGTCCGTCCCGAGCAGATCGCCCAAGTCGTCGAGCGTTGGACAGGTGTCCCGACGTCCAAGATGTTGGAAGGCGAGCGCGACAAGCTGCTGCGCATGGAAGACGAGTTGGGCAAGCGCGTGATCGGTCAGAAATCTGCGGTCAAGGCTGTCGCAAATGCGGTTCGCCGCGCCCGTGCTGGTCTGAACGACGAGGGCCGCCCGCTTGGGTCGTTCTTGTTCCTTGGACCAACGGGTGTCGGTAAGACCGAGCTGACCAAAGCAGTCGCCGAATATCTGTTCGACGACGATAACGCGATGGTTCGCATCGACATGTCCGAGTTCATGGAAAAGCACGCGGTGTCCCGTCTGATCGGCGCGCCTCCGGGCTATGTTGGCTATGACGAGGGCGGTGTTCTGACGGAAGCTGTGCGTAGGCGGCCGTATCAGGTTGTCTTGTTCGACGAGGTTGAGAAGGCGCACCCTGATGTGTTCAACGTGCTGTTGCAGGTACTGGACGATGGTGTGCTGACGGACGGTCAGGGCCGCACCGTTTCGTTCAAGCAGACGTTGATCATTCTGACGTCGAACTTGGGCGCGCAGGCGCTGTCGCAACTGCCAGACGGGGCTGATGCCGCGGATGCCAAGCGCGATGTGATGGACGCAGTACGTGCGCATTTCCGTCCAGAGTTCCTGAACCGTCTGGACGAGACGATCATCTTTGACCGTTTGGCCCGCGGAGATATGGCTGGCATCGTGACCATTCAGCTTGGCTTGCTCGACAAGCGGTTGGCAGGTCGCGAGATTAAGTTGGACATGTCTGATGGTGCGCTGAAGTGGTTGGCCGACGAGGGCTATGACCCGGTGTTTGGTGCCCGTCCTTTGAAGCGCGTTATCCAGCGTGCGGTGCAAGATCCATTGGCCGAGATGATCTTGGCGGGCGATGTCGCTGATGGTGCGACGGTTAGCGTGGACGCAGGCCCTGACGGGTTGATTGTGGGTGACCGTGTTGCCGCATCAAATCGCCCAAAGCCGGATGATGCTGTCGTGCACTAAGTGCTTTGATGAAATGAGAGGGGCCGCATCAGCAATGATGCGGCCCCTTTTTTGAGTGTGCTTGTTGGGTTTAGCCCAGAACTTCTGGGACCCAAGGCACATAGTCTTCGAGCACAAAGTTCGCTTCGCTGAGATCGGCCAATGATGTGTTGTTCAACGTCAGGGTATCCCCGCTACCGAAATCAAACACGACGTTGCCGTTAACTTCGCTGACGTATTCTTCGTAAGGGATGCTTAGGAAGAATTCACCATCGAGGAACGGTGGGAATTCGCCGCCATAATATGGCAACAAATAGCTTGTCAGATCAATTTGGTCTTCGGCCGTGTTAAAGTCCATGACCGTGTCTGCGCCCCCAGCCAAAACGTCTTGGCCTGCATTGCCGAACAGGATGTCGTTGCCGCCTTCACCAAAGAGTTGGTCATTGCCATCCCCGCCCTTCAGCTTGTCGTTTCCTTCACCGCTTGCCACGATGTCGTCGCCATCCAGCAGATAGACGACATCTTTGATCGCAGTGCCCGCCATAATGTCGTTGCCGACGGTCGGCGACGTCGAGAGTGTATCCGCGCCATAAACGGCGTCGAATATGGATTGTTCAATCGTTGTCATAGGCATGGTTTGTCCTGACCTGTATGTCGTCTGATCGACGAACTTGTGGTTGGCAAAAATCTAACACTCAAAAAATTACTTACTAAACCGATGTCGCCAAACTGAATTACTGCACGAGGTTTGATCCTCAACTTGGTTAATATATGATTGCAACTGTGGCTGCATCACGGCCCGATTGGGGATTGATTGTGATATAATCCCCCTCAAATCCCCCGATTGTTTCGAAATTCGTCCAATTCGTCTGCGATTTCCGTTCAAATCTGACAATTCGGTGAACGCACCACGTCGCCCGCAACTTTTGCAAAAGACTGTGCGTATATACAGTGAATGACCAAGACACCTGCAAAGGAGACGACCACATGGCGTACCGCTGGACAAACGACCTGACTGCTGCTGACGTAACCCCGAAGTCTGTGTTCATGAACCGACGTCAGATTATGGCGGGTGCTGCGGGTTTGGGCGCGATTGCCTTTTCCGCGACGCAGGCTGCTGCTCAAGATGCGCTAGAGCCAAATACGCTGGAAGACATCACCACCTACAATAACTATTACGAGTTTGGCACGGGCAAGGATGATCCTGCCAAGAACGCCGGTGCATTGGTGACGTCCCCTTGGTCGATCAAGGTGGATGGTCTGGTTGATAATCCGGGTGAGTATAGTGTCGCGGACCTGTTGGATGGTTTGGACATAGAGGAACGCATCTACCGTTTCCGCTGTGTCGAGGCGTGGTCGATGGTTGTGCCGTGGAACGGTGTAGAGCTGGCGGATATTCTGACCCGCGCGGGCGTGCAGTCCGCGGGCAAGTATGTCGCGTTCGAGACCGTGGTCCAGCCAGAGAATATGATCGGTGTGCAACGCGGCGTGCTGGACTTTCCTTATGTTGAAGGATTGCGCATGGATGAGGCCATGCATCCGTTGACGATGTTGGCGACCGGCATTTATGGCGAGCCTTTGGCAAACCAGTCTGGTGCGCCCATTCGTCTGGTTGTGCCGTGGAAGTACGGGTTCAAGTCCATCAAGTCGATTGTCCGCATTACGGTCACCGACACCAGGCCCACAACCACGTGGAACAAGATCAACGCCCGCGAGTACGGATTCTATAGTAATGTGAACCCAGAGGTCAGTCATCCCCGCTGGTCCCAAGCATCCGAGCGCCGCATTGGTGGCGGCTTGTTTGCCAAGCGGCAGGATACATTGATGTTCAATGGTTATGACGAGGTTGCCAGCCTGTATGACGGCATGGATCTGACAGCGGAATTCTAGGCCTCGACCATACTATATATATACACATAAAAAGTGAGGCCGCTTTTGGGCGGTTTCAGAGCGAGTTTCTTATGTCCATTTCCACCCCAATAAACGGCGCGTTGCGCAAAGTGCCGGCTTGGCTGATCTATGTGCTGACCGCGCTTTGGGTGGTTTGGGTGTTCTACCTTGGCGCCACCAACCAGCTTGGTCCAGAGCCGATCAACAAATTAGAGCGCGCCTATGGCGAGATGGCTCTAAAGTTTTTGATCGCAGGTTTGGCCGTGACGCCGCTACGCAATTGGACAGGTATCAACCTGATCAAGTTTCGCCGTGCGATTGGTGTGACGACGTTCTTTTTGATCGTCGCCCATTTCGCGGTTTGGGCGCTGTTGGATGTGCAGAGCTTTGCCCGTGTCTGGACCGAGATCGTCAAGCGTAAGTATGTGACCGTTGGCATGGCCGCCTTTGTGCTGCTGATCCCGCTGGCTGTGACGTCAAACAATCTGTCGATCCGCAAGATAGGGCCATTGGCCTGGCGTAAACTGCACAAGCTGGTCTATCCCATCGCGATTCTCGCTGGTGTGCATTATCTGTGGCTGGTCAAAGGGTTTCAGATTGAACCGATCATCTATATGGCGGTTATTCTGGGGCTGATTGTGACGCGTTATAAATTCGGACGTAAGGCCGTTTAAACCGGCTTCCTTTTTCATCCGCGCTTGCTAGGGTCGCGCATGATTTCAACACGCCGCACCATTTTGATGACAATGGCCGTCTTTGCCCTACAGCCGCTTGCACTGGGTGCATGGCTGGCCCTGATCCCACATGTCAAAGAGACCCTTGACCTAAGTAAGGCCGAATTGGCCTTTGCCCTGTTGGGCCAGCCGCTAGCGGTTATTCCCGGATTGCAGATTGCTAGTCGCGTTTTGAACCTGATCGGGCCGCGCCGCATCTTGGCGCTGGGCTTTGTGATGCAGCCCTTTGCCTATCTGCTGCCGATAAACGCCACGGGACAGGGCACGCTGTTCTTGGCCTTGATGGTGATCGGGCTGGCCAGCGCATTTACCCAAGTTTGTCTGAACGTCTATGCTGGCCGTTTGGAAAAGCAGTTGTTTGTGACCGTCATGAGCCGATGCCACGGGTTCTGGGCGCTGGGCCTCATGGTCGGGTCTTTCCTGATTGTTGTGTTTGCTTCGCTGGGTGTTTTGAACAGCCTGATGTTGATCGCTGTCCCATCTGCCATCATCGGCGCCTATATCGCGCTGACGCTGCCAAAGCTGGACGGCGAAGCCAGCGGGGCCAAATCACCGCCACGCCGTAAATTCAGCGAATTGCCGCGCGCGCTTATCTATATTTCCCTGTTCGTCATGGCCATCGCGATGTCCGAAGGCGCAATGTCGGATTGGGCGGCGATCTATCTGGCCGAGCGTTTGCCGCCAGAGGCCACTCATGCGGGAATCGCGATTACGATCTTCGCGGGGTTCTTGGCCATGGGGCGGATGATCGGGGATGTGTTGAAGACATGGTTGGGTGCGGCAGGACTGGCGCGCTGGACCATTGGGCTGGCAATCATGGGACTATGCATCATGGTGCTGCCGCTGCCATTGGTCTTTGTCTATATCAGCTTTGGCTTTATGGGGCTGGGACTGTCGGTGGGGTTCCCATTAGGGGTCTCGGCCGTTGCGGCGTTGGACGATCGATACGAGTCGGCCAATATCGCGATCATGTCTTCGGTCGCTTTATGCGGATTCTTGATCGGGCCACCCCTGATTGGGCTTCTTTCAGATTCGTTTTCACTCAGAATCGGACTTGCCGCCCTATTGCCGGGCCTGATTGGCGCATTTTGGCTGTCTCACGTGCTAAAACATCGGTGATTTGACCCGCTTTGGTAGCGTCAGGCAGGAGGCGACCCACGCATAAGTCTAGATGTTGTGGGCGAGGCGAATACCTGACCTAATATTCTTTCGATTTTACCTAGGGTCAGCGATCTAAAGTTTCGTAACTGCGTTAAAATAAAGGAAAAAACAGGTTTAATGCAAAAAATGTGCGTTTCTTGAAAAAAGGGGTTGCGGGTCTTTGGAACTAACCTTAGAACCCCCCTTACCGGAGAGACACACAGTCAGACACGGGGCGCCAGACGGGCGGGACGAACTGGAAACGGAACGGACTGCTAGCGAGGCGCGGAAGATCAG
>JAIBDT010000025.1 GCA_024686085.1 Loktanella sp.
GATGACATCGTCGAACCAGACATCGCAGACATTGTCGAACCAGCAGCAGACGACACCGCTGATCTCCACGAAGACATCGTTGAAGACACAGTAGATGACGTCGCCGAAATCCACGAAGATTTGGCTGAGCAAATATCCGATGCGGAACCCGCGGCAATTGACCTTTCTGGTCTGGACTTTGGCAACCAAGATGCCGCCGCAGATCAAGCCGAAGGCGCAGTTGCCGACATCGAAGACGAACAAGAGGACGTCGTCCAAGAGGCTGCGACCCCTGTGGACGACGAAGATGCAATGCTCAGTGGCTTGGCTGCAAAAGTTGCGCAAGCAACCGACGCTGCCGAAGACGACGCACCTGCCGCTGAGGAAAAACCAGCGATCCGTGCACAAATCCTGCGCATCCGCAAAACACAAGTTGAAGAAGTCACCGTTGAGGCACCTGCCGCTGACGCTGATTCGTTCGACTTTGTGGCTGAAGATCTTGCCGAAGAAGATTACGACGATGCGGATTACGATCTGGACGAAGACCTGCCAAATGTTGCGGCCCTTGATGGGGTTGAGGATTTGGAGGGGTTCGATGCACCAATCAGCACCAGCTTGTCGGACGACGAAGAAGCAGACCTGATGGAAGAATTGGCTGAAGTCGAACGTGACTTTGCCGAATCGCAGAAAGAAACCCCAGCCGCCGCACAAAAGCAGCGCCTGACCCTGCCTGAAACAGATGACGCGACAATGTCGCATATTCTCGACCAGACAGACCAGCAGCTCAACGAGCCAGAAGGCAGCCGTCGCCGCAATGCGATTGCACAGCTTAAGGCCGCAGTTGCCGCAACCGAAGCCGCACGTCAGCTTGGCGACAAGTCCGACGCAAAAGAGACCGCAGAGGACGCGTTCCGCGACGATCTCAAAGAGGTTGTACGCCCATCGCGTCCAACGACACCTGCACGCCCGACACGCGTTCAGCCGACCCAAGCCCGCACAGAGCGCCCGCGCCCTGCACCGCTCAAATTGATCGCGTCACAGCGTGTTGATGCGCCGGCACCTGCGCAAGACGCGGCACCTGTGCAGCCACGCCGTGTGGCCACAGCGGCAGAACCAATCAGCGCAGCAACTGCCAGCAGCTTTGCGGAATTTGCAGAAGAAATGGGCGCAACTGCCCTGCCCGACCTTCTGGAAGCCGCAGCCGCCTACACGGCCTTTGTTGAAGGCGTCGAAGACTTCTCGCGCCCGCAGATCATGAAAAAGGTTCAACTTAGCACCGAAACTGCGTTCAGCCGTGAAGATGGTTTACGATCCTTCGGGACACTGCTGCGCCAAGGCCGGATCAGCAAAGTACGCAACGGCCGGTTCCAAGTCTCTGACGAGACACGGTTTCGTCCCGAGACGAAAGCAGGCTAAACTGGCGATGTGAAATAAAAAAGGCGGGGCATGTCCCCGCCTTTTTTGCATTTTGACTTACACGTCTTGATCGTCGGGCGCGGCATCAGGGTCAACTTGACCGATACCCAAAAACACTTTCTTGAACGGCAGTACCCAACCAATCCCCAGCACGACATAGATCAAAAACTCGATCACAATCGGCGCACGTCCGGCCACGCTCATGATGGCGACGGCGACAAGGATGTAGATTGGCAGGAATACCACCAACAAGAACAGCGACCAGCGCCGCTTTTGCTTATACGTCAGGGCCATCAGTCGGCAAACGGATCGGTTACAAGGATCGTGTCTTCGCGCTCGGGCGACGTGGACACCAACGCCACAGGGCAATCGATAAGCTCTTCGATGCGACGCACATACTTGATCGCAGCGGCAGGCAATTGCGCCCAAGACCGCGCGCCCTCTGTGCTTTCGGACCAACCTTCAATTTCCTCATAGATCGGTTTGCAACGGGCCTGTTGATCAGCCGCCGTTGGCAAATAATCCAAGACCTCACCATCCAGATCGTAGCCCGTGCAAATCTTTAAGGTTTCAAAGCCATCCAAAACATCTAACTTTGTCAGACAGATACCCGTGATCCCTGATGTTGCACATGTCTGGCGCAGCAAGGCCGCATCAAACCAGCCACAACGGCGCTTGCGACCTGTGGTCGTGCCAAATTCATGGCCGCGCTCGCCCAAACGCTGACCATCTGCATCTTCCAATTCCGTTGGAAACGGGCCTTCGCCGACACGCGTGGTGTAGGCTTTCACAATCCCAAGTACATAATCAATCGCCGTTGGACCAAGGCCCACGCCCGTCGCGGCCTGGCCCGCAATCACATTCGAGGACGTGACAAACGGATAGGTGCCAAAGTCGATATCCAGCAACGCACCCTGCGCACCCTCAAACAAAATCCGCTTACCCGCTTTGCGCTTCTCGTTGAGAACTTTCCAAACAGGAGCCGCAAACGGCAGAATTTTCGGCGCGATTGCTTTCAAATCCGCGAGCAACGCATCGCGATCAATCTCGTCAAACCCAAGACCTTTGCGCAACGGGTTGTGGTGTTGCAAAGCGCGATCAATGCGGGCCTCAAGGGTGGCAATATCGGCCAAATCAGCGACGCGAATAGACCGGCGGCCAACCTTGTCTTCATAAGCAGGGCCAATACCGCGCCCCGTCGTGCCAATCTTCGTGCCCTTGCTGGCTGCTTCTTCGCGCAAACGGTCAAGTTCAGCGTGCAGCGGCAAGATCAGCGGGGTGTTTTCCGCAATCATCAGGTTCTCAGGGCTGATCGAAACGCCCTGCTCTTCAATCGTCGCGATTTCCTTGAGCAAGTGCCAAGGGTCCAGCACAACACCGTTGCCGATCACCGACAACTTACCACCACGCACAACGCCCGAGGGCAGAGCGTGGAGTTTGTAAACTTTTCCATCAATGACCAAGGTGTGGCCTGCATTATGTCCGCCTTGGAAACGCGCGATCACATCCGCGCGTTCAGACAGCCAGTCCACAATCTTGCCTTTACCTTCGTCACCCCATTGGGCGCCTACGACGACGACGTTTGCCATGATGCTTTGGTCCTTTCAGAATCCCCCGCCTGCTATATCGGGGCTACGACCTCTGCGAAACCGCAAATTTGCGCACCCTCAGGGGTAGACAGCACGCAATCTGCCTTGCAAAGGTGGCAGCACTCGAAAAACAAAGGTGATTTATGGGTTTTTTACTGCGTTGGCTATTTGCCTTTGTCCTGCTTGCCGCGACATATAACCCCACATAATATAACTTTGTCCGCTGGGCGATGGGCAATTACCAACAGATGCTGTCAATCTGCGTCTTGGGCGGACTGATCCTGCTGGTCGGCTACATCATCTACGTGCGAGCAACTTTACGCTCGATTGGACTATTCGGCATGCTTTTGGTGCTGGCAGTGGCTGGCACAATGATCTGGGTTTTGTTCGATCAAGGGCTGATTGATCTCGCAAACCCGACGTTCAACACATGGTTGGCAATCGTCATTTTGTCGCTGGTTTTGGCTATCGGGCTGTCTTGGTCCATCGTACGACGCAAGCTATCGGGGCAATTGGATGTCGATGACGTCGAAGAGTGACGCTTTGTACTTGCGAGGCGCGTCCCAAAATCATAGATACCCCCGAACCCGAATTAACCGTTAGGCTGTCCGTTTATGGAAAATGTTGTCCTTGTCATCCACCTTATTCTTGCACCTGCCTTGATTGGCATGGTGTTGATGCAGCGCTCTGAGGGCGGCGGTTTGGGGATCGGCGGCGGTGGCGGCGGCGCTAACGGCGCACGTGCAGGATCGACCGCAATGGGCAAAGCTACATGGATTCTGGCAATCGGGTTTATCTGCACATCAATCGCACTGACCATTATCGCAGCCGAGAAATCAGCAGGCGCATCCGTTGTGGACCGCTTGTTTGATGCACCGGTCGTCGAAGAAGGCGTTGTCGCACCAGATCTTGGCGAAGGCCTCTTGCCACCAAGCGCGGATGAGACACCCTTGGTGCCAGCAGGCGAATAAGCCACCAATTCTGCTAGGTTAGCAGTTTTTACTTACATCATGTTGCGTCAGCGGTTGCGCTGACGCCCCGAATCCGCTAGTAGATAAATCCCGTAGTGATGCGAATTTTTCTGTTCGGGTTTCCACATAATTAGACGTTTTGAACCACGCACACGGGGGCGCTTTCGCTATGGCACGTTATATTTTCATTACTGGCGGCGTTGTCTCCTCACTGGGCAAAGGGCTGGCATCTGCGGCCTTGGGTGCCTTGCTACAAGCACGCGGGTTTTCGGTGCGCCTGCGCAAACTCGACCCCTACCTGAACGTCGATCCCGGCACGATGTCTCCGTTTGAACATGGCGAAGTCTTCGTCACAGACGATGGCGCGGAAACCGACCTCGACCTTGGGCATTACGAACGGTTCACAGGCGTTCACGCCCGCAACACCGATTCCGTCTCCTCAGGGCGCATTTATTCCACCGTGCTCGAAAAAGAACGGCGCGGCGACTATCTGGGCAAAACCATTCAAGTCATCCCGCATGTGACCAACGAGATCAAAGATTTCCTCAAAGTGGGCGACGACGAAGTCGACTTTATGCTGTGTGAAATCGGCGGAACTGTCGGCGACATCGAAGGACTGCCCTTCTTTGAAGCTATCCGTCAGTTCGCGCACGACAAGCCACGCGGCCAGTGCATCTTTATGCACCTGACCCTGCTGCCCTACCTTGCAGCATCTGGCGAGTTGAAAACAAAACCAACCCAGCACTCGGTCAAAGAACTGCAATCCATCGGGATCGCGCCTGACGTTCTTGTCTGCCGGTCCGAGCACCCGATCCCTGATAAAGAGCGCGAGAAAATCGCTCTTTTCTGCAACGTGCGCAAAGAACATGTCGTGGCGGCATACGACCTGAAATCCATCTACGAAGCCCCGCTTGCCTATCACGAACAAGGCTTGGATCAGGCCGTGCTTGACGCCTTCGACATCTCTCCTGCGCCGTCTCCAAAGCTGGACATGTGGCACGACGTCTACGACCGCATCCACAATCCCGAAGGCCACGTAAAAGTCGCCATCGTCGGCAAATACACCCAGCTTGAAGACGCCTATAAATCCATCGCAGAGGCACTGACCCACGGCGGCATGGCCAATCGTGTGAAGGTCAAAATCGAATGGGTTGATGCAGAACTGTTTGACCGCGAAGACGCAGCCCCCTACCTCGAAGGCTACCACGCCATTCTAGTGCCCGGCGGCTTTGGCGAACGCGGCACCGAAGGCAAGATCAAAGCAGCGCAATTTGCCCGCGAAAAAGGGATTCCTTATCTTGGGATCTGCCTTGGCATGCAAATGGCCGTAATCGAGGCCGCGCGCAATGTCGCTGGCATCAAAACAGCAGGCTCAGAAGAATTCGACCACGAGACAGGCAGCAAACGGTTTGAACCGGTCGTCTACCACCTCAAAGAATGGGTCCAAGGCAACCACCGCGTCGCACGCAAGGCCGACGACGATAAAGGCGGGACCATGCGTCTGGGCGCCTATAATGCGACCTTGACCGAAGGGTCCAAAGTGGCCGAAATCTACGGCACAACCCATATCGAAGAACGCCACCGCCACCGCTATGAAGTCGATACAAAGTATCGCGATCAGCTGGAAAAAGTCGGTCTTTGCTTCTCTGGCATGTCACCTGACGGCAAGTTGCCAGAAATCGTGGAATGGAAAGATCACCCTTGGTTTATCGGCGTGCAATACCACCCGGAACTGAAATCCAAACCATTCGCGCCGCACCCGCTGTTCGCTGACTTTGTGCGTGCGGCGGTTGAAAACTCGCGACTGGTTTAAAAGCTCCACGATACCTTGCGGGTCACGATCAGGCTCACACCGAACTGATCAGTTGTTTGAACGATGGGGCTGCGCGCCGCGTCGTTCAGCAACTCATCATAGTTGACCGTGCCAACAATGCCCCAATCATCGGTGACATCATACGAAATGCTGGCCTCGATACCGCGTGACAACATCCCGCCCGTTGCGGTGTATCCGGTCAAGCTCGACCCGAAATAGGTGCCGGCATAAGTATCATCACCAAAGAAAACGCGCGGGCCCACGCGCAATTCGCTCCGCGCGTTAGGGTGCATAATCAGATCGCCACCGATTTCACCAACAAAGCCTTCGTGTCCCACGACGCCGTAACGGCCAACCGCGTAAATATCTGCAATGTCAGTGGCATAGGAAAAGCCGCCACCGACTTCCAGAGAGGCGTCAAGATCCGCAAGGCCAGCCAGCTCAGGATTGTCCGCAGCTTTGCGGGCGCCCACATACCGGAAACTGCCCTTCAGGCCAAAACCACCCGCATCATTCCCGTCACGTCCAAAACCTAGACTGCCAAACTGAATCGATTCAGGGGCGAAACTGCCCGTCACACCTACACTGCTGTTTTCGGATCCGAAATAATCAGGCGTCGATGACGCACCCAAGCCAAGCGTAAAAGCAATGCCGTTGCCGTCATTGGCATCCTGAGCCGCAACAGGGCCAGCGGCAATCAGTAACGGAAGAATCAAGATACGCATTTTGGGTGGCCTCTACATGAATGGTTCAATACACGACACTATAGCAACGCCACGCTTAAACAAGCGTATCTAGGTCAAGAGACCGTTAACGAAAGTGAACTGAATGCTGTCTTATCAACACGGGTTTCACGCGGGAAACATGGCGGATGTGCACAAGCACGCTCTCCTTGCGTGGATGCTGGACTACCTGACCCGCAAGGATAAGCCGCTGTCTTATCTCGAAACTCACGCAGGCCGCGCACTTTATGACCTGACCAGTGACGCATCGGTAAAAACTGGCGAAGCCGCGCGCGGCATCGCTTTGGCCGAAAAATGGTTCGCACCCGATCATCCCTACGCACAGGTTCTCAAGGCCGTGCGGGCCGAAGCGGGTCCAAACGCCTACCCTGGATCACCGATGGTCGCGGCACATCTTTTGCGCGACATCGACCAAATCGACGTGGCCGAACTGCATCCGGGCGAAATCGTTGAACTGCGCGACGCCATGGCCAATCACGCGGTGGGGTGTCACCAACTCGACGGCTGGCAAATGGCGATGTCACGCTGCCCACCCGACCCGCGCCGCGGCATGTTGCTGGTTGATCCGTCCTTCGAGATCAAATCAGACTACGACGATATCCCCGACTTCTTTCGGAAAATTCACCGCAAATGGCCCGTGGGTATTCTCGCGCTGTGGTATCCGATCCTGTTTGACGAACGGCACAAGCCCATGACAGCGGCACTTCGGGCCACGATCCCCGACGCAACCCTGCACGAAGTCCGCTTCCCCCCCGCCCGCGCAGGGCACGGCATGGTTGGCTCTGGGATGTTCGTTGTGAACGCGCCTTACGGCTTTGACGCGCAAGCGGCTTGGCTGTCATCCAAGTTCAAATCGCTGAAATAACAGCTTTGGGGTTTTCGGCCCCGACGCGCCGACCTATATCTAATTCATGTTTGCAGATCTGATACGGCGTTTGACCGCCCCCGCCCCTGACCAACTGCCCGATACCGATGCGCGTTTGGCGCTTGGCGCACTTCTTGTGCGGCTGGCAAAAGCTGATGGCGACTACGCGAACGTCGAAATCGCGCGGATCGATGCGACACTGGCAAAGCGCTACGATTTGGCCGACGCCACCGCACTGCGCCAGCAATGCGAAATCCTCGAGGCCGAAGCCCCCGACACCGTTCGCTTTACCCGTGCAATTAAAGACGCGGTGCCCTACGTGGATCGCCGCGCCGTGATCGCATCGATGTGGGAAATCGTGCTGGCAGACGGGGTGCGCGACGAAGACGAAAATGCCCTTATGCGCTTGGTGGCCCCGATGCTGGGCGTGACCGACCAAGACAGCAACGCTGCACGGATCGCGATCCAAAATCGTCAATCCTGAAAACAGTGTGAGATTAGCCTGCCGCCGCTCCACCTAAGATTGAAATCAGCCTGCGGTTCTACAGAGGCGTGCGCGTGAAAATCACTTAACGCTAGGTTAAGTCGCATCAAAGCGTTGCAGAATCTCACAGAATGCGCCCTACTGTGTGTCAGAACAATGAAAAGCGGCTCAACTTGACCACAGATACACCCGTCATCGAAATTCGCGACCTGCACAAATCCTATGGCGCGTTAGAGGTCCTTAAAGGCGTCGACATCTCGGCACCTGCAGGACATGTCATCTCTTTGATTGGCTCATCAGGGTCAGGCAAATCGACGCTTTTGCGCTGTGCGAACCTGCTGGAAGACAGCCAGCAAGGCGACGTGCTGTTTTGCGGCGAACCGGTGACGTGGAAAGGGACTGGGTTGAACCGCAGGCCCGCCGACCGCGCACAGATCACACGCATCAGAACCAACCTGTCGATGGTGTTCCAGCAGTTTAACCTCTGGGCCCATATGACCATTCTGCAAAACGTCATGGAGGCACCTGTCACGGTGCTGGGCCGCGACAAGGCAGAGGTCGAGGCCTCTGCGCGCAAATATCTCGACAAAGTGGGGATTGGCGACAAATGCGATGTCTATCCAGCGATGCTTTCAGGGGGCCAGCAACAGCGGGCTGCGATCGCACGCGCACTTTGCATGGAACCAAAAGCCTTGCTCTTTGACGAACCAACCAGCGCGCTTGACCCAGAGCTAGAGCAAGAAGTTGTCAAAGTGATCAAAGATTTGGCCGCAGAAGGCCGCACCATGATTATCGTGACGCACGATATGCGATTGGCAGCGGACGTCAGCGACCATGTCGTTTTCCTCCACATGGGGAAAATCGAAGAAGAAGGGCCTCCCGAGACACTTTTCGGGGCCCCAAAAACCGAACGACTGCAAGGATTTCTATCCGCAACCGTTCCTGCCTAAGACCTCATCAACTCGGGAGAATTCTGATGAAAAACCTTATCCTAACAACGGCCGTTTTGGCCCTGACGGCTGGCGCTGCATTGGCTGAAAGCCACGGCGTCGTACGTCTTGGCACAGAAGGCGCCTACCCTCCATATAACTTCCTCAACGACGCAGGCGAAGTTGACGGTTTCGAGCGCGAGCTGGGCGACGAACTCTGCGTGCGCGCAGAACTGACGTGCGAATGGGTCACAAACGAGTGGGATAGCATCATCCCGAACCTCGTATCCGGCAACTACGACGCAATCATCGCGGGCATGTCCGTGACGGACGAGCGTATGGAAGTCATCGCATTCTCCGAGCAGTACACGCTGCCCGATCCGTCGTCCTACCTCGTCATGAACGACGCGACTGACCTGACAACAGGCGTGATCGCAGCACAGGCTGGCACAATTCAGGCGGCTTACGTGGCCTCCACAGGTGCGACTTTGCTCGAGTTCGCAACACCTGACGAGTCTGTTGCAGCTGTGAAAAACGGCGAAGCAGACGCAGTTCTGGCTGACAAATCCTTCCTCGCACCACTCGCAGAAGCTGACGGCGAGCTGTCTTTGGTCGCACAAGAAGTGATGATCGGTGGCGGCATCGGCATCGGCCTGCGTCAGTCTGACGAAGACCTGAAAGTTAAGTTCGACGCGGCAATCATGTCCATGAAAGCTGACGGCACATTGAACGCATTGATCACAAAGTGGCTGCCAGACGCAGGCACTTTTGAATAAGTAAAATTTGCGCCCCGGCTTCATCGCTGGGGCGCAAAACCGATCCGATCCATCTTAACCCATCAAACGGGTGTCCCCATTTTTGAATATTGTGCCGACCCTGCCTCGCTAGAAGGTGCCAAATGGCTTTCATGCTACCTGACAACAGGTAAGCACATGGGGCTCTATTGGTCGTTCGGAACTGTTCTTCTTTTGCTCGCAATCACGGCCCCCACAGCCTTGGCCTTTGGCTTTGGCGGTGCATCGGCGGCCCGCAGTCACTTTGCCCCGTTGCGCTGGTTCGGCAAAACCTATATCGCGGTGGTGCGCGGCGTACCCGACATCGCATTCTTCCTTTTCTTCGTGATCGCACTCGATCAGGGGATCGAATACCTGCGCCACAAAATAAAATGCCCGGATTGGGACATGCCGATCAGACAAGGCAACGACTTTGTGGTCTGCTCCGAGGCCAAAATGCCGCTCGGCAATGCCGCGCAATGGATCCACGAAAGCTATGGCTTCATGCTCGCCGTGCTGACATTCGCCATCGTTTTTGGGGCTTTTGCGGCCAATGTGCTGTTCGGGGCGATGCGGGCCGTGCCGAAAGGGCAACTAGAAACCGCCGAAGCCTACGGCATGTCGCGCCGCCAGACATTCTGGCGCGTGCTGGTGCCGCAAATGTGGGTCTTTGCACTGCCCGGACTGTCCAACCTCTGGATGGTGCTGATCAAAGCGACACCACTTCTCTTCCTTCTGGGCGTCGAAGACATCGTCTATTGGTCACGCGAACTGGGCGGCACCAAGACGCCAACCTTCACTGCCTACCCGCACGGCGACTGGCGGATCTACTACTTTGCGTTCCTGCTGGTTTTCTACTTGTGCTTTACCAAAGTGTCGGAAATGGTGCTCGACCGGATCATGGCACGCCTGACCCACGGTCAGGCGACCTCTGCGGGCGAAGCCCAGCGTAAGGCGGCGGCATAATGGAAGACTGCATCCAGACAATTGTCGACTACGGCCTGCGGTCCCAAGGGATCGGCGAGCGGCTTTTGCCGCGCTCGGACTTCACGCTTTGCCAACAGTTTACCCTGATCGGCTCAGGTATGATCTGGAACGTCTACTTTGGGGTCGTGGCCCTGATCAGCGGCTTCTTCTTTGCGACAGCACTGGCAATGGGCAAAGCGGCACGGTCCGCGTGGCTGCGCAAACCGGCCGAATGGTTCATCTTTCTGTTCCGTGGATCGCCCTTGTTCATCCAGTTCTTCTTTGCCTATTTCCTGTTCTTATCGCTCAAAGGACAGTTCCCTTTCTTCTCGGCGCTGACATCGGCATGGGCGGGGGCGCTGGTCGTTCTGTTCCTCAATACAGCCGCCTACACCGCCGAAATTTTCTACGGCGCACTCCAGTCGATCCCCAAAGGGGACACAGAGGCAGCAGACGCTTATGGGCTGCAAGGCTGGTCGCGCTTTCGCCGAGTGATCTGGCCAACAATGTTGCGATTGGCATGGCCTGCCTACACAAATGAGGCGATCTTTTTGTTCCACGCTACAACGCTTGTTTTCTTCTCGGGATTCCCTGCGACACAGCAACGGGGCGACGCCTTGTATTATGCAAATTATTTTGCGGACAAGACGTTTAACCCCTTTGTGCCCTATCCAATTCTCGCTATGTATTTCATCATTCTGACGCTAATCGTCATTACGATTTTTGGCGCTATAAACAATCGCTTGAACCGCCATCTGCCACAAGACAGACGCGCGAAAATCAAGTACCGCCCACAGGTGTTACGATAAAATGAGCTGGCTTGAAGAAAACCCCGAAGTGCGCAACGTCCGTTGCGGCGCTGCCGATTTGAATGGACAGGCGCGAGGCAAACGCGTGCCGCGCAAATTCGCAGCAAAGCTGGAAAAGGAAGGCACACGCTTCCCGCTTTCCGTGCTGAACCTCGACATTTGGGGCGAAGACATCGACGACAGCCCACTGGTGTTTGAAACTGGCGACGCAGACGGCGTGCTTTTGCCAACAGAGCGCGGCTATGTGCCGATGCCTTGGCTTTCCACGCCATCGGCCATCCTGCCGCTGTGGTCCTTCCACGAAGATGGCACCCCGTTTGAAGGTGACCCACGCCACGCTCTAGCCGCCGTTGTGGCGCGCTACAAAGCACTTGGGCTGACACCTGTTGCTGCGACTGAAATGGAATTTTATCTGATCGACGACAGCGGCAAGGAAATCCGGCAACCCAAATCACCGCGCACAGGCAAACGCCGCGCAGGCGCCGAAATCCTTAGCTTGCGCGCCCTTGATGCCTTCGACCGGTTCTTCAACGACCTCTATGACGCCTGCGAAGAAATGGGCATCCCCGCCGAGGCCGCCATTTCCGAGGGCGGCTTGGGCCAATTCGAGGTAAACCTCGAACACGTGCCAGACGCTCTGAAAGCAGCCGACGATGCGTGGCTGTTCAAAATGTTGGTACGCGGTATTGCGCGCAACCACGGAATGGCCGCGTCTTTCATGGCAAAACCATATGAGGACTACGCGGGCAACGGGCTCCACACTCATTTCTCGGTGATCGACAAAGACGGCAACAACGTCTTTGCCAACGACACCCACGAAGGGACCGATCTTTTGGCCCACGGGATCGCAGGGTGCTTGGCGGGGATGAACGATCTCGCGCTGATCTTTGCGCCGCACGGTAACAGCTATGACCGCCTTGTGCCCGGATCACATGCGCCTACAGCAATCTGCTGGGCCTATGATAACCGGACAGCATCCGTCCGCGTACCCGGCGGCAGCTTTAAAGCACGACGCATCGAACACCGCGTCGCAGGTGGGGACGTGAACCCCTACCTGTTCCTGGCTGCCGTGCTAGGCTCCGCGCTAGTAGGCATCGAAGATAAGCTTGTCCCGCCAGCCCCAATCACAGGGTCGGCCTACACACAAGCACTACCGCAACTCCCAACCACATGGGCAGAAGCGATTGAAGCCTTCGAGAAAAGCGCCCTCGCCCGCAGGATTTTCGACCCGCAATTGGTTGAAAACCTGCTCAGCACAAAGCGCCAAGAACTCAAATACTTCGCGGAACTCAGCCCTGAAGAGCAACTCGATCTCTATCTCGACACGGTCTAAGGGCCGCGCTAGGCTGAGGTCATCCAACCTTATGGTGACTTATGAAAATCGGTATTCTGCAAACTGGCCACGCGCCGGACGAAATCCAAGCAACGCTTGGTGACTACGACACCATGTTCGGACGGCTTTTGGCCGATAGCGGGCTGACATTCGAAACCTTCAACGTCGTCGACATGGACTTTCCGGCAAGCGTGACAGCCTGCGATGGCTGGCTCGTGACAGGGTCCAAACACGGGGCTTACGAGGATCATCCATTCATCCCGCCACTCGAAGACTTCATTCGCGCGTCCTACGATGCCGATGTGCCAATGGTCGGCATCTGCTTTGGGCACCAGATCATCGCGCAGGCACTTGGCGGCAAAGTCGAGAAATTCAAAGACGGTTGGGCCGTTGGGCGACAAACCTACGACTGGCAAGGCGAAGAAATCGCGCTGAACGCTTGGCACCAAGATCAGGTCGTCGTGCGCCCCGAGACCGCGCAAGCCGTGGCCTGCAACGACTTTTGCGAAAACGCGGCGCTGCTCTACGGACGCAACGCATTTACGGTCCAAGCGCATCCCGAATTTGGCGATCAGATGATCGACGGACTGGCCACTTTACGCGGCCCCGGCGTGGTGCCTGACCCTCTTCTTGCAGGCGCCCATGCTAATCTTGGCAAAGCAAATGCGAACCAAAAACTCGCCCTCCAAATCGCAAAATTCTTTCTCGAAAGGCGGATCGCATGACGTGGTCAGATCACATTCCAGAGGCCGCGCGGACATACCTCGAAAACAACCGCTTGGACGAAGTCGAATGCATGATCCCAGACTTTCCAGGGATTGCACGCGGGAAAGCAGTGCCCGCCGCCAAGTGGGACAAACAATCCCACTTCCACCTACCCAACTCGATCTTTTTCCAAACAATTACAGGGGACTGGGGCGAAGCCGCAGGGCCAGACGGGTTTCTTGAACCCGATATGATCCTCAAACCCGACCTGTCCACAACCACAGCGGCACCTTGGGCGGCTGATGGCACATTGCAAGTCATCCACGACGCCTTTGACCAAAAAGGCAAACCAGTGGGCGCGAGCCCGCGCAACGTCTTGAAACGGGTCTGCGACCTTTACGCCAAAGAAGGCTGGAAACCCGTCGTTGCCCCAGAGATGGAATTCTATCTCGTGGCACGCAACATCGACCCCGCCAAACCGATTGAACCGATGATCGGACGCACAGGACGGTCTTCAGCGGGACGTCAGGCCTATTCTCTATCGGCCATCGACGACTACGGCCCCGTCATCGACGACATCTACGAATTCGCCGAAGTGCAAGGGTTCGAGATCGACGGGATCACCCAAGAAGGCGGCGCGGGTCAGCTAGAGATCAACCTGCGCCACGGCGATCCGGTCAAACTGGCCGATGAAGTGTTCTTTTTCAAACGGTTGATCCGCGAAGCGGCACTGAAACACGACTGCTTTGCAACCTTCATGGCCAAACCGATCGAAGGCGAACCGGGATCAGCGATGCACGTGCATCATTCTGTGCTGGACGCCAAAGGGCGCAACATCTTCACAGGGCCACAAGGCGGGGAGACCGACGCGTTTTTCCACTTTATCGGCGGACTACAAGAATACATGCCAAGCGCCATCGCCGTGATCGCGCCCTATGTAAACAGCTACCGACGCTACGTGCCTGACAGTGCGGCCCCCGTAAACCTTGAATGGGGACGCGATAACCGGACAACAGGCATCCGCATTCCAATCAGTGAACCTAACGCACGGCGGATCGAAAACCGGCTGCCCGGCATGGATTGTAATCCCTACCTGTGCATCGCGGCCTCTCTGGCCTGCGGTTACCTCGGCATGAAAAACGAAATCCGGCCTGACAAGCGCTGGCAAGGCGAGGCTTACGATTCCGAGGCCGAAATCGCAGCCTCGCTTTGGGACGCACTCGACTTATTCGACGAAGCCAAAGACCTGCATGCAGTTCTGGGCGAAGAATTCGCGCGGGTCTATTCCATCGTCAAACGGACAGAATACACCGAGTTCCTACAGGTCATCAGCCCATGGGAACGCGAACACCTGCTGTTAAACGTATGAACCCGCTGTATCGCAACGACCGCGCAGGGCAATTCCCCAAAAGCTGGTATGCCGCCAGCACCCCCCTGCCCGATGAACGCTTGCCGCTCTACGGGCATGTGACAGCAGACGTTTGCGTGATCGGGGCTGGGTTCACGGGGCTATCCGCCGCCCTGCATCTGGCACAAAAAGGGCTATCTGTTGTGGTTCTGGACGCGCATCGCGCAGGCTTTGGCGCGTCAGGGCGTAATGGCGGTCAGGTCGGGTCAGGCTATAATAAATCCCAAGAATGGCTGGCAAAACACCTCGGCGACGGGGCCGCGCGCGCGCTGTGGGACATGGCCGAAGAGGCCAAATCAGACCTGCGCGCCAACGCGGCGACCTTTGCACCCGACGCCAACTATACATCGGGGGTCGCACACGGCGGCTATGCTGCGCGTGATGTGGCGGACGAGCATCGCGAGGCCGCCTATCTGGACCGGACCTACGGCTATGACCAGATCGAAACACTCGACAAATCGCAACTCGGCGACATCGTCAGAACCCCGCTCTACCAAGGCGGAACCCTCGATCACGGCGCAGGGCACCTGCACCCACTGCGCTACGCTTTCGGGCTGGCCCGCGCCGCCGAGGCCGCAGGCGTGCAAATCTACGAACGCTCCGCGGTCCACCATATCGCCAAAGGGCCACGCAACGAGGTACGCACCGACAAAGGGCGCGTTGACGCAGAATTCGTCGTCGTCGCAGGCAACGGCTACCTGCCTGGGATCGAGCGGAAAATCGCAGCCAAGGTCATGCCAATCAACAGCTTCATCGGGGCAACGGCCCCCTTGGGCGACAAAGCGGCCGAGGTCTTGACCCGCAACATCGCCGTGGCCGACAACAAATTCGTGGTGAACTACTACCGGATGTCCGAAGACAACCGCTTTCTCTTTGGCGGGCGGGAAAGCTATTCCATCGGCTTTCCCAAAGACATCCAGACAGCACTGCACCAGCGTATGACCACCCTGTTCCCCCAACTGGCAGACGTGGGCTTTGACTACGTTTGGGGGGGAACGCTGGGGATCACCGCATCTCGGCTACCTGCGATCCAGCGGATCGCGCCCAATATCGTCTCTGCGGCAGGGTTCTCGGGGCATGGGGTTGCGCTGTCAGGCTTTGCAGGCAAGGTCATGGCAGAGGCCATCGCAGGGCAAGCAGGACGTTTTGACGTGCTTGCCAGCCTACCAACGCCCAGCTTTCCAGGTGGAGGCATCCTGCGCGCACCTCTTTTGACCTTAGCGATGACGTGGTTTGCGATGCGCGACCGGATCGGAATCTAGGCCGCGCAAGCCGGTTACTTGCCCATACGGGACAGCTTTTCCTGCATCGCGGCCAGTTGCTCTTTGATGACATCAAGATCATCTGACCCAGCCTTGTCGTCCTTTGCAGGGGGGGTGCCGCCGATCAACCCGCCGGTCATCGCTTTGAAAAACGCCTGTTGCTGCGCTTGCATTGCCTCGAACCCGGGCATACTGCCCATCGGGCTCGCCTTGGTCATCTTTTCCATCGCTTTGGATTGACCATCGCGCAGCAACTCAAAGCTCGCCGATAGGAATTGCGGCACCACTGACGAGGCCTGCGTGGTGTAACTGCGGACAAGATCCGTCAGCAGATCCACACCCAGTACACTTTCGCCACGGCTTTCGTGCTCGGCAATAATTTGCAGTAAATACTGACGGGTCAGATCATCGCCAGACTTCAGATCAACGATCTGGACTTCCCGGCCTTCGCGGATGAACAGCGCAATATCCTCAAGCGTCACATAATCACTTGTCTCCGTGTTATATAACCTGCGGCTCGCGTAGCGTTTGATCAATAGTGGTTTAGTAGTGTCGGCCACGACGGTCCCTCCCAAGACATGTTGCATTGCAGAAAGCCTATGCTGCACCAACCCAAAAAGAAAGGCAATTACGCTGCACATGAAAAAAGCGGCCTGCGTAAAACGCAGACCGCTTATATGGACCGGCCTCAGGGAGGAGAGAAAAGCCGGTATCCGTTCGTCGCTTACTTTGCAGCAGCGGCCTTTTTAACAGCAGCAGTTGCTTCTGTTTGTACTTTTTTCGCAGCAGTTGTCATGTCCTCGGACATGTCTTTGCCAGCAGCCAAAACCAATTCCATAGTCTGTGTCTGCACTTTTTTCGCGATTTCAGCGAAAGCAGCCATGTGCTCGGACGCAGCTTCTGCAGAAGCAGTCGCAAAGTCGGACATGGACTTTGCATAGTCAGCTGGCTCAGCTTTAGCTGTGGAAACAGCAGCGAACTTGCCCAGTATGTCCTGTGTCCACTTTGCAGACAGCTCGGAAGATTTGTTCGCAGCTTCCAAAGCAACGGATGACATTTTTTCTGCCAAAGTTGTTTGGGACTTGAAAGCTTCTTCCATTGCTTTTGTGTCGACTGGGAATGCGCCCATCATGTCTTTGAATACGGCTGTGAAATCTGTTGTCTTAGTCATGGTATCTATCCTTAGGTTCAGTGCGGGGGGAGGTATCAGGGAGGCCCGCGTTGTTCTTGTTCTGAAACTTAGATACATGCTGCAGTGCGGCATTTCAAGTATTTTATGCACTTGCAGCATAAAAAATGCTGCAAGTGCGAATACCCCTTAAGTTGTCGATAGTTAGCTCACGACATAGGTGCCCGGCGCGGGGCAAAGCACGGGGTGCTTGGCATCTCCGACGGTGCGGGCGGGTACTTTTTCCCCTGATTTCTCTGATAACCACGCGTCCCAACGTGGCCACCACGACCCTGCGGTCTTCTCAGCGGTTGCCTGCCAGTCCTCGGGGGACAGCGACAAATCTTGATTCGTATAGTGACCATATTTGTTCTTGCTTGGCGGGTTCACGATGCCCGCGATATGACCCGATTCAGACAAGATAAACGTCTTGTCCGTTGATCCCATCTTCTGAACACCGCGATAACTGCTCTTCCATGCCGCGATGTGATCGGTCTCGCAGGCGATCGCACAAATTGGGACCGCGACATCGGCCAGCGTCACATTGGTTCCCGCGACCTCAAACCCTGTGGTTGCAAGAGTATCACCCTGACACAGTCCGCGCAGATACTCGACAGCCATCTTGGCGGGCAAGTTCGTGCCGTCACCGTTCCAATACAATAGATCAAATGCGGGGGGCGCCTTGCCCATCATATAACTTTTGATCGCAGGGCCATAAATCAGGTCATTGGACCGCAAATAACTAAACGTGCGCGACATATAGAAAGACGAAAGCATCCCGCTTTCGTCCACTTCGGCCTCGATCCCGTCCACAAAATCATCATCAAGGAAGACACCCACCTCGCCGCGATCCGAAAAATCGGTCAGCGTGGTAAACAACGTGGCCGCATTCACCGAATTATCGCCGCGCTGCTCCATCAAGCCCAAAGTCAGCGATAACGTCGTGCCAGCGATGCAATAGCCCACCGCATTGACCTGTTCAGTACCACAGATCTGTTTCACTTGGGCAATCGCGGCCAGATATCCCTCTTCGACATAATCCGACATTGCCGTGTCACGATATGTCTCGTCAGGGTTCACCCAAGACACGATAAACACCGTATAGCCTTGGTCCACGGCCCATTTGATCATGCTATTCGCAGGCTTCAGATCGAGAATATAAAACTTGTTTATCCACGGCGGGAAGATCACCAGCGGGATTTCATGCACCTCATCCGTCGCGGGCTTATACTGGATCAGCTCGAACATACGGTTGCGATAAACAACACTACCCTCGGTCGTGCCAAGGTTTTGCCCAACCTTAAACGCGTTCTTATCCGCCAAAGTGACGACCAGATCCCCGTGGTTGGCCTCGAGATCGGCGACAAGGTTCTCTAATCCGGCAACAAGGCTCTCGCCATCGGTCTTGGCCGCCAATTCCAAAGCTTCGGGATTCGTCGCCAAAAAGTTAGTCGGCGCCATCATGTCGATAATTTGCTGGCTAAAAAACTCGATCCGCTTCTTCTCTTCGGCATCAAGACTATCAAGATCCGCCACCGCCTGCTGCACTGCAGCGGCGTTCATCAGATATTGCTGCTTCACGAAATTGAAATAAGGATTTGTGTCCCACATCTCGTTTGAAAATCTTTTATCGCGCGGTGTGTCATCTGTGGGGGCTTTGATTTTGCCCTGCGTCAAAAGATGCTGCGCCTCGACGTAGTGTTTGACCGACTTGCCCCAAAACGCGACCTGATTTTCAATCAATTTTGCAGGATTATTCATCATTTCAGTGACATAGGCGCCTGCGGCCTTGACATAAAGGTCTTGACTTGGGCCCTGCAAAGCAGCAGGAACTTTGCGCGCATGGCCCATTGCGGCCAGCATCCGCTGGGTCAATTCCTCTATCCGCGCAAGATTTGTTTCCAATTTTGCCAGATTTTGACCAGATATTTCGCCGTCAGTGGAATCATTTGTTGTCATATTAACCTCTAGAGCCTACTTTGCAGGTGCAGCATTGCGATTTCGCGATGCACCCCACGTCGCTTTTATCGGAGATGCTATAAATGAAGTATATGATGACCTACGACCTTATGGAAAGCGTGCGAAATACAAATCAATGGCTCGGTGCCACTGCGCGTTCCTTTGCAAGCTACCCGATCATGTCCCTCGGTGCCAACCCAATGATGGATATGATTCACGCTTGGGGCGAGGTGACAGAGCGGACATTTAGCCGCATGGTCATGAAACCCGACTGGAACCTCCCACCCGTCACAGGTCAAAGCGGCAAAGATTTCCCCGTTGTCGTGGAAACCATCGTCAGCCGCCCGTTTGGCGATCTGATCCGTTTCCGCATGAAAGGCCGCGACGAACGCAAACGCCGCGTTTTGCTGGTCGCACCAATGTCGGGACACTATGCAACCCTACTGCGCAAAACCGTCATCAGCCTTTTGCCTGATTGCGAAGTCTATATCACCGACTGGCACAACGCCCGCGACATTCCCGTCAGCGCAGGCAAGTTCGACGTCGAAGATTATACACTCTACCTCGTTGATTTTATGAAAGAACTGGGCAGCGACCTGCATGTGATTGCGGTCTGCCAGCCTGTGCCTTTGACCTTGGCTGCAACTGCCTATCTGGCCGAACAAGACCCAAGCGCGCAGCCAAAATCGCTGACCTTGATCGGCGGACCTGTTGATCCCGAAGCAAACCACACCGAAGTCACCGACTTTGGGCGCTCCGTGACCATGGGTCAGCTCGAGCAAACCATGATCCAGCGTGTCGGCTTTAAATACGACGGCGTCGGGCGCATGGTCTATCCGGGCCTCTTGCAACTGTCCTCCTTCATCTCGATGAACGGCGAATTGCACGCAAACGCTTTCCGCGATCAAATTATGAAAGTGGCCAAAGGCGAAGCCTCCGAGCACGACAAGCACAACGCGTTCTACGACGAATACCTGTCTGTGATGGATATGACCGCCGAATTTTACCTCTCAACCGTCGAGCGCGTTTTCAAAGGCCGCGACATCGCCCGCAACGACTTTGTTGTGGACGGACACAAGGTTGATATCGGCAAAATTACGACCGTCGCTGTCAAAATCGTTGAAGGCGAAAAAGACGATATCTCGGCACCGGGTCAGTGTTTGGCCGCTTTGGACCTGCTCACAGGGCTTCCTGACAGCAAAAAAGCAGCGCACCTCGAACCAGGTGCAGGACACTACGGTATTTTTGCAGGCGGTAGCTGGCGCAAGAACATCCGCCCGTTGGTGTTGAACTTTATTGATGCAAACAACGGCGACGTGGTGGCTGCAAAGCCGATCGTCAAAGTCGTCGCCGCATCTTAAACCTTAGGGGCGGCGATAAGCAAAATCGCTTTTGCCGTCCCAAATCTGATCCCAGTCCGCAGGGATCACGGCCCGCAACCCAGCCAAATTGGGTGCCTCATCCAAAACAACCACACAGCCCGCAGGATTGACCTTGCATAGCAGGCGCTTGAACCCCGCAACGCGGTATACGTCGTCTAGCATATGCAGCGTGCGATCAAACAAAACGCAGTCATAAGTCTCTGTCAGAGAAAAATTCTCAAGGTCGGCGACGTGCGCTGTGATCGGCAAAGACTGGCTGACGGCAATGTCTTGCAACTGCCCGATGCCAACCGCAGACGGATCAATGCCCGTCACAGGGTGCCCTGCACGCGCCAGCCAAACAGCATCACGCCCCTGCCCGCACCCAACATCCAGCACCGATGCACCCTTGGGCAAATGCTGCGTCAGGAAATCAACCAAGCGTTTGGTCGGCGGGCCCAGCGCATCTGGACCCTCTTGATAATACTGATCGTATTTAACCGTCACCGCAAAACCAGCGGCTGTTTTAACCAGGTGCGCAAGGCACGTGTCACAGCATCAGGGTTCTCCAGCGTCGGAATATGCCCCGCGTCAGGGATAATCTCTAACTGTGCGTAGGGGATCAACTCGGCTATAAATTCGTGGCGGCGGGTGGTGTTCAACCCGTCGTGCTCCCCGCACATCACCAAGGCAGGCTGTTTGATACGGCGCAGAATATCTTGCTGGTCTTTGCGGCGCTGCATGGCACGTGATTGACGGACATAGACATCAGGGCCGAGCGCGCGGGCCATATCGGTGACCAGCGACATGACATCTGCGCGATATGGACCGGGGGCCAGCCACGCAGGATTGATCTCGGCCTGAATGGCGTCATCAAAACGACCCGTCTTGGCTGCAATAATCAAAGGCTCGCGCAGCGCTGATACTTCTGGGGTATCCGACTGGGCGTTGGTCGCAATAAACGCGACCCGCGTGACGCGACCTGGGGCGCGGCGCATGACCTCCATCGCGACCATGCCGCCCATCCCCATAACTGCCAACGCAAATTTGTTGGGCAACCAAGACAAAATGGCCGAAGCCATTTCCTCGATCCGCTCGCCACCCGTGATCGGCGCAAAGGTCACGGGAATATCCGACGATAAACTTGCCAATTGCGCATAATACACCCGCGCATCGCACAGCATCGGCGGGATCAAAACCAATGGTTCGATCATAGCTTTTGCCCATTACTTAACATTACACTGCCCCTGCATTTCTTGAGGCGACTTTGGCCAATGCAGCGCCGCGCCGCAAGGGCTTAGGTCATAGGCTCGGCAGCATTCCCCCGCAATTACCCTGCAATTCAGGCAGCGCGGCGCAACGCAGGGCGAAACGCGACCCCAAGGCCCAGAATAGCAACCACCAAAATCCCCGCAGGCAAAACCGTAACCGCCACACGCAATGTGCCCAACGCCTGATCGGACTGCGCAACCACCGCACCCGTGGCCTCCACCCAGCCCGCCTGCGCCAAGATCAGCCCCAAAATCGCAGGGGCCAGTGCATTGGCCAGCTTTTGGCCAAACAGCCAGATCGCCGAAAACGCGCCCTCGATCGCAACACCGCTTTGGGCGCGGGTCACATCCATCAGATCAGGATAAATCGCCCAAGGTATCTGCTGATAGGCGCCATTGGTCATGCCCGCCAACATCATCAGCCCTGCAATGGCCGTGACATTCACCGAGGGTAGCGCCGCATAAAGCGCATATAGAACAACGACATACAGACACAGGCCAAGCATCAACGCACCCGTCTTGCCCAGCTTGCCCGACAGCACGACCCACACCGCTTGCGACAGGATCGAGCCCACCACAAACGCGGCAAACATCAACGACAACGTGGATAATGCAGAGGCCGCACCCGACAGCGCCGTCTGCCCGTTGTCCAAAATCAGATACATCGCCGCAAACGGCAGACCGGCTGTGATCAGCGCAATCGCCAAGGTCATCACCCCGTAAAGGGCCACCAAAATCATGAAGGGACGGTTGGCAAACACCAACCCGAACATGCCACGCAGATCAACTTGGGCTGCTTTCGCCACACGCGGAGCATTGCGGGTCGACCAAAGCGACAGCCAAATGGCCCCCACAATCAGCGGGGTCACAACCAGTGCCGCCTTGGCATAGCCCATCGATCCGGCCAGCCCGGGGATCAAAGCACCGCCCACCAGAATACCCACACTGGCAAAGCCCATACGCCAACCCGTCATCGCGGACCGCTCGGCAGGGTCGGTGGTGATTTCGCCCGCTTGCGCACCATAGGGAATGGCAACCATGGTAAAGCCAACCGTCGCCATCCCGAAAAACGCGATCACCCACCCAAGGTTCCCCGACAAGGCCAATCCGGCAGGCACCGCAAAAATACCCACCATGCCCGCCGCCATGACCACAGCTCCCACAGCCATCCACGGGGCACGCCTGCCAAAGCGGCTTTGGGTGCGGTCCGACAGATAGCCCACCAACGGGTCTGTTATCATGTCAAAGATCAGCACAGCCGTGGTGACAAACCCCGCAATGCCAACAGGGACCCCCAACACAGACGTCAAAAACGTGAGAATAAGCAGTTGCTTGACCACAACAAAGACGACCACGCCCATATCAGCCAAGCCCCAGCCCGCCTTTTGTCCCAGCGATAACGCCATGATGTCCCCTCCCAAGGATGATTGGGATCAGGCTAGGACAGTCAGGGACAATGGGATAATCAAACGTTGCGTAAATTACGCCCCAGCTTTGATCACTTCCGACACGCAAGTGGTGATCAGATCAAGACAAGCCGCATCCGAGAACCGATGATCAGCGCCATCCACAAGCGTCAGGCGCATATCGGGGCCTTTGGCATGATCAAGCAAGCGCAAAGCCACATCCATCGACACATCGGCATCCGCCGTGCCTTGCAAAAACCGCACGGGAAACGGCAAATCCAGCGGATCACGCAAAACCAACCGGCTACGGCCTTCCTCAATCAAACGCTTGGTGATGATGTAAGGGTCGCCATATTCGGACGGCAAAGCGACCTGCCCCGCAGCCAGTTCTGCCTTTTGGACCGCGTCAAATCCGGCCCACATGCTATCTTCGGTGAAATCAGGGGCGGCGGCAATTGTGACCAGCCCCGCGATCCGCTCTGGCATCTGGCGGGCGACGAGCAACGAAATCCAGCCACCCATCGACGAGCCGACCAAAATCACCTTGCCCGCCAGTAAGCCAATCGCGGCCAACGCATCCTCAAACCAGTCGCCAATCGCACCGTCGGTAAACGCTTCCGAGCTTTCACCATGGCCCGAATAGTCAAACCGCAAAAACGCGCGGCCCTCGGCGCGGGCCCATGCTTCCAGATGCACAGCCTTCGTGCCACCCATGTCGGACTTGAACCCGCCAAGAAAAACAATAGCAGGGCCATCGCCGTCCGTCAGATGATAGGCAATGCGGCGACCTTGCGGGGTTTGAAAGCTTTGGGTCATATGATGTCTCCATTCAATTTCTTACGCGCAGCATAGCAAAAGGGCCGCAGCAAACGCCACGGCCCTTCGCAAACTTCATGACAAATAACGCTTATTCCTCTGCGGCAAAGACCACGCCAAAGCCAAGTTCGCCGCCCTCATCCTCAGGGAACGTAATCGTCCCTGTGCCGCTGCCTGCGACCGCCTCGCCATTCGCACCAGCAAAGCCACCTTCGATGTCGGCAGAGAACGGGACATCGTCATCGACGCCGCCAGTGTCTTCGAAAGCACCTTCAAAGGTGCCGGCGAACATGCCGGTCCCTGTGTTGATATCTGCATCCAGACTAGCACTGCCGCCAATGGCGGACTCGTCCTCGATGTCATAAAAGTCCGAAGCGGTGCCTGTTAGCTTATCGTTTTCGAAATCAGCAAGCACGCTGATCTGACCGATCACAATGGCCTCAGATGTGCCGTTCGCAACGCCGGAACCACCAACAGCAACAACACCCGCGAAACCCGCCGTGCCGTTTGCGCGCAGGTCGTCTGCGCCGTTGAACTCGCCGCTATCCAGCAAGTCGTCGTATTTGTCTGACAATGACATCGCCAACTCCTCAACGCCGTCATAAGGCAGCGATGTGATCTGCGCGATGACCGGTGCGTTTGATCCACCACATGCTGTCAGCAGCGCAAGCGCGGAAACCGCCAAAATTGTATTTTTCATAAATAGTCCTTCCAAAATTTATCTTTACGATAGGTCAACTTTGCAGACACAAAGCGATTCCACAACCTTTCGCACCGCGCGAGATATTGACACCGCCGCTTGGCATGGCCATTTAGACGCAACATAAACCCGCAACCGAGCGCTTTGTAGGCGCTAAACAGACGAGGATGCCGCACATGGCCCAAATCTCCCTGACATTCCCTGATGGTAACGCACGTCAATACGACGCTGGCATAACCCCTGCCGCTGTGGCCGCCGACATTTCCTCATCGCTGGCGAAAAAAGCGATCTCTGCGACCGTGGACGGCGCGCATTGGGACATGCAGTGGCCGATCACCGAAGACGCGCAAATCGCAATCAACACCATGAAAGACGAAGGCCCCGCACTTGAACTGGTCCGCCACGACCTCGCGCACATCATGGCGCGCGCCGTGCAGGAAATCTGGCCTGACGTGCAGGTCACAATCGGGCCCGTGATCAAAGACGGCTGGTACTACGACTTTGACCGCAAAGACCCGTTTGTGCCCGAAGATCTGGCACTGATCGAAAAGAAGATGAAAGAGATCATCAACAAGCGTGAACCAGTCCGCACAGAAATCTGGGAGCGCGAAAAAGCGATCCAGTTCTACCGCGACAAAGGCGAACCTTACAAAGTTGAACTGATCGAAAGCATTCCGGGCGACGAGCCGTTGCGCATGTATTGGCATGGCGACTGGCAAGACCTGTGCCGCGGGCCGCACTTGCAAAACACAGGCCAAGTGCCTGGCGACAGCTTCAAACTGATGTCGATCGCGGGCGCCTATTGGCGTGGGGACAGTGATCGCGCGATGCTGCAACGCATCTATGGTGCTGCCTTCACCAACAAAGAAGGCCTCAAGCAGCACATGCACCGCTTGGAAGAAGCCGCCAAACGCGACCACCGTAAACTGGGCCGCGAAATGGATCTGTTCCACATGCAAGAAGAAGCCCCCGGTCAGGTGTTTTGGCACCCCAATGGCTGGACCATCTATACCGAACTGCAAGACTACATGCGCCGCAGGCAGCGTGCAGGCGGCTACGTCGAGGTGAACACACCACAGGTCGTGAACCGCAAGCTGTGGGAAGCCTCGGGTCACTGGGAAAGCTATCAGGAAAATATGTTCATCGTCGAAGTGGACGAAGAACACGCGCGGGAAAAGACAATCAACGCGCTTAAACCGATGAACTGCCCCTGCCACGTGCAAGTGTTCAACCAAGGACTAAAATCCTACCGCGAATTGCCGTTGCGCATGGCCGAATTCGGCTCGTGCAACCGCTATGAACCGTCAGGGGCCTTGCATGGCATCATGCGTGTGCGCGGGTTCACCCAAGACGACGGGCACATCTTCTGCACTGAAGACCAGATTGAAGACGAGACAAAAATCTTCATCGAATTCCTGTCCGAAATCTACGCGGAACTCGGGTTTTCGAACTGGTCGATCAAGCTGTCCACCCGCCCTGAAAAGCGGATCGGCTCGGACGAGGTGTGGGACAAATTGGAAACCGCCCTCGGCAACGCCTGTAAGGCGGCTGGCTATGACTTTGATATCCAAGAAGGCGAAGGCGCGTTCTACGGGCCAAAACTGGAATTCGTGCTGACCGATGCAATCGGGCGCGACTGGCAGTGTGGCACATTGCAAGTCGACAGCAATATCCCAGAGCGGCTCGACGCGACCTACATCGGCCAAGATGGCAATAAGCACACGCCGTTCATGCTGCACCGCGCGACCTTGGGGTCGTTCGAGCGGTTCATCGGCATCTTGATCGAAGAACACGCAGGCAAACTGCCGTTCTGGCTGGCGCCACGTCAGGTCGTTGTGGCGACCATCGTCTCGGATGCCGACGACTACGCAGCAGAGGTCGTGGCCGCGCTGAAAGCTGCAGGCGTGCGCGCCGAGCTTGATACGCGCAATGAAAAGATCAACTACAAGGTCCGCGAGCACAGTCTTGGCAAAGTGCCCGTGATTCTGGCCATCGGTGCGCGCGAGGTCGAGGAAAAGACCGTCAGCGTGCGGCGCTTGGGTGAAAACCGGACTTCTGTAACATCTTTCGAAGAAATTGTTGCAGAGATGAAAACCGCAGCGACACCACCCGACCTGCTGTAACATTCCAGCACTGGAACCTGTAACAAACCCGCCTTTGGAAACATCGGCGGGTTTGATGTTTTTCAGGGGGTTGCGCAATCTGACAGGATACTGCGGCGCAGCATCTGATCACGAGACCTCACGGAAACGCGATGCACGGCCCTGTGAGTGGCAATAGGGACATAGGACGGACTAAAGTTTGGTCAACGCAGCAAGTGAACTGCGTTGGTAACACACTGTCCAATAAGGAATTTATTCATGTCCAAAGTATCCAACACCCTGATCCTCGCATCCGCAGTTGCAACAGCAATGGCTGGCCTCGCCACAACAGCATCCGCGGCTGGCGACGAAAAGTGCTACGGCATTTCACTTGCTGGTGAAAACGGCTGCGCTGCGGGTCCGGGCACATCCTGCGCCGGCACATCCACAGTAGACTACCAAGGCAATGCTTGGTCCTTGGTGCCAGCAGGCACATGCGAGACAACAATGATCGAAGCTATGGGCGACAGCCCAGAGCGCAAAGGCTCGCTCACAGCGCTAGAGCGCGACATCCCAGCATAAGCGCCGCGTCGGGTGGGCATCACGTCCACCCGATCCCCCCGAACTGCCCGCAACTTTGGTGATCTTCATGTTTGATGCCCCTCCCTCCAGCAACCTGCCACCGCGTGCGGGCGTCGGCTATAAGCCGCAGCATTACATGGCGATCACCCAAGATGCGGGGCCACTCGGATGGCTCGAAATCCATGCGGAAAACTACATGGGCCATGGCGGGCGCCCTATCGCACAACTGCGCCACCTGTCAGAGCGCTTCCCCATTTCCGTGCATGGCGTCGGCCTGTCCATCGGGGGCGAAGGGCCACTTGACCCCGACCACCTTTCACGGCTCAAACACCTCGTAGACTGGCTCAACCCCGCCAGCTTTTCCGAACATCTGGCATGGTCCACACACGACAGCCACTTTCTGAACGACCTGCTGCCCCTGCCCTACACTGCGAAAACCGTTGACCGGGTCAGCGCGCATATCGACCAAGTGCAAAATCACTTGGGTCGGCAAATGCTGCTCGAAAACCCGTCCAGCTATTTGGCCTTCAAGGACAGCGACATGTCCGAAACAGATTTCCTACGCGAAGTCGTCGGCAAAACAGGCTGCGGGCTGCTGCTGGACGTGAACAACGTCTTTGTGTCCGCAACCAACTTGCAAACATCACCACAAGACTACATCGACAGCTTCCCACTGGATGCGGTTGGCGAAATGCACCTTGGCGGACACGACGAGGACGAGGATGAGGCAGGCGCGCCACTGCTTATCGACAGCCACGGCAAAGCGGTCGTCGATCCGGTCTGGGCGCTGCTGGACTACACGCTCGCGAAATCAGGGCCAAAACCGTTGCTGATCGAATGGGACAACGACGTGCCAGACTGGGATGTGCTCTTGGACGAAATCACGCGCGCCGATGCTGCATTGGCGCTGGTCTGATGGTCACGCAAACCCAATTCCAAGCAGGGCTTTTGGACCCGACCCAACCCGCACCAGACGGGCTGATCAACCCAAACGGGGACCAAGCGACCAAACGCTATGACGTCTACCGCAACAACGTCGCCGTCAGCCTGTCAGACGCTTTAGAGGCCGCCTTTCCGGTCATCCGCAAACTGGTCGGAGATCAATTTTTTCGCGCTATGGCAGGGGTTTACCTGCGCAAACACCCGCCCACAACGCCAATGATGATGTTCTACGGGCAAGCCATGCCGCAATTCCTGCGACGGTTCGAACCTGCAAAATCCCTGCCCTATCTGCCCGACATCGCACGGGTCGAACTGGCCATGCGGCAATCCTATCACGCAGCTGACGCGACACCGATCAACGCAACAATCCTCGCCGAAATGGCACCTGACACATTGATCAGCGCGAAACTCAAACTCGCACCCGCGACAGTCGTGCTGCAATCCGACTACCCGATCTACAGCATCTTCATCGCTAACACCGTTGACGGTGCGCCGCCCGCAAAAATGGAGCCAGAGAACATGCTGATCACGCGGCCAAACTTTGACCCCGCGCCGCACCTGATCTCAAACGCAGCGGCACACTGCATCACCTCGTTGCAAAACGGCGACTCACTTGGGGTGGCCATGTCCACCTCAGGACCCGATCTCGATCTCGGCGCAACCCTCGGGCTGCTGCTCGGGCAAAGCGCCATCTGCGAAATTTAACGAAAGGCCCTTCCCATGCTGTCCCTCTACACCGCGACCACATCTAAACTCGAAAGCATGGGCGACAAAGCCCTCCCTCTTTTGGCGCGCTTCACCTTTGCAGCCGTGCTGCTGATGTATTTCTGGAACTCCGGAAAAACCAAACTGGGCGATGGGGTCTTCGGGTTTCTCTCGCCCAGCTCCAACGCCTACGCGCAAATATTTCCCAAAGCGTTTGAAGCAACAGGCTACGACACCTCGCAACTCAACGCCTTCCACTGGGCGGTTGTGGTCGGAGGCACAGTTGCAGAATTCATCCTACCACTGATGATCGTGATCGGGCTGTTCACACGGCTGGCAGCACTGGGAATGATCGGCTTTGTGGCGGTGCAATCACTTACAGATATCTACGGGCATGGCGGCGAATTTGGGGGCTGGTTCGAGCGTATCTCAAACGACCTGATCGCAGACCAACGCGCGTTCTGGGTGCTTGGCCTTCTGATCTTGGTGTTCAAAGGGGCGGGCGCGCTGTCCGTGGACCGACTGCTTAAAAATGCGCCTTAGGCTCGTCAGGCTTACCCGCAGCAATCGCTAGAATACCGCCCAAACCTGCAAACCCGATGGGGAACATGGTGCCGACGTTGAAACCGAACGCGATGTAGAACAACAGCGCCGAGGCAATCATCAAGCCACCACCCCATAGGGCGCGCATCTTCGCCATCGCACCGCCAGCAATCGCCAACAACGGGGCCATGAAACTGGCAAAGCGGATCAATCCGGGGTTCTGCAAAGAGAACAACTCTGTGACCTCGGGGCGGGCATCCGATAACTCGGCATAGCCATAGCCAAACAGGCCCACGACAATTCCGATAAGGCCGGCAATAATTCCAAGCATAAGGGCAGCGTTACGCATAAGTGGTCTCCTTTGCTCTGACTTAGGGTTTCAGAACAGATTGCGCAACATCTGGCTTCCAACCAATCGTCCAAGCACCGTCTTTGACGATCACAGGACGCTTCATCAATGTGGGATTTGCGGCTAGCAAGACACTGGGATCACTGGCCTTTTCCGCGTCAGTCAAGCCACGCCACGTGGTCGATGCGCGATTTATCGCCTTGTCACCAAACTGGGCAATGATCTCGGCAATTTCATCCGCAGACAGACCATCGGCACGGACATCCACCACATCAAACACCTGACCAGAAGCGGCAATCGCCTTTTGCGCCTTGCGGCAGGTGTCACAAGATTTCAGACCATAAAACCGCATCACGACAACCAAACCGCACGGGCATCATCGTCCCAACCCAAAGTATAACGGGTACCATCCGTGATCACAGGACGGGCCATCAACGCAGGCTGATCGGCCAGTTGGGCATCCGCCTCGCTCTCCCTGATCCACGCATTCACATTGCGAAACGCCTGAGACTTACGGTCCACCAGATTGTCACCAAACTGGGCAATCAAAACCGCCCATTCGGCATCCGTCAAACGGTCCGCACGGACATCTCGAAAAGCGACATCAAGGCCAGCTTCAGCCAAGGCCTTGCGGGCCTTATTGCAATCGGAACATGTGGGGAGGCCGTAAAGGATCATGAGATTTCTTTCGTTGTTTTACCAAGTGTGACCGATGAAGCGCGCGTTGTGAAGTGCATCACTCGCGTCAAACCGCGCGCTCGGTCCGCAGCGTGGGTGCAAAGCGCCCTCCCCATGGGGTGACTTTGAGGCGTCTTGGAAAATGTATATTATTTGGACCCGGAACATCCGGGCCCAAGTCATTCCAGCTTATTCTGAGATTGTCGCTTTCTCGAAGATTGCGAAACCGTCTGCGCTCCAGCCGATATCACTGACGTCGACTTGGCTTACGAACAGCCGGAGGCGCGGAATGATTGGCAGAACAAATCGGTCTTCGCGGAAGATGCGCGCAACTTCTTTGTAGGCCGCCTTGCGCTCTTCGAGAACGGGGTTGATCCACCCGCTTTGACGGCAGCGGCATAGGCTGGGTTTTCATAGCTGGTGATGTTGCCGTCTGGACGAAACACAACTGTTGTTTCCAAAAGCGCCGATGGGTCTTTGCCCGCCCGACCGAATGCATGGCTTGCAATCTCGTATGACCGTTCATCCACATATGTCGAGCGATAGCCCACGGCATCGACGTTCTCGATGGAAAGGTTGATGCCGACCTGCGCCAGATCAGCCTGCAGGATTTCTGCGATGGTTGTGTATTCCGTGCGAACTTCTGTTGACGTCAGGATCTTGAGTTCAATCGGCAAGGTCTCGCCCGAAGCTTCTAGCGCTGCCCGTGCTTTATCAAGATCATATTCGCAATTGTCATATTCCGCGACACAGGCGATCGAATTGGGGTTGTAAGGAAGGCACCAAGTTGTGCCCTCAGGCCCAAAGAACAACTGCGCAATCCGTTCGCGGTCGAGAGACAGATCAATTGCCTCACGGACCAGTGGGTTCTGCAGTGCAGGCACTTTGAGGTTGAGGGACAAATCATGCGCAACGCCAGATGGCGCGCTACCTGTGGTGAAATCCTCATCGCAGCTAAAGGGCAGCACATCGATCCAACCGAGTTCCGTGACCAGATCCAGTTCGCCGCTTTTCAAAGCCAGAAGCTCGGCTTGTTGATTTGGCGCTGTGACGATTTCGACGGCGTCTAGGCTGGGAGCGTCATTGCGATCAAGGCGCGTGAGCGTGCCAGGTTCATGGCTTGCAACCTTAAACGGACCAGTGCCATTGGCGGTTTGGCTGAAATCTGACGCAGTCTCGCCGTCAATGATAAAGAACAGTTCAAACAAGTCGAACACACCGGGGAAAGGCGCTTCAAAAGTCATAACGACAGTGTGGTCGTCAGGTGCTTCAAGGCTGATAACACGCTCAGCGAAGCCGCGGATAAGCGCACCGTTATCTGGGTTAAGGACATAATCCATCGACGCTTTGACGTCTGCCGACGTGAACGCCTTGCCCGAGTGGAATGTGACACCGTCACGCAGCTTCATGGTCAGCGTCAGGCCGTCTTCGGAAAAGTCCCAGCTTTCCGCAAGGCGGGGTTCAGGGGCCATGTTCGCATCATAACGCGTCAGGGTGTCATCTAGATTGTTGACCATCGGCTCGTATGCTGGTGCCAAGACAAAGGGGTTAAGGTTTGGCAGCGTTGCCGTTTATCCAAGGCGCAGCACGCCGTCCGCAGAGGCTGTTCCTGTCGCTGCGATAAAGGCGGCCGTGGCTATCGTTGATATTAGCTTTGATTTGATGGTCATAGTTTTCTCCTCCAGTGTTGCGCCAATGGCGACTTTGTTATTTTGGGTGTGGTTTTTGTCCGCCCGACGTTGCCAAAGTGGCAAGGCGGTCAAGGTCTTCTCGGTAATGGCAGGCCACGCGGTGGCCGCTGGGCGAAACATCCGTCAGCTCCGGCACTTGAGCGCCGCAACGGTCGTCCGCCAATGGGCAGCGTTTTCGGAAGCTGCACCCTGATGGGATATTCGCAGGGTCAGGTGGTGCACCGGACACAACGAATTTCCTTGTTGTTCGGTCTTTTTGATGATCCGCAGGGATCGATGCCAAAAGCGCCCGGGTATAGGGGTGACGCGGGAAGGCGAATACCTCTTCGCACGGACCAATCTCGACCCGCTTGACAAGATACATGATGGCGATCCGGTCCGACACATGACGCAAGACGCCAAGGTCATGGGCAATAAAGATATAGCCCGCGTCACTTGTGCTGCGCAGATCATCCAACAGATTGACCACCCGAAAGTTCGGACGGGCGGCGATTTAGGGAGTGATCCGCCTGCCCAACCGCTTTGATCAACGCGGCGGTCTTTGCCGCAATTCGGTTGCGGTCCCATCCTGCGATTTGCATTGGCTCCGCGATAATTGCGCCGATTGTCATGCAGCGGTCCAGTGATGATGTCGGGTCTTGAAACACCATTTGAATGTCGCGCCTGGCGTCGCGCAAGGCGCGGCCCTTGAGGCCAGACAGTTGGCGTCCGTTGACCTCTATTTTACCGCTTGTCGGCGTCAGCAGTCCCATCGCAAGGCGCGCGAGCGTCGACTTGCCGCAACCAGATTCACCAGCCAGACCCAGAGTTTCACCGCGGCGCAATTCCAAATCTATGCCGTTGACGGCTTTCACATGTCCAAAGGCCTTCGTGAGGCCTTCGATCTTTAACACGACGTCGCCGTCCGACTGCGCCCTTCTCTGTTTGGTGGGCGCTTGAGCAGTTTTGGAGCAAAGCGCTAAGATGTCCTGATAGAAATGGCAGGCCACGGCGCGACCGTCGTCAAAGCGCGTCAGCGTCGGTCGATCTGTCTTGCAAACGTCTTGCGCGAAGGCACAGCGCGGATGGAACGGGCAGCCAGGCACGGCATCTGCCGAAGACGGCGGCAAGCCCGGAATAGAGGCTAGTCTAGCCTTGTCTTGCGTGGAAGACGGGCGGCTTTCCAGCAACGCGCGCGTATACGGGTGTGCTGGCGCATCAAATAGATCAGCAACCGATGTTTCTTCAACAATCCGGCCCGCATACATGACAATCACGCGCTCAGACAATTCAGCCACAAGGCCAAGATCGTGCGTAATGACCACCGACGCAACGGCATGGTTTTCCTGCAAATCGCGGATCACGCCAACAATCTGTACCTGCACCGTCACGTCCAGCGCGGTCGTCGGCTCGTCCGCGATGATGATGCCCGGCTCGCCCGCCAACGCCATTGCGATCACCGCGCGCTGTCGCATGCCACCCTAAAATGCATGCGGGAATTGCGTGACGCGCAGCTCTGGGTTTGGCATGCCAGTTTCATCCAGCAAGCGCAGTAAGCGCCTCTTGGGAAGCGTTGGAATCATGAACAGCGACAGTTTCCGAGACTTGTTCGCCAATGCGCATTGTCGGGTTGAGCGATGCCATCGGGTTTTGAAACACCATCGAAATCTCGGTGCCGCGCAATGTTGCAAGTCGCGCGTCAGTGGCCCCGACGATGTCTTCGCCGTTCAGTGTGATGGCATCTGCTTTGATCATTGCAGTCGGCGGCAACACCCCCATTGCGGCAAGCAGGGTGACAGATTTTCCAGACCCGGATTCGCCCACAATTGCCACCGCTTCGCCAGACCGGATCGACAGGCTAACCCCGTCGACCACATGACGACGGCCCTCTTCGGTGCGGAACGAAACGCTTAGGTTTTCGACAGCAAGCACGGGGGAAAGATCAACAGGTTTCATTATTTGCCACCTCCAGCCACATGGTTTGGATCCAGACGGTCGCGCATCGCGTCTGCGATCAGGTTGATGCCCACGACAACAAGCGTCAGCGCCAATCCAGGGAAAATCGCATAGGCGGGTACGATGTCGATAAAGCGCAACGAGTCGGCCAGCATCTGTCCCCAGCTGGGCGTGGGAGGTTGAACACCCAGTCCAAGGAACGAAAGACCTGCTTCGAGCAGGATAGCGATGCCGACCGACAAGCTGGCTTGCACCACAAGCGGACCCATGGCGTTCGGTGGGATGTGGCGCAGCATGATGCGGCCACTGCTGGCGTCCATTGACGCGGCAGCTTCCACATATTCTTGACGTGCTTCAATCATGGCCAATGCCCGTGCCAGTCGGGCAAATAGCGGCGACTGAGCGATGGCGACCTGAACGAAACAAGGCCCAAGAATTGCGACAACAGCAGCGCCCAGAAGGATCGCAGGAAAGGCACTGATCGCATCGGATAGGCGCATCATCACAGCATCTACCCAGCCACCCAAATAGCCTGCCGTGATCCCCATGAAGATGCCCAAAGCCCGAGCTGATCTCAGCGATGGACGACTGGATCTCGACAACAACATTTGTGAACGTTCGATCCGCCCAATCGCCCTGAACCCCAGGAACTATCTGTTCATGGGCTCAGTTGGTGGCGGCAAAGCAGCCGCGATTGCCTATACCCTCATCGAGACGGCGAAAATGAACGACGTCGATCCTGGGGCCTGGCTCACATGGGTGCTTGAACGCGTCGCCGATCATAAGATAAACAGGATAGGTAAACTCATGAACTGCCAGTTCGCAAATCTGCTTCCTGACAAAAGAGAGGTGGGGTAAATTATGCTCTATCAATTACGCACCAATCCAAGAATTGGTTTTTCCTTGGTTTCTGAATGCGCTGACGGCTTTATTGATCTTCCATTGAGTGATTATGAGCAAAAATCAGAACCCATCGTTAATTTAAGTAGCCAAACAATGAAAGTTGCGCATCTACCGCATAGCTATTCACCACCAAGCTTCATCAGGGAGTTCGCCACGCAAGCTCATTCTCGCGGTAGGGCTGTTACCGCAACAAAAATCCCCGACTTTTGGTCCACCAATCCACTACCTACCGTCTCGGATCGCCTTAGGGTGCTCATTGAAGACTTAGATCCGGGTGTTCACCGGTTTGTACCGATTGTGATGAGGGACCGCGTGAGTGGCGAGGTTTTAGCTGATGGTGCTTATCATCTTCTCTTATGCGGTCGACTGGTGGAAATTGATCCGGCAATCAATCAGGTTTCTAAGGACAATTGCGATGTTTTTGGATTTGCGTACCCTTCTACACAAGGCTCGGACAATATCGAAGCGCGAATATACCAAACGATTGTATCAGACACGTCAATTCAAAGGACATTGTCCGAGTTCCCATTGTGGCGGTTCAACACCCGTAGCATCGAGAATTTTCCCTTTGGGTGTCGTGAAATTCTTTATTCCAACGCTAGGCTTGTGAAAGCTGCGCAGGCACTAAAACTTCGTGGCTTCAATGAAACCAAAGGTTTGACGACTAGAGACGTAAACCATGTCTGGTATTGACGTCGACCAGAGTGAAATTCTCTGAACACTATAGCACCAGATCCGGCAGGGTCACCGGACGCATACACAAAAATTAGGAACAGTGACCAAACCACAATCCTGGTGCGCACATTCCTTCGGGTTTGAGCCGCGGGTCATAGCGGACTATCGCGAAAATCTTAGTTACTGTTTGCACCTACTGATCGGGGTCAATCTATTTTTTGGTAAATTGGCATGAGGCTTATCAAGCGCATTAAGCATCTGATCCGCTTCTCAATTGACCTACATTCCGCAGATACCATGTTATCCGGCAAGCCCCAAAAATGCTGTTTCCAAGAACCGTTTATCAATCAGCCGTTAGAGCCTTCGGTCGCTAAAACTGACAAGAAAGCATTCCAACGATTTTGGTCCGGGGCCCATCGCATCGATCTGGTTAGCCATTTAGACGGCGCAAATACTCGCGCAAATAGCATCGTGGCCCTTGAGGTCTCAGCAGACTTTCATTGATGACATGCCATCGTTCTGGGTCAAGTGGCGGAAAGAATGTATCGGCATCTTGGGCCTTCATTTCAACCTCCGAGATCATTAGCCTGTCGGCAATTGGCAACATTTCTTTGTAAATCCCTGCCCCGCCAATGCCATAAACCCGATGATAACCTTGGCTCATAGCAATCTCGATGGCACCTGCGACGGAGGTAGCCACGTAATCAGTGGCCACTTTCTGCGACGAAACCACAATATTCAAACGCCTGGGCAAAGGCTTGACTGGGAGACTGTCCCAGGTTTTTCGCCCCATTATGATAGCACC
>JAIBDT010000071.1 GCA_024686085.1 Loktanella sp.
ATAGGGTACACTCTGTGTTACTTGGCGAACCAAAAAACCTAGGGTAAAGACCTAGGGTAAAACGTTTCGCAGACTACCCTGTAATCTCTTGTTATTAAACAATATTAGGGTAATGGCGGAGGCTCAGGGATTCGAACCCTGGGAGGACTTTCACCCTCGTCGGTTTTCAAGACCGGTGCATTCGACCACTCTGCCAAGCCTCCGTTGCGGGCTTCTTAGCGGCACAATTGCGATTCGGAAAGACCATTTGCACCTTGGGGAAATCCGCCGACAAAGCTGTGCTAAGACTTCCAAATTCTGCGTCGGGGCGCTAGTGTCTGCTTTGAAGCAGCGCTTGCAGTGCTTTGGGGCCATGTTTGGCCCTCATTGTAAGAGAATTTTTATGTGCGACAGGTTCGGACAACGGACCATTCCCGCTCAGTGCGGGGCACATGTCTAACGAGGGGCAAAATGATGGGTCAGCGGATTTTTCTTTTAAAACAAGCGGGTTTCTCGGTTGTTTTGATTGCAGCTATGGGGCTTACGGGCTGCGATGAAAGCGGCAAGTTCAACCTTGCGGCGCTCGCGCCGCAAACCGACGGTGAGGCCAGCAGCCCCGTCATCAGCCAATCCACACAGTTGGTCGAACGGGATGTCGAAGCACCGGACGTTTTCCAAATCACGGGCCAAGGGCTTTGGGACGGGCGTCCGTCACTGGGCGGGGTTTGGGTTGCACATCCAACAGCCGTTGATCCAGAGCGGGTGATTATCCGCAATGAAACAAATGGCAAATTCGTCATTGGCGCCCTGTTCCGCCGTGAACGCGAAAATCCCGGTCCGGCTTTGCAGGTCTCCTCTGATGCGGCAGAGGCGCTGGGGCTTTTGGCAGGTGCACCTGCGACGCTGAACGTCACAGCCCTGCGCCGCGAAGAAGCGCCCGAAGTCGTGGCACCTGAAGCGACAACCGATTTTGGCGAACCCGAAGACATCGCAGCAACTCCGCTTGATCCGATTGCAGGGGCCGCCGCGGCGATTGAAGCGGCCGAAATCGCATCACCTGTCCCGGTTGCAACTGCACCGATTGCGCCTGCACCAAAACCGGCCGCAGCGCCCACCCCTGCCCCCGCAGCGTCCAGCCTTGCAAAACCGTTCATCCAGATCGGTATCTTCAGCATTGAAGCCAACGCACGGCGCACTGCCGACAAATTGCGCGCCGACGGGCTTTCGACCACAGTGCTAGCGCAAGAAAGCCAAGGGCGTCCGTTCTGGCGGGTCATCGTCGGACCAGCGCCAACATCCGCAGACCGTGCGGCGGTTCTGGCCAAGGTCAAAGCCCTCGGGTTCAGCGATGCATACTTTGTGACAAACTAAGCCACGCCAGAGGAGACGACATATGATGATGCTGCGCAAATTAGCTGCGATTGCAACGCTTTTGGTTCTCATGCCAGTGGCGGTTGCGGCGCAAGCCTTGGATACCAAAGCCACTGCCGCTTATGTCGTCGACCAAAATACAGGCACGGTCCTTTTGTCCAAAAACGCCGACATTCCGCTGCCACCCGCGTCCATGTCCAAACTGATGACGATCTACATGGCCTTCGAGGCCGTGGCAGACGGGCGGTTGCGCATCGACGAAACACTACCGGTATCATCGCATTCCGCAGCCTACGGCGGCAGCTCGATGTTTCTGGACACGACAGACCGTGTGAGCGTCGAAGACCTACTGCGCGGCGTGATCGTGCTGTCGGGTAATGACGCCAGCTCGGTTCTGGCTGAGGCCTTGTCGATTGACGGGACCGAGGCAGGCTTTGCGCGGATGATGACTGACCGTGCCAAGCAAATGGGCATGATGAATTCCAGCTTTGCCAATTCCAACGGCTGGCCCGCCACGGGGCACCGGATGTCGATGAAAGATCTTGGCATTCTGGCTGACCGGTTGATCAAAGACTTCCCGACCTACTACCCGCTATTCTCGGAAACTACCTTTGCCTTTGACGGGCGGGTGCCGTCCAACACGCAAAACCGGAACCCGATTTTGAGCCTTGGCATTGGGGCAGACGGGTTAAAAACAGGCCATACCTCCGAGGCAGGCTACGGGCTTGTCGGGTCCGCAAAACAAGGGGACCGCCGGATCATCTTCGTTCTGTCTGGCATGGACAGTAAACAAGATCGGGCTGAAGTAGCCGAAAAAGTGGTCAACTGGGCGTTTCGGCAATTCGCGCAAAAACAAGTCGCACGCGCAGGCACCCAAGTCGCCCAAGCCGATGTCTGGATGGGCGAAGCGGCTACCGTCGGGCTGACCATTGCAGATGACCTGTCCTTGCTTGTTCCCGTCGCAGGGACGACAAATGGGATCGACGCCGAGGTCATCTTTGACGGCCCCGTCACAGCCCCGATCAGCAAGGGGCAGCAATTGGGCGAGCTTGTGATTACCCTCGCGGGGCTGCCTGAAACACGCCTGCCTTTGGTAGCAGACCGTGACGTGGCCAAAGGCGGGTTCGGCGTGCGGTTGCGCACAGCGGCCAATGTGCTTTGGACCAAATTCGCACCCGTTGCGGACGCACCGTCCGACGCGCCGGCATAACCTGACCGGATGTCTGCACGTTTCATCACCTTTGAAGGCATCGACGGGTCGGGCAAGTCCACCCAGTCGCGCCGCTTTGCCGACCTGTTGCGTGACCAAGGCACCGATTTGATATTCACCCGCGAACCCGGCGGCAGTGCGGGCGCCGAGGAAATCCGCAACCTCGTGCTAACAGGCGAAACCGACCGCTGGAGCGCCGAGACAGAAATCCTGCTGTTCACAGCCGCACGGCGCGACCACCTTGAAAAGACCATCCAACCTGCGCTTGACGCAGGAACCACCGTGGTTTGCGACCGCTTTGCCGACAGCACCCGCGTCTACCAAGGGGCCACACGCGGCGACCTGCGCAGCAAAGTTGATGCATTACATGAATTGATGATCGGGCGTGAACCAGACCTGACCTTCATCATCGACATGGACCCCGCCGTGGCCCTTGAACGCGGGTTGGCACGCAAATCAGGCGAGGACCGCTTTGAAGACTTCGGCCTGGGGTTCCAAGAAACCCTGCGGCACGGCTTTTTGTCGCTGGCCAAAGCCTTTCCCGACCGCTGTGTGCTGATCGACGGGAACCGGACCATCGACCAGATCGCCTCTGAAATCGCGGCCTACACATGAGCGACGACGCGCTGCCAGAACCCGACCGGATCGAGGGTGCACCACACCCGCGCGAAACCCCGACCCTGTTTGGACAGTCCCGCGCCGAAGACGCGTTTCTGGACGCCTACAATACGGGACGTCTGCACTCTGGCTGGTTAATCACTGGACCACGCGGCATCGGCAAAGCCACGCTTGCATGGAAAATCGCGACCTTCTTATTGTCAGAACAAGCAGACGGCGGGATGTTCGGCGACGCCCCCCCAGCGGCCACATCCCTTGCAGTATCCGCCGACAATCCTGATGCGCGATTGGTGCAATCAGGCGCACATCCGCGGCTTATCGTTGTGCGCAGGCCCTACAACCATGACACCAAAAAACTGCGTCAGGAAATCACCGTTGATGCGGTGCGCGGGCTGAAAACCTTCTTCCACATGTCCTCTGCGGACGGTGGGCGGCGGGTCGTGATCGTCGATTCCGCCGACGAGATGAACCGCAACGCAGCCAACGCGATCCTCAAAGAACTGGAAGAACCCCCCGCGAACACCACTATCTTGCTGATCGCTCATCAACCCTCGCGTCTTTTGCCGACCATCAGATCGCGCTGCCGCGAATTGCGCTGCGCGCCCCTGACCACGCAGCCGCTGCAACAGGCGCTGACCCAAGCGGGTTTTGACACCGCCAACGCCGACAGCCTTGCGACTCTCTCTGAAGGGTCGGCAGGCGACGCGATCCGGCTATTGCGCCACGACGGGCTGCAACTCTATGCCGAAATCGTGCGACTGCTCGAAGGCATGCCGCGCATCGACCGTCCCGCCGCCCTGAAACTCGCCGATAGCTGTGCGGCACGCGGGGCCGATATCCGCTATGGGCTGACCCTTGATCTGATCGACCAGTTCCTTGCACGCACCGCCCGCGCAGGGCTGCTGGGAGAGCCCCATTCCCAAGGGGCACCACATGAGGCGCGGCTTTTGGCGCGACTGGCCCCTGACGACCGCGCCGCACGCGCTTGGGCGCAATTACAACAAGACCTCAGCGGACGTGTGCGCCACGGGCGGGCGGTCAACCTTGACCCCGGCTCGCTGATCCTTGATATCATCTTTAAGATCGAAGAGACGGCGCATAAGGTCGCCGCGACATAACTAAAAGAGAGCAGCAGCATGGGCCAACCAACAATCGTCGACAGCCACTGCCACCTCGATTTCCCTGACTTCGACGCAGAGCGGCCAGAGGTCATCCAACGCGCACTCGATGCAGGCGTTGAACGGATGGTGACAATCTGCACACGGTTGCGCAATGAACCTGCCGTGCGGGCGATCGCCGAAGCGCACGCGCCTGTGTTCTACGCCGCTGGCACCCACCCGATGTCTGCCGCCGATGAACCGCTCGCGACATTCGACGAATTGGTCGCCATGTCGGCGCATCCCAAATTTGTGGGTATCGGCGAGTCTGGACTTGATTACTTCTACACCGCCGAAAGTGCGGAGATTCAAAAGCAATCGCTGCGCATCCATATCGCGGCAGCCCGCGAAACCAAGCTACCGCTGATCATCCATGCGCGGTCCGCCGACGACGACATGGCGCAAATCCTGACCGAAGAATACGCAAGCGGCGCCTACACGTGCGTCATGCACTGCTTTTCCAGCAGCCCAGAGTTGGGCCGCGCGGCACTTGACCTTGGGTTCTACCTATCCATGTCCGGCATCGCGACATTCCCAAAAAGCCAAGAGGTGCGCGATATCTTTGCGGCAGCCCCCGTCGACCGGATTCTTGTGGAAACCGACAGCCCCTACCTCGCGCCAAAGCCCTTTCGCGGCAAACGTAACGAACCCGCCTATAGCACGCACACAGCTGCCGTCGGGGCCGAATTGTTCAACATGGACTACGCAGACTTCGCAGCCCAGACGACCGAAAACTTCGACCGATTGTTCTGGAAAGCCAAATCATGAGCCAAGACACGATCACCTACCGCATCCTCGGCTGCGGGTCGTCAGGCGGGGTGCCACGCTTGGGCGGGCTTTGGGGGGACTGCGATCCAACCAACCCCAAAAACCGCAGGCAGCGCTGCTCTCTACTGGTGACACGCACACGCGGCGACGCGGTTACGCGGGTGCTGATCGACACGACACCCGACATGCGCAACCAACTCTTGGACGCGGATGTCGGCACGCTTGACGCAGTGATCTACACGCACGCGCACGCCGACCATGTGCACGGCATCGACGATCTGCGGATGATCTTTTTCAACACACGCGAACGGCTACAGGTCTGGGCAGACGGCGAAACCGCCGATGCGCTACTGGCGCGGTTCGGCTATGCGTTTGTGCAGCCCAAAGGGTCGTCCTACCCGCCGATCTGCGAACTCAATACGCTTGACGACCAAGTGACCATCAACGGGGCCGCAGGGCCGCTGACCTTCACCGCCATCGAGGTCGAACACGGGTCCATCAACGCGCTTGGGCTGCGCTGCAATGACGTGGCATACATGCCTGACGTGTCCGAAATCCCGCCCGCAGCATGGGACAAACTGCAAGACCTCGACCTGTGGATCATCGACGCGCTGCGACGCACACCGCACCCGACGCATAGCCACCTCGACAACACGCTAGAATGGATCAAGAAATCCAAAGCAAAAACCGCCGTTCTGACCAACATGCACATCGATCTGGACTACGACACCGTTTGGGCCGAAACACCTGATCACATCACACCAGCCTTTGACGGGTTAGAAATCAGCTTCCCCGCGCAATAGAAAGTCCGCCCCATGAGCGCCCTGATCGACGTTATCCTGCCCGTCTTCATCGTACTCGGGTTCGGGTATATCTCGGTCTGGTCGGGCTATTTCTCTGATGCGCTCGTTGATGCATTGATGAAATTTACCCAAGCTTTCGCGATCCCCTGCTTGCTCTTTCTCGCGATCTCCTCGCTTGATCTGGCGCAAAACTTTCACGCCCCGCTGCTGTTCAGCTACTATGCCGGCGCAATCCTATGCTTTTTCATCGGGATGATCGGGACGCGGCTAATCTTCGGGCGCGATTGGGAAGACTGCGTCGCCATTGGCTTTGTGGGCATGTTCTCAAACTCTGTGCTGCTCGGGTTGCCGATTACCGAACGGGCCTACGGCGCAGGCGCTCTCGAGGCGAACTTTGCGATTATCGCCCTGAACGCGCCCGTCTGCTACACCTTCGGGATCACCGCCATGGAGATTGCGCGCAATCGGGGCGGGTCCATCGGCGCCCTGCCCGCCAAGGTCTTTAAAGCCGTGTTCAAAAATGCGCTGATCGTGGCCATCGGCGCTGGGTTCTTTGTGAACCTGACCCACCTGCCAATTCCCGCCGTCATGACCGACGCACTTAGCCTCGTGGCGCGAGCGGCGCTGCCAGCGGCGCTTTTCGGGCTTGGTGGGGTCTTGGTGCGCTACAAACCCGAAGGGGACATGCCAACAATTTTGTTCATCGTCGGGGTGTCTCTGCTGGTTCAGCCCGCGATCACATACACGCTGGCGCCGATCTTTCAGCTCAGCAATGCCGAGTTGCGATCTGCAGTGATCACAGGGGCCGTGGCCCCTGGGATCAATGCTTATGTCTTTGCGGATATGTACGGGCGGGCGCGGCGCGTGGCCGCATCCGCCGTTTTGATCGGCACCGGGGTGACAATCCTCACGATGTGGGGTTGGCTCGCCATCCTGCCTTAGTTAGGGGACAATCCGCGCAAGCGCTCGGACCGGCGACGTAGCAATTCAACCGTCGCAAGCAAGCCGATCGACACAATCACAAGGATCGTGGCAACCGCCAGAATGGTCGGGCTGATCTGCTCGCGCAGGCCAGTAAACATCTGCCACGGCAATGTCTTTTGCGCCGCAGCACCAACAAACAAGACCACAACCACTTCGTCGAACGACGTGATGAATGCAAACAAGGCACCCGAAATCACACCAGGCAAAATCAGCGGCATCTGCACCTTAAAGAAGGTGACCGTCGGGGTCGCCCCCATGTTGGCCGCAGCCCGTGTCAGCGAATTGTCAAATCCGACCAATGTGGCCGTCACCGTGATAATCACGAACGGAATACCCAATGCAGCATGCGCCAAGATCACCTTGATATAGCCCGTCAAAGACTTGGAAAGGTTCAGGTATTCTTCCATCCACAGACCCATCTGGCTGTAGAAAAAGAACATGCCAGTGGCCGAGATAATCAGCGGCACAATCATCGGCGAAATCAGGATCGCCATGATCGCGCGGCGGAACGGAACATGAGACTGGCTCAAACCAATCGCGGCCAATGTGCCCAATGAAACCGAGATGATCGTCGCAAAGGGCGCGATAATCAGCGAGTTCTTCATCGGACGCAGCCAATCGTCATTGGTAAAGAAGTCTTGGTAATGCTTCAGCGAATAGCCCGCAGGATCCAGCGCCAACATCTCAGGCGTGAAGGTGAAAAAGTCCTGCGCGTTAAACGACAGCGGAATGATCGTGATGATCGGCGCGATCAGGAAAAAGAAGATACAGCCACAGATGAACTTGAACGTGTTGTGCCACAACACTTGGCCAGACGTGGCATAAGGCGGCAGGCTCGCGCGGTAGCGGCCAAGATGTAGCCAATAAGCACACCAGCCCAAAATAGCCCCCGCCGACAGGCCAACAACCAGCCCCAATGGGCCACCCAATGACACGCCGATTAGGCCCACGACAATAATCGTCGCCAAACGGCCAATCTTATAAGACAGGAAGCTGATCAGCACGTAGGCAATCACAGCCCCCGCTACAGCACCCGATGCGATCCCCAGTAAACCACCAAGGCCCGTCGATTGGCCCGCGATCAATCCAAAGAACCCACCCAAGGCGGCGGTCAGTGGAATAGTGAACCCCATCAGCGATGGTGTGGGCACTTCGCCATTATAAACAGTAGCCATGACTTAGCCCCCCAATTTCACGTTATCGATGCCGACGATGCGGTCGTAGGCCCAGTACAGCAGCATAACCACCGCGAGCAAGATCGCACCTAGTGCAGCCGCTAGACCCCAGTTAAGCGAGCTAGAGATATGGTATGCAATCCGGTTCGAGATGAACACGCCCTTGGTGCCGCCCACGATTTCCGGAGTGATGTAATACCCAATCGACATGATGAACACGAGGATCGACCCCGCCCCGATACCCGGGACAGACTGCGGAAAGTAAACGCGCCAGAAAGCTGTCCAGTTGGTTGCACCAAGTGACTTTGCCGCGCGCAGATACGTCGGTGGAATGGTTTTCAGCACCGAGAACAGCGGCAAGATCATAAACGGCAGCAAGATATGCGTCATCGCAATGATCGTACCCGTCGCGTTGTTGATCAGTTGCAAGCGGTTCTCGTCAGAGACAAGGCCCAGCCACACAACGATGTCATTGATGACGCCCTGCTGCTGCAACAGCACTTTCCATGCGGATGTGCGCACCAACAGCGAGGTCCAGAACGGCAGCAACACAAGGATCATCAACAGGTTCGCCTGACGGGTCGGCAGGTTCGCCAACAGCCATGCAACCGGATAACCCAGCAAAATACACGAGATCGTAATCGTCATGGACATCAGCATCGTGCGCCAGAACAGCTTCAGATAAATCTGCTGGTCCTCATCACGCCACGCAGGGCCATCAACGGTTTTTTCCATGTCAATCGCGTTCAGGAAATAACCATTTGTAAACTCTGGGGAATAGCGCTTGATGACGGTCCAGACCTCAGGGTCCAGCCAGTCCTTGTCGATCTTGGCAAAGCTTTGGGCAAGGTCTTCGACGTCAAACGCAGGGACCGCGGCAGCTGCAGCCGCAATCGCCGCAGACGCAGGACCATCCACAGTCGCGGCAGGGTTCTGACGCAAATCCTCGAACAAAGCCAGCGAGACACTATTCCATAACTTGGCTTTGCGCGGGTCTTTCTCGTCCACCGACTGGTTGAAAACAGCAAACTCGCGGAAGGCATCAGATGCGCGGGGCAAAGCCTCGGCGACATCCTTGTTGACCTTGAATGTGCGGGTCACGGCCAACTCAGCGTCAGAGGCCACAGCCTCCGACCACGCAGATGTCGCGAAAAGCTGGGTCAGCGCGGCGGGATCAACCAACATCGGGTTAACCGCTTCAAACTGATCGGCGTAACCTTCGCCAATTTCATCAACCTTGCGGCCCGACTTGCGGAACAGAGAGGAAATACCACTTTCCTCATAGTTCAAACGCGATCCAAGGCGGGTGTGCTCTTTGCGCTCGGCGGCAACAACCATGTCTTGGGTCAGGGCGAAAAATACAGCCTCACCAGGGGCAGCGCCGTCGTTATACGACCACTCCTCAAGGGCTTCGGAAGTGCGGGGCAGCACGTCACTCACGATCTGGTTTTCGACAGAGCGGAACAACATTTGGCCGATCGGCACCACAAATGTAATTAGAATGAACACCAGCAACGGGGCAATCAGCAGCATCGCACGCAACTTTTCACGGCGCAGGGCGCGGGCTAAAGACGCTTTGAGCGGACGGCCATCGGCCGCAAGAACAGGTCCAGAATGTTGGGAAGTTTCGGTCATAATTGCCTATCCAGTCGCAGGGTTCGGGCACCGCAGCCCCAAGTAATCAGGGCTGCGGCAATGTCGGAACATCTTAAGGCGGGAATTACCCCACCCTAAAACGCTGGCTTATTGTGCCAACCATGCCTGGAATTTTGCATCCAGATCGTCACGGTAGTCAGCCCAGAACTCATACTGAGTGACGAACACGTTCTTCGAGTTCGCAGGGTCTGTTGGCATGTGCTCGGCCATTGGAATACCCAACTCGCCGTGATCGCCAACCAGTGGTGCAGAAGATGCACGTGCTGGACCGTAAGAAATGTACTTGGCTTGATCGGCCAGACGCTGTGTGTCTGTCGCGAAGGTCAAATAATCCATCACGCGTGCAAGACGGTCATCGGACAGGCCAGCTGGAACGATCCAACCGTCATAGTCCAGCATCTGCGCGTCCCAAAGCATACCAATCGGCTGGTCCTGCTCTGCAATCGCAGAGAACAAACGGCCGTTGAATGTGGAACCCATGACAACTTCGCCATCAGCCAAAAGCTGTGGTGTTTCCGCGCCTGCAGACCACCAGATCACATCGTCTTTGATGGTGTCGAGCTTTGCGAATGCCTGTGCTTGGCCTTCTTCTGTTGCCAGAACTTCGTAGATGTCTGCTTTTGCGACGCCGTCACACAGCAATGCCCACTCAACGTTTGCAAGTGGCTTTTTCGCCAATGCGCGCTTGCCTGGGTATGTGTCTGTGTCAAAGATTGCGCAGATTTCTGTTGGCGGCGTGTCGCCAACCATGTCTGTGCGGTAGCCAACAGTTGTCGAGAAAACGATCTGTGGGATAAAGCAATCAGAGATGATGCTGTCGCCAAAGTCGTCGGACGCTGTAGAGCCGTCAGCACCAGCAGCCAGCATTTCGTCGTGGTCGATTTCAAGGGCCAGGCCTTCGTCGCAAAGACGGATAGCGTCTGCGGCCTCAACATCAACCAGATCCCAAGTGACGTTGCCAGCTTCGTTCATTGCGCGCAGTTTTGCGACGGCTTCAGAAGAGGATTCATCGTTGATGATCGTGATGCCAGTGTTGGCCATATATGGGTCGTGGTATGCGCCCTGCTGTGACGCAGAGTACGCACCGCCCCAGCTAACAATCGTCATGCTGTCAGCCATATGCGCGTCTGCGAATGCAGATGTGCCAGCCAATGTCATGGCGGTCGTCGCTAGAAGTGTTGTAGTCGTTTTCATTCGTAGTCTCCCGTTAGATACCCGGTGTTGTGTATTTCGGGGCGGCTTTCCGGGCGGAAGCCTCCCCTATTCTTGCAGCATGGACAGCTTTACGCGTCCAATGCGCGGCAATCTTCTGTCATCCAACCGATCTCGATCTGTTGACCGGGGGTCAGACGCGTCTGGTCAGGGGCGTTGCGCGACTTGATGACAAAGTCTTCGCTGCCAGCAACCCGTAGACGGGTGCGGAAAATGTCACCCATATAGATGAACTCCAGCACTTCGGCCTTCAGCGTATGCGCGTCGGCCTTCAGTCGGGTCTTGTCGAACTCAACGCGCTCTGGGCGGATCGACACTTTCGTGCGTTCGCCAACAGCGCCGACATTCACAGGCATCGCATCAATGATGTCGCCATTGTCCAACTGCACGATGCAGCTGTTGCCTTTGACTTCCTTCAAGGTGCCTTCCAGCGTGTTATTCTCACCGATGAACTGCGCCACAAAACTGTTTTGCGGGGCTTCATACAACTCGTCAGGCGGGGCCAACTGCTGAATGCGACCATCATCAAACACAGCCACGCGGTCCGACATTGTCAGGGCTTCGGTCTGGTCGTGGGTCACGTAAACAACTGTAATTCCCAATTGGTGGGCAAGGTTGGTGATCTCGAACTGCAATGTTTCGCGCAGCTGCTTGTCCAACGCGCCAAGTGGTTCGTCCATCAACACCAATTCAGGTTCAAAAACCAAAGCACGGGCAAGCGCGATACGTTGCTGCTGACCACCAGACAATTGCGTCGGGCGGCGGTTCGCGAAATCTTGCATCTGGACCATGCCCAGCGCGCGCATCACCTTCTGCTCGCGCTCGGCCTTGCCGATCTTGCGGACTTCCAATGGGAACGACAGGTTTTCAGCAACCGTCATATGCGGGAACAACGCATAGTTCTGGAACACCATGCCAATGCCGCGCTTATGCGGTGGGATGTGGTTGATCGACACCCCGTCCAGCTTGATCTCGCCGTGCGTGGCAGTCTCGAACCCTGCCAGCATCATCAGGCAAGTCGTCTTGCCCGACCCTGATGGCCCAAGCATTGTCAAAAACTCGCCCTTGGGCATTGAGAGGTTTAAATCTTTTACGACAAGCTTCTCGCCGTCGTAGCTTTTTTGCACGCGCTCGAATTCAACGAATGCGTTGTTGGATGTGCCATCGGCCAAACCGTGTCTCCCTGATGTGCAACGATTCCGTTGCTGTTGTTGCAGCAGAGGAGAACAAACGTGTGAACGCATTGCAACCTGATTTATCGGGTTGCGCACCATATCCCCCAGACGAAGTCTAATCGGCTGCAAAATTAAGCATCAGCAGGCTAATAGCCTTAAATGTTTGCGCTATCAGATCAATTTCTCAACTCTGCGAACAAAACAGAATCGGTGCTTTGTGAAACCTACTGACACATGACGCGAACGCCATCAGTGTCAGGTAGCGAATTTAGGTAGGCTTGGTATGCGGCAATATTTGGGTAGATGTTGCCACAGCCATCATCATAGGGCGCATTGCGCTTCTCTTCAGCTAAACGCGCACGCTCGGCCTCGATTTCGGCGGCTTTGGCGGCTTGTTCGGCCTCCCAGATTTCATTGGCTTCGATATCCCGCTGATTGCGGTATGCGTTACAGTCCCAAATTGTCAGCGGCGTCGGCGAATTGCCAAGGCTATGGGTGCATTCCGTGGGCGTCTCAGTCGTAAGCGTCAGCATTGCGCCGCCAGACGACGCGCCATTTGATTCTTCCGAACGACTACCCGACGAGGTCAGTGGTTCTTTCGCAGCATTCGCAAGCGACCAGTTATAGGCATCCTGCAACGCCTTTTGCTCCGCAAGCGACAAAATCTTTGGCAGACCTGCGGTCTCTCTGATGGCATTTTGACCTTGCCTGTAATTTTCCAAATCGCGGCTCGCCGACTGAGTGGCACCTGCAATACCCGCACTCAGGCCAGCCGACACCCAAGCATTTCTGCGCGATTGTTCTTGACGGACATACCTATTCGCAACCGATAGGTTTTCACGGCCACGCTCCAAACCTGTCGCGATCTTGTCTTCTAGGGCTGCCGATTGGGTCTCGAAGGTTTGAAAGTTAGGATGACTTTTGGGGCTCAGCCCACTCAGATATTTAAACTCTGTGCTCGATTGATCATATAAACCTGCGCTGATTTTTTGCCTGATCAAACTCTTGGCGCGATCATGCTCGGTGACATTTGCAAGAAAATCACGCGACACCTGTTGCATATTGGCTTCTGCGCAAGCCACCTTTTGTGGATATGCATCTATACTGGCCTTAATTTCAGCTGCTTTCTTTTTGGACTCGCGCACTCCATAACCTGAATACGCTCTCGGCATAGTAAACCGTCCGCACTTATCTATCAGCCGTCCCTCAAGAGACTGATATCCCAAATCGGTATATAAGGCCCAATCTTGAACTGCTGACGTCTCGCGCGTGATCATACTGACAGCCGAAACATTTCGGGTTTGGGCAGGGGAACTTGTGGTCATCTCGCTCTGCTCGACACAGGCAGGTATGATCGAAACCACAGCAATCGACGCAAAAACCCGTAAGAGGTTCAGGCCACTTTTACTTGAAAATTTCGGATGCAATAAGCCGTCAAAATACTGAAAGGACATTCTTTCCCCCAAAAACTTGATCAAAACAAACAATAAAAACAAAAAATAGCGCACAAAAGTTGCGGTATTTCAGCATGATTTCAAATTTATTTCAATGAAACTATCACTGGGGAAATGCGACCTCTTGAGGCTAGCATTTGGTGCGGTCGGAGGGACTCGAACCCTCACTCTTGTTACAGAACAGCGACCTCAACGCTGCGCGTCTACCAATTCCGCCACGACCGCGATCAATGACTGCGGCTGCTCTAGACCATGCTTGCGGGCTTCTCAAGTGGAAAA
>JAIBDT010000027.1 GCA_024686085.1 Loktanella sp.
CTTGGACGTCGAAACCACAGCGCAAGCCGTGCTAAAAGCCGCGTTCTACAATCAAATGTTCGTGGTTGATATGTAGCTGAAAACACGCCTGTTTTTGCCAAAAGTATGGAAAACCCTACTTTCGTTACGTAGCGTCACAAGTCAATCTAAACAAGTTCCGTGAGTGGTGGCCTTAGGCCTGGGGACTGCGGGGCGTAACCCTGACGATTATCAGGCAAGGCGACCCGCGACATCCCCTCGATCTGCGGCCCATTGATCCCCAACAGGCCGCAATCCTATTAGCCAAGAACAAAGTCAAAGAACAACGTGCCAATCTCCACAGGCGCGTCTGCGACAGTGTCGTATGTGACAACAACCGGTCCTTCAGCGGTGTAATCGGTCACGCGGATCGCCCATGCTTCGCTTTCATCACCATCGTATTCGACCTTTTGATCCAATGTGCCGCCCACATGCAAAAACACAAACTCGTCCGCATCATCATAGACGATATGTTGCTGGGCCAAGTCACCGTTTTCATCGTAAAAACGCTCGTTGGTTTGCCAGCTGCGGGCGGATCCATCCAGTGAATTATCCGTTTCAACAAGCATAACGCGCTGACTGTCTACGCGCATATCAAACCGCTCCACGCCATCGTCGCCAACAGTCAACGTGCGCTGCTCTACCACGCCGCCGTCGCGGGTAATCATGGTCTCTATCGTATCCCAAGATGCAACATCGCCTTCGTCAGACTGCTGGACGCCCACAAGTTGACCATCAGAATAGGTCTCTAACTTGAAAATCCCATTGTCATAGAACGTAGCCTTCTCGGTTTTCACACCATTTTGGTCGAAATAGGTCTCGATACGGTCCCAAGACTTTACACCATCGCCGGCCGCGTTGGGATTATCTTCCTCAATGACTGACGCGCGCTGACCTTCAACATATGTGGTCAGTCGGAAAATGCCGTTGTCATAAAACGTGGCATTCTCGGTCAGATTGCCGTTCTGGTCATAATAGGCCTCGATGCGGTCCCAAGACTTCACGCCGTCCCCAGCTTCATTGGGGTTGTCATATTGGAAAATCTGGCTGCGCACACCGTCCGTAAAACTATCAACACGCAGAACGCCATTGTCATTGAACGTGGCACGCTCGGACAAAACACCATTCTGGTCGTAATACGTCTCGATATGCTCCCAAGACATGACACCATCACCCGCGCTGTTGGGATTATCGTATTGGAACGTCTGCGTGCGCGCGCCTTCTGCGAAGTCCTCAACTTTGATCACGCCGTTATCAAGAAACGTTTCGCGGACTGTTACGTCGCCATTCGGGCTGTAATAATTGGTCTTGGACGTCCAATTGAACAAACCGCCATCAACCTGATCATCAACAAGTTCGGTGCGATCCAAAACGCCTTCGGAATAATAGCGGGCAGTAATCAGGCCACTGTCATATAGAATATCGGATGATACAACTTGACCGTAATCATCGGTAAACGTGGTCTTCGCTTGCCAGTTGAACTGGTTCTCAGTGTCGTAAATTGTTGTGCTCGGCATAGAAAAAATGTCCCTCATAATATGTTTATCTGAATCTGATATATTCGGATTGGGGCAAAATTTCGGCCAAACTCACCTTATACGTGTAAAGGTGTGGCAATAAAAAAGGCCCGCCTGATTATTCAAGCGGGCCTTTCAAATTCAGTAAATAAAGCGGCTTAGCCGTTCATTTTAGCAACTTCAGCTGCGAAATCTTCTTTCACAACTTCGATGCCTTCGCCGACTTCGATGCGCGAGAAACCAGTGATCTCAACGCCAGCTTCTTTTGCAGCAGCGCCAACAGTCAGGTCTGGGTTCACAACGAATTGCTGGTTTAGCAAAGTGACTTCAGCCATGTATTTCTGCATACGGCCAACGATCATCTTCTCGATCACAGCTTCCGGCTTGCCGGATTCGCGCGCGATGTCGATCTGAACGTTCTTCTCTTTTTCAACAACTGCAGCGTCCAAATCAGCTTCGGACAAAGACATCGGGTTCACAGCAGCGATGTGCATCGCAACCTGACGACCAAATGCTTCGTTGTCGCCCTTCATTGCGACCAAAACACCGATGTTGCCCATATCAGTGGCAGCAGCGTTGTGGACGTAAGATACAACAGTTTCGCCTTCCAGAACCGCCATGCGACGCACGGACATGTTCTCTCCGATCACAGCAACAGCGTCTGTGACAGTCTGTTCGACGGTCTTGCCGCCCATGTCAGCTGCTTTCAACGCGTCTGTATCGCCAACTGTCAAAGCAACGGCTGCGATTTTCGCAACCATAGCTTGGAAGTCAGAGTTCTTCGCGACAAAGTCAGTCTCGGAGTTCACTTCAACCGCAACACCTTTGCCACCGGACACAGCAACGGCAACAAGGCCTTCTGCAGCAGTACGGCCAGATTTCTTAGCAGCTTTCGCAAGGCCCTTGGTACGCAGCCAATCAACAGCCGCTTCCATGTCGCCATCATTTTCAGTCAACGCTTTTTTCGCGTCCATCATGCCTGCGCCAGTGCTGTCGCGCAGTTCTTTTACCATTGCAGCGGTAATCGCCATGTTATCTCTCCATTACGGAATTCAAATTGGGTCGAGGCAAGGGTCCACCCCCTGCCCCGAAATCAGTTTTGCAAAGCTTACTGCTGTTCAGCAGCGACAACTTCTTCTGCAAACTCTTCCATCGCGCCCATATCAACGCCAGCGGCGCCAAGCTGTGCCTGCATGCCGTCAAGGGCTGCACGTGCTGCGAGGTCAGTATATAGCGCGATTGCGCGTGCCGCATCGTCGTTGCCTGGAATCACGTAATCTACGCCATCTGGGGAACAGTTGGTGTCGACAACAGCGATCACAGGAATGCCCAGCTTCTTGGCTTCCAAGATGGCGAGGTCTTCTTTGTTCACGTCGATGACGAACAGCAGATCAGGAACGCCGCCCATTTCGCGGATACCGCCAAGGGATGCTTGCAATTTGCCCTGCTCACGTTCCATGCCAAGACGCTCTTTCTTGGTCAGACCCGCGAAACCGTTCTCGGATGCCTCGTCAATCGCTTTGAGGCGGTTGATGGACTGGGAAACGGTCTGCCAGTTAGTGAGCGTGCCACCCAACCAACGGTGGTTCATGTAGAACTGTGCGGACTTCTCAGCTGCATCAGCGATTGGCTTTTGTGCCTGACGCTTTGTGCCAACGAAGAGAACGCGACCGCCCTTTGCGACTGTGTCGCGGATAACCTGCAACGCTTGGTCCAGCATTGGCACTGTCTGTGTCAGGTCCATGATGTGGATGCCGTTGCGGCTGCCGTAAATGTGGTGTTGCATCTTTGGGTTCCAGCGCGCTGTCTGGTGGCCAAAGTGGACGCCAGCTTCAAGCAGTTGGCGCATGGTGAACTCGGGTAGAGCCATGTCAGTCTTCCTTTTCCGGTTTTAACCTAGGACGGAGGGTGAAGGCGCAGAATTGCGACAACCGGTGGATATTTTAGGATTTCTCCCCAAAAGACCCGCCCCCGTCTGGGGATTTCGTAGGCGCGCTTTAGCCCGTGTTTGTGCTGGGTGCAAGCCTTCTAGGCGCAGACACGGGCTATTTTCATGCAAACGCGCGGGTTTTTTACAAAAACACCCTTTCAATGAACCAATAGGCCCCTACAAGCGCGATTGCGACCGATGCAGGCACCGCCACGATGCGGCGGTAGCCATCGACCGTATCGCGGAACTGGACGGATGCAGCACATAGGATAAGCACACCCAAAAGCGGCGCACCGAACACCCAGACAGGGCCTTCGATCAGCGCGGCCAACGGCGCAGGGTTCAGCCAGATCAGCGCCACCGTCACAGCAGCGAGCACACCATAAAGCACAAGTCCTTGGGCAGCTTCGTTCTGACCGCGATCCACACGCAACGCCTGCCAAACACACAAGAACATCACAGAAATCACCGCCAACTGGCCCACTTCAACACCGACGTTAAACCCGATCAATGCAGGCACAAACGTGTTCTCTGGCAAACCAAACTCTGCCAGCACCGAGGCAAAGCCCAACCCGTGCAACAAACCAAAGCCGAAAATCACAAACGGTCGCCACGGGCTTAGGTTCTTCATCAAAATATTCTCGACGGCGACATAGACAATCGAGGCCGCAATTAACGGCTCCACAATGGCTCCAGGCACAGACACAACACCAAGGGCAGCCGCCGCCAGCGTGATCGTATGGGCCAGCGTAAACAGCGAAACTTGAGTAATCAGCGGACGCATGCGTGCAGACAAGAAAAACAAGCCAAGCACAAACAGTATGTGATCCAAACCCTTGGGCACAATGTGATCAAAGCCGATCGGAATATAGCGCACAAACGTCTGCCACCCCGTCGCCTGATCGCCGCCCGCCAGCGTAATGTCGTCCGACAAAGCACCCGCCTCCAGATAGCCGTCATACGGAGCGTCCACACCCATCTGGCGCAGCACAAGCACACCAAATTCGGGCGTCCATCCGACCTGAATAGTTTGCGCCTTTTCAGGTAGTTGCGCGGTAAAGCTGATCTCGGATGCGCGCGTTACCTCCACGTCGCCCAACGGGCCAACCGCGACAGACGTCAACTGCGGATCAAGCGGCACGCCATCTGCGGTCAGTGTCATCGCAGCGGCCATCTGTGGCCAGAACGCGCGAAAACTGTCCTCTAACGCCGCTGGCTCCAGCGCGCGCAAACTGTCATAATCAGCCGCCTGCGGGGCCTCGGCGGTATCGGCCACCTCGGTCATATTGATGCCTGCGATAAAACTTTCGAGATTCAAGCGCACATCAAAAGTCACCTGATCGCCCTCTTGGGTCATATCAGCAATCGACGGCAGCACCTCATGGGCCATCGCAGATGACAGTGTCGTGAGCCAAAGCAGGATCGCGCTTGACAACAGACGGGTAAGGGACAGTTTAGGAACAATGGAAAAGGACGTCATCATGCGCAAAATTGCTCTCTTAATGTGTTTTCTTGGCAGCCCCGCGACCGCTCATGAGTTCTGGTTAGAGCCAACGGCCTACCAAGTTCCGGCAGAAGGTATGCTGACAGCCAATATTGTCAATGGACAGGATTTTGAAGGGGTTATCTTGCCCTATGTACCGCAGCGATTTGCACATTTCATGGCCTTTGCAGGTGGCAAGTCGGGCAAAGTTGAGGGTCGGACCGGCGATACTCCTGCCCTGAACATGGCCGCTTTTGACAATGGCTTGAACGTTGTGGCCTACCAAGCCCGCAATTCCACCGTCACTTACGAGACGTGGGAGAAGTTTGAAAGCTTCCTCAAGCACAAAGACCTCGGCGACCAGCTGGCAAACCACCAAACACGCGGGCTACCGCTTGAGAACTTCAAAGAGGTTTACTCGCGTTATTCCAAGACCTTAATCGGTGTCGGTGATGGCGCGGGCGCTGACAGACGGGTCGGGCTAGAGACCGAAATCGTGGCGTTGACCAACCCCTATACCGACAACCTGTCGTCTGGGATGAGGGTGCAAGTGTTCTATCGGACCGACCCTCGCGCAAACACGCAAGTCGAAGTCTTTGAAAAGGCCCCCAACGACAGCGTGCGCATCTTTTTTGTGCGCACCGATGCAAACGGGATCGCGACAGTCCCCGTGAAATCGGGTCACGAATACATGCTTGATGCGGTTGTGTTGCGTGAACCGACAGGGCAGCTGGCCGATGATACACGCGCCGCCTACGAAACCCTCTGGGCCAACATGACATTTGCCGCGCCGTGACTTGCTAAACGGCGTGCCCTGCGCCAAAAGCAAAGCATGACACAGCAAGCCAATATCCTTTGTATCGGATCTGTCCTTTGGGACGTGATCGGGCGCGCAGCCAACCACATGCGGGTGGGCTCCGACGTGCCGGGGCGGATCACACGTCTGCCCGGCGGGGTCGCGATGAACATCGCGATGACCCTGCGGCGTTTCGGGATGCGCCCTGCACTTCTGTCGGCTATCGGCCAAGATGCCGAAGGGCACGAACTGGTGTCCGAGGCCACCCGTATGGGCCTGATCACAGACTATCTTTACCGCTCCGAAGATCTGCCCACCGACGTCTATATGGCGATTGAGGGGGCCAACGGTCTGATCGCGGCCATCGCGGATGCGCATTCGCTGGAAGCATCAGGCGACAAAATCCTGCGGGCGCTCAGTGACGGACGGCTTGGGTCGGTGGACACCCCCTACCAAGGGACCGTTGCGCTTGACGGAAATCTGACCGAAGAATTGCTGCAAACGATCGCTAACTCGCCGCTTTTTGCAGGGGCAGACCTGCGCGTGGCCCCCGCGTCCCCGGGAAAAGCAGCGCGTCTTCTGTCGCTGATGGACCACCCGACAGCAACGCTTTACGTGAACTTGGAAGAAGCAGGGTTGCTCTGCCAAACCACCTTTGAGACTTCCTCTGACGGGGCCGCTGGCTTACTTAAACGCGGCGCACACCGCGTACTTGTCACCGATGGCGGCAATGCTGCGGCCGAAGGCACAGACGGCGACATTATCACCCACACACCACCCGCCGTGATGGTCACGCGCGTCACAGGCGCAGGCGATACATTCATGGCCGCCCACATCGCATCAGAGGCGCAAGGCATGGACCGCAAAGGCGCCCTCACCCGCGCCTCAAACGCCGCCGCCACCTACGTTTCAGGAGAAACACCGCTATGACGATCCCCATGACATTCAGCGCAGAAGTCGCCGCCGCCCGCCTTGCAGGCGCGCCCATCGTGGCACTCGAAAGCACCATCATCACCCACGGGATGCCGTTCCCGCAAAACGTGGAAACGGCCCAGATCGTCGAACAAGACGTGCGCGACGCTGGCGCCACACCTGCAACCATCGCCGTGATGAACGGGACCTTGCACATCGGGCTAGAGGCAGACGAGCTCAACAGCCTTGGCCAAGCGCAAAACGTCGCCAAACTGTCTCGCGCCGATATCGCCGCCTGTATCGCTATGGGCGGCAACGGGGCCACGACAGTGGCCGCGACCATGATCGCAGCGCAGCTAGCAGGCATTTCGGTCTTCGCGACAGGCGGGATCGGCGGCGTGCACCGCGGGGCTGAAACCTCCTTTGATATCTCGGCAGACCTGCACGAACTGGCCCAAACTGCAGTGACGGTTGTCGCCGCTGGGGCCAAAGCGATCCTTGATCTGGACAAAACATTCGAGGTTCTGGAAACACTTGGCGTGCCTGTCATCGCCTATGGCCAAGACACCCTGCCCGCCTTCTGGTCGGCCACATCCGATATGCCAGCCCCACTTCGCATGGACAGCGCAGCCGAGATTGCACGCGCCCAAATCATGCGTAGCGCGATGGGGCTTTCAGGAGGGCAACTGGTCTGCAACCCGATCCCTAGTGACGCGCAAATCCCCGCAGAGGTCCTCGCGCCAGTGATCGCCCAAGCCCTGTCCGAGGCGGACGCGCAAAACATCTCTGCAAAAGCCGTGACGCCGTTCCTTTTGGGACGAATATTCGAGCTGACAGAAGGACGGTCCTTGACTGCAAACATCGCACTTGTGCGCAATAACGCGCGGCTGGCGGCGAAAATCGCCGCAGAAATGGTCAATCAAGCATAACTAGCGCAGTAATGCTTGTCGCCGCGGCAGGGCCACCATAGATGTGAGCAAACAGTTAAGGCGCCACGAAAATGCAACTCGACCCCCATCATGACGACACCAAACGCGTGCGGCGCGGGCTGATCGCGCGGGCACGCGGCAACTTCCTTGCAGGGTTGATCATCGTGGCTCCCATCGCGCTCACGCTTTGGCTGATCTGGACCGTTGTGGGCTGGGTCGATGGCTGGGTCTGGCCGTTTGTGCCACAGCAATATCACCCCGAAGCACTGATCAACCTCTATTTCCGCCCCGAAGGGGCCGCCCCAATCACCGTCAACGTGCGCGGGATCGGGGTCGTGGTCTTCTTGATCTTCACTATGCTTGTGGGCTGGATCGGCAAAGGGATCATGGGGCGGTCATTCTTACGCTGGGGCGAACATGTCGTCGACAGAATGCCTGTCGTGCGCTCAATCTATAACGGCGTGAAACAAATCGCCGAAACTGTGTTTTCACAGCGCGATACCTCCTTCGATAAAGCCTGCCTGATCGAATACCCGCGCAAAGGGATCTGGGCGATTGCCTTTGTGTCCACCAACGCCAAAGGCGAGGTGCGCCATAAACTGTCCGACGGCGAAGAAGTCGCCACCGTTTTCCTGCCAACCACACCAAACCCGACCTCTGGGTTTTTGCTGTTCCTGCCACGCAGTGACATCCGCGAATTGGATATGAGCGTCGAAGACGCGGCAAAACTGGTGATCTCGGCAGGGCTTGTCTATCCCAATAGCAAAGACCCGACCCAGCCCGCCAAACCCGCCAAATGATCGGACCGGCGGTCACCGGCTTTGCCACAGGCTTTTCGCTTATCCTCGCAATCGGGGCACAAAATGCCTTTGTGCTGCGGCAAGGGTTGGCACGGCAACATGTGTTCTGGCTATGCCTGCTTTGCGCTACCTCCGACGCGATCCTGATCACGGCAGGCGTCTTGGGCTTTAGCGCCATCGTCGAAGCCGCCCCGCTCCTTCCGCAAATCATGGCATGGGGCGGGGCCGCGTTCCTATTTGTCTATGGGGCCATGCGGCTCTGGGCGGCCTACCTTGGGCACTACGACCTTCACATTGCGGGCACATCTGCAGGGCTTTGGGCCACTTTGGGAACGGCTGCGGCCTTCACATGGCTGAACCCGCACGTATATCTGGACACTCTGGGACTGATCGGCGCGATCTCAACACAATACGACATGAACAGCGCCCGCTATGCCTTTGGGATCGGCGCAGTCATCTCGTCTTTCGTGTTCTTCTTTGGGCTGGGCTACGGGGCACGGCTGCTCGCGCCGATCATGCAGTCGGCACGGGCTTGGCGGATCCTCGACGTGATCATTGGGCTGGTCATGTGGGCGCTGGCGGTCAAGCTGCTCACCCCCTAAATCAAAGTGCGGTCCAGCCACCATCCACGCTAATGGTCGTACCTGTGATCTGGGATGCGGCATCCGAGCACAAGAAATTCACCGTGCCGCCCAACTGCTCGACCGTGGCAAAGTCCTTGGACGGCTGACGGGCAAGCATCACCTCTTTGATCACCGTCTCACGGTCCATCCCGTATTCTTTCATCGTGTCTGGGATCTGCGCCTCCACCAGCGGGGTCAGCACATAACCTGGGCAAACAGCGTTACAGGTAATCGGCTCTTGGGCGGTCTCGAGGGCCGTCACCTTGGTCAATCCGACAATGCCATGCTTGGCGGCGACATACGCGGATTTATAGGGGGATGCGGTTAAGCCATGCGCCGAGGCAATATTCACCACACGACCCCAGCCCGCCGCACGCATCACAGGCAAAGCCGCCGCCGTGGTGTGAAACGCGCTTGTGAGGTTAATCGCAATAATTGCATCCCACTTTTCAGTCGGGAACTCGTCAATTGGGGCGACAAACTGAATGCCCGCATTGTTCACCAGAATATCGCAGGTGCCAGCATCGGCAATCAGTCGGCGACAATCCGCAGCCTTGGACATGTCGGCGGCAATATAGCGGGCCTTCACGCCAAATTCTTTTGCCAATTCAGCCGCCAACGCATGATCCGCATCAGAATCAGTGAATGAATTCAACACGACATCGGCACCCGCACGGGCCAACTCTCGGGCAACGCCCAGCCCGATCCCCGAATTTGACCCCGTAATGACGGCTGTTTTTCCTGCAAATGACATCTGTGTGGCTCCGTTTCATGATAATATGAAGCGACTATAGATGCTGCACCTGCAAAGAACACACCGATTCTCTTGCAATCCAGCAAAGCACACAGATTTCCGAAACCCCTGCAAAAGCCCAAAAAAAACGCCCGCACAAGGCGGGCGTAAAGTTATTGAGGCAGGTTTCATACAGGCAAGAAACCTATCGAGCAGTGACCTCTTTATACGCATATCGCCGCCTGTGGCCAAGCTAAAAGTTTGAAAAGTCTCACAACCCTCTTTAGGCTCATGATTAATGAATACAGGGATTAAAGGGATTGTTTCTAAAATGAAGCCAGAGTTTTTCACGCCACTGCGCAGGATTTCCGCCATCGGGGCGCTGTTATGTGCCGCAAATGCAGCCCAAGCCGAATCTCAACATGGCATAGCTATGTATGGGGACCCCGCCCTACCACCAGATTTCGTGTCGCTCCCTTATGCGAACCCCGACGCGCCACTTGGCGGCAAAATCGTCACCGCCAACGTCGGCACCTTCGACAGCCTTAATCCCTACATCCAAAAGGGCAATGTTCACTGGCAGTTAAGATATCTTACAGGTGACAGTCTGATGGGACGTTCGCTCGACGAGCCGTTTACACTTTACGGCGTTATTGCCGAATCGATTGAAACCGGACCGAATCGTGAGTGGGTCGAATTCACGATGCGCGAAAACGCAGCCTTCAACGATGGCAGCCCAATCAGCGTCGAAGACGTCATCTGGTCCTACGAGACGCTCGGCACCCAAGGTCACGGCCGGTATCGCGGTTTCTGGGGCAAAATCGAATCCCTAGAGGCCACAGGCCCGCGCTCCGTGCGCTTTACTTTCAACGAGGCCGACCAAGAACTTGCCCTACTTGCGGGTATGCGCCCGATCTTGAAGAAATCGCAGTGGGACGGCCTTGATTTCGCCGAAAGCGGCTTGGACATTATCCCCATCGTATCAGGCGAATACAAAATCGCCGATTTTGAGGCCAACCGCTTTATCTCGTTCCAGCGCGATCCGAACTACTGGGCCGCTGACATTCCATTCAAGAAAGGGACAGGCAACCTTGATGAAATCCGTCTTGAATTCTTCGGCGACGAAACCGCAGCATTCGAGGCCTTCAAGGTCGGCGATGTGAACACCCACCGCGAATTCAACGTGGCCAAATGGGACAGCCAGTTTGACTTCCCTCTTGTGGCCAGCGGCGATGTGGTAAAATCGATCCTGCCGCACGAACGCCCCTCAGGCATGACGGGCTTTGTGATGAACAGCCGCAAAGACGTCTTTGCCGACTGGCGGGTCCGCGATGCGCTGATGCATGCGTTCAACTTCGAATTCGTCAACGAGGCGATGACAGGCTCGCAGCAGCCACGCATCACCTCCTACTGGTCGAACTCTCCGCTTGGCATGGACACAGGCCCCGCAACAGGACGCGTCGCTGAATTCCTCGCACCTTTCGCCGATGACCTGACACCGGGCACACTGGAAGGCTACACCCTGCCAGTCTCAGACGGATCAGAACGCAACCGCGCAGGCATCGGTGCAGCCCTTGCCCAACTCGAGGCCGCAGGCTGGACCGTGCAAGACGGCGTCTTGAAAAACGCGGACGGCACACCGTTCACATTCGAAATCCTGCTGCAAAGCGGCTCGTCCGAGAACGCAGCCATCATCGACATGTATGTGCAGGCCTTGGGACGTATCGGGATCTCGCCTTCGGTCAGCTCGGTTGATAACGCACAATTCAAAGAACGCACCGACCTTTATGACTTTGACATGACCTACTACCGGCGCGGGCTATCGTTGTCTCCGGGCAACGAACAATTCGCCTACTACGGATCAGAACGGGCAGACGAGGTCGGCGGACGCAACTTGATGGGCGTCAAATCGGCAGCCGCAGATGCGATGATCGGCCGCTTGCTGACGTCAGAATCCCAAGACGACTTTGTGGCCGCCGTCAAAGCACTCGACCGCGTGCTGACCGCAGGACGCTACGTGATCCCGATCTACCAGTGGAACATCAGCCGGATCGCGCACGCGAAGAACCTGCACTATCCAGAAGATCTGCCGATCTTTGGCGATTGGCCGGGTTGGCAGCCCGACGTTTGGTGGTATGAAGAGTAAACACGACAACAAGGGCCGGTTTTTACCGGCCCTTCCATTTGATAAGTTGGATTTATGATGAAAAAACTAATGATCGCTGCCGCCTTGCTGACAGCACTACAAGCTTGCGGCGTGGCACGCACTGCAGGGGGCGCCGTCGTTGGGGCAGGACAATTGGCTTTGGGCGCCGTTGACGTCGTTTTGTAACACAGCTGTTACAAAACACCGTTTAGATGGACGCGAAACCACGAGAAGAAAACCATGATCAATATCCTTGTCCTCTGCACTGGCAACTCCGCTCGCTCGATCCTGCTCGAAAGCATCCTGACACATCATTCAGCTATGCGGATCACAGGGTATTCCGCAGGGTCAAAACCCGCAGGCAAAGTCCACCCGCAATCGCTGAAAATGCTGCATGATTACGACTTTCCAACCGACCACCTGCGCTCCAAAAGCTGGGACGAATTCAGCGGACCTGACGCGCCCGCAATGGACGTGGTCATCACCGTTTGTGGGTCAGCTGCGGGCGAGACATGCCCCATCTGGGCTGGGGCACCGATCCGCGTCCACTGGGGGGTAGAAGACCCCGCAGCAGCAGACCCTGCCGATTGGGACACCGCCTTTCAAACCGCCTATGACAAATTGCACGTACGGGCCGACGCCCTTTTCGCGCTCCCATTTGAAGACATGGACACCGCAACATTGACCAAGGAATTACAAACCATTGGCACCCTCTAAAACAACACAACTCATGGCCGAAGCGCTCGGCACAGCCTTCCTGCTGATCGCGGTCGTTGGCTCTGGGATCATGGGCGAGACTTTGGCCGACGGAAACACCGCTGTGGCGCTGCTGGCCAATGCCATCGCCACAGGCTGCATCCTTTACGTGCTGATCACCACGCTAGGACCGGTCTCAGGGGCGCATTTCAACCCCGTCGTGACCCTTGCCTTTGCGTGGCGCGGCGAACATCCACGTGCCATGATCGCGCCCTATATCGGCGTTCAAATCATCGGCGGCATCCTTGGGGTCTGGGCGGCACATCTGATGTTTGACCTGCCGATCTTGCAAAGTTCCAGCCACCTGCGCACAGGAACTAACCAATGGGTGTCCGAGATCATCGCGACCTTTGGGCTGCTCTTCGTGATCTTCGGCGGGCTGCGGCACAAGACCGACGCGGTGCCATCACTTGTGGCTCTCTACATCACAGGGGCTTACTGGTTCACATCATCCACCAGCTTCGCCAATCCAGCGGTCACAATCGCACGGGGTTTTTCTGACACTTTCGCAGGGATCGTCCCCGCCAATATCGCGATGTTCATTGTGATGCAGGGCGTGGGACTTGTGATCGGGCACTTTGTGCTGACACGGCTGTTTCATTCAAGCCAGTGACGTGACCCACAAAACAGTGGCATCATCGGCACTGCTCGACACCACATTATGGCCCATCGAGGCATCGTAATAGGCGCTATCACCGCGCTTGAGGGTCACAGGCTCGTAAAACTCGGTAAACAGGGTCACAGCACCTGTCAGCACGAACAGAAACTCCTCACCATCGTGACGGACCCAACCATCAAAATCATCCATGCTGCGGGCACGGATACGGGCGCGATACGGTAGCATCTTTTTCGTCGTAAGCGCCTCTGCCAAGATCGTATGCTCGTAGGTTGTGGTAATCTGCTGGCCACCCTCACCCGCCAAGGTAATCGCACGACGGCCATTGACCTGATCGCGTGATGGGGGCGTAAACAATTGGGGCACTGTAATTTCCAGACCAACAGCCAGCTTTTTAAGCGCCTCATAGGTTGGCGACATCTGCCCGTTCTCGATCTTGGACAGCGTAGACCGCGCCAGACCCGCCTGCTTTGCCGCTTGCTCTAACGTCCATGCACGCGATTTGCGCAATTCGCGCACCCTGACACCCAAATCCAACGGCTGGGCCGTGGCACTCGACCCGTCTTGATGGGCAATTTGGATCAGGCTTTTGGGATCAATATCAGACATGATCGTGTCATACGCGTTGCCAACTTTGCTTGCAACCAAACTGGCACGGGCGTAGCCATAACATTATGTTATCAATTGTCTCTGAAACTGGGCTTGGACCCGCGCCTGCGTCTTTCAATATGGCGGGTCATGTGCTGCGCCATGTGGACCGTTTGGCGGATAAAAACGCGCTTGAAATCCTGCACGCAGATGGTCCGCAAATCTGGACCTATGCACAGCTATCCCGCGCTGTGCTTGGCACCGCCACTGGGCTGCTCAACCTTGGTCTCGTTGCGGGTGACCGCGTCATCTTGCGGCTTGGCAATAACGCCGAGTTCCCGATCACCTATCTGGCGTGCATCGCCGTAGGCTTGATCCCCGTGCCTCTCTCCACGCAACTGGCCCCGCCAGAGGTGCGGAAAATTAGTGCCAATATCCAGCCCGCCTGCACCATCCAAAGCGATGAAAACACGCCAGAATCAGGTAAAACCTTATCCGCGGATAAGCTTCCTGCCCTGCATTTCCTGCCACCCGCCGATTTCGCGCTGGGTGATCCCAATCGTCCCGCCTATATCATCCACACTTCAGGAACTTCAGGCCAAGCGCGCGCTGTCGTGCATGCGCACCGCGCGGTATGGGCGCGACAAATGATGTGGGACGGCTGGTATGGCTTGGTTGAGGACGACCGGTTGCTGCACGCAGGCGCCTTCAACTGGACCTATACGCTTGGGACAGGGCTTATGGATCCCTGGGCCATCGGGGCGACTGCGCTGATCCCCGCAGACGGCACCGACGCCACCACCCTGCCCGCGCTTTTGGCGAAATCAAACGCCACGATTTTTGCCGCAGCCCCCGGCGTCTACCGCAGGCTACTGCGCGGCGATATGCCCACCCTGCCTTCCCTGCGGCACGGTCTGTCTGCGGGCGAAAAATTGCCCGAAGCGACCAAAACCGCATGGATCCGCGCCACTGGCACCGACGTGCACGAGGCGTTTGGCATGTCGGAATGTTCGACCTTTATTTCAGGCAGCCCAAACCATCCGGCCCCCGCCGGTGCGTCAGGCTTTGCACAAAAGGGGCGGAAAATCGGAATCATCGAGAACGGCCACCCGGTGCCACGGGGCGATGTGGGCACCATCGCGATTGACCGCGCTGACGCTGGGTTGATGCTGGGCTACCTCAACGCCCCCGAAGACACCGCCGAAAAGTTCCAAGGCGACTGGTTTCTCACGGGTGATCTGGGGATCATGGCTGCGGACGGTGCGGTAACCTATGCAGGGCGAAACGACGACATGATGAACGCGGGCGGCTACCGCGTCAGCCCGATTGAGGTCGAGAACGCACTCACCGCACACCCCCAAATCTCCGAGGCAGCCGCCGTCGAAATCAAGGTTAAACAAGACGTGTGCATTATTGCGGGGTTTTACGTCAGCGAAGATGTGATAGAGGATGCCTCCTTGGCCGCATGGTGCGCGGACAATCTTGCGGGCTACAAATGCCCGCGCCAATTCGTACGCGTCGAGACCTTGCCACGCGGCGCCAACAACAAATTATTGCGACGCGTGCTGCGTCAAGACTGGGAGACCGCCAATGGTCAAGCTTGATATCATTTCCGATCCGATTTGCCCGTGGTGCTATATCGGCAAAACCAACCTAGATAAGGCTTTGCTGCAGTTCCCTGATCATCCGTTTCTTATCGAATGGCACCCGTTCCAATTGAACCCCGACATGCCTGCAGCCGGCATGGACCGTCGCACCTACCTCGAAACCAAATTCGGCGGCAAAGAAGGTGCGATCAAGGCCTATGCGCCTGTGGTTGAAAATGCCGAACGGGTCGGCGCGGTAATCAATTTTGACGCAATGAAAGTCACGCCAAACACCATCGACGCACACCGCCTGATCCACTGGGCGGGCATCGAGGAGCGGCAATCCTTTGTGGTCGATCTGCTGTTCAAAGCTTACTTCGTTGACGGGCGCGACATTGGCGATCGCGAGGTGTTGGCCGACATCGCAGACGCCGCCGAAATGGACGCGGCAATGGTCACGCGACTGCTGGCGACCGACGAGGACACACAAACCCTGCGTGACCGCGACGCGCATAGCCGCAAGATGGGCGTGAACTCTGTGCCGACCTTCATCGTGGCCAACCAGCACGCCGTGCCAGGCGCGCAACCGACCGAGACTTGGGTGCAGATAATCACCGATATCAAAGCACAACTTGAGGCCGCCGAGAAGGCCGAAACATAAAGAAGTAGCCAATGCTAACCCCTACCAAAAAGCTGCATGAACGCGAGTTCATCGCACTTGTCGCGATGCTCTTTGCCTCTGTGGCGTTCTCCATCGACGCGATGCTGCCAGCCCTATCGACCATCGGGGCAGAGCTGTCGCCCGCCGACCCGTCCCGCGCAGCCCTTGTGATCGGGGTATTTGTGCTGGGCATGGGGATCGGCACGCTTTTTGCGGGGCCGCTATCGGATGCCTACGGGCGTAAGGCACTGGTTATCTGGCCTTTTGCCGTCTTTATCATCGGGTCGTTAATCTGTGCCGTCGCACCCTCGCTCGAGGTTTTATTGGCGGGTCGCTTTGTGCAGGGGCTCGCCGTGGCGGGTCCGCGCATTGCCGGTATGGCGATGGTACGCGACCTGTATTCGGGCACAAAAATGGCGAGTATCATGTCACTGGCGATGATCGTATTTGGCCTGATCCCCGCTGTCGCGCCTTTAATCGGCCAAGGAATCAAAAATCTATTTGGCTGGCATAGCATCTTTGTCTCAATGGCGCTGCTTGGGGTGATAAACAGTATTTGGTTGGGCCTGCGCCAACCCGAATCCCATCCCGTTGAAGCCCGCCGCCCCATGCGGATCGCGTCACTTTGGGAGGCCACGAAAATGGCCTTTAGCAACCGTGTGTTCCGCTACAGTGTCGCGGTGCTGACCTGCCTGTATGGGGCGCTGTTTACCCAAATTTCGTTGATCCAGCCGATCTTTGAAATCTACTATGATAAGGCCGACAGCTTTCCGCTGTGGTTTGGTGCCATTGCATTGTTGACCATGACGTCGAGCTTTATCAACGCCAAATTGGTGGGCCGTTTCGGGATGCGAAAAATCGTGCAAACGGTTCTGATTGCACAGATCTTTTTGGCATCGGGCGTGATCGTCTATCAGATGACCGCCGAAAGCCTGCCCTTCTGGATCTACTTTATCTGGGCTACTTCTGTGATGTTTGTGGTAGGCTTTACCTTTGGCAATCTCAATGCCCTCTCGATGGAACCGATGGGCAAAATCGCAGGGCTTGCGGCTTCGATTTCGGGGTCGATCTGTACGGTCCTTGCCGCCTTTATCTCGATCGGCGTTAGCCTTGCGTTCGACGGCACACCCTTTGCACTGTCGGTCGGCGTACTGGCATGCGTGGCCGTCGGGTTCGTCCTGATGCGCATCCTTGGCCCACGCAGGGCCACTGACGAATCCTAAGTCTTCTTGGCTTCGGCCAGTTTCGCGGCAAGATCACGGGCAATGTTAAACGCGCCTTGGATCTTGTCGCGTTCCTTTTCCCAATCGCGCATGATGACGATCTTGTTGTCTTTGACCTTGGCCTTGCCGCGCTGGTCATTGATGAAATCAACCAGCCCTGACGGAGACGCGAATTTGTCGTTGTGGAACTTAATCGTGGCACCCTTTGGTCCAGCATCAAGCTGACTGATGCCTGCCTTTTTGCACATCGCTTTGATCCTCACGACAAGCATCAACGTGTTGACCTCACGCGGCAATTTGCCAAAACGGTCGATCAGTTCGGCGGCGAACCCTTCAAGTTCGACCTTTGTGGTCAGCTCTGACAGGCGACGGTAGAGACCCAAACGCACATCCAGATCAGGCACGTAGGTGTCGGGGATCAGCACAGGCACACCAAGGTTGATCTGCGGTGCCCAATGGCCGTCGTCGACAATGCCTTCGGCGGCACCGGAACGGATCGCGTTGATCTGGTCTTCCAGCATTTGCTGATAAAGTTCGTAGCCGACTTCGCGCATCTGACCCGATTGTTCCTCACCCAGCAGGTTCCCTGCCCCCCGAATATCAAGGTCTTGGCTGGCCAGCGTGAACCCTGCCCCAAGGCTATCAAGACTGCCCAACACACGAAGACGCTTTTGCGCGGTGTCAGTCAATTTCTGGCGAGGCATGGTTGTCAGATAAGCATAAGCGCGGGTTTTGGACCGCCCGACGCGGCCCCTGATTTGATAAAGCTGACTAAGCCCAAACATATCGGCGCGCCAGACGATCATCGTGTTGGCAGTCGGGATATCGAGGCCTGATTCCACGATGGTTGTCGCAAGCAGCACATCATATTTTCCGTCGTAAAACGCGTTCATCCGGTCGTCGAGTTCGCCTGCCGCCATCTGCCCTGTTGCCGAGATATAGCTGACTTCGGGGACTTCGTTCTTAAGGAACTCTTCCATCTCGGGCATGTCGGAAATGCGCGGCACAACGATGAAGGATTGCCCGCCACGATAGTGTTCGCGCAACAGGGCTTCGCGGATCGTGATGGTGTCGAATTCGGACACGTAAGTGCGGATCGCAAGGCGGTCGATGGGCGGTGTGCCGATGATCGACAGGTCGCGCACGCCCGACAAAGAAAGCTGCAATGTCCGTGGGATAGGTGTCGCAGTTAATGTTAAAACATGCACATCGGTGCGCAGTTGTTTCAGACGTTCTTTGTGCTGCACGCCAAATTTCTGTTCTTCATCAATGACAAGCAGACCGAGGTTCTTAAACCGCACGGATTTGGCCAGCAGCGCATGGGTGCCGATGATAATGTCGGCGCTGCCTGAGGTGATGCCCTCGCGGGTCAGGGTCGCATCTCGCGCGCTAACAAAGCGCGATAAGGGTCTGACATTAATGGGAAAACCACGGAAACGCTCGGCGAAACTTTGGTAGTGTTGCCGCGCCAGCAGCGTGGTTGGCGCGATGATAGCGACCTGCACACCTGACATGGCCGCGATAAAGGCCGCGCGGATAGCCACCTCTGTCTTGCCAAAGCCCACGTCGCCGCAGACCAGACGGTCCATCGGTTTGCCCGAGCCAAGGTCTTCGATCACATCGTCAATGGCGCTGAGCTGGTCGTCTGTTTCCACGTAAGGGAAACGCGCAATAAACTGGTCCCACATGCCGTCTGGCGGATCAAGTGCTGGGGCTGTGCGCAAGGCGCGTTCGGCGGCCACGCGGATCAAGCGTTCGGCAATCTGGCGAATACGTTCTTTCAGTTTCGCCTTTTTGGCCTGCCATGCGCCCCCGCCGAGTTTGTCCAAAAGGCCCGTCTCATGGCCGTATTTGGAGAGCAGTTCGATGTTCTCAACTGGCAGGTAAAGCTTTGAATTCTCTGCGTATTCGATCAGCAGACATTCGTGGGCGGCGCCCAAAGCGCTGACGACCTCCAGCCCCATAAAGCGCCCGACACCGTGATCGACATGCACGACAAGATCGGCGGGGTTCAGACTGGTGGCTTCGGACAGGAAGTTGTCGGCGCGACGTTTGCGTTTGGTCTGACGAATCAGGCGATCGCCCAACACGTCTTGTTCGGAAATGACGGTCAGACCGTCGGCCTCGAAGCCCGCATCAAGCGCCCAAATTGCCAGATGCAGCCCGCGTTTGCCGACGCGTTTATAATCTGTGACGGGGATCGTTTCGGACAGGCCTTCGTCTTCAATCAGCCCCATCAGCCGTTCGCGCGCCCCTTCGGAATATGACGCCACGACTACGGGGCCATCCGCAAGTTTCGCTTGAATATGATGCGCTAAGGCACCGAAAAGGCTAAGATTTTCTTGCTGGCGTTCAGGCGCAAAGCTGCGTCCTGTGCGTGCGCCTGCGTCGATTACCCCGATGCCTGTGGCCTGTTTGTTGGGCGAGAATTGCAGCACGCGTTTGTCGGCCAAGGCCGCGTCCCACGCTTCGTCGTCCATATACAAAAGTTCGGGGCTGGCAGGTTTATAGACGCTGTCCATCCGCCCTTTTTGGCCCAAGGCATGCATGCGCGTGCCGTATTGGTCTTCGATGCTTTCCCAACGCGCCAAACGTTGTGGTGAAATCTGGTCGTCCATGCTGATCGTGACGCGCGGCAGGTAGTCGAACAGGGTTTCCAGATCGTCTTGGAAAAGCCCAAGCCAATGCTCGATCCCTGCGTGTTTGCGCCCTGCGCTGACGGCCTCGTAAAGCGGATCATCTGTGCCTGCCGCCCCGAATGCGATGCGGTAATTTTGCCGGAACCGCGTGATGGATTGCTCGTCGAGGATAACCTCGGACACGGGGGCCAGTTCGATGTCTTTGAGGGTCTCTGTGGTCCGCTGTGTCGCGGGATCAAAGCGCCGCGCCCCATCGAGCACATCGCCAAAGAGATCAAGCCGGATCGGCCCCGATTGCCCCGGTGGATAGATGTCAATGATGCCGCCGCGCACGGCGTAGTCGCCTGCCTCCATCACGGTGGGGCTTTGCGTAAAGCCCATGCGCACAAGGAAATTGCGCAATGCGGCCTCGTCGATCCGGTCGCCGACACGGGCTTTAAACGCCGCGTCGCGCAGCAAGGATCGCGCTGGCACCCGCTGCGTTGCGGCCGCCATTGTCGTTAGCAGCACGAATTTTGCGGGCATTCCATGCACAAGGGCGGCCAGCGTGGCCATCCGCGCAGCAGAGATATCGGCGTTTGGTGATACGCGGTCGTAGGGCAAGCAATCCCAGCTAGGGAACACGAACACAGGCATATCAGGCGCAAAGAACGCCAGCGAGGACTGCATCGCCGCCAGCCGTTTGTCATCACGCGCCACATGGGCGACAGGCCCTGATTTGGCGACCTCATCTAGGATCAGCTTGGCGTCAAACCCTTCGGGTGCGCCACTGACGGTAATATGGTTGGGATTGCTCATGGGGCTGATCTACTTTGTTTCCGGCTTGGGTCAATAGGTCAGAGCCCGCGTACCACGGCCAAGTTATGGAACATGCCATAAAGGCCCGTCACAAAGATTGCGATCATCCCGATGATTTGTGTCCAGATGCGGTGCCGCATCAAGACGTTGTGCAACGCGTCGCCTTCGGGGTTTGTGGCCACGATCAGGCGGCTGGTCGACACGGAGATCGCGCCGATGATTGAAATCGGGAACGCCAGCAGAAAGATCGCCTGTGCCATTTCGATATTGTAGATGAATCCGAGCCCCGCAAGTGTGGAGAGCGCAAAGAACAGAATGCCGATTAGCCAGACCCCTGCCACGGCCGCGGTAGTCAACTGACGGTTAACGTTGATCCGCACCATATCGACAAGGTCCAGCTCGGCCTGTCCACCGTGCCGCTTGGCCCGCTGGATCATGTCAAAAGGCACGCCAAGCACCCAATGGCTGGCCGTAGACCAAACAACCGCCACCATGATCCAGTACCAAATACTGGAAAATGACCGCAGATTGATCACGTGAAGAATAGCGTTATTCCAGTCCAATGTGCGGCCTGTCTTTAAAGTTGAGCATTACGTTGTACATTAGCCACCTGATCAGTGGATGCCCAGACTTGCAGGGGCACAAAATCCATGCGACCAAAAGGGTGTGACCAGAAAGGCCCGCATCATGAAACCAACGATTGCCAAATTCCCTGCAACACGCCTGCGCCGTATGCGTCAAAGCCCTGCTTTGCGTGCTTTATCACGCCAGAATGTGCTAACCCCGTCCGACCTGATTTGGCCGATTTTTGTGATGGAGGGTGTCGATGCCGAGACCCCGATCGCCTCTATGCCCGGTGTGACCCGCAAAACGGTTGATCGCGCTGTGATTGCAGCGAAAGAGGCGCATGCTTTGGGTATCCCTGCGATTTGCATCTTTCCTTATACGGGGATGGAAGCACGCACCGAGGATTGTGCGCTGGCGTGGTCGCCCGAGAATATCAGCAATCAGGCCATTCGCGCCATCAAGGATGCTGTCCCTGACATTGCGATCATGACGGATATTGCGCTTGATCCTTATAATATCAACGGTCACGATGGCTTTGTTGAAAACGGTGAAATCGTCAATGACCGCACGGTTGAGGCGCTGGTCAAGATGGCGCTGGCGCAGGCTGCGGCTGGTGCAGATATTCTGGGCCCATCTGACATGATGGACGGACGCATTGCCGCCATTCGCGCCGCTTTGGAGGCCGAAAAGCATCGTAACGTCACAATCCTGTCCTACACGGCGAAATATGCCAGCAGTTTTTACGGCCCGTTCCGCGAGGCGGTCGGCGCGTCGTCTGCCCTGACGGGGGACAAGAAAACCTATCAGATGGACCCTGCCAATAGCGACGAGGCTTTGCGGCTGGTGGAGCGTGATCTGACCGAGGGCGCCGATATGGTCATGGTCAAGCCAGGGATGCCGTATCTGGATATATGCCGCCGCGTGAAGGAGACATTTGGCGTGCCTACCTTTGCCTACCAAGTGTCCGGCGAATACGCGATGTTGCAGGCCGCCGCCCAGAACGGCTGGCTGGACGGTGACGCGGTGATGATGGAAAGCCTGATGTGCTTTAAACGTGCGGGATGTGACGGGGTACTGACGTATTTCGCGCCGGCTGCCGCCAAGATCATGAACGGCTAGTTACTGGCCGTTCTGGGGCAATCCGTCCGCAATATCGTAGTAGTCGCCTTTGTCATCGGTGAAGATGTGCAGCGCAAGTTTAGTCTGTGTTGGCGCATCAAAGGCCCCCATCGCGATGGCGGTCCAGTCTTGGAAAATTGCGTCAAAAAACATGAAGCAGCCGCAGGTTTTGCAGAAGCCGCGCCGCACTTTTTCAGAAGCCTGATACCATGTGACGTTGTCGGCCCCTGTGATCGTCAACTGGTCGCGCGGAAATTCGGCTGAGGCCCAGTAGTGGCCCGATTGACGGCGGTACAGTTGGCAGTGGCAGGCGTTCGGCGCGGTCATATCAGCGTCAACCGAGACCTGAACTGCGCCACAATTACAACGGGCGTGATGCATTTTACTGTCTCCAATGGCCGCAAACCGCCCGTCTATCATCTAACGCGTGACAGATTCTCGCAAATTGCGTATGTTTGACCCGAAAGAAGCGGCAACAGCTTCTACGGTAAGGCATAAAAGGCAGTAAAATGACCCAAATTTCAAGACGAACCTTCGCGCTAGGCGCGGTGGCAGGCACAACTTTGGTCGCATGTGGCAACGGCATTGGCGGCAATGGTGCCTCGACGATTGACGCGCGCGTGGCCAGTACTTTGGACTTTATGTATGGCCGCTATCCCGGCACCAAAGATTTGGCGAGCAAGTCAGCGGGCATGTTGGTGATGCCGCTGGTGACTGAAGTCGGACTGGGGCTTGGCGGGTCGTTTGGTCGCGGTGCGCTGCAAGTTGGCGGCACGACGGTTGATTATTATTCCAACACGGGCGGTTCTGCGGGTTTGCAGATTGGTGCGCAGCAATACAGTCATGTGTTGTTTTTTATGACCCAAGATGCGCTCATTAATTTCCGTCAGGGCCAAGGCTGGGCTGCGGGTGCTGATATCGAATATGCAATCAGCGATCAGGGCGAGACGTTGCGTGCGGAAACCACCACGTCGCTGTCGCCTGTGATTGCGGTTGTTTTTGCCCAAGCAGGTTTGCGCCTTGGTGCTACCCTCGAGGGTAGCAAATACACAAGGATCATCCCGTAAGACATTGATATGCTGCGGGATTTATGCCCGCAGCTTTTGACCTTTCGGATCAAATGGTGCCTCTGACAAGACCACACCACGGTGCGGCTTGCCCAAGATCATAACATCCACTGCGGTGCCTGCGGGCACGTCTTTGAGATATCCCAACGCCAGCGACATATCGACAGAATAGCCGTAAGTCCCTGATGTGACGCGCCCGACGGGTGTGCCGTCGGTCAAAAAGATCGGTTCGCCGCCTGTTGCGTCCGCATCGGTGACATCGGTCACATGCACGAGGGATAGAACTTCACGTGGTGCATTATCTTTGATCTGTAAGTATGCGTCTTTGTTCAGGAAATCTTTTTCAAGCTTGATCAACCTGTCGAGAGCGACCTCTTGCGGCCAGTATTCTGGCGAGTATTCGCGTGACCACGACCCGTAGCCTTTTTCGACCCGTAGCGACATCAGTGCACGGCTGCCGACGGGGCCTGCGCCAACGGCTTTGCCTGCATCCAGAAGTGCGGTGTAGAGTTGTAGTTGATGGTCTGCATCGCAATGCAATTCCCAGCCCAGATCGCCCGTGAAGGACACACGTAGAGCGATGACTGGCACGCCTGCAATTTCGATCCGTTGCGAGCGCATGAACGGGAAAGCCTCTGTTGAGAGGTCTGCATTGGTTAGCCGTGCCAACAGGTCGCGTGACTTTGGCCCTGCGACGTTGAACCCGCACATCGCGTCTGTGCGGGACTCGAACGTTGTCCCTTCGGGCAGTGGTACCATTTTCCAAAAGCGGCTGTGATAGCGTTCGGACATGCCGCCGCCAATGAACATAAACTCGTCCTCGGCCAGTTTGGTCACGGTGAAATCGCCCGCGATCCCGCCGCGCACCCCGATGAGCGGCGTCAAGCAAGACCGTCCGACGAGTTTTGGCATGTTGTTGGCGAAAACGGCGTTCAGCCAGTCGGCTGCGCCTGCCCCTTTGACAAAGTATTTGGCGAAATTCGAGATGTCGATGATCCCTGCGGTGTCGCGCAACATCCGTGCCTCTTGGCCCACCGGTTCAAACCAGTTTTGGCGGGTAAAGCCGTTGGTGTCTTTGGTGCCTGCTTCATCGGCGAACCAAAGCGGGTGTTCCCAACCGTAGTTCAGTCCCATCACCGCGCCCATTGATTTTTGCAGATCATGGGCGGGCCGCACCCGCACGGGCCGTCCTGCGCTGCGTTCCTCGTTGGGGAAGTGGATCGAGAAGCGGTTGGCGTATTGGTCGCCGACGCGAGCCTTGGTGAAGGCCTCGTCTGCCCATTTGCCAAAGCGTGCCACATCCCATGCGAACATATCGTATTGGCTTTCGCCCTCGACCATCCATTGTGCGGCCATGAGCCCCATCCCGCCTGATTGGCTGAAACCAGGGATAATTCCGTTACAACAGAAGTAGTTACGCAAGTCGGGGTGCGGGCCGTAAAGCACGTTACTGTCGGGGGACCAGATCATCGGGCCGTTGATGACCCGTTTGATCCCTGCGGTGCCGACCACAGGCACGCGGTCGATGGCCCGCATCATGTTGTCCTCGATCCGTTCCAGATCGTCGGCGAAAAGTTCGTGCCCGAACCCTTGGGGTGTGCCGTCTTCGGCCCAGAATTTGAGGTTTTTCTCGTAGGCGCCGACAAGTAAGCCTTTGCCTTCTTGGCGTAGGTAGTATTCGCCGTCGCGGTCGGCCACGGACGGCAAGCGTTTGTCCATCGCGGCGATTTCGGGAATCGTCTCGGTGACGAAATATTGGTGCTCGGTCGGGATCAATGGCAGTTTGATCCCTGCAAGGGCTGCGACTTCCCTGCCCCAAAGCCCTGCGGCGTTCACGACCCACTGCGCGTGAATATCGCCTTTGGGCGTGCGCACGATCCATGTACCGTCTGGCTGCTGTTCGGTTGCGGTCACAGGGCAAAAGCGTTCGATCTCGGCGCCCATTTGTCGCGCGCCTGTAGCGTAGGCGTTGGTCACGCCTGATGGGTCGACATTGCCGCCATCGGGTTCATACATAATGCAACGGATGCCGTCGAAGTTGACCAGCGGGTGCAGGCGCTCTGCCTCAATGCGGCTAACCTCGTGGAAGTTCATTTTATAGAATTTGGCTTTGGCCGCTTGCAGCCGGAGTTGGTGTTCGCGGGCCTCTGTTTGCGCCAGATACAGAGATCCGGGCTGGAAGACGCCGCAGGACTGGCCTGTTTCTGCCTCTAGCTGGTTATAGAGGTTCATTGTGTAGTGCTGGATGCGGCTGATGTTGGTGCTGTCGTGCAGCCCGTGGATATTGGCCGCCGCGTGCCATGTGGACCCTGATGTCAGCTCGTCGCGTTCCAGAAGGATGCTGTCGGTCCATCCCAGTTTCGCCAGATGATACAGGATCGAGCAGCCTATCACGCCGCCTCCGATGACGACTGCTTGGGCATGGGTACGCATGGGGTTGTCCTTTTGAGTCCAGAGCGGTTTTACCAAACCTGACCGAACCGCCGTAGTATAGTTTGCCTCACAGCGACATTTTCATGTCAGCTTTGATGAATGTCTGGTTCGACCTTTGCCAATAGCCGTGTGCGGTCGCCCTCAAATGTAATCGCGTCCAAGGCGCGGGCCAGTTCGAACTTAGCAAAGTCAAAGGCTGCGTCGCGCATCCCTTTGTCGCCGTGACTGCGCAAGCTTTGCATTGCTTTTTGAAGTCTGATTTGGACCTCGACGATCTGCGCCCCATCACGCGCAAGGGCGGAAAAGCCAGACCGGATCAATTCATCGGCCCGCATGGGCCGTATATAGACGCGGTCGTATTTCGCGTCTGGTCCGCAGTCCGCTTCATCCTTGTAGTGGCCCAGCACTTTGGTCAGGCGGGTCATCACGTCAATCGCTGTGCCTGCGTCATTGATTCCCGGTGACAAGGCTTTGCTAGCCATTTCGCCCAGAACCAGCAGCCCGAAGCGCGGGTCTTGGTCAAAGCTGCGCAAATCGCCCAGCACGATGGAGTCTGATATTTTATCGGTATCCTCAATGGTCCGCGTCACATGGGCCACGACATCCCCCGCGACAACAAAGCTGCCGACATTGACGGTCACATAGATGTTTATGTCGGCAATTTCTGCCGCTTTTTGCAACTGACCCACATAAATAAACTGCACATAGCCTGAAACTTTTGCTTTGATCTCATGCGCGCCCTTGGGCACATCGGCGAGGGGCCGTCCCCCCAAGCATGGCATATCAAGCCGCTCATTGAGGCGCTTTGTTGTGGTTTCTTCCACTTGGCGCGCGGTCTCGATCAGGCTGCCGAAGGTTTGAAGGTGCAGCGTCCAGCGGATGATATAGACCACGATGACCGCCATCACCGTGACGGTCAGATAAAAGATCAAGAACGCATGGACGTCGGTCAAAACCCCCGTTTCACGCATCACGATCCCGACGGTCGCATAGACGTAAGCCCCGATGAATGTGGCCAGCGTGTTTTGGGTGGTCCGGTCTTCAAGCATCAGGCGGTGAACCCGCGGTGTCCATTGTGTTGATGTGGCGCGGTAGACGGTGACCATGACCGACAGTGAAAACGTGGTGACGGCGAGCATCGAATTTGAAATGATCTGGAATAACCTGTCCACGGAGGCGATATCGACGGACCCAGTCAGGCTATCGGGTAAGAGCCTTGCCCCCAAACCTGCGATACCCATACCGATCAGCGCCAGTGACCCGAAAATAATGACCCGCACCCAGAGTTTCCGGCTTTGCTGAATGGCTTCGTGCACCAAATGCATGGGCAGGTTCAAAATTGGCTTCATCGACGGGCTCCTGTTGGGATCAAAGAACGACATGAATTGTCGTTAAAGGCAATCCGACCTGTTTGGTTTTAGGTCAACCTGACATAGAATAGTCGCAAGAGGCACCCTATGAAAACCACTACACGCGTTGCAGTTATCGGAGGAGGCGTTGTTGGCGCGTCCGTTTTGTATCATCTGACCAAACTTGGCTGGTCGGATGTCATGCTGTTGGAACGATCCGAGTTGACGTCTGGGTCCACGTGGCATGCGGCGGGCGGGTTTCATACCTTGAATGGCGACACCAATATGGCCGCCCTTCAGGGCTATACGATCAAGCTATACAAAGAGTTAGAGGAAATCACAGGTATGTCGTGTGGTTTGCACCATGTCGGCGGGATTACGTTGGCGGATAACCAAGACCGCTTTGATATGCTGGTCGCAGAACGTGCCAAGCACCGTTATATGGGTCTTGAGACCGAGATCGTGGGCCCCGAGGAAATCGCCAAGATCGCCCCGATTACCAATTTGGACGGCATTGTTGGTGCGCTTTATGATCCGCTTGATGGGCACCTTGATCCAAGTGGCACGACCCATGCTTATGCCAAGGCGGCCCGTCTGGGCGGCGCTGTGATCGAGACGCATTGCATGGTGTCCGAGACCAACCAGCGCCCTGATGGCACATGGGATGTGGTGACCAACAAGGGCACGATCCATGCCGAGCACATTGTGAATGCGGGTGGTCTATGGGCCCGTGAGGTCGGTGCCATGGCGGGTGTTTATCTGCCGCTGCATCCGATGGAACACCAGTATTTGGTCACCGAAGAAACGCCCGAGATTTACGAGCGTGATAGTGAGCATCCCCATGTCATGGACCCTGCTGGTGAAAGCTATCTGCGCCAAGAAGGTCGCGGGTTGTGCATCGGGTTCTATGAGCAGCCTTGCAAGCCGTGGGCCGTCGATGGCACCCCTTGGGACTTTGGCCATGAATTGCTGCCTGATAATCTAGACAAGGTAGAGGCCTCGATTGAATTTGCGTTTAAGCGGTTCCCTGTGCTGGAAAAGGCGGGCATCAAATCGGTCATACACGGACCATTTACCTTTGCCCCTGATGGCAATCCGCTTGTTGGGCCGGTGCCTGGGTTGCGGAACTATTGGTCGGCGTGTGGTGTGATGGCTGGGTTTAGCCAAGGAGGCGGTGTCGGCCTCATGCTTGCACAATGGATGATTGAGGGTGAATGCGAGCGTGATGTGACCGCGATGGATGTTGGTCGTTTTGGCAGTTGGATCACGCCTGGTTATACCCGTCCCAAGGTGATCGAGAATTATCAGCGCCGTTTTTCGGTGTCTTATCCCAATGAGGAATTGCCTGCAGCGCGGCCACATCGCACTACGCCGATGTATGATATTTTCAGCGGCTTGGGGGCGGTTTGGGGTCAGCAATTTGGGCTGGAGGTTGCCAATTACTTTGCGACGGGCGACGAACCAACGTTTGAGCAGCCCACATTCCGTAGATCAAACGCCTTTAATGCGACGGCGCGCGAGGTTCATGCCGTGCGATCCGCCGTTGGTATCAATGAGGTCCAAAACTTTGGCAAGTTTGCGGTCACGGGCACGGATGCGCGCAAATGGCTGAACAAGGTGATGGCAGGACGTATTCCTGCGGTAGGGCGCATGTCGTTGACGCCAATGCTGTCACCAAAGGGTCGTTTGATGGGAGACTTTACGGTGTCTTGTCTGGCCGAGAACGACTTTCAATTGACCGCGTCCTATGGGGCGCAGGAAATACATTATCGATGGTTTATGAATACCTTAGATGGCGATGTTCGTGTGAAAAATGTGTCTGATCAGCGCACGGGATTCCAGATCGCGGGGCCAAAATCGCGCGCATTGTTGGGGCTTTGCACAAGATATGATGTTAGCACGATCAAGTTCTTGGACGTGGTGCGTATGACCGTGGGCCAAGTCGATTGCACCGTGCAACGCGTCAGTTATACGGGTGATCTGGGGTATGAGATTTACTGCGATCCGATGGATCAGCGGCAGTTGTGGCAGACCTTGTGGGGCGCGGGCCAACCGCTGGGTATCACACCGTTCGGGATGCGCGCGATGATGTCACTGCGGTTGGATCGGCATTTCGGGTCGTGGCTGGCGGAGTTTTCACCTGATTACACGGCTGCTGAGACGGGGATGGACCGCTTTATCAGCTTCAAAAAGAACGCGGACTTCATTGGGCGTAAAGCGGCAGAGGCCGAGCGCGATAACCCGCCTGCCCGCATCTTGGCGACATTTGAGGTTGATGCCGAGGATGCCGATGTTGTGGCCTACGAGCCTGTTTTCATTGACGATAAGGTGCAAGGGTTCTGTACCTCTGGCGGCTACTCGCACCATGCAGGCAAGTCGATTGCGTTGGCATTGATCCCACGCATTCATGCGACAGCGGGCACGCAGGTCGAGATCGAGATAATGGGCAAACGCCGCGCGGCCACGTTGATAACCGCGCATTTGTTTGACCCAGACGGGACCGCGATGCGCGGATGACCCCTGTTCTGATCTTGGCTGCGGGTCAGTCCCGACGTATGCGCGGGACTGATAAACTGATGCAAGATGTGGGCGGGCGCACATTACTGCGCCGCCAGATTGATATCGCAAGCCCGATCGGGCCTGTGTTTGTGGCGCTGCCTGCGTCGGATCATCCAAGGCTTACCGCGTTGGTTGGCACGAAAGCCGCGGCATTGGACGTACCACAAAGTGCTGGGGGCATTGGCGGCACGTTGCGCGGAGCTGTGCCGCACTTGCCGGAAGGTCCGTTCATGTTGCTGCTGGCCGATTTAATTGGGTTAAATACCAGTGACTTACAGGATGTTATTCCAGCGATGAATGAGCATAGGGATCACCTGATTTGGCGCGGTGCGACACCCGATGGCAAGGCGGGGCATCCTGTTATTTTCGCCCAAAGTCTGCGGGGTGAATTTGCACAGCTCGAAGGTGATGAAGGGTTCAAGTCACATCGTGACAAAACCTATTTGCACCGCTTCAACGACAATCGGGCGCGCCAAGATTTGGACACGCCCGAGGATTTTGATGCTTGGCGGAAGACTAGTTGATCAATTTCGCTTCGTGCCGACGCAGTGTTGTGCGCGCGGAGGCATATTGGTCCAACCCTTCCACGGTCGCCAAATCAGGGAACAGATCAAACAGTTCCTTGCGCTGTGACTTTCCAACGCCTTTGAGCGAATAGTCACCTGGTTGAAAGCTTTCTGACCACGCCCCATGGGCCAAGATGACTTGGTGCTGCTCAAACATCATGTGGATATATTCAACGCCAGACGACGCCTGAACAGCATCAATCCCGTTCATATGGGTCAGATGTTTTGCAGCGACGAGGACTTCATTTTCTTCAAAGAACAGCTCGTTATCGCGGCCTGTCATCAGGATGCGGTGGTTTGGGGACAAAAGTAGATCTGCCTCTGGCAGGTTTGGCCCCAAGGACCCTGCCCGCACCATAACGGGTTGAAACGCATCGTTTTTCGCAAGGTCATTCGCGTTGAGTTTTTTGCCCCCAACCCATGAGATTGTTTGAATGCCGTTGTCGCGTGTAAACACACGGTCGCCTGCGCGCAGGGTTTCGACGCGCACTTCCCCTTTTGGCGTGGCGACCAAGGCACCGGGTGTAAAGCAAGGCACAAACTGGTTTGCGACGCGGTCGCCAAACAAGTTAAAACCTTGACCTGTGTTGCCTTCGGCGTAAATCGGCGAAACGAGTTCGAGCGATTGGATTGGTCCAGCTGATAGTGCTGCTTGGTCCGCATTGTTTGAAAATTCGGGCGCAAGATAGGTGTCACCATTGGTAGACTGGAACACGACGGCGGTGATGTTGGCCGTCGATCCGTCGGGATAGGTAATCACGGCGTTATAGACCATGGACGCATCAAAAGTTTGCGCCACGCCGTCGATGGTATAGCCCTCGTTTGCCGCCGTGTTGTCCATGTCATAGGCGCTGGTTTCCAGACCACCCCCGAACCCGCCGTTTGGCACCAGTTCGCGCACATTCGCGGCATCGGTTAGACCCGCGCCCGCAGACCCATAGGTCCCCAGCAAACCGTTTACGGCGGTTTGGCTCAGCATTTGGTCGCCTTCGGTCGGGTCAATCGACGCGAAGTTTCCCAGATAGATGACGTCAAATGTTGTCGGCATGACAGCATATTCCCTAATTGGACCCAATGGGTCGCTCTAGCGTCTACATATAGTGGCCCTGTTTTACAAAAACGGGGAAAAAGCCCTGAAACAGCGCAGTTTCAACCTATAGGAGACACAAGTGTGTGAAGACTTGATCATGTAAGGCGTTCGCTACCCGTTAAGGAGTGATGTCCTGATTAGGTCAATTTACCCAACGTTCCTAGGTAGATAGAGATTCATCGTTAATTTCGCCACATTTGGGACCTGCTGTAGCAACAATCCCCCTGAAGACAGATGCATTGACCCCAAAATAAAAACGGGGCGCCATTGCTGGCCCCCCGTAGATCTTCCCCCCGACGAATCGGGGGAAAGCTGCATTTGTTTTAGCTTACTTGATCAGAAGCTTTGCTTCGTGCTTTTTCAGTGCCTTACGTGCGGACTGATAGCCTTCCAAGCCAGTTTTCGTTGCGAGTTCTGGGAAGAGTTCCATGATCTCGTTGCGCTGGCTGTTGCCGATCCCCTTGAGAGAGTAATCGCCAGGCTGGAAGCTTTCGGTCCACGCACCGTTTGACAGAACAACCTCGTGACGCTCGAACATGAAGTGCACGTATGTTGTGCTCATCACGTCGACAGCGTGGATGCCATCCGATCCAACCATGTGCTTGGCAGCAGCCAGAACTTCGTTCTCCTCAAAATAGAGCTGTGTCAGGTCAGATGCGACCAGCACGCGGTGGTTTGGAGAGACCATCATGTCACGCTCTGGCAGACCGTTGCCCAAGGCCCCTGCTTTGATCAGGATAGGCTTGAGGTGCGGGTTCTGTACCAGCTGCTTGCCGCTCATCTCTTTGTGGCCAACCCATGCAATCTCTTGAATGCCGTTGTCACGTGTGATGATGCGGTCGCCAACTGTCAGCTCTTCGACCAGACGTTCCCCTTTTGCGGTCGCGATAGTGGTGCCCGGCGTAAAGCATGGGATCACATTCTCGATCTCGCTAAAGGTCATGGTGGACCCGTCGAGGAACGTCACAACACCACTTTCTGGATCACCGTCAGTGTAGGTGATGAAGTCCACGTTGGACCCAGTCAGGTCAAGAACATCAACGTCGCTATCGTCAGGATCTTCGCCGCCTTTCACAACGTCGCCGCCGTTACCGCCGATGAAGAGGTCAGAATTCTGACCGCCGTACAGGACATCTTCGCCAGCACCGCCGGTAAGGGTGTCTTCGCCGTCATAACCTGCGATCGTGTCGTTGCCGTCACCACCTTCAACGATATCGTTGCCGAAGCCGCCGTTCAGGCTGTCGTCACCGTCGCCGCCATAGACAGAGTCATCGCCATAGCCTGCGAGGATAAGGTCATCGCCTGCGTCACCGTGCAACGTATCGTCACCAGTGCCACCACGGATTTCGTCGTCATCTGCACCGCCGAATACAAGATCATCATCAAGCGAACCTGTGATTGTATCGTTGCCTTCGTCGCCATAGATTGCATCGTCATCCATGTTACCTTGGATCGTGTCGTCGCCAAGACCGCCGTAGATCAGATCTTCGCCAGTGCCGCCATTGATGACGTCATTGCCCTGACCACCGTAGATGGTGTCGTCGCCGTCGTCGCCCCAGATTTCGTCATCGTCGATGCCGCCATCCAGAATGTCGTTACCTTCGCCACCATACAGGGTATCCGCATCGTCCCGACCAAAGATCGTGTCGTTGCCTGTCCCACCGTAGATGGTGTCACGGTTATCGTCTGGCGCATCGTCGATCGCGTCAGGCAGCTGAAGAACTTCGCTTTCAAGACCGCCATAGATCAGGTCATCACCCTCGTTGCCTTCGATGATGTCCTCACCTTGACCACCAATGATCGTGTCGTTGCCTGTCCCACCGGTCACGCTATCGTCGTCGATACCAACGTCGATAAAGTCGTTACCCGCGCCACCGTCAACGCTGTCATTGTCGTCACCAGTCGTAATGACGTCGTCGCCAGCCCCACCAAACACAGTGTCCAAATCGTTGTTCGGGAACGGATCGTTGTCGCCAACCGGGATCGACGGATAGTCATAGTCAAGGATTGGGTCAATGTGGTTACCCGCATTGATCACATCGTTGCCATCGCCACCTTCTACAACATCGTTGCCAGTACCCGCTGCGATGCTGTCATCGCCTGTGCCGCCGTCGATGCTATCGTCGCCAGCCCCACCGTTGATGCTGTCGTCACCTTCTTCGCCAAGCACAAGATCATCGCCAAGCCCGCCGTCAAGGGTGTCATTCCCCTGACCACCTGCAACAGTGTCGTTGTCGTCGCCACCAAATACGGTGTCGTCGTCCAGACCACCCCAAAGATCATCCTCGCCATCGCCACCACGAATGGTGTCGTTGCCTTCAGAGCCTTCGATCTTGTCGTTACCAGCGTTACCCGCAAGGCTATCGTCGCCTTCCGCACCAAAGATCATGTCGTCGCCTTCGCCGCCTGAAACAACGTCGTTGCCGTCGTTGCCCATCAGGACGTCGTCACCGTCGCCACCGTCAATGGTGTCGTCGCCGACCCCACCGAACACAACGTCATCGCCGTCGCCTGCATCGATGCTATCATCACCGCCAAAGCCCATGATCACGTCATCGTTGCCCACATCGCCTGGCAGGATCGCGTCATTTGCGTCCACGATGTCACCGTCCGCATCCACATAAGGGATATCAGGGTTGATGATGTCGTTGCCGCCAGTACCCTGCACGGTCCCGTCGTTGATCCCAGAGACAGTGAAGGTCGCAGTCGCAGTGTCTTCTGCGCCGTTCTCGTCCACGATGGTATAGGTAACGGAAGTGGTAGCCGTCGCGTTCAGGCCCAGATCGTCAAAGTCGCCATTGGCGTCAAAGTCGACAGTCCCGTCTGCGTTAATGGTGAACAAGCCACCGTTATCGCCTGCAACTGCGTTGCCAACATTGGCCGCGTCGCCATCAACTGCGCTGACGTTCAAGTCATCGCCTTCCGGATCGCTATCAACGCCCTCACCTGTGTCGTCGGTCAGAACGTTGCCATCCACATCACCGGCTCCCTCTGAAGGTGTGGCAAGGTAAGCGTTATCGACCGCAACTGGGCCGTCGTTCA
>JAIBDT010000091.1 GCA_024686085.1 Loktanella sp.
AGTCAAAGAAGCCCTCGCCACTGCGCCAATTTTTGCCACGGCAACGGGCGTTACCGGAAACGTGCATGTGTTCTCTCACCGTGGGATGGAATATATTTTGCGTCTCAACGCGACTGGCGACGCGATCATCGACGTGCTGGCGATCACGAAATCGCAGCAGTAGGAGCAAACGCTGCAAAGTTCCTCCGTTGGCATCCTAGCGCCTGCCGCCGCAAAACCTCAATATCTGCGCGGCGTGAATCTGCCCTATGGCGCAATCGGTGTATTGCAGCGACCACTCACAACGGAAAGTTACGACACCCAGTTGCAAGTCGCGGCCTCTGCGTTCGATCTGCCCGGTGCCAAGCCGCAACCGATGCTGAACTATTGGGATGATCCGTCGAACCTTACGATGTTCAAAAACCACCTGCTGCGAATAACATCACAAACAACAACCAACTGTCTGCAAAGCTACAGGTCCACATTCTCGTGGCCACAGATCGCGGCAGGACCGACAGGAAATGAACAACAAAGTATCTGTGAATTCACGACGAACGGGCGCTCGACCGTCTATCTTGCTTACATCGACGACCAAGACCACGTGCGACTTAGCCGCAGCTTTGATGGGCAATCATGGTACGATATCGACCCCAAGATTACGCAAACCGTCAGCTCGGTTGAGATTTTCGCCTTTGGCTGGGACCTGTGGCTGGGGTTTGTGACAAAAGACGGCGGGGCGGCATTGGCTGTCTGCTCGGCTGATGGGGTCGACTGGACGGCCGATCTACAAACGGTTTCAGCCAGCGCCGCCGCTACCATCAGCAAATTGTCGTTTATTCCAGCAATCCAACTTGAGATAGTAATGATTTGCGTCATCGCGACCGATGGAACACGCCAGATCTTCGAGTTTGACGACACTAACGTCTGGACTGAGAACACCAAGAGCATGGCCAACGGATTGCCGGCCACCGTGAGCGATCTGGTCTTTTGCCCGTTTTACAGCTCTGTCGCTTGTATCGCGAGCGACACAGCGGGCGCTATGACCAGCTACATCGTGGGCGCGTTGGGTCAGCCGTGGACGCCCAATGTGGCGTTCCCCATCACAAGCACCACCGATAACCGCGCCGCACTTCGTTTTGAAAACAACGAATGGGTTGTGTATTTCTGCGATAAACTGGACGGCTACCTTAAAATGCTGCGCTCTGGCACCAATCCCATTGCAGAGTCGCTATATGTGCCGACGTCGGGCGGGATCAGCGCCGCGCGCTGGCAAGGCCGCGTCCTTTTGGCGGTGCACACCTCTCTCGCGCCGGGTCTGGTCAATGTGATGCAATCGGACGGGATTGGTATTGGCCAGAACATCGCGCCTGTCGCAACCGTCGATGTGACCGCCATGCTTCCGGCGGGCCAACTGATGTCGCTGACCAGCTACTTGCCCGAAAACGGCAATCCGACGCTTGGCAGGCTTTACGCCATGATGTTTGATGACGCGACTGACAGCTACGCGATCTATGTCAGGGACACGGCAAACGAGCCCGCACAAGATAGCTGGAAAAATCTGCGCGGACCGGACACGCCGTTGCCCAATCCAAATCAAGGGTTTCACCTGACCGGATCTTTTGGGGTCGCTTTGGATGGTACGATTTTCCTAAGTGCAGCCAAGGTCGGATCGGCCGCCGAGGTGATATGGCGACTGCCTACAAACAAAACCGTATATGAAACCTTCGGAGGGCCGCATCAAGACCTTGTCATTAATCCCAAAACAGACCGCGTTGTCTCCGCTTATACCGACGGCGGGCTGTATTCCCGACCTGTCGATGGCACGTCAGATTGGGTTCGGATCGATAAAGCCGGACCAGGCGGCAGCACTCTGAACCTGCTGATCACCGATCAAGCTTTGTATTTCGACCAGCCCGGCGTTACCGTGTCCGCTGGACCCAACGCGGGGGACATCAACCAATATACAACCGTCGAAGTCCCATTTCGCAAAATTTGCGCGACACCTCAGGGCGACATCTACGCCATCCACAACGATGCGGACGAAGAAGGTCTGGTCTTTTGGTACGATCAGACCAACAGCATTTGGCAGCCTGTAGGTATCAGCGCTGTAGACCTTGCTTCTGATCAGTATGGACAGATTTATGTCGTGACCGATCAAGGGCAGATTGTGTTGATTACGCCTGACACTACCACACAAACCACAAGGTTTACGGTCCATTCGCTGGGCAATACGCATTTGCATTATATTCGCGGCCTACAAGTTGATTTTCACAACACGATATGGGTTCAGTCCGAAGGGGACCAACTGTACCGCAGCTTTGGCAATGCGCCGATCGTGTCTGATCCATATATCGACGTCGGCCTTCAAGGCACGGAACTGGTCCTCGCGTATCGCCGAAACGACGATGTCGTGGTGGCAAGGTCGCAAGACGGCAGCAACTGGTATGATGAAACAGCGCTGGGTGTTGTGGCAACTATGGGGCCGTCGTTGGCACAGACGGGCAGCCAACTGACCGTAGCCTATGTGTCACCCGATCCCGACGAAAAAGACGTGCTGAATTCAGTCTATCTTTTGCAACAGACCCCGACAAACGACTGGCCGCAGGGGCCGGGAATTAACGCTGGTTTTAACACCATCACTGCGCCGTCATTGCGTCAAACGGGAGAGGACTTACGCCTTGTCACCGACCAGACCGGTGGCACGCTGACACTCTCTGACGTGACGGGGGTTGGCGTAACGCCTACCCTTCCCACACTAGCAAATGGACCTGCGCGACTGCATTATGTCTCCGATGGGTCGCTAACCCTGATTACCTATGAAGACGAGAATGGCGCGATCAAGCTGACCTCTTCCACCGATCAGAAAACGTGGGTCGAAATTCAATTGCCCGCAAATACGACCGGCCATTCGCCCAGTATGGCTCAGGTCGGGCAGACGCTTTTCCTATGTTATCTGAACGATCCCCAAGGAAACATCAATTTGCTTAAATTGACGGAAGAAAAAACGTGGGAAACAGTACCGATGAAAAAGCCCCAAAGTGCTAGCCCCGGTTGTGTCATTCAGGCGTTCAAAGGTCAGGGCGACACCGCAGAAAAGCTGTACCTGTTTTTTGTCGATGCAACGGGGAACCTGCGCACACGAAAGATCCACTGAAATCTGAAAGGGGACATCACAATGACCGACATCGTAAACTTTATCAATCTGCTGACCAATCCGGTTGACGTCGTTCGCACCGCGGACCAGACAAAAATCAGCCTTGGCGCACAAGCGGTCCAAGCGGGCCAAACCGGCGCAACAGGTGATGTCTGGGTGGCAACGCCCCCTGCCGCCCCTGCCGCGCCTGCCGCCCCGCCCGTAACGCCCGAAACGGGCACCACCGCTGTGCTCAATGGTCCATTAACGATCAACGGAAATACCTTTCTGACAGTGGCCGAAAAAAGCGAAGGCGAGATCGGGGCCGGTTTGGCAGGCGGAACAGTCACCACAACAACCTCTGCCACTTTGGCACCCGATGTCACTGCCGCGTTGTTGTCAGACGGTGCCGACAAAACGGACTCAAACACCCTTCGGCAATTGCCGTTTTCCACAACGCCCACAAATTGGAACCTCAACTTCTCGTCCTTTACGCAGACCGGCGGAGGCGTCAATCCGACGACCCAGGAATCTAGCAGTGACAGCAAAGGGCTCGCCTTGGCGCTGCTGTTCAAAACCGGGCAACTGGTCGTCGCAACCTACAACGGCAGCGGCGACGGCGGATATCAATTCTCGTGGTCGGATTTTGGGACGCCTTAATATGATTTCACACCCTAAAGGCTGACCCCTGCGCCCGAAAACAGCGCCACAGGTCCCGCCTTTACCGCCAGAAACCTTAAAGGAGCCACCAATGCGACACTTGATAAAACACGGAATTTCCGGTGTGTTACTGGCGGCTGCGGGGGCTTTCTTGCTAATCCGACCCGGTTTCGGGTTCAAAGAGGCCGCCCCACAGCCGCCGCCAGATTCCGCGACCGCGACACCAACAACACCTGTGCGGCCCAATCACACTGGCGGGAAATTGGCGGGCGTTGATGTCTCTCATTTTCAGCGGACCGTAGATTGGCCGACCTTGGTGGCGGGAGGGATTTCTTTCGCCTTCGCCAAGGCAACTGACGGCATCACCTACACCGATCCCAAGTGGCAAACAAATCGCACCGCCAGTACAAAGGCGGGGATCGCGTTTGGCGGTTACCACTTTTACGAACCCCAAGATGAACCCGCCCCGCAAGTCGCAAACTTTCTGGCTGCATTAGGGGATGTTCAAAACATGCTTCCGCCTGTCATTGATCTGGAAAGATCCCCGGCAGCAGGCGACGAAGCCGAGTACCTGCGTGATGTCCAGGCGTTCCTATCCAAGATCGAGAATAGCACAGGTTGCACTCCGATAATCTATGCCAGCCCTTCGTTTTATACGCAATATCTCGGCACAAGCCTTGGGCAATATCCGCTTTGGTTGGCCGAATATAGCCACACAGCAAAGCCGCCACAGGGCAAAGATTGGTTCTTCTGGCAGCATTCACAAAACGGAACCGTCGATGGCATTTCTGGCTCCGTCGATCTGGATTGGTTTGCGGGGGGTGCAGACGCACTTGCATCCCTGCAATGTTAGGAGATTGGCAATGAACACATTTGTAAAACATAAATGGCACGAAATTCTGATTGCAATTGGCGCGTTGATTTTCGTTATTCTTGTCTCTGCTGCGGACTTGCTAAACTTGGGGGAACAAACCGGCGCGGGCCACATTACGCTGGCCAATGACGCCTACCTGGCCGACGCGGCCAAGGAGGGGCTCAAAGAAACATTGCTACTCGGCGAAGTCGGAGCCTTGTTCGAAGTCCTCAGCAGCACCGATATTGGGATCGAATTGATCGTATCGGTCGATGTGCAAGCGGGCGGTGTGTTGTCTAGCCTGACACGGGCATTAGAATGGGCGGTCGCGGCCTCTATGTCGGCGACCATCGGGGCGCATGCCTTGAAGTTTGTGAACGCAATTGCCGATCAAGTCAGCGCAAACATTGTCATTGCTTTGGCGTGGGCCGTGATTGCATGGATGATCTTGCGGATCGTTCCTGCGGCCCGCACCGTGCGCCGCATGGCACGCAGCATCGCCGAAGTTCTGGCCGTATTGTTCGTGATCAGCTACCTTATCATCCCTTACAGCATCAACCTGACGGGATGGCTGAGCCAAACAGTGTCCGGCAGCTTGGACCCCGACACCGAAACGATTGTGGAAACGTTTCACGGGGCGACCTTTACGGATGGGGGCCTTCAAACCGATCTGGGCTATTGGACGCGGGGCAAGAACGTCAAATCCGCCTATGAAAACGTAACAAACGAATTGCCTGACAAGGTAAGCACGCTGATGTCCTATACGGTGCAAAAGTTTGCACATCTTTTGATTGTTGGCGTTTTGTTTCCGCTCGGCGTCCTGTTGATGCTTGCCGTGCTGGGGCGGCGTCTGGTTGGGATGATGATCAAAGAACTCGAAACCCAACTTGATCTCAAAAGCCCTAGTCCAAAGGCGGGAAATAAAGCCAGCGCATGACCTGTGGGGGACCCCACCGCCGTGGTGTTCAACGGAATTATCCTTACCGGTTTCGGCAGCTCAACTAAAAGCAATGCATATCGAAATCTATAATTGCTGTGGCTGTGTAACGATCAATTTCGTTCTGTAGTGCTTTGAACATGGCGTACTTTTGAATCTAAATTCAACTCAGGAAAGAGAACGTGATGGAGTTTCGGCACACAAAAGGAATTTTGACTGATAGCAGCACTTCCGATCCGGTATTGGATGCTGATTTTATTGTCAGTGCAATGGTGACAGGTTTCGCGATCCAGCGGCTTCAATCGAATTGCGATGTCCAGTTTGACATTGCACCAAAAGAAGCAGGCGATGATGATGCCAAATGGCAACGACAGCTCGATCAACTTGATAAAGTCGCCCAAGCCATCGGGGATGCCGCTAAGACGTTTTTGGGCGTACAAACCGGAAATCCTAATGTGCGCGCAGGCACCGCCGTCGACCATCGGCAAGGCGCGGTCATTGTGGGAATATATGGAATTGCAGGGCATGAACGGCCCACAACAGGGGATATTCAAGACCCAACAGACGCCCTAAGCGTTGGCGGCAAGGTTCTTTTTGACCTGATTAAAACCAAAGATGAAGATCCCAGTTACCAGTATGTCGGGCGGGGCGCGTATACTGGTTTCGTCGATGATATTGGCACACAGGAGGGCGCGCATCCGATTGGTCCGCTATCGAGTGTCCGCACCGCAATTCCCGGTAATACCGCGGCACATGGGACGATCACGGGCTGGTTTCCGAGGTGGCTGCCAAGAGCGGATGACGACATTTGGGGGCCACGTCTAAGGTACGGCAAATCCATACAAGAACCGGACAGTCATATCGGCTGGGGCATTATCGGCGGGAACACAGCAGGGCGCGAACCGGACGACCGACCCAATCCGCTGAACGCGACTAACCATGCCGATCAGACATCTAGCATCATGCACGTTTTGCAAGGTATGGATTTCCTCGACGAAGGTGATGATGTTGGGATTTGCGGTTATACCCATGGGATGATCCGCGCAATCTACAGCGCCTATGAACATGGCCCGTCGTGTATCCCTTACGAGATCACAGTCGGCCACGACACAACCAAACTTTCTTCTTGTTTAGGGTGCAGCGTGTTTATGACAGCCACAGGTTACACTCCGTCATCAATACACCTTGGATCGGCTGAAAGTTGGTCACCGTTCTATGGTAATTTAAGCGATCCATACGGACGGTATGAACCCGCCATCGATCTCAACGTCATGCGGGACCTCAACCAAAGATTTGCACGCTACTGTGATGACGCAATCAGGCTAGGCCTTGCCGCTCTGCCCGTCAGTCGCATTTCCGAACAGTACCACGCCTCGCGCAAGGGTCTTCATGACATGCTGGGGGCCGAATTTTCAAATGATCGGCACGTTGCAAGCGCGCTGTTTCTCGATGCGCTGACGGTTCACGGCAAAGACGTAGACCGGCTGGGTCGGGTTTATGCTATGGGTTAAGGTCTTTGACCTGCAAGTATGCAAAACAAACGCAGATTGAGGAGTCTCAATTCAACGTTTTTAAGTATAAAATACTATTTCTCGGTCTCTCGTTTTGGAGCAAATTCAAGTATTCCCAATGCTCCAGAAGGTATTGGAAGAGAAATAGTTGACGTAGTTCAAAATGTTACTAAAAAAGCCGCCCCCGAAGGAGCGGCTTATTATGGTGGACTGGGGAGGATTCGAACCCCCGACCCCTTGATTCGTAGTCAAGTGCTCTATCCAACTGAGCTACCA
>JAIBDT010000059.1 GCA_024686085.1 Loktanella sp.
CGGCCGCAGGCAGTGCAAAAGATGCTAACAGCAGTCCTGCAATTCCGATGGCCATCCGCATGTTACTGCCTTCCTCAAATCTGACACCACTACATTTGGGGTTCATCGCAGTATCCCGATGAGTGCGCGCCTATTTTTACTAGATTTAGTGTGTTTTGGCCTGAAAAGTCAAAGACTGATTCGCAGCTGTTTCGGAGTGAGTCATAAAAACAAGAAGACAGGCTTAGCGCCTGCCCCCTCGCCCTGCCAAGGGCGCTGCGATCCGCCTTTTTTTATGGCGCGACGCGGTTGACCGTGACCTTGCGCGATAAGCGATTCGGCGTCAATGATTATGATTCGTTTTGTCCGAATTTGAGTTAAATTCCTTGCTGACCGCGGCAGTATTCCGGCAATCAGGTGTGACTGGGTCTAAAGTAGCAACGAGAGGCGTGTTGGGGTCGATGCTACTGCCTTCAACATAATCGCCGTTCAGACAGATATCTTGAGAAAAATCACCCGAATTGAAACCGAAACCAGGACTGCCGCAATTATCGGCGTTACCGTTTGCGTTCCATCCTTGGGATGCAAAGCTGGCAAAGCGGCCGCCTGTCAGAAATGTCATGCCCGCTGGGTCAAATCGTAGATGCCAAGTGGCGTCATTAGCGCGCGTTCCGCTATCCCATGTCCCGATCAGTTGTCCTTCAAAGTAACCCGAGATTTTAAAACGTGTTACGTCAGCCTCTGTGAGGATTGTCTTGAACATAGCCTCGTCGGGAAGAGTCATACGGCCTGTCATTGTATAGCCATTTCCGCCGCGCCAACATAGGTTGACTTCGGCGGCATGTGCGGGCCCCGCAAGGCCCACAATCAAAGCAATTGATGGCTTAAGCTTCTGGAATAAGAAGGCGCTGGCCGATTTGAATTTTGTCTGGGCTTGCAATTTTTGACCGGTTCGCTTGAAAAATGGTTTCGAATGCGTTGGTGTTGCCATAAAACTGCAGCGAAATATAGGCAAGGCTGTCGCCTGCTTCGACTGTATAATAGCGGTCGCCGCCGATGACTTCGGTTTTGGCAGCAGAAGCCGCAAATGCACGGCGACGCATTTCTTGCGCAGCTGCGATTTCTTTGTCGTTACCGTCCTCAAGTGACCGTTGTACCAGATCAAACAGAAGCGTCTGACTATCAACTGACCCGTCACTTGTTGAGATTGACTGGGACACTTCGATATCGCCATTGGCAGCGGCAGTTGCCAACAAGTTTTCAAGTTCCACGGCTGTGCTTGCCGCGTTGCGAGAGTTCAGCGCGATGCGCGTACCGCCACTTGCTGGGTTTTCAGCTGTCACAGTATAAAGACCGGCGACGACACCTTCGGTTAGCATACGCATTTTATTGCGGTTAGCGATGGCGATGGCCTCAGCGGTCTTCGCAGCTTTCGATACTTCCTCGATTGGCCCTGTAGGTGTGCGGGCCGCAAGGACGGCGCTTGCAGAGGGAATTGCTGCAACTGCTGGAACGGGTTGCGCCGCAGGCGCTGCGATCGCAAGAAAATCAGGCGACTGAGCGCGTGTAACCTGCATGTCGGCCAACTGTGCTGCCAATACCGCGATAGCGTCATTCTGGCGCGATTGGTTGATTTGAGACAACGCAAATGCGCCAACGGCACCAATGGCAAATGTCACAGCGCCTACGGCGATAATCCAGGGTGCGCTGGATGACTTTGCGGGCGGGGGTGTTTGCATGTTCATGATTTTGCGTCCTCTGTGTTGAGACCAAGGGCAGTCCAGACGAGCATGCCGCCGCGGTAGTAACTAAGTTTATCGGATGGATAACCAGCCTCGATGAGGCCTGCGATTAGAGTAGGTGCATCATTGGTGGTTGGCCCGTCGTCGAAAATGACCAAAGGCATTGCATCGGAAAAGTTCAGCGTGCCTTCGAAAGCGCGAGCGCCCAAGGCCTGTAAAATATCATCCATATATGGATTTTCGGGTTGCACCAGATTGTGAGGAACGTTGACCGATGCGGGGATGAAACCCGCTGCACGATCCTGAGGCGTGCGGCTATCAACCAGCAATCCTTCGCCTACGGAAACGACGCTAGCAACAAAGTTGATGACTTCTCGCTCACCCACAGTTGGCACATTGCTGGCGGCGCTAAGTGGCGCAATGCAAAGCGGGCCGCAATTCGGGCTGGGCTTGTGGAACGCGCCTACTTGGGCTGCATCCAGCGTGACGGCCTGGTCGATGTTTTTTTCCACGCCGTTGATCATAAATGCAGCATTCATGATTTCTGGACTGGACTGTGCGAGCAATGATGTAGTTAAGCCCGCGCCGACAGCCAAGGCTGCAGCGACTTTATGCGAAAGCATCTCGAACCCCCAATCGATGGCGCACTATATATTGACAGATACATGCACGCCTTGTGTGTCCTTAACCTAGATATAGACAGACACCGAATCACCCGTAAAGGGCAAATTCTCTAATTCCTAAGATTTATTAATTTTTAGAGTTTTCCCGTAAGACGTGTCCGGCCAAATAAAGAGAGCCGCAAATAAGTATGCGCGCGTTAGGGTTTTTCGCCTTAATCTTTGATATTGCTGACTTAACGTCAAGTGCGACAGTTGCAGTCAGTCCGACGGCACGGGATGCTTCGGCCGTTTGATCTGCGGGTATTGTGTTCACTTCGTCGGGAATAGAAACTGCGGTCAAGCTGTCTGCAACTTCGGCCAACGGCGCCAAATAGCCTCCGATATCTTTTGTATTCAGCATTCCACAGATCAAATGCGTTGGACGAGGGGGCTGTTGGCGTAATGTTGCGGCCAACGCGCGACCTGCTGCAGGATTGTGTCCGCCATCCAGCCAAAGGTCCGCCGGCGCGGCCAAGTCGACAAGAGTCCCGACAGTTAAATGCTCCATGCGCGCCGGCCAGTATGCATTCGTTAGTGCAGCCTCACAGTCCAGTTCGTCGCGTCTTAAGACGCGTAATGCCGCAATGGCCGCGCCCGCGTTCATGATCTGATGTGGCCCAGGTAAGGCGGGTAGGGGGAGGTCTAAAAGCCCTGTCTCATCCTGATAAATAAGTCGCCCGCGCTCTTGCGAGACATGCCAGTGCTGTCCATGTGCCAACAAAGGCGCGCTAAGGCGTGCAGCGGTACGTTCAATGACGTCCATGCATTCATCGTGCTGTGGTCCAACGACGCAAGGCACGCCGCGTTTGATGATGCCTGCCTTTTCGCCTGCGATTGCGGTAAGTGTATCGCCAAGGAACTGCTGATGGTCCAGATCAATTGGCGTGATGACCGTTACCGCAGGTTTGTCGATCACATTTGTTGCGTCTAAGCGCCCACCAAGTCCAACTTCTAGCAAGGTGAAGTCTGCAGGCGTTTCTGCAAATGCCAATAGGCCTGCAACGGTCGTGATTTCAAAGTATGTAATCGGATCGGGGCCGTTAGCTTGGTAGCAACGATCAAGAATGTCTGTCAGCGCAACTTCGGAAATCAAGCTGCCCGCAAGTCTAATCCGTTCATGAAAACGGGCCAGATGAGGTGATGTATAGGCATGAACCTTTGCGCCAGACTGCTCTAACCCTGCACGGATCATGGCTTGGGTGGACCCTTTGCCATTAGTGCCTGCAATATGGATCACGGGCGGCAGCTTGCGTTCTGGATGGTCAAGCTTTTCCAGCAAGGCCCAAACGCGGTCGAGGGTAAGATCAATAACTTTGGGGTGAAGCGCCATCATGCGCTGCAAGATTGCGTCGGAACCTTTTGTCATTGCGTAACCTTTCCGGTCTGGATGAGGCGCAGGATTAGTAGGCCTGCAACGATATCGAGGGATGCGCAGAATGCGGGCCACCAGGCGGGGCCAGTGATATGGATTAGTCCGACGCCGATATCAAACAACCCATGGGCAATAAGCCCACCAGCGATCAGATGCAGGCCAAAGTGAAAGGCCCGAACTGCCAAAGCGGCAAAGCCCGCAAAAACTGCGATGTGCAAAACGATCGCAAGCGGATCAGAGGCCATCACCGCAAAGACGGGATAGAAATATGCAATCGCAGCGAGCAGCACAGCGGCCCCTGACCGTTCGATCAACATACCATGCCGCTGCATCGCAAAAACGATAAGTAGACCACAGATCGCACCGATCAGTGCGGCGATTGCGATCACTTGGCGGTATCCGCAGCAGCCTCGACAGTATTAGGGGCTTGGGTTGCTGTCTCTGGCGCGGGCAAATCGCCCTTCACAGGTGCGGCCTGCTTTGTCAGCATGCGCACGATTGTGACCAACTCGTCCTTGAGGTCGGTCCGCTTTGTCACGCGGTCAAGCATCCCATGATCCAGCAGATATTCCGCGCGCTGGAATCCTTCGGGTAGCTTCTCGCCGATTGTTTGCTCAATTACGCGGGCGCCAGCAAAGCCGATCAGCGCGTTTGGTTCGGCAATCTGCACATCACCGAGCATCGCGTAGGACGCAGTTACACCGCCTGTGGTGGGGTGGGTCAGCACGACGATATATGGCAGTCCCGCCTCTTTGAGCATTTGCACAGCGATTGTCGTGCGTGGCATTTGCATCAGGCCCAAAATACCTTCTTGCATACGCGCACCGCCGGCTGCGGAAAACAGGATCAGTGGCCGCCCCAATTCGATGGCACGTTCAGCCGCCGCAACAATTGCGTTGCCGACATACATCGACATGGATCCGCCCATGAACGAAAAGTCCTGCACCGCGACAACAACCCCAGTGCGACCCATTTCGCCTTCGGCCACAAGCATCGCATCTTTTTCGCCAGTTTTCTTGCGGGCGTCTTTGATGCGATCTGTGTATTTCTTTTGATCGCGGAAATGCAGGGGGTCGGTCACCGGCTCTGGCACAGGAACGTCAATTGAAATGCCGCCATCAAAGATGGACGCCAAGCGATCACGCGCCCCAATGGGCATATGGTGATCGCAGTTTGTGCAAACGTTCAAATTATCCGCTAGTTCGCGGTGAAACAGCATCGTGCCGCAGTCGCCGCATTTGGTCCACAAGTTATCGGGCACTTCGCGGCGCGAAAACAATGAATTGATTGTGGGGCGGACGTAATTGCTAATCCAGTTCATGGGCGACCTCTGCTGTTACTCTTTTCAAATATGACGCAACGGCGCGAAATGCAATCAGCGCCTTATCGCGATCCGTGCTGCAAGCCACATCACCCCGACTGATAGGACCAAGATTAGCACTTCGAAAAGAACCCATCCTTGCGCAAGGGTGTCTAGTGCATAATCATATTGGGTTTTATCTTCGTAGGGGTAGAGAAATAATGCCAGCCCTGTTGAGGGCCAGTCTTGGACACCGACCAAACTGAATGCAAAAAAGTTATTGGACAAATGTAGTCCGATAGCTGCCCCGATATCCCCAGTTCGCGCAGTCAGGTCCGCACATGCCAGCCCCAAAGTTGTGGCCCACAAAACATACAACACCCCATCTGCAGGTCCATTGCCGTTCATATAGTGACCGATGCCGAACAAAAGCGAAGGTAGTCCCATCCACACCCAAGGCTTGTCCGAGATCGCCGCGAATTGTTGTTGCAGGTAGCCACGGAAATAGATTTCTTCCATGCCCGTTTGGATGACTAAAGCAGCCAGCGTGACGGGGATCCATGCAAGCCACGGGATCAAAGGTCGAACTTCTGCCAATTCGCTCAGCGCTATCCACGGCGGCAAAAAGGTTTGCACCAGCAACAATGTAGCGACGGCCAAGGCTGCAACCCTAAAGTGCTCGATCGCTTGGGTGACTGGCCCAACCATCGACCAGAATCCGCGCCCGTGAAACCTGCGCACCAAATAAACCAAGGCTGCCGTATACAATGCAAAAGTCAGCAATTGCGCGATGACCCCAATGGGCGTCGTGCCCGCTTCGTATGTTTCCAACGCGTTTGATGGCAACAATAGCATGATCGCGAATGGCCCTAACACAAAAGCAAGCTCCATGAGGACGACGATTTTCATCACGTCCCCAAGCGCCACATTCGTCAAGGCAGGGCGCTTAAAGTCGCGCATTGGATTATAAGGGGCATTCATATTGCGTTTTTGACTGCTTCACTGGGAACGCGCAACCGCAGTTCCGACTTGTGCGCATCACTCCCCTTATTTACACCACTCATAACTGTTTTTCGAAGGGATCGTACCATGCTTAAAGGCAAGACTGACAAAACCAATCTTCCAAGCCGCCATGTAACCGAAGGGCCAAGCCGTGCGCCGCACCGTTCTTACTTCTATGCGATGGGCCTAGATGAGGAAGCTATCGACCAGCCGTGGGTTGGTGTTGCAACTTGCTGGAATGAGGCGGCTCCGTGTAACATTTCGCTCAACCGTCAGGCGCAAGCCGTCAAAATGGGTGTCAAATCTGCCTTCGGCACACCCCGCGAGTTCACAACGATTACCGTCACCGACGGGATCGCGATGGGCCACGAAGGTATGCGGTCCTCGCTCGCGTCGCGCGAGGCAATTGCTGATACGGTAGAATTGACGATGCGCGGCCATTGCTATGACGCCATTGTAGGTCTCGCTGGTTGCGATAAGTCGCTTCCGGGCATGATGATGGCGATGGTGCGCTTGAATACGCCGTCCGTATTTATTTACGGCGGGTCTATCCTTCCGGGTCGGCTTGATGGCAAGGACGTTACTGTTCAAGACGTGTTCGAGGCTGTGGGGCAGCACCAAGCAGGTAATCTGTCCGACGCGGCATTGGCAGCGTTGGAACGTGTCGCTTGTCCGTCCGCGGGCGCGTGTGGTGGCCAGTTTACGGCCAACACGATGGCCTGTGTATCTGAAGCAATTGGCCTGGCTCTGATGAACTCTTCTGGTGCACCTGCGCCCTACGAGAGCCGCGACCACTACGGCGAAGAATCTGGCGTCGCCGTCATGAATCTGATCGCCAAAAACATCCGCGCTCGTGATATCGTCACGCGCAAGTCATTGGAAAACGCAGCGCGCGTTGTCGCCTGCACAGGTGGATCGACAAACGCAGGTCTGCACTTGCCTGCTATCGCGCATGAAGCGGGTATCGATTTTGACCTCTTCGACGTCTGCGATATTTTCAAAGACACCCCATACTTTGTCGATCTTAAGCCGGGCGGCCAGTATGTTGCCAAAGACCTTTATGAAGCGGGCGGCGTGCCTGTTGTGCTAAAGGAATTGCGCAAGGCGGGTTTGATCCACGAAGACTGTATGACTGCGTCTGGACGGTCGATGGGCGAAGAACTCGACTTGATCGAAGGTGAAGCTGATGGTCGCGTCATCTATCCGGTTGAAACTCCAATCACGAAAACTGGCGGTGTTGTCGGTCTGAAGGGCAACTTGGCCCCAGAAGGCGCGATTGTAAAAGTGGCCGGCATGGCGCAAGCCGAGCAAGTGTTCACTGGCCCTGCGCGTGTTTTTGAGTGCGAAGAAGACGCATTTGAAGCTGTGAAGGCCCGTAAGTATGAAGAAGGCGAAGTTCTGGTTATCCGCAATGAAGGTCCTGCTGGTGGTCCAGGTATGCGCGAAATGCTGTCCACAACTGCCGCACTTTCCGGTCAAGGCATGGGTAAAAAGGTGGCTTTGATCACGGACGGGCGTTTCTCGGGCGCGACGCGCGGATTTTGCGTCGGTCACGTTGGTCCAGAGGCCGCGCACGGTGGCCCAATCGGTCTATTGAAGACGGGCGATGTGATCACAATGAACGCGATTACTGGCGAATTGTCAGTTGACTTGACCGACGAAGAGCTTGCTGCTCGTAAGGCTGATTGGAAAGGTCCGCGCGAAACGATCTATGCGTCTGGGGCCTTGTGGAAATACAGCCAACTTGTCGGTGGCGCGCGATTGGGTGCTGTTACGCATCCAGGTGCAAAGAGAGAACGCCATATCTATATGGATCTTTGATCTAGATGGTTTTGGGTCGCATGAGTTTTGCGGGGGCGGTCATCGCCCTTGCTGGGTGCTCGGGTGGTGTGCATTTGCCTAGTCTGCCGAAGCTGGCAAGTTCAGCTGGCACACCAACAGCGCCTCTTTTAGGTGGCGCGTTTATGGCTGCCAGTATGGACGGCTATTGTGTTGACCCTAATGGTAGTCGCCCGAAAAAGGGGTTCGCAATTATGGCGCCGTGTTCAATCCTTGGGGTCGATGATGCGCCGCTCACGGTTCACTCAGTTGCGACATTGCAGGTTGGGGATACGGGGAGCGCAATCGTTTCACAGGATCCCGCCGCATTTTCCAATTACTTGAATAGCCCGAATGGGCCGCTTTTGCTAAGTAGATCAGGCGACGCAGAGACGGTTAAAGTGCGTGCTGTTTCCCAGCAAGGGGACTACGTGACCGTCTATTTTGTTGATGAAGCCCCCGCCGTGATCGACGGAGCACAAGAGGCCGAGTGGCGAGCCTTTGTTGATATTGGCGGCCGTCTTGTAACGGTTGCGGTGCGCGGTTTGGATGAAGCCCCGCTCTCCGAACAGCTTGGCGCACTCATGCTTCGCCAATCGGTGAAAGCAGTGATCGAGGCGAATGCCGATCGGAGCGGCACAGACAACTAACAACTGTTTCCTTTTAGGCAACAATTTGGCAGGTATCAGTTATAACGACACGGCGAGGCGACTCGCTGGTTTGAAAGGTGGCGCTGCGATATGGCGAGTAAGTTGAATAGCCTGATTGGCCGGTGGGTCCAGCAAGGCGCGCTGGGCTATCGCTGCGCGCAAGGCTCCGACTGCGCCCTTGGATGTTTTACGAAAGCAAAGGCACCGCGCCCGCAGGCTGCGTGCTTTGGTAGATGAACTCAACCACATTGCAGACAATCGCTTGGCCTTGCCACGTGTAGGGTCGAATGCGTTTGCGCGCCCAGGTGGGACCGAATGGTCTTGGCGTCCGCAATTATGGCGTGGGCCACTTGCGCGAAAGGGTATGGCGGCCGTTGAAAGCAAGACGACGCTGGGCGATGAGGTTACGCTCTTTCATGATTGTAAAATCAGCGAACTGACCCTACGCCAAGTGCGAAATACCCGCGAACAGGACTTAGCACCTTACGGTCTACGCATGGATGTGTTCCGTTTTGATGGTAGCTTCTGTCTCTCGTGATTGATGCCCCTGCTGATGCTTGCGAAGGGCTGCAGCGCCGCCACATCGTGCGTGTCAATGCGATTGTCGAGATTGAAAAGCAGATTGAGGTCTTTGCTCGTCTGAACATAAAACACGGTCCCAACACTGAGCAATTAGTGCTGGAGCTACCAATCGGCGAAGATGACGTCATGGTCGAATTCGATTTGGGGTATTCGGAGATCAACGAAAAGCGGATCGAGCGGGTCTGGTTGGATTTGATCTTTGAAAGTCCAGAGATGAACCAAGTCACGATCCGGGACTTGGCGTTCTGTCGCTATCCCCGCGCCGAAATTTAAGCCACGCTAAGGAGATCCGCCAATGTCCGCGCTCAAATTGACTAAGACACGCCTATTTGCCGGCGTATGGGAAGGCGTTCTTTCTGGCTACGAAGGCGATGTCGCCCCCAAAATTCGTGTCACCCATTTGAGTGAAACAGTGGACGGAGTCATTGTTAAAGTGGCTCCTGAGTTGAACGGCTGGCTTGTGCAAGTTCCTGTGCCTGCGCACCTGATGTCTGACGGTGTTCAAACGTTTTTGATTTCAGACGCGCAAACAGGTGCAACTCTGAATAGTTTTACGCTGTTGTTTGGCGAAGTCTTGGCTGAAGACATCCGTGACGAGATGGCACTTTTACGTGAAGAGTTAGACCTGCTGAAAAGCGCATTTCGCCGTCACTGCGTCGAGACGAGTTAGGTCTTGGGGGCCGCCGGCCCCCAAACCGCGTGGGAATTTGGGATCAAAAGAAGATAGAGGTGACGCGGGGTTTTAAGTGACCTTCGCGTAAACTTGGCGCAATGTGGCCTTGTTTTTTGGAGGAACCACGTCATGACAACCTACCCGCATATGCTCGCCCCGCTTGATCTGGGTTTTACCAAGCTTAAAAACCGTGTGCTGATGGGGTCGATGCATACTGGCCTTGAAGAGACGAAGGACTGGAACCGTGTTGCGGAGTTTTACGCCACCCGCGCACGTGGTGGCGTTGGCCTAATGGTCACAGGTGGCATGGCCCCGAACCGCGAAGGCGGGGTTTTCCCAGGTGCCGCGGGGTTGTTTTCGGATGATGATATCGCCAACCATAGAGTCGTGACCGAGCGTGTGCATGATGCTGGCGGCAAAATTGCGATGCAGATTTTGCACGCGGGACGGTATGCCTATTCGCCGGATTGTGTCTCCGCCTCTGCGGTAAAGTCACCTATTTCGCCATTTCCGCCAAAAGCGTTGGATGCGGAGGGAATTAAGACGCAAATCGCAGACATCGTGACCGCCGCGGTGCGCGCCAAAGAGGCAGGTTATGATGGTGTAGAGATCATGGGCTCTGAGGGGTATTTCCTCAACCAGTTTCTTGTAACCCACGTAAACAAGCGCGACGACGAATGGGGCGGATCATACGAGAACCGTATGCGTTTACCTGTGGAAGTGGTGCGCCGTGTTCGTAAGGCCGTGGGAGCCGAATTTATTCTGATCTACCGTCTGTCGATGATTGATCTCATCCCTAACGGGTCTACTTGGGCTGAGGTTGTGCAATTGGCCAAGGCGATTGAGGCAGCTGGTGCGACGATCCTGAACACGGGCATTGGCTGGCATGAAGCCCGCATTCCGACCATTGCAACGAGCGTCCCACGCCGCGCCTTTTCTTGGGTGACCAAGAAACTGATGGGCGAGGTCTCGATTCCTGTCATTACCTCCAATCGCATCAACACGCCACAGGTGGCCGAGGATGTCTTGGCCGAAGGTTGCGCCGATATGGTGAGCATGGCGCGTCCGTTCCTTGCTGACCCAGATTTTGTTGCTAAGGCGCAAGCGGGGCAGGCGGCGATGATCGCACCGTGCATAGCTTGTAACCAAGCATGCTTAGATCACACGTTCAACGGCAAGATGTCGTCGTGTTTGGTGAATCCGCGTGCCTGCCATGAGACGGATTTGGTTTTGGCGCCAGTGAGTGACGCGAAAACTGTGGCCGTCGTGGGTGCTGGGCCTGCGGGGCTGTCCACAGCTTTGGCGCTCGTTGAGCGCGGCCATAAGGTAAGTATTTTCGACAAAGCCAGCGAGATTGGCGGTCAGTTGAATATGGCCAAACAAGTTCCGGGGAAAGAAGAGTTCTGGGGCTTGGTTGACTATTACGCAGCTCAGATTGCGGCAGCAGGTATCGATCTAAGGCTTGGTGTTGTAGCGGATGTAGAAGCACTTTCAGGCTTTGACGAGGTGGTCATTGCTACAGGTGTCGCACCGCGAGACACAGAAATTAAGGGTCAAGACGGGCCGAACGTGCTTTCTTACATCGACGTGCTACGCGGCAATGCTAAGGTTGGCCCGCGGGTTGCAATCATTGGCGCTGGCGGCATCGGCTTTGACGTGGCTGAGTATTTGGTCACAGATGACAGCACCACAGATGATTTGCAGGCATGGCTGGAAGAATGGGGCGTTGCTGATCCTGCCGATGCGCGCGGCGGTATCCGACCTGAAGGACCGAAGCCCGATGCGCCTGTGCGCGAGGTGACACTGCTTCAGCGTAAGGCGCAGAAGCTGGGCAAGAACTTGGGCAAGACAACTGGTTGGATTCACCGTGCTGCGCTTCAGATGAAGAACGTGAAGATGATCGGCGGCGTGAATTACGAATGTATCGACGCGGAAGGCCTACACGTCACTTACGGCGAAGGCCGCGAGAACCCGACTTTGATTGCGGTAGATACCGTGGTGCTATGTGCAGGGCAGGTGCCAGAGAGGTCACTGGCGGATGCCTTGATCGCAGCGGGGCGCAGCCCGCATGTCATTGGCGGCGCGGATGTGGCCGCTGAACTGGACGCAAAACGTGCCATTGAACAAGGCACGCGGTTAGCTGCCACGATCTAAGCGCGCTTGCGCAGGATGGGGTTTCGCGGTCTAAGGATCGCGCCCCAACACTGGACGCAGCGCTATGGTCTTTCTGACAATCCTTCTTGGTCTTTTACCCAGCTTTTTGATGGTTGGGCTTGGCGGAATCGTGAAAAACCGGTTGTCGGTCAATGCGTGGCAAGGGTTGGATAAGTTGAACTTTGAAATTCTGTTTCCTGCTCTGTTGTTTGTATCGGCCGCAAGCCGCCCGATAGACCCGAGCAATCTGTTCAGAATGGCTCCAGCTGTTTGGAGCATTCTAAGTATAGGTCTTTTACTTGGGTTGACGGTTCGGCGGATCGGGCCAGACAGCTTTTTGGATTTTGCGGGGGCTTGGCAAACGTCTTGGCGGTTTAATTCTGCTTTGGGCTTGGTTGCGGTTGGAACGTTAAGTCGTGCCAACGATGCACAGATGGCGGTTGCAATTGGCCTCGCAGTCCCAGTCGCGAATATCTTTGCAGTGGCGGCACTATCGCGGGGGGGCGCACTCGGGTTCGCAGCAAGTGTTAAGCGGGTCGCACTTAATCCGTTCCTTTTGGCCTCAATCGCGGGGGTCATCGTTGGCCTAACGGGGCTTATCATCCCCGCGCCTGTGATAGCGCCACTTCAAATGCTTGCAGCAGCGGCGATCCCGATTGCGTTAATATCCGTCGGTGCGACAATGAATTGGCGCGCCTTGGCGCGGTTGAATGGCTTTAATGGTGCGATCTGCGCCATCAAGCTTTTGGCACTGCCCGCAGTCACACTAATGGCCTGCCTCACATTCAACATTTCACCCGCTATCGGATCAGTCTTGGTGGTCTTTGCGGCTTTGCCGACGGCTTCGGCGGCGCATGTCTTGGCCGCCGGGTTTGGGGCAAACCGAGAATTGGTCGCAACTTTGGTGGCGCAGTCCACTCTGCTGGGGGCAGTGACTTTACCAGTCTGGATTGCAATGGCGGAATTGCTGCTTTAGCCGCAATTTCCGTACACCAGTCGGTTTCCGTGCCGCGAACAGTCCGCAGACAAACCCCTGTATTGTCGCGGCATCGTCCCATTCCTGCCTGATTTGCGCGTCACAACTCAACCCAACGAATAATGAGTTGCAGAGGAGCGAGCATGGATCGCCTCACCGAAATGGAAGCCTTCGCCACAGTTGTGGATCAAGGTGGGTTTACAGACGCGGCCAAGAAAATGGGGATTTCCAAATCCGCAGTTTCAAAGCACGTATCTTCGCTAGAGGCACGGCTTGGAGCGCGTCTTTTGAACCGAACAACACGCCGCGTTAGTCCGACCGAGATTGGTCTTGCGTACTATGATCGCGCACGCCGCGTTCTCAACGATGCAGGCGAGGCAGATGCGCTTGTTACCTCTATGCAATCTGCGCCTTCAGGTCTGTTACGTATCTCTGTTGCCACTGACTTTGGGGTGAACCATCTTTCTCCCGTCTTAGGTGATTTTCTATCAGATTTTCCGGACATTACGGTCAACATGGTTTTGAACAACCGCTACGTCGAGCTGATCTCCGAAGGTTTTGACATGGCCGTGCGGATAGGTGAGCTGGAGGATAGCACGCTGAAAGCGCGTAAGTTAACTGAGACGACAAAGCGGATGATCGCGAGCCCTGGTTACTTTGAAAAGCATGGACGACCAGAAAAGATCGACGATTTGAACGAGCATAAGTTGCTTCACTACTCAAACCAGTCAAACTCTGCAGTCTGGAAGCTAACAGCTCCTTCTGGGGAAAAGCGCCAAGTGCGGACGGCAGGTTGGTTGACTGTCAACGATGGGCAGTCCTTGTTAAACGCCTGTGTCGGCGGCCTCGGAATCGCATATCTACCAAGTTTCCTTTACGCTGATGCGATGGCGCAGGGACTGGTTGAAGAGGCGATTCCCGATTTACCAGTTGAGACACAAGGCATCTATGCCGTCTATCCGCCTGGCCGTTTCACGCAGCCAAAAGTGCGCGCGTTCATTGATTTTCTTGTGCATGCCTTGGCCGATAAAGGTCCAGACATCTGGTAGTACAAATTTAAGTTCCCAACGGTGTATTACACCCTACTTGCGCGGCCTTTTGGCCGCGCTTTTTTATGTAGTGACGTTAAGTTAGTTTTAGGTGCTTTGCGTTACGGTTACGTGACGAGGGCACAGAATGAACGCGTTTTTGAAACTTATATCACCAAGAAGTACGCGTGACGGCATCGCCCTCGCTGTGATCTTTGTTCTAATTTTGATGGCTGCGAATTTCGTGTTCTTCCATGCTGTCGGTGGTGACTTAAACCCACCAGTAACGTTCATTATCTTGCAAAGTATTGTCATTGGCGGGCCTTTTGTGACTATGGGCGTTATTATTACAACCCACCAGCTAGGGTCGTTGCGCCGCTTGTCTTTGTTATCACGCAAAGATGGACTAACAGGTTTGAACAATCGCCGTACCTTTATCGAGCTTGCGCAAAAGCGCCTTGAGTCAATGGGACGTGGCGTTTTGGTTCTTCTGGATGCTGATCATTTTAAGCGCGTTAACGATGAATACGGGCATTCCGTGGGCGATCAGTGTCTCGAAGAAATAGCACATCGTTTGAAATGGAACCTCAGGGTGGATGATGTCGCCGGCCGCATAGGCGGCGAAGAGTTCGCCGTCTTTTTCGCGGGGGCCACTATAGAACAGGTGCGGGTAATCGGACAACGTATTGGGCAACCGATCCCGTTTCGGTCGAATGGCCAAGATGACCACCTTACGATCACCCTTTCAATGGGAGCCGTCGAAATCGACCCGTTGCAGACGCTCGATGAACATCTCATCCGTGCTGATGATGCGCTTTACGCAGCTAAAGATGCAGGAAGGGCGTGTATGATTGTGTGGTCGGCTGATCTTTCCAAGCCAGTTGATCACAAGCCGTTGGCGGGTCGCAAAGGGCAGCAGTCAGCCGCATGACTACTGGGTTGACGTGATGATCACTTCGACACGACGATTAGCATCGCGGCCTTCTTGGGTCATATTTGAAGCGATCGGCGCAAGATACCCCATGCCCTGCGCATCCAGTTGGCGACGTGTGACGCCGTAGTCAGACACCAGCCGTTCAAGAACGGATCCTGCCCGTCGCTTGGACAGCACGATGTTGCCATCCAGAGACCCTGACGAATCTGTATGCCCCACCAACGCGACGGCAATGTTTGGTTGGCTTGCCAGAAAGTCTGCTAAGTCCTGTAGGGCAGCAAATTGCTCTGAGGCCAATTTTGACGAGCCTGTTTCAAAGGTCAGGCCATTGAGAATGGAACGGCCCTTTGTTGAAAGGTCGGTGGCCATATCTCCAACTGTCGTAGATAAAGCATTGCCACGCACTGGTGCCGCATCTGCAGCAGCGATATCTGCACCAGTTGGTCCAATTTTGGTAACTTGCACGTATCCGGCACGTGCAGACTTGCTGGCCAAAACGCTTAGAATTTCGGGTCCCTCCGCGCCGTTCTTTTGTGCCGCGAGGTAGCGAAAATCGCCAAGGTTCACTTGGATGTCAGGGGGCGGCATGACAATTGTTCCAAATCGGAAGTCATACCCACCGCAGTCTCTATCTTGGCATTCAAAGACAATTTCAAACCCGTCATTGCGAATTTGTTCGCGCAGTGGCCGAACGATTTGCAATGTAGTTAGACCCGTTGCCAAAATACGCCATGCTTGCTGGGTCAGTTGCCCTTCGACGATTTTCGTAGGTATCGCGCCGTCGGACCATGGGCCGATTGGCATAGCGTAGCTGTCGAGACCGCTGTCAATACTGCGCGTTAAAACGGCATTGCTTGGAAAGCTGATAGACTGCGCGCCGGCAATCGTCCCAGCCAATCCCACAAAACAAAAAGTGATAATGCGGATCATCGGGCCTGGGCGTGGTAATCGTCATTGGGGCGCATATCCGTGGCAGACGCCATGCGATTGGTCATGTTGTATAGACTGGCCGTTGCAGCAATATCCCAGATATCGCGTTCGGAAAAACCAACCTGACGCAATGCGTCGCGATGATGTTCTTCGATGCTCGCGCTGGTCAGCGTCAAGGTCTCTGCAAATTGAAGCATCGCCTCTTGACGCGCGTCTAACCGTGCAGCCCGCCAGTTCATCACCAGCATTTCGCCCAAGGTTGGATCACCGGAAAGTTGACGCACCGCTGCGCCATGAGCGGTCAGGCAGTAGTAGCACTTGTTAATAGAAGAAACGGTGACAGCGATCATTTCACGTTCAAGTTTGGACAGTCCAGAAGCGGCCAGCATGATGTCGTTATAGAGGCCAGCGAAGGCATTTAGTTTCTCGATGTCGAAAGCATAGGCCTGCAAAACGTTGGGGATCATCCCCAGCTTTTCAGAACAAAGATCAAAATATTTTTGCGTGTCTTCAGGAAGTGGATCGACCATCGGCAAATCAAGGGCGGTTGGTAAGTCTATCACGTAATGTCACTCCAGTTTAATGCGATAATGGTAGTGTCCCACAACCTTCATCCCGAGGGAAGTGTAGAGCGAATTTGCGCCCACGTTTGCCTGTGTTGTGACCAACGTCAGATAGTCGGCATCATTGTCTTCAGCCCAGAAAGCCGCTGCGCGGGTTATATGCGCCGCTAGCCCCTTGCGTCGAAACGGATCACCAATCTCTAAAGCGTGGATCATTGCGCACCCATGGGAAATCCCGACAAACGATGTGCCAGCGGGTCGGTCATCAGTCCTCCCGAGCAAAGTGGTTTTTAGACACGTTGCGCGGTCCATCACAGCGAGACGACCTTCACCAATCCCCCCTTGTGCCCAGATTTCGCGCTGAACCGCCAGTGGCGGCCATGTGGTAAAGACAGTTTTATGCGGCGGACGGTGGGTCGCAACAGTTGTTATTGGGGCGGCGTAAAGAATGACAGGATCTTTTATGACGTACCCCAGTTCCGCAAGCTGGGCGTCTAGTTTATCGTCCTGTTCACGGATCATGAAAAGTGCAGGCTGACGCATCTCAAACATAGTGTTTGCAGCTGTCTCGATCTCGGCGTTCGTCGCAGGCATTTTGGCTATTGCTGCGCTGACCCGACTACCTCCTCCTTGACCCATGCGCAATAGGAATGGACCGCAATCAAAACTGTCTGCCGCCGGCCAAGTATCGTCAATGACCGCGTAAAGAGTCTGTACCGATGGAAGATTAGCCATGGAAAATCGCGCCTAAATCAACCATCGCTTCATCGAGAGTTCCTGCATCCTGACCGCGCACCACTAGGTTTGCGCCATACATACCGTTGTCTTGGAAAGGGTAGGATCCAACAGAAAGGGTGGGGTAACGCGCCGCGAAATCACCCAAAGGCCCCGCGATATCGCCTTCGCCGCGTTCAACACGAAGGCTGCGTGAAAGCAAAGGTGCTCCACCTGTCAGGGTTGGCAGGAGTGATGCAACCATCGCAGTGAAAACCGAAGGCACGCCGGCCATGACGTGCACGTTCCCCATCGTAAAGCCCGGCGCCACGCTGACTGGGTTGTCGATCAACATCGCCCCATCGGGAATGCGCGCCATGCGTTGGCGTGCAGCGTTGAACTCTTTTCCAGAACTTGCGTAATGGGCAGACAGCAACCCTGCCGCATCGGCACGCACGTCAATCGACACTCCAAAGGCCTCTGCAATGCAATCAGCGGTAATATCATCATGTGTAGGCCCAATGCCGCCACTGGTGAAAACATGGGTGTAGGTCGCGCTGAGTGCTTTGACGGCTGCAACAATGGCGGGCGCATCGTCTGAAACGACACGTACTTCTTTCAGATCAATGCCAGCTGATGTTAATTGACCCGCAAGGTGATACATATTGGCATCGCGCGTTCGCCCCGAAAGGATTTCGTCGCCGATAACAAGCATCGCGGCTGTAGGGTTATTCATAGCGGTTCTCCTGTTGGGTTTGATTTGTTATAGATCGTGACATGGAATTTGCCACGCCCCTTATCCCCGCACGATTGATCCGCCGCTACAAGCGGTTCCTTGCAGATGTCCGCTTGGCTGACGGGGCAGAAGCAATCGCACATTGTCCAAACCCCGGATCAATGATGGGTTTGGCCGATGTGGGTACGAAAATCTGGCTGGAGCCAAATGAGGATCCGAAGAAAAAGCTGAAATACGGTTGGCGCTTGGTTGACCACGAAAACGGACACTTTACGGGGATCGATACGTCGGTGCCGAATAGGGCCCTGAAAGCGGCGTTGATTGCGCACGAAGTGGCAGGGTTGCCCGCCTATGATCTGGTGCGTCCGGAAGTGAAATATGCGCAAAATAGCCGCGTTGATTTTTTGCTTAGTGGAGGCGGACCGGATACATATGTTGAGGTGAAAAGTGTCACACTGTCGCGACAAAAAGGGATTGCAGAATTTCCCGACAGCGTGACTGTGAGAGGTACCAAACACTTAGATGCATTGGCGCAAGTTGTAGCCGACGGAGGCCGCGCTGTGATGTTATACTTGGTGCAACGGACCGATTGCGCGGCTCTGACCTTAGCCGCGGACATCGACGTTGCCTATGCGCAGGCGTTTGAACGCGCAGCAAAAGTTGGCGTGCAGGTATTGGCATTTGATTGCGCTATCAATCCAACGGGTGTGACCATCCGGCAAACGATCCCGTTTCAAGGTGCCGCTGGCAGGCATATTTAGGCTCCGAAAAAACCAAAGAGTTGCATCTGGTTTTTGCAACTGTTTAGGCTTATGTCGCGGTGAAGTATAAAGGGAATGTGACCGTGATTACGCATAAAGGCCGTTTGACCAAAGATGGAATCCGTATTTATGAAGCGGATGATTTTTCGGGCATGCATGGTGCAGGCCGTTTGGCCGCGCAGATTCTTGACGATATTGCCGCTCATGTTTTCGTAGGCCAAACTACCGCCGAAATTGATCGTCTTATCACACAAATGGTTCTCGATGCTGATGCAGTATCGGCTACGATTGGTTACAAAGGCTATCAACACGCCAGCTGTATCTCGGTGAATCATGTCGTTTGCCACGGTATTCCAGGTGATAAAACTCTGAAAGATGGCGATATACTAAACATCGACGTTACGGTTATTGTCGACGGTTGGTTCGGTGACACCAGCCGCATGTATGTTGCGGGCAAATTGGGTCGTAAAGCAGAGCGCCTGATCCAAGTCACTCACGATGCCTTGATGAAGGGGATCGAAGCGGCAAAGCCAGGCAATACGTTTGGTGATATCGGTCATGCCATCCAAGTTTATGCCGAAAGCCAGCGAATGTCTGTCGTTCGCGATTTTTGTGGTCATGGTTTGGGGCGTGTGTTTCATGCGCCGCCGAATGTTTTGCACTATGGCCGTCCTGGCACCGAAGCCACGCTTGAAGAGGGTATGTTTTTTACCATTGAGCCTATGATCAACATTGGACGCCCGGAAACCAAAGTTTTGGCAGACGATTGGACCGCTGTAACTCGCGATAAGTCTTTGTCAGCGCAGTTCGAGCACTCTATTGGGATTACGGCTGACGGATGCGAAATCTTCACACTGTCCCCAACTGGCAAGTTCCATCCAACCTATAGCTAAAGCCCCAGTGCTTTTGCAATTTCATCAATGTGGCGAACGGGGGTTGCCCCGACTTCTGCTAGATGTGCGCCATCGCCGTGTTCGTCAAAACCAAAGCACCGCATATTTGCCGCTTTTGCTGACCGGCACCCTGTCGTGCTGTCGTCGATCATAACAGCTTGATCCACACTGACGCCGGCCTGCGCACATGCCTTGAGCAACATGTCAGGTGATGGTTTTGCGATGTATTCATGTGCGCTGTAGATCCGGCCTTGAAACCGGTCCCATAAGCCCAGAGGCGGCAGAGTGATAGCCATTTTTTCGGGGCCTATATACTTTACTTTCCACAAACGGGATTAAAGCCACCGGCTTCCAGCCGGTCCGCTTTAGCGTAATGTACTATAATCTTCCCTCTCATTTTTAAGACCCAGCGAAGCGGTAAGGGTCTTAAAAA
>JAIBDT010000082.1 GCA_024686085.1 Loktanella sp.
ACTTCGGGGGTGATCGGCTCGATATAGGTGGCATCGGCAAGGCCGGGATCGGTCATGATCGTCGCAGGGTTCGAGTTGACCAGAATGACGCGATACCCTTCTTCGCGCAGCGCCTTGCAGGCCTGTGCCCCAGAGTAGTCGAATTCGCAGGCTTGCCCGATAATAATAGGACCCGCACCGATAATCATGATCGATTTGATATCATCACGTTTTGGCATAGCAGGGCCCCTTATCTGTGTGCGTGCAAATTGTCCTGCGTTATAGGGATGGGGGCGTCAGGTGCAAGCGGCATAGGTGGATTTTCGACGAAAACTAACACCACCAGCGGGCATATTTCGGCTCTGGGGAAACTATAGCGCCAGATTACTTGACTTTATCGGTCTGAAGGGGTGTATCGGGGCGACCGTTTTACCCTTTGAGGACTGCTATAATGCACGCATATCGTTCCCACACCTGCGCCGACCTAACTGCCGCCAATGTCGGAGAGACAGTTCGCCTTTCTGGCTGGGTAAATCGCGTGCGCGATCACGGCGGCATTTTGTTTATCGACCTGCGCGACCACTACGGGATCACCCAAGTGCTTTGCGACCCAGATTCGGCAGCATTCAAAGACGTCGAGAAAGTGCGCGCCGAATGGTGCATCCGGATCGACGGCGAGGTGAAGGCACGCGATGCAGACCTCGTAAACAGCAAAATCCCAACAGGCGAAGTCGAAGTCTTTGTGCGCGCGATCGAAGTGCTAGGCGCGGCCAAAGAACTGCCACTGCAAGTGTTCGGCGACCAAGAATACCCCGAAGACACCCGCCTGAAATACCGCTATCTCGACCTGCGCCGCGAAGCGATGCAAGACAACATGAAACTGCGCTCTGACGTTGTGTCCTCGATGCGCAAGCGCATGTGGGACAAAGGTTTCCGCGAATTCCAGACACCGATCATCACGGCATCGTCGCCCGAAGGCGCACGCGACTTCCTCGTGCCATCCCGCCTGCACCCGGGCAAATTCTACGCGCTGCCACAAGCACCACAGCAGTTCAAACAGCTGATCATGGTGTCGGGCTACGACAAATACTTCCAGATCGCACCTTGCTTCCGCGACGAAGACCCGCGCGCTGACCGCTCGCCCACCGACTTTTACCAACTCGATTTGGAAATGTCCTTTGTCGAACAGCAGGACGTTTTCGACACGATCCAGCCCGTCATCACAGGCATTTTCGAGGAATTTGGCAAAGGCCGCGCAGTCGACCAAACATGGGAGCAAATCAGCTACCGCGACGCAGCTCTTTGGTATGGGTCCGACAAACCAGACCTGCGCAACCCCATCAAAATGCAGGTGGTCTCCGAACACTTCAAAGATTCAGGCTTCGCGATCTTCGCGAAACTTCTCGAACAAGACGGCACCGAAGTCCGCGCCATTCCAGCGCCAACAGGCGGCGGGCGCAAATTCTGTGACCGCATGAACGTGTTTGCGCAAAAAGAAGGGCTGCCCGGCATGGGCTACATCTTCTGGCGTGAAAAAACAGCAGACGCGGTCGCCCAAGATCTGGGCATCACCGTGAAAGAAGCCCAAGCTAAGATGAAATCTGGCGAAGTCGAAGGTGGCATGGAAGCCGCTGGACCCCTGGCCAAAAATATCGGCCCAGAGCGCACCGAAGCAATCCGTCAACAACTTGGCCTCGGCCTTGGCGACGCGGCGTTCTTCCTTGGCGGCAAGCCAAAATCGTTTGAAACCGTTGCTGGCAAAGCCCGTAACGTGATCGGCGAAGAACTCGGCCTGACCGATATGAACCGCTTTGCATTCGCTTGGATCGTTGATTTCCCGATCTACGAGCGCGACGAAGAAACAGGCGACATCGACTTTGAACACAACCCGTTCTCGATGCCACAAGGTGGGATGGAGGCCTTGGAAGGCAATCCAGAAGACGTGCTTGGGTTCCAGTATGACCTTGCATGTAACGGCTACGAACTGGTGTCAGGGGCGATCCGAAACCACCGCCCCGAGATCATGTTCAAAGCATTCGAGATCGCAGGTTACGGCGCGGACGAAGTGCAAAGCCGCTTTGGCGGCATGGTCAACGCATTCCAATACGGCGCACCACCCCACGGTGGCTGTGCGGCTGGGATCGACCGGATCGTGATGTTGCTCGCTGACGCAAACAACCTGCGTGACGTGATCATGTTCCCAATGAACCAACGCGCCGAAGACGTGATGATGGATGCGCCCAGCTTGCCTACAAACGAGCAGATGCGCGAATTGCACCTGCGCGCGATCCCCCCAACAAAAGGTTAAAGCTTTGGGCAAATAGCTGCCCAAGCGCACGATTTTACGCGCAATTCTCATGGCCTCATCTATATTGAGGGCATGAGACGCGTAGGACAGACCCATGACATTTGACCCGACCATCGCCGCTGTCCGTTTTGGGACAGGGTTGTCGCCACTTTTCTCTCGGCCCACGGGCATTGACGGGCTACTGGACGAACTGGACGCTACGCCGCAATTCGAGATCCAGCGCTTTTCAGAAATCCTGCCGACAATTAAACAGTTTCAGATTGCAGCACGCGAAAGCCGAGCGGCACGGGGTACGCCAGAGGCGGACGCAAGGGCGGAAGAGTTTCGCGATATCAGAAAAGCGGGTAATGTCGTTTACAACCAAAGCCTGCGGGCTACACTAGCGCGCAGTGTGGGTGCGCAGATCGGGTTTGCAGCGCGACTTGGCAGCTTTTGGGCGGACCATTTCACCGTAAAAGCACGCAACACACCACAACGACACACGATCACGGGCTATATCGAAGAAGCCATCACGCCCCATATCGCGGGGTCGTTCGGGGACATGCTGCGGTCTGTGACGACACATCCTGCGATGCTGGTCTATCTTGAACAGTTTAAGTCTATTGGTGCAAATAGCGTCGTTGGGGTCAACCAAGGGCGGGGGTTGAACGAAAACTTTGCCCGTGAATTGCTCGAATTGCACACCTTGGGGGTCGGTGGACCCTATAGCCAAACCGATGTGCGCGAACTGGCCGAGCTTTTGACGGGGCTGACCTACCAACCGCAGCGTGGATTCTTCTATAATAAACGCTTTGCCGAACCAGGGGCTGAGACAGTTCTCGGCGTGACTTATGATGCGGCTGACGGGGTCGATAATATCTTCAATGCGATCGACGCATTGGCGCGACATCCGCAAACCGCAGCGCACATCAGCGAAAAAATTGCGATCTATTTTCTTGGACAAAACCCCGACGCGGGGCTGGTCGCGGCAATGACTGATGTGTTTATCCAAACCGAAGGATGGTTGCCCGCAGTTTATGGCGCGATGCTCGACCATGATACGGCTTGGGGACGATCTTTACAGCAGATCAAGTCACCGCAACGGTTTATGACCTCGGCGATGCGCGCACTTGGGGTCACGGGGGGCGACGTCGCAAACGCCAGCGGGCGTAGCACCCGCGAGCAAATCATCGGACCGCTGCGGGTTATGGGGCAGCCATGGCAAAACCCGATTGGACCCGACGGCTGGCCCGATGACGGAGCCGACTGGGTCAATCCGCAAGGCATGGCAGAGCGGATCAGTTGGGCGATGACCGCGCCAACTGTACTTTTGTCGGGCAAACTGCCCGACCCGCGAGATTTAGTAATCACCGCGCTTGGTGACCTTGCCACTCAAGATGTGATTTTCGCGGCCAGCGCCGCAGAATCCCGTGCTGAAGGTATCGGCGTCATCCTATCCGCACCTACGTTTCACAGGAGTTAGCATATGGACCGTCGCAAGTTTTTGACACGCATGGCGGCCATCGGATGTTCCGCCGCGGCCAGCCCGTTGATCACGCCTGTGGCCTTCGCCTCTGCGCCATGGGACACGCGCTTGATCGTGATTATCCTGCGCGGGGGGATGGACGGGCTGGACGCGTTCCGACCCGTTGGTGATCCCGATTACGCTGGACTACGGCCCAGCTTACGGCAAGGAACCATTGATCTCACAGGATTTTTTGGGATGCACCCCGCTTTGTCGCGTTTGCGACCACTGTGGGATGCAGGACATATTGGGGCAGCGCACGCGGTCTCGACACCCTACCGCGACAAACGCAGCCACTTTGACGGACAGGACATTCTAGAGGCGGGCAAACCTGGCATTGAGGGGGCGGGCAATGACGGCTGGCTCAACCGGATGCTGCAAGTTTTGCCAAACGTCGAAGGGCAAACCGCCTTTGCCATCGGGCGCGAGCAGCAGTTGTTGCTATCGGGCGACGCGCCCGCCGCACGCTGGTCACCTGAGGCGGACCTGACACTTTCGCCCCAAGCCCAGCGCCTGATAGCCTTGGTGCAAGAAGCCGATCCGCTGTTTCACACCGCCTCTGCAGAGGCAATCGAGATCGCCCAAACCATTGCGATGACTGCCGATGATGACGCCGAGGACGCCGACATGATGATGGCCAACCCGATGATGGCCAAGGTCAACGCAGGGGGGGGAACACGTGCGACTTGCGCAGTTTGCAGCGGCGCGGCTGCGCGGCGACACACGTATTGCCAGTTTTTCGATTAATGGCTGGGATACGCATCTAAATCAAAAAGTAGGGCTGCAAAGGGCTTTGCGCAATCTTGGTGACACGATCCTGACGTTGCGCTCAGGTCTTGGACCGGTTTGGGAAAAGACCGCCGTGCTGTGCTTGACCGAATTTGGACGCACCGCTCGGGAAAATGGAACCAAAGGGACTGACCACGGGACAGGTGGGGCCATGGTCTTTGCAGGTGGGGCGCTGAATGGTGGGCGGATACTGGGCGACTGGCCGGGCTTGGCAGAGGCTGACCTTTATAACCGACGAGATCTGATGCCGACCCGCGATGTGCGCGCCTATCCCGCGTGGGTGATGCACGACCTGATAGGTGTCAACCGGCGGGCAATTGAAGGGTCCATTTTTCCCGGTCTCGACATGGGCTCAAATCCGGGGATCGTTGCTTAAATCGCGTCCGCGCTGTTCAACCGTTCATGCACCATCGCACCCAACGCCGTCAGGTCCGCCGCCGTGGATTGGCCATCGGCAAACTTGCGGGCAAGGGCGGCCGCAGCATCGTCAAGATCGCTATCATCGACTGACCGCGCAACACCGCGCAAAAACTGGGTGACGTAGCCCACAGATTCAGTGCCATGTCCGGTTTCGATCACGTTGGCGACATGGCTTAGATCGTCATGATAGGCTAGGATATCGGGATGCACGATTTCATCCGACACCAGACGCGGACCTGTCGGTTGGCGATCTGGCGGCAGATGCATCAAAATCGATGATTGAAATGTACTTAGACTGGCGATTGGCTTGGCCATAAACCCGTTTGCACCAGCCGTCATCACAGGGCCGTGCATATCCTCATCACCGCTTGTGCCCAAGATCACATCAATGCGCGGATGGGCCTTTGCACAGCTTTCAATCAGCGCCAACCCCGACCCGTCGGGCAGGCCGACATCCACAATCAAAACTGCAGGGCGATAGACATTCAAATGCTTTTGGGCATGTTCCAAACTGTCAGCACGCCGAATACGTGCACCCGAACGCAGGCACAGCAATCGGACCGCCTCGCAGGCGAAGCGGCTGTCTTCGACCACCAGAACAGTCAGGCCAAAAAGCGGTCGGCGGGCCGTCGGCGGGCGCAATGTCATGAAGTCGTCAAGGTCGTCCATGTCGTATTCTCCCTAGATTCGGTTCAGTTGACCTATCCAAGCAGTCTTTGGTTACCGACCCGTTAAAGTGTCACAGTTGCACGGCCCTCGATTGCACGACATAACTGCGCCAACCCAGTAAATCGGAGAAAAATCCATGATCGGTCGTCTTAATCACGTAGCAATCGCCGTCCCCGACCTCGAGGCCGCAAGCGCACAATACCGCAACACCCTTGGGGCGGATGTCGGGCCCGCACAAGACGAACCTGACCACGGTGTGACAGTGGTTTTCATCACGCTACCGAACACGAAAATCGAACTGCTCTATCCGCTGGGCGAAAACTCCCCGATCAACGGCTTTTTGGAAAAGAACCCGTCGGGGGGCATTCACCACATCTGTTACGAGGTCGACGACATCATCGCGGCCCGCGATCATCTGTTGAAAGAAGGCGCGCGGGTTTTGGGTACAGGCGAGCCGAAAATCGGCGCACACGGCAAGCCCGTGCTGTTTTTGCATCCCAAGGACTTTAACGGCTGCTTGGTCGAGCTAGAACAAGTCTAAGCGCACGTCACCACCTGAAAGGACACCCTGATTATGGGCATCACCTCTGCTATCGTTTTGTTTGCCGTGATTTGGTTCATAGTGTTTTTGGTTGTTCTGCCACTGGGCATGCAAACCCAGACAGAGGCGGGCGAGGTCGTTCCCGGCACGCATGGATCAGCCCCCGCCAATGTGAACATCAAACGTAAGGCGCAAGTCACTACCCTTTGGGCGATCGGGCTTTGGGCGGTGATCGCGGGGGTCATCTTGTCGGGCTGGATTACCGTGCGCGATCTGGACTGGTTTGAACGGATGTCGACCCCAGAGGTAAGTATAACCGATGAAACAGATGGGTGAATGTCGCAGCACCTAAGATCGGGATCACCAGATTGACCAGCGGGATCGACAAGGGCAGGGCCATCAGGCAGCCCGCGATCCAGACCTTACCGCTATGCTTCTTCCGTAATATCTTGGCCTCGGCGCGGCCAATGCGGCGCATAGCTGCCAGCTGAAAATACTCAGCACCCAAAAGATACCCGTTGAGCGCGAAGAAGATCGGCACGGACAGAAACGGTAACATTGCATACAGCACAAACGCCACGATATTCGCGCCGATCAAAACACCCAAGAAATTGACCGTATCGCGCAAGCCTTCCCAGAAATCGCCGCGCGGCACTTGGGGCAAGTGCGGGTAATGCACGTCCTCAACCGCTTGGGCGACATCGTCCAAGAATAGTGATGTGATCGCTGATGCGACAGGGACCATCAAGAACACCGACAGCACGATCATCAAGCCGACCGACCCCCAACTTAGCAGATCACCCAGCCAAGCGACCTCACCAATCCATGGCAGACTGATGCCATCAGCGGTTACAGTCTGCACCAGCCACAAAACACCGGCATAGGCGCCAAACAGCAATGCCACAGTCAGGCCGATGCCCAACATCAACACACGGCGAAAACGCGGGTCAGGCAGTTGCGACAGGGCTTTGAAAAACGATGTCAGGATCACTGGCTCATCCACGTTGTTATGGCGGCCAGATCAGGGCGGGGACGCTCTGGCGGGGCGTTGGTTTCGGTGCCCAAATGGATCAGGCCAGCAACGGCCTCATCTGCGGTTAGACCCAAAGAGGCCTCGACAAAGGGGCGGTCATGGCTCGCCCAACCGGACAGCCAATTAGCCCCCCAGCCTGCCGCCAGCGCTGCATTGACCATAGCCAGACACACAGCACCCGCAGAATAAACCTGCTCAATCGCAGGAACCTTTTCAGACGGTTTGGGGCTACTGACCACAACCACAGCCAAATCGGCATTGGCGAACTGGGATACCGCTTTGGCAATACTGTCCATGTGCATCCCAAGCGCCGCACCACGCTCTGCCACATCAGCGGCCAAACGGGTCAGCGCGGGCTTTTCGAGCACGATAAAGCGCCACGGTTCCAGCTTGCCATGATCAGGGGTGCGGGCGGCGGCCGTCAGGATCACATCTAACGCATCACGGTCAGGGACAGGGACGGTCAGCGTTTTGGCAGGGCGGGACCTGCGGGTCAGCAGAAAATCTAGTGCAGCTTGGTTCAGCGCGGGCATAGGGCATCCTTTTCGTGGGTCCCTCTGATTTATGGGGTCTGAGGGCGATGAACAAGGCTTGAGGCGCTATTGCCCCAAAGGCGGCCTTGGAAACGCACGACACCAAGGCCGGCTTCTAAATCGCCGCATATTTTGCAAACGGCGACGATTGGAAGGCGGATTTGCTCGCGATCCTTTGATCTTCACTTACAAAACGCCTTGTCCAACATTTGCATTTAGAAAAAACTGCGCGCGAATTGGCTCGCAGGCGGCCCCTTGGGCGCGGGCATTTCCGCCGATGCTGCCGGTTTCGATTTTGGGTGGGATAAGGCCGCGTGTGTCTTGGGTGGCGACATAGCGGCGGACGCGGTTGACGAGGTCTTCGCGCAGGCTGGCGGGGAATGAGCCGTCGATGAGGATCGCTTCAAAGTCAATGACCGAGCAAATTGACAAGCTGGCCTTGGCCAATTCCTGCGCTGTTTGTAAGAGCCACGGCTCGACGTAACGCGAAAGTTTGGTCCAGCTTGTCGGATCGTCCCACAGCTGGCGCGTGTCGATATCAACTTCGCGCAGGCGCGCCTCTAACTGGTGGATCGACGCCATATCGACAAGCTGCATACTCTCGCCAATGGGACTGATGCTGCGCAGGGAGCCCAGCGCGCCTGCATTACCTTGCCGCCCGATATAGACCGAGTTGTTCAGCACAACGCCGCCGCCGATAAAGGCCCCGATGTAAAAGTAAGCGTAGTCTTGAAACTCTTTACCGCGACCGTAGGTATGTTCAGCCTGACAGGCGGCGGTGGCATCATTCATAAGAACGACGGGCAGATCGCTGAATTTGGCGATCTCTGCTGCCACATCCACATCTTTCCACGACATAAATGAACTGGGTGGTGCATTCTTGGGCACTTCCCAATTCCACAACTCGAACGGGGCCGCAACGCCGATCCCGCAGATGCGCGCCCTCTCATCCTCGGACAGGTCCGCACTTAACTGTGCAAGGCCAGCGGCGAGAAATTCGAGCACGTCTTGGGTGACTGGGAAATCATAGGTGAACTTAAGCTGGCCCTTCGTGCCTCCCCGAAAATCCATAAGCATCAGGTCTGCAGACCGACGACCGATCTTAACACCAAAGGCAAAGGCACCATTCGCGGCAAGCCGCATGGGCACTGAAGGCTTGCCGACCTTACCGCGCACGGGATCGCCGCGCTCAATCAGCCCA